>NZ_JBHTIV010000009.1:0-263787 GCF_042677225.1 Psychroflexus salinarum
ACTTAACTTTTGATACTTTTTTTTTGGGCAGTCTTGTTCTTTGTCTTTCATCTTGATCCTGAATTAAATGATTGATTTTTAGTCAACCAATTTCAGGAAAAGACACTTGTTTAGATATCCCGAAACACTGATAGACCCACTTCATTTTGAAAGGTCTCTTTTGCGTTTTTCTATCGCTTTGGCCAATGCATCGGGCAAATGCTTTTTTGCTAAATCAAGTCCTGAAAGGTTTTCTAGATTAGCAATGTAATCCCTTTGAAACTCTTTGATAAACTCGAGTTCTTCAATTTTATCTTTTAGCTTTTTGATCTCATCTTGCTTACTCATACCTCGTTTCTTTTGTTCTAAGGTACTGTATTTTTTGAGCCAGTACTCTATTGAAGACCTGGAGACCTTATAAGATTTAGCAGCGTGGTTGATGGAGATCTGACCGTTTTGAATTTTGTCAATGATCATGAGTTTGAGTTCAAAACTTAACTTTTGATACTTTTTTTTTGGGCAGTCTTGTTCTTTGTCTTTCATCTTGATCCTGAATTAAATGATTGATTTTTAGTCAACCAATTTCAGGAAAAGACAGTTCTTTAAATGTATGCTAACGTTTTGCGTGTATGGCTCGTTGCGGATTAAACAACTAAGTTTTTCATTTAAGCAGTAAAAGTAGCAAAAAAAAACACCGATTTTGCGTTAAGCACTTTAGCCGCAATGAGCTATAAGCGCTGTGCCTATTGCACAACTCAATTTCTTGTAAATATATATAATTGATTGGCATTGAAAAGTTTGGAATTGATTATCTTTAGTAATGCAAGGAAAAAAGACCTATCAAGAGAAATTGTTTACTCGATTCTTACTGAGTGAACGCATCCCCGAAGAGAATTTTTATCGCAGATTAAAGTCGGTTTTAGATTTAGAGTATCTGTACAAATTGACCAAGCCTTATTACGAATCAAGCGGTCAAAAAAGCATTGATCCTGTTGTGTTTTTTAAGTTATGCTTGGTGGGTATTTAGAGAACATTATCAGTGATCGGAAACTGATTGAGCATTGTAGTATGCGCTTGGATATTTTGTTCTTTATAGACTACGATATAGACGGTGAATTGCCCTGGCATTCTACAATAAGAAGAACTCGTCAGCTTTTTCCAGAAGAGATATTTGAAGAGATCTTTCCCAAAGTTTTAAAGATGTGTATTGATAAAGGTATGGTGAATAGTCATACCCAAGCTATAGACTCCGCACCATTCAAAGCCAGTAAGGAGCAACAAAGCATCAGTGCTAATAAACAAGAGGCAACAGCACTAAAGTCCAGAAACAAAAAATGGTCAAAAGATCAGGACTACCGTCCAGAGGCAAAAAACAAAGGGGCTCCCTATACCAGTAATGATGCTTTCCTCTCGTTACGCTTTCAATAAAGCAAACTCGTTGGAGGCAAGACATTCCAACAGATCCAGACGCTTGCATTAATGTCAAACCTGGCAAAGCCAGAAAGCTGAATTACCTAAGTCAGTTAAGCGTAGATACTGGACTCCATGTCATTACCGATATTAGAGCTTATCATGCAGACAAGAAAGACAATCAATACCTTCATTTTTTAGGATTACAACTAAAAGCTCTTTAATACCTTATCGTCTTTAATTTAGTGTAGATCTAAGTTCCGATTCTTAGCGGAGCTACTTTAGTTTCCTAAAGCAGATACATTCCATTAGTGAACTTTAATTAATATTCATAAAATCATCCTGTTATATTATAAAATACTTTTATGTTTACCGGTGAATTTTTATCCTTTACTGCATAGCATTAAAGGACTGTAAATCAAATTTTAATGAAAAAAAAATCACCTTTATTTTACGTATTATTGCTAGGATTATGTGTAGGGACGTATGCTCAAAATGTTATGTCGGTAGAAGATTTTGATAGCAATACCGTTAACTTAAATGCAAACCATATTGCAGACTCCGAAATGTATGAAGTTAGTGTTGAAAATCTATTTAGCAGTGTAGATGATCGGATAGTTGGTAACGCTATGCCCTATGATTTGGCAGACAATATTAAAGCTGATATGAATGATGCTCAGGAGCTAGAAAATTTTCCTGAAATCTCTCCTGTTCTGTCTGAACAAAATCCTGCTGTTTTTGTCAGCCTTAATGATGCTGCGGCTGAGTCACAAAATAATTCAATTGTAAAGATAAGTGAGGTGCAAGGAAGTACAGATGCAAGTCCCTTGGAAAACACCACTGTTATGGTTGAAGCAATTGTCATTGGAGACTATCAAGAAGACAACCAGCTGATCGGATTTTTTATTCAGGAAGAAGATAAAGATAGTGATACTGATCCTATGACATCTGAAGCTCTATTTGTACTTTGTCAATATTGCCCAGTCGATGTCAATGTAGGAGATCTGGTGAAAGTGTCTGGACAAGTGGTAGAGTTCTATGGAAATACACAAATCGAAGCTACCGATAGTAATGCTGTAAGCATTGTCAGCAGCGGGAATCCCCTACCTACTCATGCAACTTTGAGTTTTCCTGCCCCTGCAGGAACCCAGCTCGAAGACACTTACGAAAGTGTAGAAAACATGCTGGTGACCTATACGACAGATTTAGTAGTTAGTGAAAGTTTTGAACTTGCCCGTTTTGGCCAATTGGTCCTGAGTGGAAATTCAAGAGTACAACAATTTACAGATTCAAATGAACCTGATGTTTCTGGCTACGCCACCCATCTAGAAGAATTGGAAGCGTCACGCATTATTTTGGATGATGATAACAATATCCAGAACAAACCTACTAGTGGTTCTATTGATGAGCCCTACTTTTGGCCACGCCCTGGACTAAGCAACTCCAACCTTATCCGTAGTGGTGATAAAATAAGCAATCTCACTGGTATTATGCACTGGTCATTTTCAGGGCAAAACGGCACAGATGCTTGGAGAATTAGACCAGTTTTAAACGCCTTTAACTACGAATTTACCCATTCAAATCCAAGACCAGCTTCTCCAGAGGATGTTGGAGGTAGCTTAAAAGTAGCTAGCTTTAATGTTTTAAATTATTTTACAACTTTAAACGAAAGAGGAGCAAATTCAACAGCAGAATTGAAGCGCCAACGCGAAAAGATTGCCGCTGCTATTTGTGGCTTAGACGCCGATATCATTGGATTAATTGAAATTGAAAACAATGGAGCGGTTGCTTTAGACGATTTGTTAAATGGCACTGGAGGAATCAATACAGTATGTGGAAACAATTATGTTGGGCTAGACACTGGCATTATTGGAACAGGTCAGATTACTGTTGCCTTTATTTACAACACTGCAACGGTAAGTTTGGAGGGGAATCCTGCAATTCTAGATGCTTCTGTAGACCCTCGTTTTAAAGATACCAGTAACCGTCCTAGTTTGGCTCAGACCTTCAGGCAACATTCTACCGATGGCGTTCTTACAGTTGCAGTCAATCACTTGAGATCTAAAGGCTCCCCCTGTTCCGGAGATCCAGATTTGAACGATGGTGCTGGCAATTGTAACCAGACCAGAACTGAAGCAGCTGCTGCCCTTGTAGATTGGCTAGCCACAGATCCAACCTCTAGTGAAGATGAAGATTTCTTGATTATTGGCGATTTAAATGCATATAAAAACGAAACTCCTATCGATAATATTCTACTGGGAAGTGATGATAACGCAAACACGGCCGATGACTTCACCAATCTTATAGACGATTACCTGGGCGAAGGTGCTTACAGTTATGTTTATGGAGGACAAGTCGGTTATTTAGATTATGCTTTGGCAAATTCAAGTCTGGCCAACCAAATCACAGGAACTAGCATTTGGCACGTGAATGCTGATGAAATAAATCTATTTGATTATAATGATGATGTGACGGATTCCTCAGAAGCTTCATATGAACGAGAATCTGATGCACTTCCAATTTATGAAGCTAATGCATATAGAGCTTCAGATCACGATCCCGTGTTGGTCGGTTTGGACTTAAATTCAACTTTGGCAACGAAAGAAGCGTCTTTTGATAATCAAATCATAATCTTTCCCAACCCTGTTAATGATAGAATAAATCTTATCAATCAAACCCAATCTAACCTGATTCAAGCAAAGATTGTAGATACAAGCGGTAAAATCGTTCAATTAATAAACCTCAGAGAAATGAATATCCAAGAGCAAATTAATGTTTCAGAATTGGCGGCAGGAGTGTACCATTTTATAATTGAAAGCCAACTAAATATAGCGGTAAAGCGATTGGTAAAATTATAATTTGAATAGGTTATAAAAACACTCTTAAATAGAAAACATGTAATAATAAAAACATTAAAGAAGTTCTTGAAGCTAAAGAATATTATAAAATTTAAATCTTATAAAGATATAATCTATTCGAAAAACTTCACAGCAAAGCTATTTTTATTTAATTTCAAAGGTGTTCAATCAAGGTACTTACCAGCTACTAAGCAGGTGTTTTAGAAAATAGATATAGTAACTATGGAGTTTTGAAGAAATTATAGAGGTAATTTTATTAAGTATGTTTATAGTGCTTCGGATATAATGGAAGCACCCGAAGTAAGCAGTGTAACTAGACGACATTTTATAATGCTTTAAGAATACATGAGCAAGTTGGATTTTTACATAAAAGATTAGAAGTGATTACTTTACTATAATTCAAAACTTTCGCTTGTTATAAAATCTTCCATCTAAATATTGACTTCTGTACTAAAAATAATAGTCAAAAGTTATATATATCAACGGTTCCGGCGGTTATTCATGAAAGCCGCTGCTGAGCCGTTACGGCTTTGAAACAGCTAGCCTATCCCTTCAATTCTGTGTTGAGCCTTAAAGGCTAACCATAACGGTTTGTTTACAATCTGATAATCTCACCCGTTTACCATTTATATAGTTTTAGGCTCATAAAAAAAACAAATAAAAATGACAAAAAATTACAAGTTAATGTGGAAAAGTATACTCCTGGGGATACTAACTTTTTCTTTTTATGCAGTTCAGGCACAAGCACCCGCCGGTTATTATTCGACAGCCGAAGGAAAGGCAGGTGAAGCGCTTAAAAGCAGTCTTTACGAAATTATTAAAAATCATGTCGAATTTCCGTATACGAGCAGCTCGACTGATGTTTGGGATATTCTCAAAGAAACAGATCGTGATCCGAATAATCCTAACAATGTTGTAGGGATATATTCTAATTTTTCAATGACAGCTTCCCTAGAATATAACAGTGGTGACGGATGGAACAGGGAGCACGTCTGGGCCAAATCCAAAGGAGACTTTGGGACAAATCTTGGCGCAGGAACAGATGTTCACCATCTTCGTGCTGCTGATATTTCAACCAACTCGGCACGGAACAACAGAACCTTCGCTGAAGCTACCGCCCCCTATGTGGATGGAAGCGGAACCTATCAGGGAGCTACAGGATCTTACACGAGTAGCAGTGAGTTTGTATGGGAGCCTAGAGCCGAAGTCAAAGGAGATGTTGCCCGGATGATTTTTTATATGGCCACTCGCTATGAAGGTTTTAATGGGGAACCTGACTTAGAACTTGTAGATTATGTAGTTGATGCCTCAGATAAATCGCCACTCCACGGAAAACTTTCGGATTTATTGGCCTGGCATGCAGCTGACCCCGTAGATGAACTGGAAAAACAGAGAAATGATATCATTTATACCTATCAGCAAAATCGCAACCCCTATATTGACCATCCTGAATACGTGGAATCCATCTGGGGACAAGCAACTGATCCTGCATTAGCTATTACATCAACTCCGGTAGATGAGGTCACCGTCAATACGACTTACACGTATAACATCACAGCCTCGGGAGAAGAATCTACAGTCTCATTTGATGCAACTCAGAAGCCATCCTGGTTGACCTTTACCGACAATAATAATGGCACCGCTATTTTAACGGGAACCCCTACGGAAGCGAATACAGGCACCTATGCTATTGATATAAATGCTACTAATGGAACAGAAAATACCTCGCAGGCCTTTACATTAACCGTGACAGCATCACCTTCTGGCGATGGATATGCCACGGATTTACTGATTTCAGAATACATTGAAGGATCTTCGTATAATAAAGTTCTGGAAATAGCCAATTTTACAGGTTCCGATGTTGACCTTTCATCTTATTCTCTGCACAAACAAACCAACGGATCCGGAGACTGGAGTACAGGATTAAATCTTACAGGAATCCTACCACAAGGCGAAGTGTACGTTATTGCGCATCCCTCTGCATCCTCTGAAATTATTGTACAGGCTGATTTAACCTCGGGTTCATCAGAATTGAATTTTAATGGCAATGACGCTGTCGCTTTATTCAAATCGGGTAATTTACTGGATATAGTAGGTGTTTTTAACGACGGGACCAATTTTGCAAAAGATGTCACACTGGTGAGAAAATCGAGTGTTACATCTCCAACGATTACCTATGATGCTAACGAATGGGATACGTATACAAAAGATACATTTACGTATTTAGGCGGGCATACATTTAGCTCTGCAGAAAACGAAGCTCCAACCGTTTCGATTACTTCTCCGACAACTAATTCTGCTTTTACAGAGGGCGATGTTATTAGCATTGAAGCTTCTGCGAATGATGCTGATGGGAATGTGACCAAAGTAGTATTTTACGAAGGCAGCAACGTTCTTGGTGAAGATGATTCTTCGCCTTATTCTTTGAACTGGTCAACTTCGACTTCGGGTAGTTTCTCTCTTACAGCCCTAGCTTATGATGATAAAAACACAACAAGCATGTCGGAGGCTGTTACTATTACTATAGAATCTTCTTCGAATACACCCGACTTGTTTTTTTCAGAATATATTGAAGGCTCTTCGTATAATAAAGCTTTAGAAATAGCCAATCTGACGGGTTCAGACGTTGACCTTTCCTCTTATTCTGTACATAAACAAACCAATGGATCCGGAGACTGGAGTACAGGGCTTAGTCTTTCAGGAACTCTGGCCCAGGGAGACGTTTATGTTATTGCACATTCCTCTGCATCCCCTGAAATTCTTGCACAGGCCGATATAGACATAACTACTTCAGAAATCAACTTTAACGGTAATGATGCTGTTGCCTTATTTAAATCTGGTGAGCTTTTGGATATCCTCGGTGTTTTTAATGACGATGCCTATTTTGCAAAAGATGTAACCCTGGTAAGGAAATCCAGAGTTACCTCTCCCAGAACGATCTATGATGTTAATGAATGGGATACTTATACAAAAGATACATTTGGGTATTTAGGAAATACCACCTTAAGTACTTTCGGCATCAATGCGGTAAAAGATAAGCTGATATTTTATCCAAATCCGTTTCAGAATACAGCCAGGCTAAAGTTTAGTTCACCAGAAGCTTCAGAGGTTTTGATGACTATATACACTTTAACGGGCCAAAAAATCGAGAGCCATTTATATCCAAAAAACCGGTATACCAATGAAATCAGATTAGGCACTGAATTGAGTAAAGGCATCTATATTCTTGAAGTGGTCATTGACGGGATTCCCCAGCGAATGAAAATTATCAAAGAATAGAGTAATAGGCATTTTAAACTAAAAGCTTTTATGATTTAGAAAAAGGCTTAACTGATTAAATCAAAATTAAAACGCGAGGGGCAACCTTCGCGTTTTTTTGGTCCATGCATAAATTATAGCGCGGTGGCGTTTTATCTTTTAAAGAGGAATGTAGGTTTAGATAGAAAAAACTATTAATCAACATTATCAACGCTTAAACAAAGGCTTTTACGATTGAGAGTTGGTTTAAGCGTTGAAATATAAATAGATCAATGCATTTATTTTAAGGATTTCATGAAATCATTATAGTTTGCATAGGAAATCTTAAAGTCATCATCATTATCTGAAACAATTATGTCATCAAGTTCTGACTCATCAGTTTGACTTTAGGCAAACGCAAAAACTGTAAATTTTCTTAAGACGCAATTGGCAGGTGTTCCAAGTACGTATTGATCAAATTTTGAATCTTACTAGCATCAAAAAATTCTACACCAACAATGAGGTTATTCTCGTCTTCAACACCTATGACGATATAGCTATTTTTGTTTAGATTGGTATTGGAGAGGCAGCAAACGTGTTTCAAAAATTTAGCTTTCTCTACTCGTAAGCAAATATCGTCAAGCAATTTCTTGTCGTAAAAACTATTCTCGCCACTATGGGTAGTAAGGTTTTTGATAAGGAGACGCTTGTTAATCATAGGCTAGGTTAAAATAACAAGAAAAAAGTCAACTTAGCTTCAGACAAGTTTGATTAATTGTAAAAAAAAACGAGACCCAAAATGGGTCTCGTTTAATAAATAAGGTTGAATTTATATTAAGCATCCGGATTGTAGATCCAGCTTCCCTCTTCCTTGATTAAGTAGACGGTTTCTGTACCAGAAGTACCGTTATAAATAGCATAAGTAATGACATACTTTTGACCATTTTCAGCATCAGGATTTTTGCTCTCTAGTAAAACATTCATCGCTTCTAATATCATCTCCTCACTCCAGAAATTAGGATTACCTTCTCTACGGTCGAAGTTACCAAAGTTATCCGCACTTGATGTTGGTCCTGGATACTGGCTTGATAGAGCATTAGCGATTAAACTGAAATCCTCTGCCGTTAATTCGTATTTGATCGTGTTATCCGGAACCCAGGTTTCACCATCATGACCAAACTGTAGCGTTTCAGGAACCACGTTAGTCATTAATGTCCACGTGTTATCTTTATAGATGTAGTTAGCAAACTGGAAATTTACACTGCCATCGTAATACTTGTAAAGGATATTTTTAACTGTACCTTCCTCTATAACTTCATCATAAAAAACAGAGTTGTTAAGTAAAATTTGAAGTTTAGTTTCAGCCTGATCCTGGCTATCAAAATTATTGAATCTACCGTGACCCATTTCCTCATACTGAGCATCTGTTACTCTCATGGTTTCATTCCACTTTGAACCATCAAATATGAATCCCTGAGTCCATGTATTTACAGAGCCATCATAAAACTTGAAGGTTAATAAAACAAGGTCATCTTCTCCAGCGTCAGGATACTTAGTACTTAAGAAATCTTTAATGTCGTCGTAATTATCAAAGTTGCCATATCTTGAATAAGGAGCGTAATCTGCACTTGTCAACGTATATCTAGTAGTATCGTCACTAACTGATAATACGGGTGAATATAAATCGTAAGTGACTAGTGCCTGAGAGCCCCTACCCCAAAATGGAAACAATCCGTCAAGCAAAACAGGGACTAGCTCTTTGGCTTCGTCAGTGTTGCTAAAGTTAGGGAATCTTAGGTCCAGAACATCTGTATAATCTTCTTCAACCAGTGTATATTCTGCAGCACCAACAACAGGCTCGCTATCAAGTTCAGCATTGATTTCGTTTTCAATGTCTTCTACTGGCTCACAGCTTATGATGAATAAGCTAAAAAATAAGCCTGCTAAGAGAGATATTTTTTTCATTTCAATTTGTTTTAAAAGTTAATTTTAGTTCCTACTGTATATGTTCTTCCGAAACCGTACCATACGAGTGCATCTGAAGCAGTTGCAGTAGAGCCGTTTCTTGCATCAGCAATGTAATCTGTATCAAATAAGTTATTGACGTTTACAATGATAGTCCCGTCTAAACTCCCTATTTTATAGTTATGAGTTAAGCCAAAATCAAAAAGGCCATATTCTGGAACCTTCCAGGATTGTGGTGCATCTGGAGAAGTTCTTGTGTTTGGATCGAAATCTGCATAGAAGTCTCCTGCATAATTGTAATCTAAGCGAAGGTTTGTTCCTGGGAACACTTCGTATTGAGAACCTAAAGCAAAAGTAGTTTGAGCAGCATCACCTACTTTTAAATCTTCGATATAAAGATCTATGGTTCTTACAAGGTTTTGTTCATCATCAAAGATTTGAACGTCAGTTACATTGTTATCCCATGTCCAGTCTCCTAAAGAAACCATACCTGTGAATGTTAAACGATTGGTAGCCTTGTATCTAAAGTCCAATTCAATTCCCTGGTGAATTGCATTTACACCTAAAATGTTTGCTGATCCAAACGTACCATCCTGATTTTGGAAACTTTGAGTTAATGTTCTGTCGTTCCAACGGGTGTGGTAAATATTTAAGTTTCCTGAAAACTTGCTTGATCTAAAACCATAACCAAGTTCAGCACTAAATATTTTTTGGTTTTCAGCGCCTTCATTGATGTCATTTTGAAAATTTAAGAATGCTGCTCTAAAAAACGGTGCTCTTTCAAAATAACCAACGTTTGCAAAGATGTTTTGATTATCATCTATATTTAAATTGGCACCCCCTTTTGCAGAGTATCCGAAAAAGTTTTGAAAATCAGTTTCCTGTTCTGGATCAGAATCTAAGTAGTTGAAATAATCAATACGTTTATATGAAGTATTTGAAGCTGCTAAAGAAACAAATGCGGATAATTCATTATTTGAGTACTCAGCCTGAACAAAACCTCCCTCCCAAAGCACGATTCCGTCATTCCAATAGCTGATTTTATCACCAACTTCAGCAGTATTTGTCGGGTTATTCACGTTGGAGTCATCAAAATAAAACTGACCTCCTAATAAATCTTTTACTTCCTGGAAGTGTTTTCCTTCGTAATATCTAAGATCAAGACCAGCTAATAATTTTATATCATCGGTTAAATCTGTTGTTAACGTAGACAAGCCACCAAACCAAGAGTGATCATTTCTTGAATCTCTCAAAATAGTTTCAGACCCTAAAGCTCCACGAGCAACATTTTCATCTACAATCTTATCGAAGTTAACAGGTTGTGCAAAACCGTCTCTGTATTCAGAGTCTAAACCAAATTTACTCACACCAGAGAAGCCTCCGCCACCACCAGTACCAAACGAGGCATAAAGCGCTGTAGATAATTGTGTTTTATCACTGATATCCCAATAGTGATTTAAAGACATCTGAGGCTTGTGGTAAAAGTTGTCTTCCACGCTGGTAACCTGGCCATTTTTATAACCCCAGTCCCTGTTTAATTTGATTCCTCTTTCACTTCTTTGGAAAGTACTAATCAATTCTCTGTTTTGACGCTGACCATGTTCTTGTGGTGCACCAAAAGCTGTGAACGATAGCTGATGATCTTCTCCTAAATCTTTAGCTATATTTATAAAGTATGAGTAACCTTCAAACCAAGTCCCATCGACAAAACCGTTACCAGATGTTTTAGAAGCTGAAACTGTAGCTGCCCAGCCATTGTCCATGCGTCCAGTCGAAATTGTACCACCAAATTTCTGGTAGCCATCGTTACCAGTAGTCGCAAAAAAGCTTCCTCCTTTTTCGGCATCAGTTGTTTTTGTAACAATGTTGATTGTTCCTCCAATAGAAGGCACAGCAACCTTAGAAGCACCTAGACCTCTTTGTACCTGCATAAAACGAGTCACATCCGATAAACCAGCCCAGTTTGACCAGTAGACACGACCATTCTCCATGTCATTAACAGGTACACCGTTAATCATCACAGCAATGTTTTCTGAATTGAAACCTCTTAATCTCAAGTTAGCATCTCCATAACCTCCACCTTGCTTGGTCACATAAATACCTGGAGTAGATTTTAAGATTTCAGGAAATTCCTGGCTACCTAATTGAGTTTCAATTTCTTTTGATTTCAAAGTAGATACTGCTACAGGAGTCTGACGATCGATTGCCAATGAATACGTTGTAATTACAATTTCTTCAAGTGCGTTATCGTCTTCTGACAATTTTATTTCACCAATATTTACCTGGTTACCAGCTATTGTAAAATCAACAGTAGTTGGTTTAAAACCAACATAGGAAATTTTAAGTGTCCCTGAATTTACTTTGACGTTTAAAGTAAACTCACCATCAAAGTTTGTGGTTGTCCCTGTACGTGAACCTTCAAGTATGACATTGGCTCCTGGTAAAGGAGCATTCATTGAGCCATCTAAAATTGTTCCGGTTACAGTGTTTTGCGCATAAGTCCCTATCCCCATAAGTAAGAATAAGCCAAGTAGCATTTTTTTCATTTGAAAATGTTTTTGTTTATATGAGGTTGCAAAGAAAATGATATAAGAGATTCTAATATTAACTTAAGATTAAGAATGAGTTTTTTTTTAAGTTAACGAATGCTTTACTTAATTCTCGCTCTCTGGAATAGTAAATGTTGATAGATGCCATTTGTGAAGTATTAAATTCACTTGGGGGGGTATTTTTAAGTCCATACTGATAACTATGTTCTATTTTGATTTAAGGTTCTCGTCTTTAAAAAAAGTAAAAAGTCTTCTGCTTTATTATAATTTAAATCAAAACTTTGTCTAATGGGGTTTAACATGATAAGCTATACTTCTAAACCATTTATCTATGCCAGATGGACGCAACGATATCTTATCAAAGAGTAGAGAGTTATTTATTGTTCCTTTATTATTTTTTAGAATAAGACCTATTTTAAATTTTTTACTTTTTAAATGATTAAATTGTGTTTCTCTTGTAAGTAAACAGTTTACTAGTTTGAAAACATACTCATAGACTTCATTTTCACGTTTTGCAACACCTATAATCATGCTTTCACTTTCATCCGACTGAAAACTCCCGATAGTTTCTAACACATAACTTTTTTTTCCTTGATTTGGAGAGTGCCTGTAAATTTTTTATCAGGATTTTTTGATAGCCACCATTCTCCTAGATAAGTTTCAACATCTCCCATAGCTAACTATTCTCAACCATCTCAATCTCCTCCTCCGTCAATTCATACAGCTCATACACCATCTGGTCAATTTCCTTGTCAATTTGGTGGATTTGAGATTTAAGGTTGTTAGCTTTTTGTTGTTCTGAAAGGAAATACTCTTCCCACTCGGCTTCCTGGGAGAGGCTGAGTTGTATCTTTTTCTTCTTCAACTCTTTGATAAAGTTGGCATAGCTTAACTCATACCAGTCTTGAAGCTTTTTGGGTAGTTTTTCTAATTCTACTGGAAATTGACGTTGTAAACTGCGTTGGAATTTATTGATGAGATCTGTTTTATTTAAATTATAATCTAATATTTTATCTACTTTTTGCTCAAAGTGTATTTCATTTTCATTTAGATTATTAGGTATAGGTAATGTCATAACTTTGTCTCTTCTAAAATCGTAAAAGCCTCCTCTAGGCGATGTACATATATTTTTAAGAATAAAAAAAGAAACTTTTGAATTCAATAAGGCAATTAAGCCTTTTGTTGAATTAGCAATAAAATAATTATTATTATTAGTAAGCAGTAAATCACCTTCCCTATCTAAATAAAATCCACATTCATTTGTTATGCTTCTCCAAATAATTTTTGGCTTTTGAATTTCTTTGTGGTTATCACAGGGTCTTAAATTCCACCAATTTTCTCCTTTGTCACCTCTTCCTTTAAGATCTGATTCAAATTTTTTCAACCATCCAAAAATTGAAGGAAACTTTTCGGGTATGTTAATATCATATTGAGTAAAAAGCATATACTTAGGAGAATCAATCAACCTATATCTATATATTTCTTTTCCAGTTGCAACTTTTTTTATAAGTTTTAAAGAGTTTTCATCTTTATCAACTATTTTAGACTTAGTTTTATCATCGATGATGAAAGCATCATTTTTCCCTGTTTTAATTCCTAAATAAGCTTTTTCATCCACGTACTCTGATAACCTTAAGTTCTTATTTAGCTTTTCAAATAATAGAAATTCTTTTTTAGGAATGAAATTCCATAAACCCTCTGAATCTAAGCTCGAAATATAAATTTCTTGTTTTTTTAGTTCTAAAGTGCTTATTGGGTCATTCGTCTGATCATTTTTATTTATTTTAGAGTATACAAATGTCTTAGCACCATAATAAGGTCTCTTATTGAGCACATAAATAATTGGATAAGTTGTAGCATCAGAAAATATAGGATAGTCATCAAAATCTACTAACAACTCCAAGTTAGCGTTTTCTATAATTACTTTTCTTATATTTTTGCCATAAGTAGCTTTTAAGAATTTATTAGGGAGGATAAAAGAAAATAACCCATTCTCATTAATTAAATCAATACCTTTTTCAATGAAATAAGTATATAAGTCAGCTACACTATTATAAGATTTATATTTTTTTTCTAGGTAAGGTTTTATTTCTTTAAACAATTCTTGCCTTACATAAGGTGGGTTACCAATCACTACATCAAAACCACCTTTGGCAAACACCTGAGGAAATTCTTTTTTCCATTTAAAGGCTTTATCACCAGCTACTTCAGGATCATCTATTAAGGAATTACCACATTTTATATTATTGCTAAGGTCATTAAGCTTTCGGTTAGGTTGCGCTGTTCTTATCCATAAAGACAACTTGGCTATTTCAACAGATTCATTATTAATGTCAACACCAAAGAGGTTGTTTTCTAAAATGCTGTTTTCCACATTAGGGAACACAAACCCGCCACCCATGAGTTTGGTTTCCAGTTCATCAAGATACTGGTGTTCTGCTATCAAATAGTTGAGTGCTTCACCAAGGAATGCTCCAGAACCACAAGCTGGATCAACAACAGTTAGTTGTAACAACCAATCTCTGTAGGTATTCAGTTTTTTTAATAATTCCTTTTTGGTCTTCGTTTGTCGTTTGATGTTGTAATCTTCTTCAACTAGATTCACTTCTGTTTTCTTTTCCTCACAAAGCTTACCTATAGTGTTTTCAACAATGTATTTGGTAATGTATTTTGGGGTATAAAACACACCATCCTTTTTCGGTTTAGAGATCTTGACTTCAGAGGGATTCTCTTCAAGCTGAGTTTGAATTTCTTCAATTTCATTTAGTGAACTTTCAAAAATATGACCAATTATATTGACATCTACTTCACTAGCAAAATCATATTCGGATAGTCTAAGCGTATATTTATAAAGCAATTCATCATCAATGGTAATTTTGTCTAACACCTCATCAGGTCTGAATAAACCACCGTTGTAGGGGTAAACATCATACTGTTTGCCTTTGTGTCCTGTGTTGAGATACCCAAAATACTTTTTGAAAAATTTATAAAGTGGAGTATAAGCATCTAGCTCTTGAAGTTGCTTCCATTGTCTGAGTATTAACCTAACAGAGTTTGGAGGCAGTAAGTGTCTGTCTTCAGCAAAGAATAAAAACAGAAAACGATCCAATAATTTCTGTGATTTTTTAAAAAGCAATAATGGCTCATATTTAGGATTAAGCTCTACTAAATTGTTATACAATTCCCTTTTGAAAACGCTGTAGTCTTTATAAAGCTGTTTGGTGGTGATATCCTCCTGATTATGAGAATCGTTTTTTATCTTCTTGGGAATATCTCGCTTTATGTTTTCATAAGCCAGGCAAAGATAAAGCAAGCTAAAGTCCTCTTCAGTCAGTTCAAATAAATTGAAGGTTTCATGCTCTATGGCATTATCAATATAAAATCTGATCTTCTCAAAATTGGAGGTAATCACATAGGTACAAGTGGACAGGTTATTTTTGTAGCCAAAGGCCTGAGCTTCAATTTTACTAAGATCTGTTGTATTGGTGCCTTTTAGTTCAATAACTCCAATTACATCTTTTTCACCCTTTCCTTTGGAGAGGGATGGGGAGAGGATTCCGCCATCTGCTTTTTTACTGTCCTTGACCTTTTTTAGTTCTGTAGTTAAATTATAGTCAGTTGCAGGATTTAGAGTATATCCCAAAATCTTGACAAACAAAACTCTTAGAAAACCTTCCTGGTATTGCTCTTTCTTGGCATTTCTTATGTTTTCCTTAATTCTTGGGTCATGAAAGTGAGTTTTATAAGCTTCCCACTTTTCTTTTAATAAACTTTGATCTTGGGCATTGATGTATTTCTTTATAACAGTGCTTTGGAATAACGCCATTAGCTAAAATGTATTTCTAAAAAAATTTTAGCCTCGAAAATAGTAAACTTATTGAGTAAAAGGAGTCGAGAGCTAAAATTATCGGTATGATATAAATAAAATGTAATACTGTTTGATAGTTTTAATTATTGAATAGAAGAATTATAACTACCCAATAAAACAATGGAATCACTAAGTTTTATTGGTTTTATAATACCTATCAACGGCTTTAAAGTCAATTGTAATACAGAATTACGGTATTTATGTCGATCGCAATACACTTTGTAATACACTCATTTGGCTTTTGCATTACAACATCTAGGAATTGTATTACAAATGTCAATCTTAATGCTCCAGCTTACTTTTGCTTGAATCTCTATATGAGCTAATGAAACTGGAAACTCGAAACTTTAAGCTATAATGCTTTAAATAACTGATTAATAATATCTTAAAAGTAGAATCAAAAGAGTTTCAAGTTTCCTGTTTCCAAAGCTAAACTCTACTCCATAATTTAAATACTTGACTTTTTGAGTAGCCAGTTATATCAACAACTGATTTTTGTAGAGCTTTGTTCTTTTTTGCGAGCCTGATTTTGTTTGTATAGAGCTATTCCATAAGTAATTTTGGAATTTTTTAAGCTTAATTCTAGTTTTGCTTGATAGAGCTTGTCGAAATAGAAGCCTTGAATTAATTTAATAATAGAGTTAAAATTAGTGATAGTATATAAAAAAAGTCCTGAATGTAAACTCAGGACTCAGAATGAAGTAAATAGATAAAATGTATAATCTATTCATTCAATACTATTACAGATTCTATTACTTTATTTTCTTCATCAACATTCACTTTTGTAAGTTCACCATTTTGCATAGAGTTTAAGAATGCAATTTTATCTTCTTTTTCTAGAGTTACTTTTACATACTTAGTATCTACTCTTTTTAAAGAACCTGTTAAGGCATCAACCCCCCAGCCAATAATACTAAAACCATTTAAAATCGCTACGAGATTAAATTTTGAATCCATAATTACAACTCGTTCAGTAAAGTCATCTAATCTAAAATGTACTTTATCATCTGCCTTAACTTTAATTTGTGTTGGCGTAGTCCCTTTTTCAAATCCATTTACGAATACTTTAGCACCAGAAGGTTCAGTTTCAAACAGAACATTTCGTTTTGCACCAGTAAAAATTGAAGCACAACTTGTTGATAATAATACAACACAAGCCATGATAAAAATAGAGAAGTTTCTTTTAAGCATAATAATTAATTTTATAGTTGGCCTACTCCTTTTTTAAGTCGATTTTCGGCTTATTCCGACTTTAAATTTGTTGGTTAGTTATGATGGATAAGCCATGCTAAAACAGCCCGAGTGTACTCATTTCCTGATTATCTAGTCCTATTTGAGCAGCAATTTTTCTGTTATATTCTTTTATAGCACCACTCAAAGTAAATAATCGCACTAAAGTCCAAACACCAAAACCACCTATAGTAATATAGTATAAGATTTGAGTGCCTATTTTATCCAAAGAGCCGTAAGACCAGCCTAAGAATAGAAACAATAGCCATATAGTACCTGATTTTGCTTTTCTAGTTTCATAAAGCATTAATTTGTTGTTGTCCATAGTCTTTGATTGAGATTAAAAGTTTATAATAGTGATTAATTAAAGTCAATAGTGTTGTTATCCAGTATTTTAATATCATTTTTTAAGCCTTGATAAAATCTTTTTAAAGGCTTAGGATTATATATAACCGTTGAAAATAAAAATACATTCTCATCCTTTTTTTGTATTAAAGATTTAGTCAGCGTATATTCTTCGGTTAATAATAACATCGCCTTTAAATTAAGCTCTAAGTTGACCTTATATGTTTTAGAATCTTTTGAAAATCCAAACGCATCAGGTACAGAAAATTTCTGAAAATGCTTATTCACTTGATCCTGATCAATAATTACAACATCTCCTATTCGCTCAATGTTGAAAAACTTATTCTGTTCATCTGCAATTTCAAAGGCACAAATTGACCTGTAGTTGGCCGTAAACTTAAAGGGTTCGACAAGTCTATCTGAGACCTTTTGAGAATTAATAGACTGGTACTGTTTAATTTCAATTTGTTTATTGGTATGTATAGCCTTGTTTATTAGACTAATAGTGTTAGAAAGCTTAGCATTGTATATTTCGTGATTAATTAACTCTGCATCGGTTTTGAAGCTCAATTTATGGATCATGGACGTAGAAAGATTGTTTGATCGTCCTGAGGAAAGTAAAAGTTCTTTCAAAAAATTTAATTCTTCTTCATTGAAATGTGAAGGTGCAATGAATTGATTATCCTTTATGCTATATTTTTTAAACTTATCTATTTCAATATTGAACCCTACTTTTTCTAAAAGCTCTAAGTATCTGTATACTGTTCTGGTAGATGACTCCAAAAAATCCGCTATGTAATTTATAGATTTAGGAGGCTCTTTTTTGAGTAATGCTATTAACTTTAATAAACGATAAAGTGATTTCTGGTTAGCCAATACTGTACTGTTTTGCACAAAGAAGCTAATAAATGCTAGGATATAAAAACCATTGACTCTATTTGTCGATCTTTATTTAAAGGATTATTTGTGAGACAATTCAAAATAAATATTATTAATTTACGTAACGGTATTCAATAAATTTGTAAAGCTATGATTTAGAGCAATTTTGCTTTTGCATAGACTATAAATGGCAGGTTTTAAGTCTTTTAATGTAATTTATAGTTTTTTGGTTTTCTTATAAAAATCATGAGTCGAAAAATACTGATAAGCTAGGTATAAGTAGTTTACTGTTAAAAAATAAAGCTGAATAACACTTATCTATATCTTTAATTTCTCTTCAACTATTACATACAATATCTAGGAAAAGGAGACAAGATTCATATTAAACAACTTAATTTCTAAGCATTTGTTGATTTTGTAATACGTTTCAAAGGTTTTAATGTTAATTGAATACAGTTTGTAATACAGAATTACGGTGCTTATGCCAATAGCAATACAGTTTGTAATACATTAAAGCTTAAAAAACACAGTCTGTAGTACACTCATTTGACTTTTGCATTACACCATCTCTGGGGTTGTATTACAAATGTCAATCTTAATGCTACAGCTTACCTTTACTCGAATCCTTATAGGAGCTAATGAAACTGGAAACTTACTTGAAACAAAAACTATTGATTAAATAGTCATTATTTTAGGATTAATAGTCTAATTTCATTTCCAAAAATTAAAAAAACCAATCATGAAAACTATCCTTTTAATTCCATTTCTCATTTTTTTTCAATTTTCCAATTCTCAAATTGAAATCGACGAGGTAAAAAAGAAAAAAGAAAATGCAATGCCTTATAGTGGTGAATTTATGAAACTACCCATCGGTGTTGAAAATAAGATAGCACTTGGCTTGGTAGGAGAAAAAGTTACCTTAATAGATGTTTCTATTTATAATATAGAAAATTTAGATGGTTCAAGCCTAAGCAGGTCTGATAAAGATAAATTCGAAAATAAAACATTTACCATCATAGACTTTGAAAAAGATATATATCCAACTTACACGATTGAAAGTGAAACAGAAGTATATAAATGGAGCGTTACTTCGACAAGTGAATATTTGTTTAATAAATATCTAGATGAAATCAGCAAAAAACTTATAGACAAAACCTATATCCCACTATACAACACTACTGAAATAGAAAGTTTAAATGGAAGCGAAATAGTTATTGATGGTTCAAAGAAATACACAATAACGGATGTTGCATACTCAAAACTTTCATCTTATGATTATGGTATTAAGGTAGAATTGAACTCAAATTTTTCTTTTGAGTATCCAACCGAAAGTTTTGAGCAACCAACTTACTATGATGGTGAAAAAAACGTGCCTAATAAAGGATGGATAAATTTAAAGTCTGATTACACAATACTAAAAATGATAGAACAGGATTTATTCGAAAAATTTAAATCCAAAAATCCTCGTTTCATCGATGAAATAAGAAATCAAGTTGTAAAATTAGGAATGACAGAACAGCAATGCAGATGGGCATGGGGAAGCCCTACCTCGTTTTATGGTTCTTTGGTTGGATATGATGAGGTTTATGACTGGAGAGGTAAAACATTATACTTTAAAAATGATAAGTTAGCATTAATTAAATAATGTAAACTCAAATTTATCTTTAAAATATTTCGGTAGATAATTGATTAATACATTTTTTTAAAATTATAAAACTTTAATGAATTAGGGCAACCATTTATATCAACTGAATTTTAAGAAGTACTATAATGCAATCAGAATTAGAACCTTTAAAAGTTAAATTTCTAATTAACAATAATACCGAACATATGGCTCAACCTAAATTCAAATATGTACTTAGTACATTACAAAAATGCTGATTGAGTTAGAGATAATTTAAACCAGTTTCGTTTGAAAGAGAAAGATTTTTGTGTAGTATACTATAAAAACGATTTTTCACCTTTGATAATAATAAAAGGTGAAAAGGATTTTTTAGTATTTCGAATCTGCCTTTCTGAATTAATAGAGCTATGCTATTTTATCTATGTGTTATTATAAAAACTATCATTTCTTATGCTTAGACAGTTAAGCGAAGATGACTCTTAGAGAGTCAAGACCTTATGTAAAACTACTATAATTCTTTCAATTTTAGCAGCTCGTATAGATTGCATTAGAGGTATGAATAAATTTAGACAGTTGTTTAGCTGCTTAGCCTTATGCATAAGGTTCTTTTCAAATAAGATCTTTAAACTCTCGTTTTATAGAAGCAGCTATTTTTTGTGGAATGTCTAACTGGCTGGTCATTTCATCCCAACTTTGTGTTGCTTTTTGCACATCGCTGATGATGGCTTTGGGATTTTTGATGGCATAGGCTTCGGCTATGGTCAGCACATCTTCCAGGGTGATGTCTGCTCTCTTATTGTTGATCGCTAAGGCTCTGGAAATATTGGTGTAATTGGCGTTTATATTTAAGGGATAAGTTACGTCGTAAGCCGGCGATAAGGACCATGTATTCGTTTGTTTATCATAGATAAATGAATGGTTTTTCAAATGGTCATCTATGTTATAATAGATCACATTGAACACCATACGCCTGAACAGCTCGATGATATCTTTATGAGGTACTTTTAAATCTAAGGCTAACCTGAATACATTTTCATAGTTACTGTTCTCCGGCTTTTTAAAATCCCAGCCCGTCAGGCCAGACACAGTGAGTACATGACGTTTTTCTCCGTTTTGTCTATCGTAACGTAAGGTGGCGAAGTGTTTATTATCTATCAACTTGGAGGGCATCATGTTTATCCCTGCTTTTTGGGCCATGAGGTAGTAAGCATATTCAACTTTTTCTTTGTTGTAACCCCAGTCTTCATTCATAGACAACTTGACCAGGTAATGGTTGTATGCGTCTGAATACTCTAAATCTCCGGGGATTATTTTCCCCGTGTCTTTATGTTCTGAAATCAATATTTTGGGCCGTGCTCCACCTGCCGAGGTTCCTATTTTGAATATATTTAATAGTGCTGCATCATTTAAAGCTTCTGCAGCCGTTTCATTTTTTACATCCAAGACTTTTTTTAATACCTCAACGATCTCATCGATATGAATAGATGAGGTTTTCGGAATTTTTTTAGTCGGCTGGTATTCGATTGCCCCCATTCCCCTATTGGCTACATAAGTTAGCTGTTCCAGAGGAGTAATTTTCCTGAGCTCTTTATTTTTGGTTTCAAACCACTCTTTAAAAATAATATTACCAAACATGTCCGGCAGAGAGTCAGCAATCATTGGCGGTAATCCTCTGAAGGTTTCCCCTTCAAACTGATTGAATACCTGAACCGGTTTTATTCGTTTAACTATGTAAGGGAATATATTGGAATATTGATTGGACTCTAAATAAGCCGGGTTGTATTGAAAATAAGAAGCCTGTTTATCTATATCATAACCCACTTTGCCTATTTCCTGACCAAATAATATGACTTCTATGATTTTATTTTTAGCCATCTTAATACAATGAATTTATGTCGTTATTCTGTTCCAGGTCTTTAAGGGCCTGGTATAAATTCCCTAACAAATCGAAGTGGTTCGCGATTTTTAAGACAGTATCTAAGGTCGCATTTTTACCATTTTCGAATTTCTGTATGGTATATCTTGATAACTCCAATGCCTCGGCCAAGTCTTGCTGAGACATGTCGTAACTTTGTCTTTTCTGTTTACACAGCTCACCAAGCTGTAGTTTCACCTCCTTTATAGTCACTGCATCTATCATCTTATTGTTTATTATAATACACAAATATAAGTAATAAGCTTAAAATGTTTATTATAATACACAATTTTTATTTTCTTTTATCGTCGCAATTCTTGTCAAAAGCAATCAAATTAAAAAGCTTTCGCATTCTCGAACGCACCCGTTCTCCATATTTTTGCTCAAGTTCTTCGGCGTTGAGGTTAGTCGTAATGTGTGTTCTGCCTCTTATCCCTCCAAAGGAAAAGGGATTGTATGTGTTATAGGTATATAGCTGATTGGAAACAGATCTCTGGAATGACTCATAACGACTGATTAAGATTTCGCCCATCACATTACAGTCTTTGCCGAAATGCCGACCTATGGCTTCAACCCCAAGATCATCAAAACAACAAGCCTTAAGCTCTGCATACTCTTCGATCGTCTGATAGCCTAACTTGTTGAATTCAAAAACAATCTTACGGCAGGATAACAATTCATACTGAGAGATAAGTTTATGAGGCACTAAATGTGGTAACAACTGCATCAAAGTAGTCTTACCACAACCCACAGGACCAGATAGCAGAATGCCTTTATTGAGTTGAATACCAAATTTATGACACTCCTTTGCATCTTCTATAAAGTAGCAAATGAGTTTAAACAATAAAGCTTTGTCTTCTTCATAGATTTTAAACTCTTTCCCAAATAAAAGCTTGCCTTTAGCTTCCAGGAAATGTACGCAGGGTTTGAAATTATAATAAAGCTGGTTATGCTGGTAATCGGCCACCTGATACTGACAACCATCAAGGAGTAGAATTCCAGGGTGTTTACCCCATAAGGCTCTGGCATTACCTCCAAGTTTTTTGCTTTTAAATTGATTCATAAGGGCTGGTTGTAGTTTTTGTTACGGGTGGTATGTAAGCTATCTTCCTCCTTTGTATGCCTCCCTCCAGCATTACCCGAATGGTGTAAGTGAGGGTTGTCCAGAAATTGGGACTGGTGTTTGTTTTGTTTGAGTTCTGCGGCATTAAGCATCCATTTTTTAGCAGATGCTTTCCAATTGAACATTTGAGTTGCTCCTCCTATTTTCCAACCATTTGACTCGTAATGGTTAAAAAACTTTTGAGCTTCAACTATTGGCCATTTGCTTTTTTTAAAAAAATCTATGACTACTTGTTCATTTTTTGGCTTAGCGACTTTAGTTTCTTTATTATTTGTTTTTAATGTTTTATTATGTTTATAAATAGGTCCTACTGCTTGTTCAGAATTTGGCACAGGTAAGTCTACTGCTTGTCCATGAGTTGTTCCAAAAACGGGCATATGAATTCTGGACCCCTTAAAAGGATTGTGTGAAGGCACATAAAGAATATACCCATAATGTGTAAGTTCTTTAAGGTTACGGTGATAAGTTGTTTTACTCCCAATTTTGGATAGCTTCATCACTTCTTCTCTATTGATTTGAAACTGCTCCGGAAAGCGATTGTAATTCCACAGTTGAAATAGTGCCATATACAGACTTATGTGCGTAGGATTTAACCGGTTATCTTTTTGGAATTGTAGAAATACCGAGTTGAGGTGCAGGATGTAATTAACAGTCTGAGACCTCTCATTGAAGCCCGAGTTGACATCATTTTTCATTAGAACGAATTGTCTATACGGTTTTCATTGAGTATCCTTTGAATTTCCTCAGCATCATAAAGAATAATCCCTCCAATTTTTGAATAAGGCAGAGTACCATTGATTCGCAAATTCTGTAGCGTTCCAGGACTTATCTGAAGCAATTCCATCACCTCAGCTGATTTGAGGTATTTCCTGGTTTGCTGTGTAGGTGTTTTTGAGATTAAAGCTTTAAGTTCTTCAATCAGTTCCAGCTTGAACTCTCTTAGGTCGTCGGTAGTGATAATGGATGTTGGCATTTATAAAAAGTTTTTAAGCCTACCCCCCTAGTTCCCCATTTCCTTTCGTCTCCCTCAATTAATGCGACAGGAAGGGGAACTTGCAAGAGGTAGCAAAGCGTAGTTAGGTTTAATTTTTTTGACTACGCTTTGTTTGATTTGACATTCGTTCTACAAATGTGATTTGTTATGATTGTATTTGTTCGGTAGTTACGAACGAGTTACGACAAATTTTAACATTATAAGGAGGGATATGATGCTAAACTAAAGTATCAACATTCATCATCTTTATTCATTCTCTGCTCCAGGCTGGACTTGAGAAGCGTCATAAAACCTGTCCTATTGTATTTTCTAGCACGTATTTCGACGTAGGTTTTGTAGTAATTACCAAGGTCTATATCGAATATCTGTTCGCAAACGGCAGCCATCTGTTTTATGCCAGCTCTTCCATCCTTGATTGCTCCCGAAGCCTGTAGTGCATAAATTAACTCGATTAGATCTGTTTTGCTAGCCGTCCATTTTAAGGAAGTGTCGGAGCAAATGTGTTTAGGTTTATCTTCTAATTTATTAGCAAACCCTAAAGCTACAAGCTCCTGGTTGAAAAAATTAACCAGTAGATCGTAAGCCATAATTTTAGCTATAGCATTATCATGGCTAGTAGAAAATTCAGCATCGGTATAAAAATGACTGGTATCTGACACTATACTTAGATTGTCTTTGCCACGTAAAAAATAATATTGATCTAGAATTGTTTCCTTCTCCCGGTAATACTTAACAAAATCTATGTTCTTCTTGAAGTTGTCCTGAAGTTTTTTAATCTCATCATCGATGAATTGACGCTGAGACTTCATACTTCCCGCTGGCTTAAGTAAAAGATAGTTATATACTTTTGCATAGAATTTCAATCTTGAATAGACGAATGGCTTTTGAACTTTGAAAAAATAAATCTCTTGTTCTTTGGTCTTAAAATCCTGATTTCTAACTGCTTCTCTTAGTTTCTGAAGATACATTCTAGAAAGTTGTATTCCTGCCTCCACATTGGAACATTCTGATAATGATTTTCCCTCCAGCTTTTTGAGTTCTTCTTTATATGTATTAAGGATTTCGTTTACCAGCAAAACAGATAAGGTTAAGATTAATCTAACAAAGCAGATCCTAATGTCTTTCCCTTTCTGATGGAATATGCCATAAATCGAGGTTCAAAAAGAGTCATTAGACTTATCAAACAGGCTTTTCCTGCGATATAAATTTTACCTGTGGCCAGCTTAGTATTAATATTCGATATTAACACTACTGCAAAACAAACTTTTAGCATAAGCGATTACTCTACTTTTGATGAGGTTCATAATAGATATAGTTAGAAAATAATGAGAGGCGTAAAGAAATGTACAACCTAGAAACAATTCAGTCGTATTGTTAGAAAAGCCAAATATATTTTTAATATAAAAACATATAGTAATATAAAATAGTGAGCTAAGAAGAGCTCCTACAAAACCATTAAAAAAAAATATTACCCGTTGAGGGGCGAGAATATTTATTTTTATGCATTAGAATATTATAACTTGTGGGCTTAACTGAATTGGAAACGTGTATTTTTTCCAATCATTCACAAATTTATTGTTTTAATTCAATTGAAACTAGTCTCAAGCAAATTAAGTTTTGCATTTTTTCATAACATCTTACAAGTTCGTCAAGCAGGCATCAAGAACAGAAATCACGTAGTAATTTTATAGTTTTTTAATATACCCCCCTTCTGCCGTCATATTACATAAGTTCTAAAGCTATTTTATTTTTTAAATAGGCTTTTTTCTACTTAAGATTTCCAGTGTAACGCCCGAGTATGAGGATATGTACTCTAAGGTAGCTTTTGATTTAAGTTAATAGATTTCCCTAAGAAGTTATATTTTTCTGGATAGCTTCTCAGGCTGAGAACTTTTACGTTTTAGTTTTTCCTTAAGAAATTCCATATCCTTGCTCACTTTTGTTTCTAATACCCTTGCATAGATTTGAGTAGTAGCGATTTTAGTATGCCCTAAAAGTTTTGATACGGTTTCGATAGGAACACCGTTAGATAGAGTAACCGTCGTTGCAAATGTATGTCGTGCCATATGAAAGGTTAGGTTTTTCCTAATGCCTACGTGACTGGCAACTTCCTTCAGATATACATTCAGTTTTTCGTTTGTGATTAAAGGCAAAAGTGAAGAACTGATCTCCGTCATAGGGTGACTCTCATATTTCTGTATAATGTTTTCGGCTTTTTCAAGTAAGGGCACTTTTACTGAGGATTTTGTTTTTTGTCTCCGGGTTATTATCCAGTTTCCTCCATCAAGGCCTTTAACAACATTATCCCTGGTGAGGTTCATTATGTCAATGTAACTAATACCAGTGTAGCAACTAAAAATGAACAGGTCTCTTACTCTATCCAGACGGTCGTTATTAAAATCAAAATCTTCAAGCTGAGCCAGCTCCGTTTCTGAAAGGTAGTCTCTCACTTTCTTTTCATATACAGGTTTCCACCTAACAAAAGGATCTCTGTCTATCCATTCTAAATGGTAAGCCAGCGTAATCATTTTTCTCAAACGCTGAAGATGTTTCATCGTCGTGTTTTGGCTCATCGCCCTTGGATGTCCGACTGGCCATACATTCGACAAGTAGTTTTCGAAATCAATGAGAAACTGGAAATCCAGCTGCTTTAAGTAGACATCTTTTGTTTTTTTATGCTCTACCATGAACTTTTTAATGTAATTTTCAGTTACCCCAAAGTTCCTGATGGAGCCCGCAGCTAATGAGTTTTCAATTTTTTTACTGTGATATGCCATCAGCTCAAGCAAGGTTTTTGATTGTTCATCTTCGCCTGTAAATTTTGCTTTTATGATCTGAGCAGTGATTAACTGATCGCGATATTTCAATTCTTGATAAATCTGAAATACTTTATTTTTTACCTCATCCAGATATTGATTGATCTGTTTTGCTTTGGCAGAAGCTCCTTTTGCTTTTTTGCTTTTCGCATCCCAGAGGTCAATTGGAATACGTCTCTTCAGGCTAACATTTAATCTTTTGCCATCTACAGTAATACGTAGATAGATTCCAGCCTCATTATTGACAGCTCTGGTTGTTTGTTGCCAGAACATGGTTGAGAAAGTGTGTTTTGTGCGCATCGTTGTCGTCTTTAAAGTTAAACTTCGTTTGGACGAATGTCAAATCAACTTAAGTGCATCAAAATCAGTACTTCTCAAAGTGTCTGCAGTGCAGACACTTTGAGGGTTGAGTTACCGAATTGCAGACATTTTAATTCAAATTGAATCAAATGGTATGGCTGCGTAAAAACCAGAAAACCATGCAATTCCTAAGAATTGCATGGTTTTGGTATGAATTGTAACTCTTAAATGTGACCACGGCAGGATTCAAACCTGCAACCTTCTGAGCCGTAATCAGATGCGCTATTCAGTTGCGCCACGTGGCCTTTTTCAGTTTGCAAATATATTTCTTTTTATACTTTTACCAAACATAAAATCACATTTATCATGCAACTTACCGATTATATCAGAACTATCAAAGATTTTCCAAAAAAAGGCATCTCTTATAAGGATATTACACCTTTACTTTTAAATCCTGAAGCTTGCGAGCTCGTAGTTTCAGAATTCATCAAAGGACTTGAAGGAAAACCTATCGATAAAGTGGTAGGCATAGAATCACGTGGATTCCTATTTGGAATGTTACTTGCTAAAGCATTAAACGTAGGATTTGTACCCATCCGTAAACCTGGAAAACTACCATCACAAACATTTTCTCAATCTTATGATCTTGAATATGGTAGCGATACCATCGAGATTCATAAGGACGATATCAAAAAAGGGGAACGCATTATTCTTCATGACGATTTACTTGCAACTGGCGGTACTGCAGCGGCAGCTTGTCAGCTTATAGAAAAATTGGGAGGAGAAATTGTCCAGGTCAATTTTTTGATTGAGTTAGACTTTTTAGAAGGTAGGAAACATCTTCCAAAAGCTAATGTGAATTCATTAGTCCATTATTAAAACAGATTCAAATTCAGAATAAATACAAAAGCTTAGTTAATTTATTTTAGAAAACCTTATAAAGCGTAAACTTGGGGTAATCAAAAGCGCAAAAAAACTATCTTTGCATCCAATAATTTTTTAAAAAATGTCCGAACAGAAACACAAAGAATTGACAGATGAAATCGGTGATAATCACATAGCTACATCTTACGAGAATCCCGTAAGAAAAGATGCTTTTGATTTGACAGATGATGAAAAAGTTCAAAAAATAAAAGGACATGTCCATGAAATAATGGAAACATTAGGAATGGACATGACAGATGATAGCTTGATGGGCACTCCCAATCGAGTTGCTAAAATGTACGTAAATGAAATTTTTGGAGGCCTACATCCAGATAGAAAACCTAAAGCTTCCACATTCGAGAATAATTACAAATACGGAGAAATGCTAGTTGAAAAAAACATTACAGTTTATTCAACTTGCGAACATCACCTTTTACCAATTATTGGAAGAGCTCACGTTGCTTATATTTCAAGCGGCAGAGTGATTGGTCTTTCTAAAATGAATAGAATAGTTCATTATTACGCGAAACGCCCTCAAGTCCAAGAGAGACTCACCATGCAGATTGTTAAAGAGCTCCAAAAAGCTCTAAACACTGAAGATGTTGCGTGTATTATTGATGCAAAACACCTTTGTGTAAACAGTCGTGGCATCAATGACATTGAAAGCAGTACAGTTACAAGTGAATTTGGAGGCAAATTCAAAGAGGAAAATGTGAGAAAAGAACTTCTCAATTATATAAAATTGGATACAAAATTCTAACAAATGGCTTTATACGAGCACCAATCCTTAAAGATTTACAATTCCATTTCTGGAGAAAAAGAAACCTTTGAACCACTGACTGAAGGCTACGTCGGCATGTATGTCTGCGGACCTACTGTTTATAGTAATGTTCATTTAGGAAATTGTAGAACTTTTATATCTTTTGATTTGGTGTTTCGTTATTTGAAGCACTTAGGCTACAAAGTAAGATATGTCAGAAATATCACCGATGCTGGTCATCTCGAAAACGACGGCGAAGAAGGCGAGGACAGAATTGCAAAAAAAGCAAAGTTAATGGAGCTTGAACCCATGGAAGTGGTTCAAAAATATAGTGTTGATTTTCATCAAATTCTTCAGAAATTTAACAATCTCCCTCCCAGCATAGAGCCAACAGCTACTGGACATATCATTGAGCAAATTGAGACCATTAAGACCATTATAGATAAAGGTTTGGGTTATGAAGTTAATGGTAATGTCTATTTTGATGTGATGAAATATAATGAATCTCAACATTACGGAAAGTTGAGTGGTAGAAAAATTGAAGACCTTATTTCCAATACAAGAGAGCTTACTGGCCAATCCGATAAAAAAAATCCTCAGGACTTTGCTTTATGGAAAAAAGCAGAACCTCAACATATTATGCGCTGGCCTTCTCCTTGGGGAGTTGGTTTCCCAGGATGGCATTTGGAATGCACAGTCATGAGTTCCAAATATCTTGGCGATCAATTTGATATTCATGGTGGTGGGATGGATTTAAAGTTTCCTCACCACGAATGCGAAATTGCTCAAGGTCATGCTTCTACGGGAAAAGATCCGGTAAACTATTGGATGCATGCCAATATGCTGACACTTAACGGTAAAAAAATGTCTAAAAGTACAGGCAACAATATTTTACCTAGAGAACTATTTACAGGAGAGAATGAGAATTTATCAAAAGCTTACACAGCTCCAGTGGTACGCTTTTTCATGCTTCAAGCTAACTATAGAAGCATCCTCGACTTTTCTGATGAAGCTTTGTCTGCAGCAGAAAAAGGATTCAACAAACTGATGGATAGCATAACTACTCTAAAGTCAATTAAAGCTTCAAAAACTTCAGATTTTGATGTCTCAGATTGGAAAGACAAGTGTTATGAAGCTATGAATGACGACTTCAATAGCCCAATTCTCATTGCTCATTTGTTTGAAGCTGTAAAGCAAATTAATCTAGCTAAAGCGGATCAAACTAAATTGACTCATGAAAATATTGACGTACTTAAACAAACCATGAAAGACTTTATTTTCGATGTCATGGGACTTGTAAATGCAGAAAATAATTCAGAAACAAAAGATAATTCAAACGATTTTGAGGAGCTTATCCAGTTTTTGATAGATATGAGAAATCATGCACGTCTCAATAAAGATTTCGAAACTAGTGATAAGATACGAGACAAACTTTCAGAAATGAAAGTTGAACTTAAAGACAGTCGAGAAGGAACAACTTTTCAGATTCAATCCTAGGCGATGTTGCGTAAAGTGTTGATTTTCCCATTTACTGTTCTTATAAAACTTTACCAATGGATTATATCCCCACTTTTGGGTCCTAGTTGTAGATTCCAGCCAACTTGTTCTCATTATGCTTTAGAAGCGTTTGAGACTCACGGTGTATTTAGAGGATTCTACTTAAGTATTCTGAGAATTTCAAAATGCCACCCTTGGGGTAAATCTGGCTACGATCCAGTTCCTAAACTCAAAAAAGGCTCAAATAAGAGGTGAACATTTCAATAATCTGTATATTAGCCATTAAATAATTTGAGCATGCTCCAAGCTATCCAATGGGATCCATCATTAGGAATCGATTTAGGAATTTTTACTATAAGGTACTACAGTTTAATGTTTCTCATTGCTTTTGGTGCTGGATTTTACATTACGAAACGGATATTTATTTCTGAAGGTGTTTCCTTAGAAAAACTAGATAAACTTCTCATCTATACTATACTTTCTACCTTAATTGGAGCCAGATTAGGTCACGTTATTTTTTATCAGCCAGAATTGTTTTTAGAAGATCCGCTTTCAGTTTTTTTACCTGTAAGTTTTGTTCCAGAAATTGAGTTTACAGGCTTTAGAGGACTTGCAAGTCATGGAGCAGCTATTGGGATTGCCATAGGAATGTATTTTTATAGTAAAAAGGTCACTAATAAATCTATTTTTTGGATTCTAGACCGTATTACGATGCCTGTTGCTTTCGGAGCTGTTTTTGTAAGAATCGGTAACTTTTTAAATTCTGAAATAGTTGGCAAGGCAACCAACTCAGATTTCGGAGTTGTTTTTGTTCAGTTGGGAGAAAGTTTCCCTAGGCATCCTGCTCAACTGTATGAATCAATATGTTACTTGATTCTCTTCGGTATTTTATCGCTTATATTTTGGAAAACAAATGTAAAGCAAAAAAAAGGCGTCCTATTCGGAGTTTTCTTCACGTTACTTTGGACTATACGGTTCTTGGTAGAATACGTTAAAGAACCTCAAGTGGCTGAAAGAGCAGATTGGCTATTTAATACTGGACAATTACTAAGTATACCTATGATTTTAATAGGTCTCGGCATCATTTATTTTTCCAACAAAAGGGCGAAAGTCAATGAATCTGCTTAAAATATTTTTTGTTTTCGGTCTTACACTACTTCTAACATCTTGTCAATCTGAAAGAAGCAAAGATCAAAATTTAACACGTGAAATTCAATTTAAAAAAGATACACTTTTAAAGTTTACTCAAAACAAAGATACGCTAACTACTGTATTCGAAATTGAACTAGCAAAATCTGATTACGAAAAAGAGACTGGTTTGATGCATAGAAAAGAGATGGAATCAAATCAAGGTATGCTTTTTATTTATGAGACTGAAAGGTCAAGGTCTTCGTTTTATATGAAAAATACTTATATTCCTTTAGATCTGATTTATTTGGACAAAAACTTACAGATTGTAAATTTCAATTTAAATACTACTCCATTGTCTGAAGAACTTATTCCTTCTGAAATTCCTTCTGTTTATGTACTTGAATTGAAAGCGGGTTTAGTCGATGAACTGTCACTTAAAAGAGGTGATAAAATGATTTTATATTAAAAAAGGTAATCTTCAAGACTACCTTTTTTATAAAATGAGTTTAATAAGGGCTAATACAAAAAACAATATTTATCTACTAAAACGTAAAAAAAGAGCTTATCTTATATTCATTAACACAGTTTAACATACTGATAATCAAAACTCAAGCATAGTTGAACAAAAAACCAAAATAGAATGAAAAATAAAACTCTTGTAATAGGTGCCTCCGAGAATTTAAGTAGATACTCCAATAAGGCTATCCGTGCATTATTGCAGAATAACCACGATGTGATAGCTCTTGGCAAAAAGAAAGGAGAAGTGAAGGGTATTGAAATTCAAACTGAAATTTCAACAGATGAGCAAGTTGACACTGTTACATTATATATAAACCCTGATCATCAAAAACAGTACAAAAACTTCCTGCTGGATTTAGATCCTGAACGCGTTATTTTTAACCCTGGTACTGAAAACTCTGAACTTCAGAAAGAGCTCAAAGAAGCTGGAATCCAAACTTTAAATGCTTGCACTTTGGTTCTTCTGGCTACAAATCAATATTAACCCAACAAATGTCAAAAATCCATTCAAAATCAGAATAAAAAAACCGAACTCAAAATTTAAATAGATTAAGCTCAACGTACTGATTAAATAAGATAAAATAGGTGACAGAATAGCAATAACTGGCACCCATCGATCCTTAACATTCCATTTTGTGAACAAGCCAAAAGCATAAAGACCTAAAAGTGGACCATAGGTATATCCAGCAAATTCGAATAATTTATTGATGACACTTTTGTCTGCAATAGCATATTTGAAAATCATCATCACTGCTATTAACACCAATGAAATGATAATATGAATAAGTTTTCTGACTTTGATTTGAGAAGCTTTTGAATATCTATCCTCAATATTTAATATATCTATACTTATAGAAGTTGTCAGGGAGGTTAATGCGCTATCTGCACTAGAATAGGCTGCTGCGATAAGACCTAAAATAAAGGTTACTGCCACAGCCACACCAAGCACTCCAGAAGTTGCTACAGCTGGAAATAAATCGTCTCTGGTTTCTGTTATCCCAACTAAATCAGCGTAATCGGTTAACAAGAGGCCTAAGAGTAAAAACAAAAAGTTGACTACAGTAAGCACCAAAGTAAACCAAAAGATATTTTTTTGAGCATCTTCAAGTGTTCTACAGGTTAAGTTTTTTTGCATCATATCTTGATCAAGGCCCGTCATCACAATGGCGATGAACATCCCAGAAATAAACTGCTTGAAAAAAAAGTCTGAACTTTTATAATCTTCAAAAAAGAAAATTTGAAAGTTATCATGGGTTCCCAGGTAACTCCACAAACTTTCAATCTGGAGCGCGTCTGAAATAAAATAAATAGAGATACCTAAAGCGATAAGCATAAACAGAGTCTGAAGTGTATCTGTCCACACAATGGTTTTAATTCCACTTCTAAAGGTGTATAACCAAATTAATAAAATCGTGATGCTTACTGTTATATAATAAGGAATTCCTAAAGCATCAAAAACAATAAGCTGTAGTACGTTAGCCACCAAAAAAAGTCTGAAGCTAGCTCCGACTATTCTAGATAAAATAAAATAAGAAGCCCCTGTTTTATAAGCACTATTTCCGAAACGAGTGTCTAGATAAGTATATATTGAAGTCAGATTAAGCCTATAATAAAGCGGCATAAGTACTAGACTAATTACAGCATACCCAATAGTGTATCCAAGTACAACTTGAAAATAACTAAAACTACTGAAAGCAACAGTTCCTGGAATTGAAATAAATGTGACTCCACTAAGCGATGCACCAATCATTCCGAAGGCTACTAAATACCATGGAGACTGCTTATTAGCCTGAAAAAACTCAGAATTACTTCCACTTTTATTAGTTAAAAATGAAATAAGAATGAGGACTACAAAATAAGCCAGAACCAGAAGTAGAATTTGATAAGCTTGCATAGTCTAAGTTTGGCTGGCGAAAATACAAATGTTTAGTTAGGATTTTAATAAAAACAAAACTCAAAATTGTATTTTAGCAAAGTATGGAGTTTTCATCAAAATATCTTGAAAGGGCAATAGAAGAAATTTCTTTATTGCCAGGAATAGGCAAACGAACAGCGCTTCGCCTAGCGTTGCACTTGTTAAAACAGCCGCAATCTCAAACCACAGATTTAGCTACTTCATTGGTAGATCTTAAAACTAAAGTCAAGCAATGCAAGAACTGTCATAATATATCTGACCAGGACGTATGCGGCATCTGTAAAAACCAGTCTAGAGATCACTCTATAATATGTGTGGTAGAAGACATAAGAGATGTTATGGCTATTGAAAACACCGAACAATATAAAGGGATTTATCACGTTCTAGGTGGTAAAATAAGCCCAATGGATGGTGTTGGACCTCAACAACTCAATATTGAAACTTTAGTAGCCAAAATAAAAGAGGGCGACGTTAATGAAGTAATTTTCGCCTTAAGCAGTACTATGGAAGGTGACACCACTAATTTTTATATTTACAAACAGATTCAAAATTCTAAATATGCTTTAAAAACCTCTACTATTGCTAGAGGTATTTCAATAGGAGATGAATTGGAATATGCAGACGAAATTACTTTAGGAAGAAGTATATTACAGCGTGTACCCTTTGAAAATTCATTAAAAAACTAGTCTTTTTGAAACTTTCAATTGTCATTTTAAACTATAAAGTTCCTCATCATTTAATGTTGTGCTTGGATAGTGTTAGCAGAGCAATAGAAAGTATTGATGCTGAAATAATTGTCGTAGATAATAATTCTGAAGACGAAAGTTGCAAACTAGTAGAAAAAAACTTTCCCGGAGTCCTTTTAATAAGTAATACAGAAAATTTAGGATTTTCAAAAGGAAATAATATTGGAGTAAAAAAAGCAAAGGGAGAATTCCTTTGTATTCTGAATCCAGACACAGTTGTACCTGAAGATTGTTTCACAAAACTTTTTGATCATCATCGAAAAGTTAAAAACCCTGGAGTAATAGGTGTCCAGCTAATTGATGGGTCTGGAGAGTTTCTTGAAGAAAGCAAAAGAAACATACCTACTCCACAAGTTGCACTTAAGAAACTAAGTGGCAATTGTTCTTCTTATTATAATTTTAATTTAGCAAAAGAAGAGAACGGTCCTACTGATATATTAGTTGGTGCTTTTATGTTCATGAAAACTAAATTATATCTAAATATTGGAGGTTTTGATGAAGATTACTTTATGTATGGAGAAGACATAGACTTAAGCTATAGAATCTTAAAGGCTGGTTATCAAAATTATTATCTAGGATCTACTAAAGTATTGCATTTTAAAGGAGAAAGTACAACCAAAGATCAAGTGTACTTAAATCGCTTTTATAATGCTATGTATATCTTTTTTAAAAAGCATTTCAAAAACTACAAAACAACATTTAAGTTAGTCAAACAGATTCTTAAACTAACTATGGCTTTAGAAAAAATAAAACTTAAATCAATTGAAATTCAAAGTCTAAAGTTTAATGAAATACATCTAATTTCTGAAAATAAATGTTTGCAGGATAAAATTAAGGCCAAATTGAATTCTGAGATAAATGTAATTACAAAAACAAGCTCGGAATTAGAAAATGCTTTTATCGTAATCGATGCTAATTGTCTTCAGTACAGTGATTCTATAAAAGTTATCACTGACCTTAAATCAAAGAATAATGCTTTCAGGATAAAACCTAGAAATTATAATTTTATGATAGGTAGCGAAAGTAAGCATTTAAAGGGTGAGGTTATTGATCTAAGTTAAGAACATAACAACTTAGGAATATAACTAGCTTAATTTTACTAAATTTGCAATCTGAAATACAAAAACACCTTTTAGGTTATATATATGGCAAAAAAAGAATTAAAATTACCCAAAATGGGAGAGAGTGTTGCTGAGGCAACCATTACCAGTTGGTTAAAAGAAGTCGGCGATACTATAGAAGCTGATGAAGCAGTCCTAGAAATTGCTACAGACAAGGTAGACTCTGAAGTTCCAAGTGAATATGACGGAGTTTTGGTAGAAAAATTATTTGATGTAGACGACGTTGTTAAAGTTGGGGAAGTTGTTGCAATAATTGAAGTAGATGGCGAAGATGACTCATCTGATGATGATTCCCAAGCCGATTCACAAGAAGCTCAAGAAGCAGCGTCAGTTGTTGAAGAAAGCGTCAATCAAGCTAAAAGCACTACAGTAACAGAATCTAATTATTCAGATTCATCTAGATTTTATTCACCTCTCGTCAAAAATATCGCAGAAAAAGAAAACATTTCTTTCGATGAACTTGAAGCCATTCAAGGTACAGGTATGGATGAAAGAGTGACTAAAGATGATATCCTTGCTTACGTTAAAGACAAAAAAGAAGGTAAAACTTCCTCACAGCAAGCTGAGCCTAAACCTGCATCAGAAGAGAAAGCTCCCGTAACAAAGGAAAAATCTCAATCTGTACCAAAGGTTAGCACACCAGTAAATATAAATGCTGAAGATGAGGTTATAGAAATGAGTAGAATGGGAAAATTAGTTTCCAGTCATATGATTGCTAGTACGCAAACTTCTGCTCATGTTCAGTCATTCATCGAAGTTGATGTTACTGATGTTTGGAACTGGAGGAATAAGCATAAAAACGAATTCCAAAAGAGAGAAGGTGAAAAGCTTACCTTTACTCCTATCTTCATGGAAGTTGTTGCTAAAACTATAAAAGATTTCCCTAAAATTAATATTTCTGTAGATGGCGATAGAATTGTCATGAAGAAGCATATCAATTTGGGAATGGCTGCAGCTTTACCTGATGGTAATTTAATTGTACCTGTAATAAGAGATGCAGATCAACTTAACTTACTTGGTATGGCCAAAAAAGTAAATGACCTAGCAGCAAGAGCTCGTGACGGAAAACTAAAGCCAGATGAAACTCAAGGTGGAACTTACACAGTAACAAACGTAGGTACTTTTGGTAGCGTTATGGGAACTCCCATAATCAATCAACCACAAGTGGGTATTTTGGCCTTAGGCGCTATAAGGAAAGTTCCTGCAGTCATTGAAACCCCTGAAGGTGATTTCATAGGAATCCGCTATAAAATGTTCCTATCACACAGTTACGATCATAGAGTTGTAAATGGTGCACTTGGAGGTCAGTTTATCCAAAGAATGAAAGAATACATAGAAAGCTTTGATACAGAAAGAAGTATCTAATCTCATAATAGACTAAACGAAAAAATCCCCTTAAATTCGATTTAAGGGGATTTTTTATTGATTAAATACTGTACATCAATTCTGAGTAGGAAAAGTAGGATCTAAGTAATCTGGAACACCATTACCGTTAGAATCTGGTAAAACTAAATTATCGTTTGAGTCAAATTCAATTTCATCACGTGTAGGAATGCCATCACCATCATCATCTGTATCTACAAAATTTGGAACATTGTTTTCATCAGTATCGTCATCATTTACTCTTCTGTTCTCATTCACATCTTCCATCCATGTAGGAACACCGTCGCCATCGTGATCTGATTCTAAAGATTTATACAATTGGATATTGAAAACTATAGGCTCATAAGGAGTTATACCAGACCCAGATGGCGGTGAGGCAAAATATGCTAATCCAGAAGGAATAAAAACTGAGCCCATTCCAAAATCATCGTTAAACACCACTGTTCCGTCGGAATTTTGTTGATCTGGATCAATACCGGTTGAACCTCTAAATTCATCCATCACCTCAGAAAATCCAACTATATTATTTATCAGATCAAACCAAACAGGGTTAGGAGAATTATCGAAAACTTGCTTTTCTGTTATTGTAAAACCTTTGTAAGTTACCAATACTGAATCTGCAAAAGTCGGCTTCCTTTGCGATTCTGCCCCCTCTCTAATTTGTAAGTAATATAAGGTATAATCAGTTTCTCGCTGAGTGACGGTTTTTGATTTCAGAAACTCAGAGTCCATGACTGGTTGCTTGTCGGTATCATTTTCCCCAATCTCTTTAAAAACGATGTTTTGAAAGTTTGAATTTTGAGAGTTTTCTTCTAACTCGTAATAATGAGTTTCCAAAAAGGTCCTGATTTGCTCCATATTTTCAACCTTCACCTCTTCAACATCTCTTGTAACAACCTCTTCCGGACTATCATCATCCGAACTACATCCTATAATTGAAAAAAAGATAAATATTAAAACTAAATTTTGTATTTTCATTTAACTGTTATTTTGGCCGCAAGATACGATTTTCTTATATTTTTGTTTACGATTAAATTCAATTTTGATGAGAGTAGATAAATACTTGTGGGCAGTCAGATACTTTAAAACAAGAAGCATCGCAACCAATGCTTGCAAAAAAGGTCATGTGAAAATAGGAGGTGAATCTGTGAAGCCTTCAAGGAATGTTTATCCTACCGATAAGGTTGAAATAAGAAAAAATCAAATCAATTATCAAATTGAAATTTTAGACTTACCAAAATCTAGAGTTGGAGCCAAATTGGTGAATATTTATTGTATTGATATTACTCCAAAAGAAAACCTAGAGAAATTGGATTTATTGAAATACTCTCAAGATTATTATAGAAAGAAAGGAGCGGGCAGACCTACTAAGAAGGACAGAAGAGAACTGGATGACCTCAAAGAAAACACTAAAGACGATATAGACTAGTAAAATGGAACCAGAACCAACATTAATTTTATCAAAACAAGATATCGAAATTAAAATCAAGCGCATATCACTTCAAATACTTGAAGCATGCTTAGATGATGAAACTATCGTGATTGCAGGAATAGATAAAAATGGCTTCAAAATGGCCGAGTTGATTTTAGACAATCTCAATAAACTGTCTCAACAAAATATAGTCCTCGCTAAGGTGAAAATAGACAAAAAGAATCCACTCAATACTGTAGAGGTTTCTTTAACTCCATCGGAGTATGAAAATAAAAGCGTTATTCTAGTTGATGATGTATTAAATACAGGTTCTACACTCATGTTTGCAGCCAAACATTTTCTTGATGTTCCTTTAAGACAGTTTAAAACAGCTGTTTTAGTAGATAGAAACCACAAAAAATATCCTATTAAAGCAGACTTTAAGGGGATATCGTTATCAACTTCATTAAATGAAAGGGTTAAAGTAGACTTCAAAACCCCGGCAAATGCAAAATTGATTTAAGTATTCTAGTTGATTAGGTCTTGTAATTCACTTAAACTCTCGTCTACAGTCTTATCTGATAAATCTAAAACATAATCCGCAAGGAAATAAAACTGCTGACGTTCAAATAGATGTTTTCTTACAAACTCTTCAAATTCAGACTTATCTTTATAGTGAGATATGAGTGGACGAGAAGATCGCTGCTGAAATAATTTACTTACAAGTTCATCTAGTTGTATTTTTAAATAAACGGAAGTGACATCTTGATTATCAATAATCTCCTGCATGTTATTCGCGTAAACTGGAGTCCCTCCCCCTAAGGATAATACAATATCTTCATCTTTTTCAAGAACCTCCTTCAAACATTGAGATTCTAATTTTCTAAAGTAAATTTCTCCTTTAATTTTGAATATTTTTGGAATACTCATGTCCTCTTTATTCTCAATATAAGAATCTAAGTCAATAAAGTTGAATTTAAAAGAATCAGCCAAAACCCGCCCAAGTGTTGACTTTCCTACTCCCATATATCCCAATAAAACTACTTTCATAAGCTTGTACTTTGAACAAATTAAAAATGTTTCAAATTTAATTTATTTTTGCTTGAAATAACAAAGGAAGATATTATATTTGCACCCGCAAAAAGACGCATTAAGATCTGGTAGCTCAGTTGGTAGAGCATCTCCCTTTTAAGGAGAGGGTCCTGGGTTCGAGCCCCAGCCAGATCACTTTTTTTTATTTGAAAAAGTTCTTAAACATTTTCCGATCTGGTAGCTCAGTTGGTAGAGCATCTCCCTTTTAAGGAGAGGGTCCTGGGTTCGAGCCCCAGCCAGATCACTTTTTGTAAAAAATCTCAATCCTTATATATCTTTTATACCTGATTTTCAATTTTAATTGAAAATTAAAATAATAGTTATATTTGTTCACTTAATGCCCAGGTGCTGGAACTGGTAGACAGGCATGGTTGAGGGCCATGTGTCCTTTAGGGCGTGCGGGTTCGACTCCCGCTCTGGGCACTTTTTTTATTCCTTTATTATTCTTCGTATCATTTTTTCCAAAATTTTCTTTCTCTTAAGTCAAAATCTTTTATCAGTTTTTGAATTTTAGTAACTTACTATATTGAACTAGCTAAATAAAACCTACCCTAATCCTATAAGCTGAATTATGAAAAATCAGATCTAGGGGAGAGTAAAATGACTTTAGAATAAATACCTTTACACTTAATATGGTGTAATACCATTTTTTTTTAAGTTGAATTAATATCACTGGAAATTGTTTTCAGAATTGAATATAATTTCCATTAAAATCTATTAAATGATTGATATAAAAAATAAAAATGCTCTAGTCACAGGCTCTAGCCGAGGTATCGGACAGCAAATAGTGCTTGGACTAGCAGCTAAGGGTTGTCATGTTATTGTACATGGTAGAAAACGAGAAAATTGTAATAAAACATTGGAGCTTCTTAAGCAATACGATGTAAAAGTATATTGCGTTTTTGGTGAGTTATCAGAAGAAAAAAGCATAGATAACGTGATAAAACAGGTAAAAGACTTAGACATCAACATAGACATCTTATATAACAATGCTGCAATAATGACGAGTTATAAAGAAGATTTCTGGAGTCATAGCTGGGAGGAATGGATGGAAAGTATGAAAACCAATGTTTTGAGTGTTTACAAGCTTAGTAGTGCTTTTATCCCTGCCATGATAGAAAATGGCTTCGGCAGAATTGTAAATTTGGTTTCTGGAATTAAAGATCAACCCGAATTATTGCCATATAGTGTTTCAAAATGGGCTGCATCTAAAATAACTATTGACCTCGCAGTAAAACTAGAAGAAACTGGTGTAAGAATTAATTCCTTGGACCCTCAATGGATATCGACAGACTTAGGTGGTGAATTTGCAGACCATTCTGTCGAAGAAGTTTTACCAGGTGCCCTAAAACCAGTTTTGATAAGTGATGATGGTCCAAATGGCGAAACCTTCTCAGCAATTAACTAAAGTAATTTATACCAATAGTTGGTTTGATCTCAGATTAAATTTTGAATTATCATAAATAAAACTTTTATTAAATCATTTTGAAAAAACCCTTTCAAGTATTACTCAATTTATTTCCTAGACCTTTTTTAATTCGAGTAAGTCTATTTTTAAAGCCATTATTGGTCTTATTATACAGAGGTAATAAGCATAAGGATCCAATTGATGGAAAAACGTTTTCTAAGTTTTTACCTTACGGTTATGAGAAGAAAAGAAAAAACGTCTTAAGCCCGTCCACTTTATCACTTGAAAGACACCGCTTATTATGGCTTTATCTTCAAAAGAAAACTGATTTCTTTACTAGCAAACAAAAAGTTCTTCATTTCGCTCCAGAACAAGCTTTTTACAAACGATTCAAAAGTCTTTCAAACCTAAATTATACAACTACCGACCTAAACTCACCTATTGCAGATGTTAAGGCGGATATTTGTGATTTACCTTTTAATGATAATAAGTTTGATACCATAATTTGCAATCATGTGCTAGAGCATATTAAGGATGACACGAAAGCCATGCAAGAGCTTTACAGAGTTCTTAAGCCAGGCGGCATGGCTATACTACAAATTCCACAAGATCTCAATAGAGAAACCACCTTTGAAGATAATTCGATCGTGGATCCTAAGGAAAGAGCAAGAATTTTTGGACAATATGACCACCTAAGAATTTACGGCAAAGATTACTTTAAAAAATTGAGAGCAATAGGTTTTGAAGTCGAAGAAGTTGATTTTACTTCTGAATTAGATGAATCTCAAATTGATTACTATCGCATACAACAGGGTGAAATTATTCCTGTCTGCTTTAAACCCCATTAAAATTCCTCAACTGAGTCTTGTAGATCTTCAGAGATAAATGTCTTCTGATTTCCATCCTTTTCAGAATAAATAAAAATCACCTTCAAAACATCATTTGTTTGAAGAAATTCAACTGATTTTTTATAGCCCATTGCCATGAATGCAGTAGCAAAAGCATCGGCATCTGTACAGGAATCAACTATTACAGATGCAGATAAAATATCAGACTTTTGAGATTTACCGGTTTTGGGGTTAATAGTATGGACGTACTTTTGGCCAGTTGTAGAATCTACTCTAAATTTTCTATAGTTTCCTGATGTGGCCAATGATTGATCGTATAAATTAACTCCATACTTCAATTCTCTTGAACCATCTTCTAGAGGTAATTCGATTCCTATTTTCCATGGATTTTGATTATCTAAATTTTGCCCCTTAACAGAAACTTCACCTCCTATTTCAATTAAGTAATTCTTAGAGCCTTTTGTCTCGACAAAATCTGCGAAGACATCGACAGTATAACCTTTGGCGATAGCATTAAAATCAATATATGAAGTAGAAGTATCAAATTCTATTTTTGAACTCTCAGTCAGTTCGATCTTGTCAAAACCTATAAGTTGATGAAGGGAGTCAATTTCTATATCAGTTACTCTGTCTGGATAACCTGCAGGGCCAAAACCGTAAGCATTTACAAGCAATCCTACGCTAGGGTCAAAAAAGCCATCAGTGACTTCGTAGATTCGTTTAGAAGCTTTGAATACATTACGGAAATGATTATCAACTACAATCGAGGTATCTCCTGAATTAATTTTAGAAATGTCTGAATTTTCCATATAAGTGCTCATGGAAGAGTTAATAACATTCAAAATAGAGTCAATTTCTATTGATCTAATTGTCTTATCAGAAAAATATTTAATTGAATAAGTAGTTCCTAAAGCATTTCCTCGTAACGTTTTAACCTCAGTTGAATCATTGCAAGATGTCAAAATTAGAAAACTTATGAATAATATAATGTATTTCATTTTATTTCAATTAAACCTGAGTAATTTAAAACGTAATCTTCTTCGGAATCTACAGGAAGTTCGTAACTAATGGAATTTGCAATCCCTACACCAGCATAAAAAGTTTTTGCTTCAAAACTTACTCCATGTTTAGCAACTTTTTGCAAAAGCTCTTCATTATACAAAACAGGATTTTCTGGATATTTCACAGCTCTTACCACAACAAAAATTAACTTTTTATCCTTCGTGGCCACAAACTGTGGATTTTTTGATTTTTTACTATTCACAGCTAAAAATTCATATCCCATCTCTTCTAAATCCTTACCTACGACGTTCATAGCGAGATTATGAAGCTGTTGTTCTGTTAGTAGTCCCATTTTATTAGATATAAAAAAACCCAAACAATAATTTGTTTGGGTTTGATTTAGTCATTAGTTCTTATCCGCCGAAATCATCAAATCTAATATTTTCATCAGGAATACCGAAATCTTCACCCATTTTTTGAACGGCTTGGTTCATCAATGGAGGTCCGCAAAAATATAATTCAATATCTTCTGGTTCTTCATGATAGTTTAGATAATTATCTATTACACATTGGTGAATGAAACCAACAAAACCATCACCTTCCCCGTCAATGCCATCTTTCACTTTCCAGTTATCTTCTTCTTGAGGCTCAGATAAGGCTAGATAAAATTTAAAGTTTGGAAAATCTTTTTCTAAAGCTCTGAAGTGATCTGTATAAAATAACTCACGCTTAGATCTACCACCATACCAGAATGTAACTTTTCTACCTGTCTGCAAGGTTCTGAAAAGGTGATATAAATGTGAACGCATTGGAGCCATACCAGCACCACCACCAACATAAAGCATCTCTGCCTCACTTTCATTAATAAAGAATTCTCCGTAAGGACCTGAAATTGTTACTTTGTCACCTGCTTTACATCCAAATATGTAAGAAGATGCAACACCAGGATTAACATCCATCCAATCGCCCTTAGATTTATCGAAAGGAGGAGTAGCGATACGAACATTTAACATGACTCGCTTACCTTCTGCAGGATAGGAAGCCATAGAATATGCTCTTTCTACAGTTTCAGTATTTTTCATTACGAGTGGCCATAATTTAAATGTGTCCCACTCTGTTTTAAATTTGTCTTTTTCATCAGGATGCTCTTCTGGATGAGCAGTAATATCCATATCCTCGAACTTCACTTCACATGGAGGTACTTCAATCTGAATGTACCCACCAGCTTTGTAATCCATATCTTCAGGAATTTCAACAATAAATTCCTTAATAAAAGACGCTACATTATAGTTAGAAACCACTGTAGCTTCCCATTTCTTAATTCCAAAGACTTCCTCAGGAATTTCAATCGTCATGTCTTGCTTTACTTTTACTTGACAACCAAGTCTCCAGCCTTCAGCAATCTCTTTTCTGGTAAAGTGAGGTTCTTCTGTTGGTAATATAGCTCCTCCACCATCTTTCACAATACATTTACATTGGATACATGTTCCACCACCTCCACATGCAGAAGGTAAAAACAATTTGTTATCACTCAATGTATTAAGTAAAGTTGAACCAGAATCAACTTCTAAATCTTTCTCATCATTTACATTAATCTTAACTGGTCCCGAAGGTGATAATTTTGATTTTGCAGTCAATAAAATAACTACCAACAACAAAATTAAAGTTAAGAATACTGCAACACTCGCTAATATAACTGTCATAATCCTCTGTGTTTATAATTTAATTCCCATAAAACTCATAAATCCAATCGCCATCAATCCTGTGATAATAAATGTGATACCAAGACCCTTTAGAGGTGCTGGAACATTGGAATAAGCAATTTTCTCTCTTATTGCAGCAATAGCAAGTATAGCTAAAAACCAACCTATGCCACTACCAAGGCCATAAACGACCGCGCCTTCAATACCGCTAAAATCTTTTTGTTGCATAAATAATGAACCCCCTAAAATAGCACAGTTCACAGCAATAAGAGGTAAAAATATACCTAATGATCCATATAATGCAGGGGCAAATTTCTCAACAATCATTTCGACCAATTGAACCATTGATGCAATAACAGCTATAAACATAATAAAGCTAAGAAAGCTTAAATCCACATCTGCAAATTGAGGCCCAAGCCAAGCTAAAGCTCCAGACTGAAGCAAATAATTATCCAAAAGATAATTTACTGGAACTGTAATTAACAATACAAAAATTACTGCTAATCCAAGTCCAACTGCAGTTTTAACTGTTTTTGATACTGCCAAATAGGAACACATGCCTAGAAAATAGGCAAAAATCATATTTTCTATGAAAATACTTTTAACAAATAAGTTTACTAAATCCATCTATGAGGTTTATTTAATTTTCTTCGATTAATTTTCTATTTCTAGCTCTTTGTATCCAAATTAGGACTCCAACAACTATAAGCGCCATTGGTGATAATAGGAAAAAGCCATTATCCTCGTAACCTAATGCATACAAACCAGTTGATTCTGCCATTGTAACACCTTTATGACCTAGTATTTCGTATCCTAACAATTTACCAGAACCAAATAATTCTCTAAAGAATGCGACAATTATAAGAATAAGTCCGTAGCCAGCTGCGTTACCAATACCATCTAAAAACGATTTATATACCCCGTTACCCAAGGCAAATGCTTCTAAACGACCCATAATTATACAGTTCGTAATAATCAAACCAATGAAAATAGATAACTGTTTACTTACGTCAAAAGCGTAAGCCTTTAAAATTTGGTCAACTAATATTACCATAGACGCAACAACTACAAGTTGCACAATAATTCTAATTCGACTTGGAATTGAATTTCTCAGAATCGATATAATAACATTACTAAATGCCATTACGAATACAACTGCTAAGGACATTACAATCGCCGGCTTAAGTTGAACTGTAATTGCTAGTGCAGAACAAATACCTAAGACTTGAACTGTTATAGGATTATTGTCGTCTAAAGGATCCTTTAGTATTTTTCGATTAGCCTTTGATAAGAAATGTTCCTTCTCTTCAGAACTTGACAAAAAAAGCAACATTTCACTTTTTTTCTTTTCTTCTTCAGTTTGAGGCTTTTGATTTGTTTCTAAGCTCATAATTATCTTGTTACAACTTTAATTTCTTGACGCTTTTTGAAGTAAGGCAAATAATTTTTTAACCTTTTTTCTATCATTTCAGAAACACCATCACTTGTAATCGTAGCTCCTGAAATTGAATCAACTTTATTATCATCCTTGTCATTACCGCCGCTATATCCTTTAACGACGTTTACACCAACAAGATCTCCATCATTGTTAAATATTTTCTCATCAGTAAAACGCTGCTGAAACCAATCTGTAGTAATCTCTGCACCGAGACCAGCTGTTTCACCTTTGTGATCAAACACAACACCTTTCACAGTATTTGCGTCATCTTTAAGAGCTATATATCCCCAGATGGCATCCCAAAGGCCATTACCTCTCAATGGAGCTATATAAAACTCAGAACCCTCATAGTTGGCAATATAAAGTGGATAAGTTTGTTCATCTTCTGGCTTAGAAAGTTCTTTTGCCAAGTTAACATCAAACGCAACAACACCTTCTTTTTCTTCGCCTTCGTGATTTAAAGCTAATTGTTGAGTAATGTGTTTGTTAAATAACTCTTCTGCACTATCTCTATCTACATCGATACCAATCGTAGATAAAATGTTTTGCATTTTTTCTTTACGTACATTCTCTTTCTGCAAAGGACTTAATGTTGTTGCTGTGAATGAAAGTGTCACCGCTACAACTACAACCATCGCTATTGCAAAGATAAACGTGTATGCATTACTATTTTTATTCATTTTAAGCTGTTTTTACTGATTTCATTTCTAGACGTTTCTTTCTTTTCTTAATATTGCCTTCAATCACGTAATAATCTATAGTTGGAGCAAAAACATTAAGTAACAATATAGATAGCATAATTCCTTCTGGATATGCTGGATTTAATGTTCTAATTAAGATAGCTATTAAACCAATAAGAACACCGTAAATCCATTTACCTTTCATGGTTTGAGCTGCACTTACAGGATCTGTTGCCATAAAAACAATTCCAAAAGCAAATCCACCAACTATTAAATGGTTATACCAAGGAAAATTAGTTAACCCATTCCCTTCTACTCCCATTGCTGGCAAAGCGTTTAACAGCAGTCCCATTGCCGCAGCACCAATTATACCACTTAAAATGATTCTCCAGTCACCAACTTTAGTCAAAATCAAAATTAAAGCTCCTGCAACAATACAAAGGGTTGAAGTCTCAGCAATGGATCCTGGAATAACTCCTGTAAACATTTCTGCAGCATTGTAAGTAACCTCCTTATTGGCAGCAAGTGAACCTAAAATTGTTTCACCTGAAATACCATCCACATTAGAAGCCTCACTTACCCATATTTTATTTCCGGACATATAAGTTGGATAAGCAAAAAATGCAAATGCTCTAGCGGTTAAAGCTGGGTTAAGGATATTCATCCCCGTACCTCCAAAAGCCTCTTTACCGATCAAAACGGCAAAAATAACTGATAATGCTACCATCCATAGCGGTATATCTATTGGCATAATCATAGGTATAAGCAAACCAGTTACTAAATAACCTTCATTTACCTCGTGTCCTCTCATTATAGCAAAAGCAAATTCCAATCCCAAACCTACAGCATAGGATACTACAATCATTGGAACTATTTTATAAGCTCCATGTAAAAATGCTTCAAGAAAAGCTGGATTTTCACCAAGCTGAGTGTAATGCTGATAACCAGCATTCCACATTCCAAAAATCAATGCAGGGATCAAAGCCAGCACAACTGTTATCATCGTCCTCTTCAAATCTACAGCATCTCTAATATGTGCACCTTTCTTTGTTGTGTGATCCGGAACAAATAAAAATGTATCAAGCGCATTAATTGCTGGTCGATATTTTTCTAATTTATTTCCAGGCTCAAAAGGCTCCTTAATTTGATCAATTTTCTGTCTAATCCAATTCATAGTTGTTATAAATTTATCCTACTTCAGTTATCATTATGTCTAAGCCGTTGCGTATAATTTCTTGCGCTTCAATTTTAGATGTATTTGTATATTCTACTAATGCGAAGTCCTCAGGAACAACCTCATAGATTCCTAAATTCTCCATCTTCTCAATATCTCCAGCCATGCAAGCCTTAATAAGTTGCATAGGTAATATATCCAACGGCATAACTTCTTCCATTTCTCCTGTTACAACAAGAGCTCTTTCTTCACCATTCAAATTTGTATTTACATCATACTTCTTATTTGGAAATAACCAAGACAATGAAGTTTTTGATGCTGAATGAATGTCGTTATCCTTGAAAGGAACCCAGCCAAACATTCTATACTCATTACCCTCCGGAATAACAGTTAACGTATTTGAAAAGAAATTAATATAACCATCATTTTCAACTTTTTCGCCAGTCAAAACGTTTCCACTGATAATCCTAGAATTACTCTCATAATCTTTTAGGATTGAAGAAACTTCAGCCCCAATTATAGTTTTAAAATATTTTCTGTTTTTTGCCGCAGAACCTGTTACTACAACTGTTCTTTCAGCATTGAATTTCCCAGTTTTAAATTGCTCACCAATGATTGCAACATCTTCAGGGTTGATCGTCCAAACACGCTCTCCCCTATTCATTGGTTCAGTTTCGTGAATCAAAGTACCTACATTACCTGCCGGATGCGGCCCTGTTATAGTTATTAGCTCAACATTTTCTATGTCTTTTAAAACACTAGCTGACTGTTTATCAACACCTAAATAAACTTTGCCACCAGTAAGTTTTGTAAGCGCATTGATACCATTTTGAAAATATTCAATTTTATCTTTCAACACCACCTCGTAAGACGCTGACAAAGGCGCTGTATCATAAGCTGAAATATAAATAGCTTTTGGCGTATCTTCAGCATTAGCAGGAATATCGTAAGGTCTTTGATTTAAAAAAACACCTAATCCTGTTGAAAAAATTCTCTCCTTAACATCTGAAGAGTTTGATTCCAAAGGATTCATTTTACCAAAATCTTTGTATTCTATTTCTTCATCTGCCTCAATAACAACATCTAAAATCTTTCTTTTAGCTCCACGTTTAATTTCTTTTAGTGTACCACTAACAGGAGAAACGACTCTTGTTTTTTCTGAATATTTTGAGAAAAAAACTTCATCACCTGCTTTAAGTTTTGCACCCTCTTTCAAAACCATCTTAGGTACCAAAGAGTGAAAATTTGAAGGCCTCAAAGCTACAGTTTTCGATTTCTGTGCTTTTTCAATCGAATTTTCGGCTTCACCTTTTAGATTCAGCTTTAAACCCTTTTTAATTTTTACGTCTATGGGCATGTTTAAATAAAATTTTATTTTGGTTTGCAAATTTAATAATTTAACTTACATTCTTAAAGCAAACAAATCTTATAGTTTCATTATTTATACTTAATCTAAATAACTAAATGACTTCACTAAAATTAGGGCTTAACATTATTATCAACAAGTTCACCTTCATTATTTTAATAACTTTCATAAGTTCTTCATTACAAGGTCAGCAAGTTTATGAGACATTACCTCCAAATTTTATCAAAACCATAGAATTTTTTGGTTCAACCGATAAATTTAGTGGCACTCCTATTATATCAATTAACGAAACATTGAATCTAAAATTTGATGATTTAACTGCAGCTGAAAATGATTATTACTATGAAATTGAGCATTATAATTTTGACTGGACACGATCTAAACTTTCAAAAAATGAATATTTAGAAGGCTTCGATAACATTAGACTATTTGATTTCAGAAACTCTTTCACCACACTTCAGCCTTATACACACTACCAATTAAGCTTACCCAACGAGAATACAAGACGCTTTAAAGTAAGTGGTAATTACATGCTTTATATCTATAATACTGATAAACAGCTACTGTTTTCTAGAAAATTTATTGTTTACGAAAATTTAGTAAATGTTGATCTAACCATCAGAAGATCAAGAGACCTCGAAGTTATAGATAAAAAACAGGTTGTAAATTTTGAAATAGGAAGAGAAGATTTCTTTTTTAGAAATCCTGAACAGACTGTAAAAACTGTTGTTGTTCAAAATAATGATTTTAGCACAGCAATTTATAATTTGAAACCCCAGTTTACTCAAGGGAATACACTCATATATAGATATAACGATGAATCCTCATTTTGGGGCGGTAATGAATATCTAAATTTTGATAATAAGGATATTAGACAAGGAACTTCAAGAGTAGAACGTGTAGAATTGAATGACTTATATAATTCATATTTATTTCCAGATTTTGTCAGATATGGCAGAGCTTACACTTTCAATCCAGATATAAATGGGGCTTTTAAAATAAATTCTATCCAGGGTAGCGATATTGATATTGAATCTGAATATGCTAGAGTTCATTTTACATTACAAAATTTTAAAAAATTAAATGGCGGTGAAGTTCACCTTTACGGCAGATTTAATAATTATGTATTGGACGATACTACACTAATGAAACCCAGTAAAACTCAACAAAATATTCTAACAAATGAACTTTTACTTAAGCAAGGTTTTTATAATTATAAATATGTTTTTCTTGATAAAAACGGGGACTTTATAGAAGGGTTCATAAGTGGAAATCATGACATTACAGAAAACGATTACCAAGTCATTGTTTATTATAGAGATGTAGGCGCTAGATTTGATAGAGTAATTGGAACTGGCTTTGGAAATGGTGAAAATATCATTAATTAAGTCTTCTTAACAGGTATTAATAAAAGCTTATCATCATAAACTTTTAAAATGTTATATAAGTTTTATATTTACAGAAATCAATAAAATAATTTAAATATTATGGGAAAAGGTTATTTTCAAGTACCAACAGCAATAAATGAACCTATAAAAACTTATGCTCCAGGTTCTCCAGAAAGAGAGTCTATTGAGAAAATGTATAAGAAAATTTATAATCAAAAGGCAGAAGTTCCTTTATATATAGGTAAAGAAGAAATAAAAACGGGAAATACTAAAAGCATAAGACCTCCACATGATCATCAGCACGAAGTTGGTGTCTATCATAATGCGGAAGAAAAACATGTCGATCAAGCAATTGATAGTGCTTTGGAAGCTCGAAAAGAATGGGCTAAATTACCTTGGGAACAAAGAGCGGCTGTATTTTTAAAAGCAGCAGATTTAATTTCTGGACCTTATAGAGATAAAATGAATGCAACGACCATGATTGGTCAATCTAAAACTGTTTTTCAAGCTGAAATTGATTCTGCCTGCGAAATCTGTGATTTTTTAAGATTTAATGTTGAATACATGTCTGAAATTTATAGAGAACAGCCAGAGTCTGCAGATAATGAGTGGAACAGATTGGAGCACAGACCGCTTGAGGGTTTTGTGTATGCGATTACTCCTTTTAACTTTACTGCTATTGCTGGTAATTTACCTTCAAGTGCAGCGCTCATGGGTAACGTGGCAGTTTGGAAACCAAGTGATAGTCAAATGCTCTCTGCTCAGGTAATTATGGAAGTCTTTAAAGAAGCTGGATTGCCAGATGGCGTAATTAACATGATAATTGGTGATCCCGTAATGATTACCGATAAAATTTTAGCTAGAAAAGAATTTGCAGGTATCCACTTTACAGGAAGTACCAATGTTTTTAAAGGAATCTGGTCTAAAATTGGAGAAAATATCCATAACTACAATACTTATCCTAGAATTGTAGGTGAAACTGGCGGTAAAGATTTCATTGTAGCTCATAAATCTGCTGATGCACAAGTAGTTGCCACAGCTTTACTAAGAGGTGCTTTTGAGTTTCAAGGCCAAAAATGTAGTGCCGCATCAAGATCTTATGTTTCCAGTAGCCTATGGCCTAGTGTAAAAGAGAAATTGGTTAAAGATGTGAAGTCTATTAAAATGGGACCAACTGGAGACTTGAGCAACTTTATTGGCGCTGTAATACACGAACAATCTTTTGATAAATTATCTGAGTATATTGAAAGAGCTAAGAAAAGTGATGAAGCAGAAATTATAGTGGGTGGTAATTGCGATAAATCAAAAGGCTATTTTGTAGAGCCAACTGTAATAGTCACTACCAATCCAAAATATGAAACGATGGTAGAAGAATTATTTGGACCTGTATTAACACTTTATGTTTACGATGATGATAAATATGAAGACACTCTACATTTAGTAGATAACACAAGTCAGTATGGATTAACAGGTTCTATTATTTCTACAGATCGTTATGCAGCATCAGTAGCTACAGATATTTTACAAAATTCTGCTGGTAACTTCTACATCAATGATAAATGTACAGGAGCTGTTGTTGGTCGTCAGCCATTTGGAGGTGCTAGAAATAGTGGTACAAATGATAAAGCAGGATCTAAGTTCAACCTATTAAGATGGTCTTCACCAAGATTAATAAAGGAAACTTTTGTTCCAGCTACAGATTACACTTATCCACATATGGGATAATGTAGATTTCATTATAAATGTAAAAATCCCTCAAAATTAGGTTTTTGAGGGATTCTTTTATTTAGGACAAATATTACTTTATAATGATATGAAAGTGGTTTAAGTTAACCTCTATATTTCATAGGGAGATAGACTACTTTTTTGGTGTCAAAAAAGTCTTCATTAAAGACTTCTGACAATTCAAAAATCTCAACAGTACGATAAGGTAGTAATTCTTCCGACAAATCTCCTCCTTTCAAATAGAGAATTCCGTTTTTCCTGTCATGCCTAGATTCTTTAGCAATTTTGCCTTTTACCCAGTGCACAAAGCTTGGCATCACAGCTACAGCTCTACTCACAATAAAATCATACTCCCCTGTCACATTCTCGACTCTATCGTTGATAGCCTTAACATTTTTAAGCCCAAGTGCATCAACGACTTCTTCCACGACTTTAATTTTTTTACCAATACTATCCACCAAAGTAAATTGTGTTTCAGGAAATAGGATAGCCAAAGGGATACCTGGAAAACCTCCACCCGTCCCAACATCTAGAACTTTAGAGCCAGGTAAAAAAGACTGGACTTTTGCAATTCCTAAACTATGCAATACATGACGGATATATATCTCATCTATGTCTTTTCTAGAGACAACATTAATTTTTTGATTCCAATCCTTGTAGACTTCTGCAATTTTTTCAAATTGTTCAATCTGCATTTCGTCAAGATCCTCAAAGTAGTGTTTTATTAATTCCAATATGTTAAATTTTATAATGCAAAAATAATAGTTATTAACATCAATATGGATAAAAAAATAACTTCATTATCCGCAAACAACTCATAACAGTCAAAAAAAGCCAGTTCCATTAAACTTCTATAAATCGAACACAATTGGCATTTGTCAAAAGCTTTGATATAGATTAATTTTTATCTTTGCGATTCAATTATATTTATAATGACAAACCCTACAATAAAGTTTTCCAGAAAAGATCCTCAAAAGTTCTTTAAAACATTAAACAAAAGAGTCAATAATTACTTTAGTGAAAATGATATTAAAAAGACTGGTAATTGGAAATTGCACCTTAAGACAATTGTCATGTTCAGTTTATTTTTAGTTCCTTACTTTTTGATTTTATTTTTGGATATTTCAGATTGGTGGAAATTACTATTCACTGTTTTGATGGGTGCTGGAATGGCTGGTGTTGGTATGAATGTGATGCATGATGGTAATCATGGAACTTACTCAAGAAAAAAGTGGGTTAATAAATTCATGGGGAGTTCTATTTACATATTGGCTGGAAATGTTTACAACTGGCAAGTGCAGCATAATGTACTTCACCATACATATACCAATATACATGGTCATGATGAAGATATCGATGCAGGAGGAATAATTAGATTTTCCAGGCATGCAAAATGGAAACGCTTTCATAAATTCCAACATATTTATTCTGTCTTTTTATATGGTCTATTAACGTTTAACTGGTCCCTTACATCAGACTTTAAACAAACCAGAAGTTACCTTAAGCGTCAACTTTCATATGGAAAAATGCCAAGCAAATGGAAACAATGGAGTTTATTGGCTATTACTAAAGCTTTATATATTTCAATGTGGATTGTTATACCTATATTAATTGGAATTGTATGGTGGAAAGTTCTTTTAGGTTTTTTCATAATGCACTACACAGCTGGATTAATTTTAAGTATCATTTTCCAATTAGCACATATGGTTGAAGATAACGATATGCCAATGCCAAATGAAGCTGGTGAAATGAAAAATACATGGGCAATACACCAGTTATTTACAACAGCAAATTTCGCAACAAATAATAAAATTATAAACTGGTTTAGCGGTGGTCTAAATCATCAGGTGGAACATCATATATTTCCAAATATAAGTCATATACATTACGGTAAAATAAGTGAAATCGTAAAGGAAACAGCGAGAGAATTCAACCTTCCATATAACGAATATGAATCTACTAGAGGTGCTATAAAGTCTCATTTTAGACATTTAAAAATGCTAGGAAATAAACCTCAATTATCTTAATCAACTTTTTATGATCCAACTATCTGATAAAATCCAAAAACTTGAAACTTCTGCAACCTTAGCAATGGCTGCAAAAACAAGAGAGCTTAAAGCAGAAGGTAAAGACATCATAGGCTTGAGTCTTGGTGAACCAGATTTTAATACTCCAGATTTTATAAAAGAAGCAGCCATACAAGCTGTAAATGATAACTACAATTCATACACCCCTGTAGATGGGTATGAAGATCTTAAAAAAGCGGTTCAAAAAAAATTCGAAAGGGATAATAATCTTGACTATGAATTAAATCAAATAGTTGTTTCTACTGGAGCCAAGCAATCATTATATAATGTTGCTTCTGTGGTGTTGAATCCAGGTGATGAAGTCATACTTCCATGTCCTTACTGGGTGAGCTATAGTGATATTGTAAAATTGAACGGAGGTGTTCCAGTTGAAGTAAAAACTGACATAGATCAAGATTTCAAAATGACACCAGAGCAGTTAAAATCTGCTATTACTTCCAGAACAAAAATGATTTGGTACAGTTCACCATGTAATCCAAGTGGATCTGTTTATTCTAAAGATGAACTGATAGCATTAGCTGAAGTTCTGAAAGATTATCCAGATATTATTGTTGTAAGCGATGAAATTTATGAACACATCAATTTTAGCGAAGAACGATTTTCTATAGCAGGAATACCAGATATGTTTGACAGAACTGTTACTGTAAACGGGGTGTCTAAAGCTTTTGCAATGACTGGTTGGAGAATTGGCTATATAGGTGCTCCAGAAAAGATAGCGAATGCTTGTAAAAAATTACAAGGACAAGTTACAAGCGGCGCGAATTGTATAGCTCAACGTGCTGTAATAACAGCACTTGAAGCACCATTGGACAAGATTCAATATATGATTGATAAATTTAAATCTAGAAGAAAATTAATTTTAGATTTAATTGAAACTATACCAGGTTTTGAATGTAACGAACCTAAAGGAGCTTTTTATGTTTTCCCAGACGTCTCTTCCTTTTTCGGAAAGACTTACAATGGAAAAAACATTGAAAATGCAACTGACTTTTCAATGTTTTTATTGGAAGTAGCTAACGTTGCTACAGTAACAGGTGAAGCTTTTGGAAACCCAAACTGCATAAGAATTTCTTACGCAGCGAGTGAATCTGATATTGAAAGAGCTATGGAAAGAATAAAGAAGTCAATAAGTTGATTTATTCTTTCTTCGATGAAGAGTCAAAAGATTTATAATCTCCACCTTGGTAAACGATTCTTCTAGGGATTGGGGTTTCAATTCCATGAGCATCAAGTGATTTTTTAACGGCTTCCTATTGTTCCCAAAATGTTGGCCAGTAGTATTCTGATTCTACCCAACTTCTTGCAGTAACACGAATTTCTGATTCACCAATTTCTTCCAGCCAAACGTCAGGTTCTGGATTTTTCTCTACAATTGGGTGAGACTTCATTGCATCTATAATTATTGGTCTGATTGTTCCCATTTTTATATCAAAAGCAAATTTGAGGCTCAAGTCCATTCTTCGTAATGGATTCATGGTTCTGTTATCAACATCACTATTGGCTACGTTGCCATTGGGCATCGTAATAACCCTACCGTCGAATGTTTCAATTCTTGTGTAGAGAATATCGATATTCTTTACAAAACCAGTGGTGGCATTTACATTAATCAAATCTCCCACCTTAAAAGGTTTGAAAACTAAAATTAAAACTCCTCCTGCAAAGTTGGCTAAACTTCCTTGCAAAGCTAAGCCGATAGCAATACCAGCGGCACCAAAAATAGCTAAGAAAGATGTAGTCTTTACTCCTAAAATAGAACCTATAAGTGTGAACAGCAAGCCGTATAATACAAAAATCGATAAACTCTCTACAAAAGTTTTGAGTGATAATTCAACTTTCGATTTTCTCAATGCGGCTTTTAATATTCTCATAATCATCTTAATGATGAGAATACCGATTACAAGTGCCACTATTGAATAAAGCAAGTCAGGTCCAACGGAGAAAATAATTTCTTGTAAATAGTCTTTTAGGGTCTCAAGGAATGAAGTATCCATTTTCAAAAATTGATTTTTGAATAAGGTAATTATTAATACTCATATTCTGAAGCTTTTACCGAATAGATTCAAATTGTTAAAATAAGTGACATTATTTCTTAATCCTAATAGATAAATCTCGTACCTTTTTTAATTTATAAATAAAAATGAATACTCTTAAAATTAAACACGTAGAAAAAATCACACCTGATGTACTACAAATAATAACAAACAAACCATCAGGTTTGGAATTCAAGCCTGGACAGGCAACCGAGCTTTTTATTAACCAAGAAAGCTGGAAAGAAGAAGGAAGACCATTCACATTTACAAGTTTACCAGAAGATAATTATTTTGAATTTGTGATCAAAACTTATCCTGATCACAACGGAGTTACAGAAAAATTGCTCGATCTTAAAGAAGGAGACGAATTTCTCCAGAATGAAGTTTTTGGTAATATCTATTTCAGAGGTGAAGGAACTTTTATTGCTGGTGGTGCTGGGCTAACACCTCTTATTTCTATTCTTAGAGATCGAGATAAAAACGGCAAAAACGAAGATAATAAGCTGATTTTTGCAAATAAGACTAAAGCTGACATTATACTTAAGGATGAACTTGAAAAAATGCTAGATAGTAATTTTATAAATATTCTCTCTGAAGAAGAAACGGAAGAATACGCCCATGGTCATATCGATAAGACTTTTTTAAAAGATCATGTGCTTAATTTGGATCGTAAATTTTATATATGTGGACCTCCACCGATGGTGGAGAGCGTTGTCGACGATCTAAAAGAGATTGGCGCTAAAGATGAAGATATTATTATAGAAGATTAAATCCTTGTTTTTATATCAACAAAAATGCCTTGAAAGTTTCAAGGCATTTTTTATTTGATGCAAAACCTAAATTTCTAGCATTAAGCTTTGCTTGAGAGATGATAGCAAAGCCGCATGAATGGTGGCGATTTTGTGAGACGACAGACGGGTTGATTTAGGATAGCAAAAAGCGAGGAATTGAAACAAAACAAACAAGACCTTACTTTTTTTAAACAAGTTAATGTCCTAAACATTAATAATCCAACAACTCTTGAATTTTTGTCTTTACTTTTGCAGTACTTGGAATCATGGTTTCTTCAAGAATCGTGTTGAGTGGAATTGCTGGCATGTTTTCTGAACCAATGGTCATTACTGGCGCATCCAGATACTGAAAACATTTCTCTTGTATCTTCCCGCTAAGTGCTCTGGCAAAAGTATTGTCTGAAGGTTCCTCTGTCACCACCAGACATTTTTTACATTTTTTGACCGATTTCATGATAGTCTCTTCATCTAAAGGATGAAGTGTTCTGAGATCAACAATTTCGATTTGATCTTGGAGACCTAGTTCCTGAGAGGCATTCATGGCCCAGTGCACGCCCATGCCGTAAGTGATAATGCTTAGCGTTTCCTTATTATCCTGAGGCCAAATCTCTTGTAATACCCAGGCTTTCCCGAAGGGTAACACGTAATCTTCTGCAGGCTCTACGCTAGTAGCTCCTTTTGTTCCAGGCACTTTGCTCCAATACAATCCTTTATGCTCAAAAATAACCACCGGATTAGGATCATGATAAGCTGCTTTCATTAAACCTTTGAGGTCAGCGCCATTGCTGGGATATGCAATCTTGAGCCCCCGAATGTTCGACACTACACTTTCTACCGAAGAGGAATGGTAAGGGCCGCCGCTTCCATATGCTCCTATAGGTACACGTAAGATCATGGAAACAGACCATTTACCATTAGATAGATAACAGCTTCTGCTGACTTCGGTAAACAACTGATTCAATCCGGGCCATATGTAGTCGGCAAACTGAACTTCAACAATTGGTTTGAGTCCAACAGCTGACATCCCAACGGTTGATCCAACAATAAAAGCTTCCTGAATTGGTGTATTAAAAACCCTATAATCTCCAAATTTTTGAGCCAGAGTCGCCGCTTCCCGGAAAACACCTCCAAGTCTACCTCCAACATCCTGACCGTAAAGCAAACACTCTTTGTGTTTGGTCATTAATTCTTCGATAGCAAATAGCGCGCAATCTACCATCACTACTTTTTCTGCTCCTTTTGGTGAGCGTTCCCCTTGTTCTTCAGTAATAGGTGTTGGCGCAAAATCGTGTGTAAATAAATCTTTCGGTGTAGGATCTTCGGCCTGAAGGGCTTCTTGATATTCTTTTGAAACAACTGCATTAGCAGCTTTTTCTATAGCGTCTAGTTCATCGGCTGTGAAACCATTGTCGAGCAGTTGTTGTTTTAATTTTGGATAAGGGTCTCTAGTTTTAGACTCTTCGAGATCGTCTCTGTAAAATTCCATACGAACACCAGAGGTATGGTGATTGAGAAGTGGACACTTCGCATGCACCAAAAATGGTCTTCGCTCTTTTCTTACCGTCTTTAAAACTTCTTCAAATTCAGTGTAAGATTCTATAAAATCTGTACCATCAATACTTATGGCTTCCAATCCATGAAATCCTTTAGCATACTCAAAGGCATCTTGAGCTCTAGTTTCTTCTGCATTTGCAGAAATATCCCAGCCATTATCTTGTACCAGGTAAATAATTGGCAGTTGCTTCAATGCAGCCATTTGGAGAGCTTCTGCTATTTCTCCTTCAGTTACGGAAGCATCACCTAGTGAACACACAACTACTGGTGATTCACTTTTATTTTTGAAACCAGACTTCTTATGTTCTTTGTATGAAAATCCCAATGCGGCTCCTGTTGCAGGAATGGCTTGCATTCCTGTAGCAGAACTTTGATGTGGGATTTTGGGCTTATCCTCATCGTTCAAGCTTGGATGTGAATAGTAGGTCCGTCCAGCTGAAAATGGATCATCCTTTTTGGCTAGTAGTTGAAGCATCAAGTCTTTTGGTTGCATACCTATTGCCAATAAAATGGAATCATCACGATAGTAAGGGTACACATAGTCCTGTGGTTTCAGTTGCATCCCTACAGCAGTCTGTATCACTTCATGTCCACGTGAAGTAGCGTGAACATATTTGGACACCACCTTAAAATTTTCTTCATAAAGCTCAGCCATAGCTTTAGCAGTGACTAAGTTTTGAAAAGCTTTTTTGAATATGTTCTTTGAAATCATGTTTAATTTTAAATTATGAATTTATAATTTGAATTTGATTGTTTTGATAATTGAAGTTAGTAAGCGAATAATTTCTTCAAAATCTTTGATATGAGTATTTACCTCTATATTAACTAATTCACTTTTATCCAAAAGCTGCAGCTAGTAAACTGTTTCCTTGCCTCTTTAGATGCAATCGATAACTCATGAACAAAATCACTTCGACTTTGAGCGGCTTCTGATTCAGCGATATTAGCTCCTATACTGGTTCAGCTTCTCAATATCTGTTTTGAAATTATAAACTCTTTTTGATCTTGCATCATTTTAAACAACAGCATAATCTTAAACAAAAATTCAAAGCTTTTATCTTTTACTATGTTTAATTTCATTACAGATCATTTAAGTTATTGTCATTTAAAATTTTTATCTTCCTCCAAATAATCCGCAATCCGCCTTAAGAAACTTCCCGCCAGATATCCATCCACAATCCTGTGATCAAAGGATAGAGATAAGTACATCATCTGCCTGATTTCAATTTTATCACCGTCTTCGTATTCAATTACTTCAGCTCTTTTCTTAATTATGCCTGTCGCCAAAATAGCGGCCTCAGGCTGATTGATGATTGGTGTTCCCATTAAACTTCCAAAAGTTCCCACATTTGAGATGGTGAACGTACTTCCTTTTGTATCATCACTCGTCAATTTATTATCTCTGGCTTTAGCTACCAATGCATTGACATCTTGAGCCAAAGTTTTTAAATCTTTCTTGTCAGAATTTCTCACCACAGGTACAATAAGGTTTCCACTAGGTAAAGCCGTAGCCATTCCAATGTTAATATCGTCTTTTACGATGATTTGATTTCCTTCCAGCGACGAATTTATCATTGGAAAATCCAAAATTGCTTTAGTTACTGCCTGAATGAAAAGTGGTGTAAACGTCAATTTCTCACTGGTTTCTGCTTGAAATTTAGCTTTATTTTCATTTCTCCATTCGACCAATTTGGTCATATCAGCTTCAACATAAGCTGTGACGTGAGGAGAGGTATGTTTGGAAAACACCATGTGGTCGGCGATCATTTGTCGCATCCTATCCATTTCCACAAGCTTTCCTTTTCCTTTATCAAATTTTAAATCAGGAACTTGAAATCCAGATGTTTTTTCGACATGTTGTGATTGTGCAAATTGAGCAGGCCTCCCATCTTCAATATATTTAAATATATCCGATTTTTTTAATCGATCATCTGCTCCAGAAGCTGGAATTCTTGCCAACTCTTCATAACTGATATGGTAATCTCTGGCAATTTTTTCAACTAAAGGTGAATAGAATTGATTTCCTCTTGTGCTTGGTTTCCACCCTGAATCATCTATTTGTTTTGGAACCTTAGTTTTTTGTTCTTTAGTTTTTTTTGCTGATTGACCTTTATTTTGTTTTGATTCGGTTTTATCAGAATTTTTCTCTTTCTCTTCTGAACTTGAAACATCCTCATCTGATGCTTCTAGAATAGCAATAATTTCACCGATTTTCACAACTTGCTTGGCTACATGCTTTATTTCTATGAGTCGGCCTGAAAATGGAGCAGGAACTTCATTATCTACTTTGTCTGTGCCTACTTCAACCAGTATGTCTCCTTCTTGAAAACCATCACCCTCACTAACCATCCAATTCAAAATGGTTCCTTCAGTTATGCTTTCCCCCATTTTTGGGAGTTGAAATTCTATAGTGTCTTTACTGCTCATAATTTATATATCTAACTTCTACTCTCCTCCTTATAACAATCCTCAAATCAATTTTTACCTTTAAATTCTTTTAATGTCTTATAGAAATTCTCCTGTTTAGGTCTATTTTCTGGAATTTCTCTCAAAGTCAACACTTCTTCCAAACTTTCATGACAATCTGTGGGCAATTGCTGATACAAACGGGTACCTGCAGTTTTCCAAGCTATCATTTCATCAGTCACTTCTTTGATGACTTTAGCAGGATTTCCAACTACTAAACTACGCTTGGGAATTTTAGTTTCTGCTTTTACAAATGCTAAAGCACCAATAATAGATTCATCACCAATTTCAGCATCATCCATAATTACAGCATTCATACCAATAAGGCAGTTTTCTCCAAGATTCGCTCCATGAATGATTGCCCCGTGACCTACATGCGCTCCTTTTTTCAAAGTAATACTCTTACCAGGGAACATATGAACGGTACAGTTTTCTTGAACGTTGACGCCATCTTCCAATATAATTTCTCCCCAATCCCCACGAATAGCTGCACCGGGCCCAATATAACAATCTTTACCAATTATGACATTTCCTGTTACAGCTGCCTGTGGATGCACAAAGCTGGACTCGTGAATGACAGGTATATGGTTTTTGAATTTGAAGATCATAAAGAACAGTCTGTTAGTGTTGAATGGTTAGTCTTTGTTTTTAAATTATTGTTTACTTTTAAAATGTTTAATCAAAGCTGATATCATTTTAGATATTTGAGTAAGTTGTTTTCTATTTTCTTCATCAACTTCAAAAGTGATATAACTTCAAAGTCTGGCTTTTGTTGATGCTGCAACACAATCTTGACAACTATCGCAAGCCATTTTTAAATACTTCACGAAATTTGTATCAGTACTATCTGAACCTTCTGCAATATTTAATGCCATAGAGTCTGCTACTCGATTAAGCTGTGAACCCAATCTATATGTTTCATGACTTGGAAAACCCACTGTTTGACGATTAACCTGCTCACCAAATTCTATCGCTTTTTGGTAAACTTTTAGGTCTTCAAATTTAAAATAATACTTACTTTCCATAACACTCACCTCTATTTAAACCTCTTCAGCTTCTCTTTCGTGAAAGAGCTCAATACCAACTTACCACTAATTTTTGCTCTTTCAATCAACAGCTCATCCCAGTCTTCAGTTCCTCGCCAAAACATTTGTTTCATGTGCTTTACTGCCTCAGGATTGTATTCACATAAATTTTTAGCGAATTCCGACACAGCAATATCTAGTTCTTCTGTAGATTCATAAACATTTGCGAATAAACCTTTATCCTTGGCCCATTCAGCTGAATAGAAAGTATTAGCATCTATAGCGATTTGAGACATCCCATTTACACCAAGTTTTCGTTCTACAGCTGGACCGACTACAAATGGCCCTATACCTAAATTCAATTCGCTTAGCTTAATCGCTGCGTATTTTGTAGCCATGCAATAATCCATAGAAGAGGCTAATCCTACTCCACCACCAACGGTTTTTCCTTGAACTCGACCAATAATGAATTTTGGGCACTTTCGCATGGCATTGATTACATTAGCAAATCCACTGAAGAATTGTTTACCAGTTTTTTCATCTTCAATTGAAATCAATTCCTTAAAACTTGCTCCAGCACAAAAGGTGCGTTCACCACCAGACTTTAAAATGACAACTAAAACGTCGTCGTCCTTTCCAACTTCTGTTATTGTTTCCGCCAATTTAGCAAGAATGTCGCTGGGCAGAGAGTTATGTGCCGGATGAAAAAATTCTATCGTTGCAATTTTATCTTGAATATCTTTTTTAACGTATGGTTTGGTCATAATAAATTTTCTTTCTCAATCGTTTTCGAATGTTTCTCAAAACTAATGATTGTTAGTCTGAATAGCAATTAGATTAGCTTCAGTTTTAATATTAAATTAAATTAAACTGCTCAAAATGATGATTGAAATGCTTTCGATTTAATAGCTTCCATTCAAATGCAGTCAACTCCCCGAAAACAGCATTTTTAGTAGTGGTGTCTGGATGTTCTCTAAAGAAAACAACAAAATCTTCGTAAGCTTCTAGAAGTGCTTTTTTGGCTTTATCAAGATTCTCATGCTGTAACACTTCAAGTTCATCTTTCTTCATCAAAGGCATTTTATAGCCTTGTGGCATTTTTTCGTAAGTGTATAAGGTTTCCTGTACTTTTTCGAGATGCTCTTCTGGAGTTGCTACTTCAAAATTTGAAATCTCGCCTGTCGCAATTCGAAGGCTCGTTTCTAAGTGTTCAAGCATATGCTGTGGAGTCATCATTCCCCATTGAGGCTGACTTTCTCCAGAAAGAGCTTTTAACTTACTTTCGATAAAATCTTTATCTACATCATGAAACGTAGTCTGCTTTTTCTGAACCATAGTCAAAATAGTCGCTATGGCGACCAATTTATCTTCCTCTTCCACGGCTTCTGTATCAAAAACCTCAACATACCATTTTACGATTCCACTTGGCAATTCTTTTCCCTTTTGGTCACGATCTACTTTTTCTTTGCAAGTCAAGCGCACATGAATCGTATCATTATGATAAAGCGGTCTCAAAAATCTGATTTCTTCCAAACCGTAATTTGCTGCAACCGGACCTTTATTTGGATAAACGAATAATCCCGCAGCAGCTGAAATAATAAAATAACCATGAGCTGTACGTTGCTCAAAAATGCTGCCTTCTAAAGAAGTAATGTCAGTATGCGCGTAAAAATGATCCCACGTTAGATTCCCGAAATTGATGATATCAGTATCCGTCAAGGTCCGGTTATGGGTTTTCAAAGACATCCCTGGCTCAATATCTTCCCAGTGATAAGCGAACGGATGTTTTTCAGTTTCTTTATAATCCGCTTTTGGCTGATAAATTCCTGTAATTTCAGTCAGAGTTGTAGGACTTCCTTGAATCGCACAACGCTGCATAAAGTGTTTGATTCCACGTTTTCCGCCCATTTCTTCTCCACCTCCAGCTCGTCCAGGTCCTCCGTGTACTAGATTTGGTAACGGAGCACCATGACCAGTACTCTGCTTGGCCGACTCTCGATTTATGGACATAATTCTTCCATGATGAGAAGCAGCTTTGATGGTGTAATCTCGAGCAATGGAATCTTCATTTGTAAATATTGAACTCACCAAAGAGCCTTTTCCTTTTTTGGACAACTCTATAGCTTCATCTAAATTTTTATAAGGCATCAATGTACTTACCGGGCCAAAAGCTTCAGTAACATGTGCGGCTTCATTTTTAAAAGGTTCATGCTCTCTCATCAAAATAGGTTTAATGAAAGCACCTTTTTTAAATTCAGCATTAATCGTTTCCATAGCATCAAAATCTCCGTAGACAATTTCAGCAGTTTTTGATATTTCGTTGACAGCTTTTTTTACAGCTTCCACTTGCTTTTTGTCGATCAAGCTCCCCATTCTAACTTCTTTCAATCTTGGATCACCAAGTGATACTTTTTCCAAAGCTTTACCTAAAGCAATTTGCACATCTTCTATCAGAGATTCAGGAACGATAGCACGGCGAATAGCCGTACACTTCTGTCCGCATTTCACGGTCATTTCATTCCGGACTTCACGGATGAACAAATCAAATTCCGGGGTTCCTGGAACAGCATCCTCCCCTAAAATTGAAGCATTCAAAGAATCTGCTTCCATAGTAAAAGGAACGGATTCTTCAAGTAGTCGTGGGTGGTTTTTTAACAGTCGTCCGGTAGTTGCTGAACCTGTAAAACTGACGATGTCTTGAGATTCTACACTGTCTAAAATGCTTTTCTCAGTTCCTGAAATCAGTTGTAAAGCACCTTCGGGAAGAATTCCAGATGCAATAATTTCCTTGACAACAGCTTCTGTCAAATAAGCTGATTGTGGTGCTGGTAAAACAACAGCTGGAACGCCAGCCATCCAATTTACCGCACATTTTTCCAACATTCCCCACACAGGAAAATTGAATGCATTAATATGAACCGCCACCCCTTCTTTAGGTACTAAGATGTGATGTGCCATAAACCTTCCTCCATGAGATAAATCAATTGGATCTCCTTCAACATCAAACGGCTGATTGGGGAATAATTTTCTTAATGAAGCATTAGCAAACAAATTACCAAAACCACCATCAATATCAAACCACGAATCCATCTTTGTAGCCCCAGTACGATAGCTCAATTCGTAAAATGCTCTTTTTTTCTTCTGTAGATAGAATGCTAAAGATTTCAGCATATTTCCACGTTCCTGAAAAGTCATTTTTCTAAGGGTATCTCCTTTTTCACGACCATAAGCCAATACTTCGGGAATATTGAAACCTTCTACATTTATGGATGTAAAATGTTCTCCAGTTATGGAATCATAAATAGGTTGACCCTCGCCTTTACCATGGGTCCATTGACCTTGTATATAACTTTGTGTGGTTTGCATAATATTCGAACTATGATTTATAATTATTTTATTTTAGATAAGTTTCAATTCTTAACTCACATTCTCAATTACAGCAGCATAACCTTGACCTACACCAACACACATTGTGACTAAAGCATATTTTTTGTTAGTCAACTGAAGCTGAAGTGCAGCAGTATACGCAAGTCTTGAGCCAGTGACACCCAATGGATGACCAATCGCAATAGCACCTCCATTAGGATTGATTCGCGGATCATCATCTTTTAGTCCCCAAGCGCGGATACAGGCTAAGGCTTGGGCTGCGAAAGCTTCATTTAATTCGATAATGTCCATGTCTTCCATTGTTAAGCCTGCTTTTTCCAGAGCTTTATTGGATGCTTCTACCGGGCCAATACCCATAATACGTGGCTCAACTCCTACAACAGCAGAACTTAAAATTCTAGCCATAGGCTTCAAATTATATGTATCAATTGCCTTTTGGGAAGCTACAATCGTAGCTGCTGCTCCGTCATTTAGGCCCGATGAATTTCCCGCAGTTACACTGCCGTCCTTTCTAAAGGCTGGTCGAAGTTTGCCTAAAACTTCTAATTTTGTTTGTGGTTTCACAAACTCATCTTGTGAGAAAACCAAATCCTCTTGTTTCCGTCTTGGGATATTTACAGCTATGATTTCTTTGGCTAAACGGCCACTTTCCTGAGCCTTACTGGCTTTCATCTGAGAATTATAGGCAAACGCATCCTGATCTTCACGCGAAATATTATGGATGTCCACCAAATTTTCAGCCGTTACTCCCATGCCATCAGTGCCGTACATCTCATCCATTTTTGGATTCACAAACCGCCATCCAAAACTCGTATCGTACATTTTGGCATCATTCCCATAAGCCGTAGACGGTTTTGCGATAGCGTAAGGTCCACGAGTCATATGCTCCACTCCTCCGGCAATGAATAAATCCCCATCACCAGCTTTTATAGCTCGATTAGCATGAATAATTGCTGAAAGTCCACTACTGCATAATCTATTCACAGTTTCACCAGGCACCGAGTGTGGCAAGCCTGCCAATAGCGAGCACATTCGAGCTACATTCCGGTTATCTTCCCCAGCCTGATTGGCACAGCCTAAAATCACATCATCAAAAGCTTCCTTAGGAATAGATGGGTTTCTACTCGCTATTTCTTTGATGACCAATGCGCCTAGATCATCCGCCCTCACTGGCGAAAGCGTCCCTCTGTAGTTCCCAATTGGAGTTCGTATTCCGTCAATTATAAATGCATCCATGTCTTGTATTTTGTTATTTTGGGCGTTAACAGGCTTTTCGTTTCAAGTCCTCGTCCGGTGATGGCTTTCGCAAACTTTCCCATGAGCTCCTTTCAGTCGCTTTGGCAAAGCTGTTTCAGCACAACACTAATCCTGCGGGCTTTCCACTACAATCCTTAACGCAAATCCGTTTTCAATTTATATAATTTAGTTATCATTTAAGTCCCATTCTTTAGATGTTCTATATACCACCCCTTTAAAAAGCGCTACAATCTCTTCTCCCCGCTTTAATTCAACATAATGAAAACCAAGTCTATTTTTAGTCACCTCAACAGTCGATTCTGCTGTAATATAATCATCAACACTGAGAGCCTCAATATGATTGATAGACGTTTCGATAGACACTGCATACTTCCCATACGTATTGGCTGCAAAACCAAAAGCCGTATCCGCTAAAGCATACGTAATACCTCCATGTGCTTTCTGCATAGAATTTAGCATTTCTGGCCTTATCTTTAAGCCCACTTTACATTTTCCCAAACTCACTTCCAAAATTTCAATCCCAAGCCAGGTGCTGAAGGGATCTTGGGAGAGCATCTTTTTGGGTATTAGGTTGTAGGACATAGGTTAAGTTTTAGGTCATTTTATTTGCTTCTTATTCTTTTTGAAATTGAAGCACGTAAGCTGCTAATCATTTCAGCCAACTCAACTAAGTATTCGCGATTTGCTTCATTAGTCTCTTGACTCATATAGTTTCTTTGGAAAGCTTTTGTACTGCAAGACACACATTCATGTAAGCTGTGATAAGCGTTTCCAAGATAATTATAAAATTGTTTATCTGTTCCAGCTGAGCCTTCTGCGATATTTAAAGCTATGGAATCACTCGCTCTTTTGAATTGGGAAGTCAATTCGAATCGCTCTTCTCTAGGAAAACTTTTCGTTTGCTGATGAACAACTTCACCAAACTCCATTGCTTTTTGATAGACTTTCAAATCCTCAAATTTAAAATGATACTTGAAATTCTTCATTTCTTAACTATTTTTCCTACAACCTCCCACCTAAACCCTATCACCTAAAACCTTCTATTTAAAACCTCCCTCCTTCCTTCGCCATCTTCCTCAACAGAGGACTACACCTATACCTATCTTCTCTATAGGTATCATAAAGATGATCCATTTGTTCTACGCACCAAGTTATACCTTTCTCATTAGCCCATTTTAAAAGTCCCTTAGGATAATTCACGCCTTTGGTCATCGCCAGATCAATGTCTTTGGCTGAGGCAATGCTTAAGAATAAAGCATCTGCTGCCTCATTGATAAGCATAACCAATACACGATCAAAAATCTTCTGACCCATTTCTCGATCTTTTACAGGAGCTGCTTTTTGAGCATTTCCGTCATAATTATAAAAACCTTTTCCTGACTTGCGGCCTAAATAGCCTGCCTCCTCAAAGCGCTTCTGAGTAAAAGAAGGTTTATATCTTGGATCGTAGTAAAAGGCTTTGAATACAGTTTCAGTCACTGTATAATTCACATCGTTACCAATAAAATCCATCAACTGAAAAGGCCCCATTCTAAATCCGCCAAATTCTTTCATCGCCCAATCAATTGTTGCAAAACCTGCTTCGCCTTCAGGGACACCTGCAAAACGCTCTTCGTAAATCCTCAAGGCTTCACCATAAAATGGACGGGCTACCCGATTCACAATAAAGCCAGGGGTATCCTGAGCTTTTACAGGGACTTTCTTCCAGTCCTGAATCGTTGAAAAGACCTTATCAAAAACCTCCTGAGACGTTTGTACTGCAGGCACAATTTCTACCAAAGGCATCAATGGCGCTGGATTGAAAAAGTGAACCCCAATACATCGCTCTGGATGTTCTAAAGCCGAAGCGATAGAAGCTATTGACAAAGAGGACGTATTACTGGCGATAATTGCGTCCTTGCTTTGATAAGTTTCCAGCTCCTTAAATACCTTTTGTTTAATGTCTAAATTTTCAACAATCGCTTCTATGGTGAAATCAGCTTTTGCCAGCGACTTTAAGTCATCCTCATACGCTATATTCGACTGAATTCTATTTTTCTCGGCATCATCGATCCTATCTTTTTCGATTAACCGATTAAGGATTTTCTCCAAAGCCTGTTTGGCTTTATCTAAGGCTTCTTGTTTTGTATCGTAAAGCTGAACCTGGCAACCCGCCGTTGCCGCTACTTGTGCAATACCACTTCCCATGGTTCCGCTTCCTATTATGGCTATGTTCATATTGTAATTAACGATTTTATTAGATTGTTGATTAACGATTGGAGATTTATTTAGATTTAATATTGAGTTTTGCAGTAGAAGTTTTAATACTGATCACAAATATGGATATCAATTCATTATTTTCTTTCAATAATTTCTCTAATAAATCAATATCCGAAGTTAAATTTGCTCCCTTTTGAATTTTTAAATTAATCATGCATTCACGTAATTCCTTTAAACAAATCTTCATTTTGTACAGAAAATCTCGTGTAGATTCAGCACTTCTTGCTTCACCGTAATTTAAAGCTGAAGAACTAGCCGACCTTATTAACTGTTTGATCAAATAATCTCCTTCAAAATTATTCTTGACAGTTTTACAAAATAAAATAGAATCGATTGAAAATTGGATCAGTCTATCTTCTAACTCAACTGGTTTCATACTTAAAAGATTTATGTTTAACTTATTTAAGGATTGATTAAAAAAATCAGCAATCAGAAATCATAATTCTTTAATCCTTAATCTATTTTCCTCTAAAATTCGCCTCTCTCTTTTCCATAAATGCGGACACACCTTCTTCATAATCTTCTGTATTGGCGGAGGCGATTTGATATTCAGACTCTAAAGCGAGTTGGTCTTCAAGTGAATTATTGAAGGACTTGTTCAGTGCTTTTTTGGTATAAGCCAAAGCTTTGGTTGGCATTTTGGCTAATTTTTCTGCTAACTTCTTTACTTCTTCTTGGTAAGTTTCGGCTGAATAATATTTGTAAATCATGCCCATACGTTCCGCTTCAACCGCATCTACTTTGTCACCCAGCATGGCTAAAGCGGAAGCTCTTTGGAAACCAACAAGTCTTGGCAGAAAAAAAGTGCCTGCAGAATCGGGTATCAGTCCAATTTTTGAAAAGGCCTGAATAAAACTAGCTTGTTCGCTGGCAACAACGATATCACAAGCCAAGGCGATGTTGGCTCCTGCTCCTGCAGCTACACCGTTAACAGCAGCAATGACAGGTTTTTCGATATTTCTGATTCTGGTAATGATAGGATTGTAATGGTCATCTAATATTTGCTTAAAACCCGGATGTTGATCTGGATCTGTAATTTCCTGTATGTCCTGACCTGCACAAAAGGCTTTGCCTTCACCAGTTAAAACAATAGCTCTGACCTCATCATTACGGATACAATCGTCTAATGTTTTTTGCAAAGAAAAAGCCATTTCCCGATTGAAACTATTGAATTTGGTGGGTCTATTGAATTTTATGTAAGCTACTTGATTTTGAATAGTGAGTAATATACTGGAATCCATAAGCTTAGATTTTTAATGATTTTTAGATTGAAAAGTTACGAAAATTGAGATGTAATTCTTCTTTAAAATGAAATTGACTCCAATTTGATAAATTGGAATAATGTATACTGGAAGTCCTGAAAAGAAATTCTTGAAGTAAGCTTCGGTTAGGGATTGAGGAACTTGTTGGAGCTCTTCCTGTTTTTTCAACAGGAAAGCGACTGCCGAAAGCCCAACCCTCATTTTTAAATGGGGGTAACCGCCAAAACAAGCTTAGATTAAACATTTAAAATAATCGAAAGTTTCTTCGCAGTCCTCACATTTAAACATCGCCTTGCAGGCTGTGGAGGCAAACTGACTTACCAATCTCGTGTTTTTAGATTCGCATTGCGGGCAGGGTATTACTCGCTTATTGCCAAGTAGAGCATCTTTATCTGAGGTAGCATCCATAGGTGGGGCAATCCCGTAATCCTTGAGTGCTTTTTTGCCTTCATCGGTCATCCAGTCTGTGGTCCATGCGGGAGACAAAATAAGCTTAACCTCAGGCTTATAGCCGTGTTTTGCAAGTTCGGTTTTGATATCGTCACCAATCACATCCATAGCTGGACAACCGCTATAAGTAGGGGTTATTTCAACTTTTGCCACTTGGTTAGGCAGCACTGTTGCGGAACGAACTACGCCTAAATCAATTATAGACAATACAGGAATTTCTGGATCGGGAACCGATTTCAGTATAGTGTACAGTTCTGTTGCTATGTCTGCTTCTTGCGTCATAAATTAGTTAATAGTTGACAGTTATTAGTAGCTTTAATATTCTATATGCCACTTTAGTATTAAACATCGCACTTCTGACTTTAAGTATCTACAGCCTAACCTCTCAAATCTAATCTACCACTTCATACCTGGATAGGTTCTCTGCATATACTGCATGTCTGATAAAATAAAACCCATATGCTCTGTGTGAATTCCATTTTTACCGCCTTTCTGAAAATATTTTGTATTTGGGATATCTAGTGTTGCTTCTTTAAGGAGTGAGGTAATGGCAGCGTAATAACTGTCTTTTAAGTTTGTGGTATCTACACCATAACCAGCTTTTGAGACTGCTTTGTCATTATCTGTCATATGAAATAATTCATCGGTATACACCCACAAATCATCAATAGCCTGCTGAGCTTTTTGTTTGCTTTCTTCGGTTCCATCACCTAGTCTTTTGAGCCAGTCTCCGGAAAAACGCTTGTGGTAAGACACTTCCTTCAGGCTTTTTTTAGCGATCGCCTGAAAATTAACGTTTTTTGAATTTTCCAATTCCTTCAAAAGCATGAAATGAAAAACATCAAAAAAATATTGTCTGACAATGACGTAAGCAAAATCCGTGTTGGGCTGTTCTACCAAAAGCACATTTTTATACTCGCGCTCTGTTCTTAGAAAAGCAACATCATCTTCAGTTATGTCTTTCGGTGAAAGCTCGGCGACGTACTGGTAGTAACTTCTAGTCTGACCAAGTAAATCCAGGGCCATATTAGTCATGGCAATATCAGTCTCCAAAGTCGGACCATGTCCACAGAGTTCAGAAATTCTCTGACCTAAAATCAAAGAATTATCGGCAATCCCGTAGATATATCGAATTAAATTTTCGTTCGTCATTTACTTAAATATTTAAAATTAAAACAGCCTGTTCATCAGTTACATATGTTCAATATCGTCTGGCAACTCATAAAAGGTCGGATGACGATATGCCTTATCCGCAGCAGGTTCAAACATTTCTCCGTTATCATCTGGGTTGGATGCTTTTATATTTTTGGATTCTACTACCCAGATACTCACACCCTCACTGCGTCTTGTGTAAACATCTCTTGCGTTTTTGAGCGCCATATCTGCGTCTGGAGCGTGTAAACTCCCGAAATGACGGTGCTCTAATCCATTCTTACTTCTTACGAAAACTTCCCAAAGTGGCCAGTTTTTTTTTGACATTGAATTTTATTTTGAAAATTAAAGCTTTCTATACTGCTTCTTTTACTTCTTTATCAGCTTGCTTATCTGCGTAAGCAATAGCTGCGTCTCTTACCCACTCTCCATTATCCCAGGCATTCTTTCTGGCTGAAATACGCTCTTTATTGCACATTCCGTGACCTTTTACGACTTGCCAAAACTCTTCCCAATCGATATCACCAAAGTTATAGTGGCCAGTTTCATTGTTGTATTTCAAATTTTCATCTGGCACTTTAAGTCCGAGGATATCGGCTTGAGGAACCGTTTGGTCAATAAATTGCTGACGCAACTCATCATTAGTTTTACGCTTGAGTTTCCATTTCATGGACTGCTCTGTATGGGTAGATTCATCATCTGTAGGACCAAGCATCATTAAAGATGGCCACCACCAACGATTCAATGCATCTTGCGCCATGTCTTTTTGCTCTTGAGTTCCGTTGCAAAGCGTCATCATAATTTCATAACCTTGTCTTTGGTGAAAACTTTCTTCCTTACAGACCCTTACCATTGCTCTTGCGTAAGGTCCAAAAGATGTACTACACAATGGCACCTGGTTGATAATCGCTGCACCATCGACTAACCAGCCGATCGCACCTATGTCTGCCCACGTAAGTGTTGGATAATTAAAAATACTTGAATATTTAGCTTTTCCAGAATGCAACTGATCGTAAAGTTCCTCTCTGGAAATTCCTAAAGTCTCACAAGCCGAATAAAGGTATAAACCATGCCCGGCTTCGTCTTGAACTTTAGCTAGAAGCGCTACTTTTCTTCTTAAAGATGGCGCTCTTGTAATCCAGTTTCCTTCTGGCAGCATCCCGACAATTTCGGAGTGTGCGTGTTGTGAAATCTGGCGGATATGTGTTTTTCTATATTTCTCCGGCATCCAGTCTTTTGGCTCGATTTTTTCATCACGAGCAATCTTTGCTTCAAAAATATCTTCTAAGCTTTTCATCTGTTCTTTTTCATTCATATTTTCCATAGTAGCTTATTTTTTCAAATTTTATTAAACGTCAAAATCAACAGTTACTTTATCTGTAGTTGGTACAGATTGACAACTCAGTACCAGATTTTGAGCAACTTCTTCTTTTTCTAAAGCGTAATTTACTTTCATTTCTACATTACCTTCCATCACACGACATTTACAAGTACTGCAAACACCACCTTTGCAAGCAAAAGGTAAATCTGCTCCTGCAGCCAAAGCAGCATCTAACAGGTTGTCATAGTCTTTGGTCATGGCAAAATGAAACTCTTTACCACCATCCAAAATGGTGATTTGAGTCCCGTCTTTTCGTTTAGCCAAAGCTTCTTCTGTTCGCCTTTTGTCTTCTTCTGAAAGTCCAGAAACAAATAATTCAAAATGAATATTGTTTTCATTCAAACCTAGAGAAGTTAATTCATCACGAATCATGAAAATCATTTGCTCTGGGCCGCAAATAAATACATCACTTACCTCATCGATATCAAAGACTGAATTGGCTAATATCTGTACCTTTTCAGGAGTAAATCTTCCGTTTAGCAATTCAATATCACGCTGTTCTCGAGTTAAAAAATAGAAAATTTCAAATCTCCCGAAGTAGCGATTTCTGATTTGTTCAATTTCTTCTTTGAAGATAATGGATTTAGCATTCTTATTCAAATAAAACAGCTTACATTTTGCATTCGGCTCTTTGGCTAAATGCGTTTTTATCATCGACAAAATTGGCGTGATCCCACTTCCCGCAGCAAAAAACAAATAAGTCTTGTCTGTGTCTTGTTGAACATCAACACCAAACTCACCGCTTGGAGGCATCACTTCCAAAATATCATTAGCCTTCAACTCTTGATTCACATATGTTGAAAATTTCCCTTCAAAAATCTGTTTAACGGCAACTTTCCATTCATCATCAACAGGACTTGAACATAAAGAATAAGATCTCCTAATGTCTTCCCCATTAATATCTTTTTTCAAAGTCAAGTGCTGGCCTTGATGGTACATAAAATCAGATTTTAAATCTTCTGGGATATCAAAAGTAATCACAGAACAATCTTCTGTTTCTTTGTAGACATCCTTTACTTTAATCGGAAAAAAACTCGGCATTTATTAATAGTTTAATAACAAAACTAACATTTGTTAGTTTAAGATTCGAAAAATTGGTGTTAAATTATTTAGCTGGTAAAACCTTTAAGAGTTATGAGTAGTATTCGACTTTAGCTTCTATCGAGGACTTGCGCTCACCTTCTTCAAGCTCACCATTATATTTTCCCATGTAAAAAAATCCCAAACAAGATTCTCCTTCATTTAAATTGAAGAAGTCACTCACTAAGTCTTTATAAGATGGTGAGCTCCAGTAAGCTCCAATATTAAGCTCAGTGCAAGCCAGCCACATGTTTTGAACTGCCATAGCGACAGCGGAAATCTCTTCCCATTCAGGCGGTTTACCTTTTGGGCTTCTTTGCATGCAGATTGCGATTACTGAGTGAGATTCTTCAAACTTGGAGACTATTTTTTTTCTTTTGAAGGATGATGGCTTCCCCTCTAGTTCAGCATTTTTATCGGCCAGAAAATTCGCTAATTTCAATTTACTATCGCCCTGTATAACTTTAAAACGCCACGGTTCAGTCTTTTTATGATTGGGAGCCCAATTGGCTGTTGCAAGAATTTTATCAAGTTCATCCTTCAAGATAGGTTCATCGTTGTATTGTTTTGGAAAAACAGATCGCCTTTTTTCTATAAGTTCGAATATATCCATGATTTAGTTTTTAAACACTTCTAAAATAGCCTCTTTAATTCTCTTTCTGTCTTTATCATTTAGATTTGATCCCGAAGGTAGACATAAACCTTTTTCAAATAATTCCTCAGCAACTTTTCCACCGTAATAAGGCATATGTGCAAAGACCGGCTGCAAATGCATAGGTTTCCAAAGTGGCCGACTTTCAATATTATGAGTTTCGAGATGCAATCGCATTTGTTCTCTATCAATGCCATTGGTCTTAATTGGATCTACAGTGATTGCTGACAACCAATGATTACTATAAAAATCTTTATTTGGTTCGGATAACACCTCAACACCATCAATACCTTCAAACAAGGTTTCATAAAACACATGCATTTCTCTCCTTAAAATCACATGTTCATCTAGAACTAACATTTGTCCACGACCAATTCCTGCAGAGATATTGCTCATTCTATAATTAAATCCTACTTCAGAGTGTTGATAATGAGGAGCATTATCCCTAGCTTGAGTAGAATAAAAAACAGCTTTATCTTTTGTTGCTTTAGAGTTGGAGACTAAGGCTCCCCCACCTGAAGTGGTTATAATTTTATTTCCATTAAAAGATAGTGCTGCGAAATCTCCAAAAGTTCCGCAATTTTGAGACTTATAAGTTGAGCCAAGTGATTCGGCTGCATCTTCAATAATTGGTATATCATACTTCTTTGCAACCGCAGCAACTTCTTCAACCAAATAAGGCATACCATATAGGTGCACAGGAATAATCGCTTTTGGAGTTTTCCCTTTTGCTATTCTATCTATAATTGCTGTTTCTAATGCTTTTGGACATATATTCCACGTACTAGTTTCGCTATCTACAAAAATAGGCGTCGCCCCTTGATACATAATTGGATTTGCAGATCCACAGAAAGTGAAACTTTGGCAAATCACCTCATCTCCTTGTTTTACTCCTAGCTGAACTAGTGCTAAATGAATAGCTGCTGTACCGCTGCTCAATACAGCAATATGCTTATCGTTTCCTATATAATTCTCAAGATCAGACTCAAAACCGTTAACGTTTGGACCCAAAGGAGCGATCCAGTTTTCTTTAAAAGCTTTAGCTACAAATTTTTCTTCCTGTCCTCCCATGTGTGGAGAAGATAACCAGATTTTTGATAATTCTGAACTCATAAAATTAGATTAGCGATATACGGGTAAAAGTATTGTTTTTAAAAGGATTTTAAAATCAAACAGTAGTGAAACGTTTCGATAATAATAAAGGTTGAGTTTGATTTTTTCGGGGAAAATAACTTCATCATTATACCTTAAAGGTTCATCCTGTAGATTTAAAAGTTTTTCTTCATTTGAAAATTTTAGTGAGGCATAACCCGTAAGGCCGGGTTTGAGATTAAGCAGTTTACGATCCTCCCCTTCAAGCAAATCATAATATCCTGGAATATCTGGTCTTGGACCAACAAGACTCATCTCCCCCTTTAAAATATTAATTAATTGAGGTAGCTCATCAATTTTAGTTTTACGTAATAATTTCAGAAATGAATTGGATTCACCATTTTCTTTGATGGTTTTAAATTTAAATACGGTAAACAGATGACCATATTGCCCCACCCGCTTTTGAAAAAAAATTGGATTTGATTTATGAATGAATAATAGTAAAAACCAGATTAAAATTATTATTGGACTCAGGAAGAAAAGCCCAATAAAGCTTAATATGAAATCTAGAAAAGGCTTTATAAACTTTAAATACATTCGACTAAAATAAACAAAGCTTTTTACAAATAACAAAGGCCTCAATAATAGATTAAGGCCTTTAATTTTATAACTTGAAATGTATCTAATTTTTAATAAAGCGCTTTGATGTAATTCCCTGCTCAGTTTCAATTTTAACTAGATAAACACCTGTATTCAATGAAGAAGTGTTTATTTGAATCCCTTTATCTGTAGTCATAAAATCAGAAGTGATTTTTTGCCCCAACATTGAATAAAGTTCAACGTTGGCGATGGGATTATTAGTTTCAGTATTAATTTTCAAAACATCTTCAACTGGATTTGGATATAATCTGACAGAGTTTATTGAGCTAAAGCCATCCTGACCTAAAGTTACCGGAGACAACATCAATTGAAACCTGGTTTGGTCTTCACTTCCCTCAATAGAGCTATCAACTGTAAAATGATAAGAAAATCCATCGCTGACTTCAACTTCTTCCTGAAGATGCTTATCAATAAGTATTATTTTTTTGTCTTCAGGCATATAGTCAAAATAAAAAGCAAGCGTATACTCGTTTTGCTTATAGTTAGCTATAGCCAGTTGTATTTTCTCATCGTTTTCAGGAAATTTCCGTTTATCTATAGATAAAATCTTTTCATTGTAAATCACTAAATTTTCACCTGAGTTAATTAATTTATCCGCATCTTCATCTGAAGGAGGTGTTGTGAAATCTTCTGAAAACCTTAAACCAGCTGCATCTGCCTCCATGGAACCATTAATAAAATCCTGAGCTTTGTAAAGTCTTATGTTGAGATAAGCTAATTCAGAAATTGATAAAATTTCTGGCTGTGGTTCTCCTGAAGCAATAGCATTTGGAGTAAATGTCAAGCTGGAATTAAGAGCGGAATTTTTCACAAAAAAAGCCTGACCTGGAATAATAAATTGATTTGCCTCAGATGATGAAGGATCTGGAGTTGTACTTTCTGGATCTACTACAACATAACCTCCTTTGCCATTATCGCCAGCTATTTTTGCATCCCAGACATATAGGAAATTTGTAAGGCCAGATTTAGAAAGCTTTGTAAAATCAACCACTGCCTGATAAGGATTGGCTACAAAGCTGAAATTATCAGCTGTCGGTGATAAAGCAGGTAGCTGAACACCGGTTGATAAATCCCCTGAGAGCATATTTCCTTTAGATACTAAAGTTGTATTCGAAGGACCAGCTTCATTATTAGTTAAATCTACTCCCCTATCACCTCTTACCATGATTCTGTAGGGTTTTCCAGCCTCCAGTACACCGTAAGCAGATGTGACTGCTTCCCATCCCTCTCCGTTTGAAGGATTTACAATTTGATTATCGTAAACAAATAAAGAAGGATTATTCGTTGTAGTCTCATCAAAACCATTAGTTGTACCTCCTTCTCCTGTAATGTGAGTTCCTTGTTGCCAGGATGCTGCAAAGGATTGTCCTCCAACTGGTGAACTCAATAATCTGAATGCTCTCTTTGCAGGAATAAAACGCTCTACAGTAATATCTCCAATAATATTAGAAGTCGTAGAATGTAACAATTGCGCACTACCTGCAGTATCACTTTTGAAGGTTAGATTGCCGTTTACACTAAGATTTCCCGTAACATTCAAAGTATTTGTGCTTGTTATTTCAACTGTTGCACCGCTTGAGACTTGAAAATCATTTGAAGTTAAGTTCTGATTTAGTGTCAAATTACCGTTAACGATTAAGATATCATCTTGATCAGTAGAAATATTTATTGGCGTCTCTGGACTCCAGGCTCCATTCTCGTAGATATAATCGAAAGGTTTGCTTATAATTTCACCTTCAAGTTTCACATCATTAATTCTAAAATCTCCTCCACCTGAAGTTGTTCTGGAACCATTGTCCCATCCTTTTATCCTGACAATAACTTCAGATAAATTATCAAAGCCAGTCAAAGATGCACTAAAAATAGAAGGATTAGTATCAGCTGCATTAAAAGTTTCTACTTCTGTACCATTCACTTCTACAGTAACTGCTGAAGGACCGTTCCCTGTCACTTTCCATTCAAAAGAAATATTTGTAAGATTTGCTCTGAATCCAGCATCTGGGTGCAATACAAAAAAGAAATTCTTAGCATCATTAGACGAAACAGCACCCCAACCAGAATCCCCTTGAGCATAAGGCGTGCCCGAACCTGACCAAGTACCAGTTGTACCATAAATTAAACTATTTTCTGAAATTCCAAAGTTACTTAAGGTTGCATTACCAGGACTGTAGGTTGGATTTGGTGAATCACCTGTAAACTCATAAAGAACAAAAGCATCTCCTAAAACACTTCCATCCAGATATACTCCTGTAGTGTATGAACCTCCACCTGAAATCTCCAGTACATCTGAATAATTGGAAACTATCAGACCTTGCTTGAGCCTAACATAAACACTGGAGGCAGACCCGTCATAACCAGGGAAAATTATCTGATCTGAATAAGTTCCATTTTGTGTTTGAGAAATCTCAAAACCAGAACCTGTAGGAAGTTGAATTAAAACATCTGATCCATCTAAATTATTACCTGTTATAGAAATTTCTTGAGAAACAGATGGACCGCCATTTTCTGGATAAGCCAAACCACTTAAAGAAACTACCGATGCCTTTAAGCTGGGATCACTTGTTCCGACTGGAGCAATGCCAAATCCTTCCAATCCATTTATACCTTTAGGGTCTGCATTTACAGTTTCAAAACGTGTACTTGGGTCTGTAAAACCACCTGTATCTCCTGTAGTTATGCTTTCTTTCAATCTAATATTTTGATCGGCAGTTGAGACACCGTTACCGGACCAAGATGACCCTGGGTCGGTACTAGGTGTTCCAAAAACATCTGTTATGGAAGTACCATATTTAACTACTAAAGCATCATCGCCATTAAAGGTGAAGTTATTTAAAACAAACCTTACTGAATTTGCATCTGCTGCTACCTGCATATCTGAAGTTCCTATTATTAAAACTTCATTAACGGCCAGTGTACCAGTATTGATAGTTACAGCAGCGGTAGGCGTTGCTCCATTAGTACCTTGTTGTATTACAAGATTACTTGCAGTAAAATCAAGAACTGCTCCAGTGTTGTTCCAAATCTCAATTCCCTTTGGAAACGTTCCTGAATTTGTGTCAACATATTGACTTATGATTTGACTATGGCTTGTAAATCCAATGAGTAAAAAAATAGATAAGAATAGCTTTAAGGATAAAGATTGCATAATTAAGAAAGGTTTTTAAGCTTCAAATTTAAACTTTTTATGGTATTTAACTTTAAGCTTTTGTTAAAATTCCATTAAGAAGAATTTCGGTGATGTCATTTTTTAATTGCTGACCGTTCACACCGCTCCGCTTCCTATACCAAAGATGTAATGTCCTTAATGTAGAGAGTGTAGAAAATAAAATCACTTCAGTGTTTTTTGACTTAAGTTCTCCAGATTCCACTCCTTTATTAATAATATCGCGTAAATCTTGTTCGTAAGCATTGCGAAGTTTCAAGAATTCTTCAAAGTTGTTGCCTTCCAGGTGCATCCAGTCATTATTCACGATTGCAATCGCTTCAGGATTTGTCACTGTTAAGTCTATGTGATGACTGATGACTGCTTCAAGACGAGTTCGAGTGTTTATATCAATGCTTCTTACAAGTTCCATTTCTCTAGTAAAATAATGAGCTACATCCATAGCTATTTCAGCCAAAATTTCTTCTTTGGAGCTAATGTGATTATAAAGACTCGCTGCCTTAAAGTCCATTGCCTTAGCCAAATCTCTCATGCTTACAGATTTATAACCTCGTTCTCTAAAGAGGGTTTTGGCAGACTTTATAATTTCTTGTCGTCGAGTCATAAATTTGGAAATCTCATAAAAGGATATTTTTTCTTTAGCTCCTCTTTGATTTTGTATTGATATGTTTTCAACTTTTCGAAAACTTCACCTTCAGTTTCGGTTTGTCTATGAGCTATAGACTTTTGAAGTTTCTCCACCTTACTCATGTCAAGATAAATATCTTCCGAGATGAAATTCGATCTGAATCTATTCCAAATCAAATCTACTGCCAAATCACTTGGATGAATCAAATCTCGGTTGAAAAACCTGTAATCTCTTAACTCATCCATCATCAATTCGTAAGATGGAAAATAAGAAGGTTGATTTGGGGTTTCCTCCAAAACTTCATGCAAAGCTGAAATCAAATGCGCTTTACTTCTTTGGTTTTCAACAATGCCATCCTTGATATGTCTTACCGGTGAAATTGTAAAAATAAGCTTAGCATCTGGTTGCATCATCCCAAAACTAGAAATCAATCTGCTCAAGATGTTCTTTAATTCTTCAATCGATGTCAGTTCTTTTTCAAAGTGATCTTGAGGAAGTTTATGACAATTCGCAACTCCCAGATTAGTAGATTTATGCTTGTAAATAAAGGAAGTCCCCAAAGTAATAATTACATGAGTAGCTTCTTCACTAGCTACTTTCAATTCTCTTTTTGCTGAATTTAATACTGCTAAAGTTTCTGTTGAAGAATTCCTACTTAATCTCGAGTGAGAGAAAAGGGACTGCCACTTTTCATTGTGTTGAAAAACGTCATCTGAAGTAAATTCTTCATCTTTAACTGCCTTTTCTAACACATTCAAAATAGCTTCCGGATGAAATAAAATTCCAAAAGGATTGCTGGTAACATTAAATTTGTAAAATTCCAACTTTCTACTGATGTGTTCAGCAAAGCAAGAACCTAAACACAATAGACTAGAATTATAATCTATAGGATAAGGTGATGTCTTTACAGGAACTTCAGTAGTCAACTTCATATTATCCAGAAGTTAATTTTTGCTCGACAATAGATTTTACTGCTTCGAGAGCTTGAGGAATTCCATCAGGTTTTTTTCCGCCAGCAGTAGCAAAGAAAGCCTGGCCTCCACCCCCACCTTGAATGTGCTTACCAAGTGATTTTATTATTTTACCAGCATTCCACCCTTCAGATTCTACTAAAGATTTGGAAATATAGCAAGCTAAAAGTGCTTTATCATTATTGACAGATCCTAATACTATAACTACATTTTCCATCTCACCACCAATTTGAAACGCCAAATCTTTCATCGCTCCAGCATCAAGGTTGACCTTTTGAGCTACAAAATTGATATCTCCAATTTGTCTCATTTCGTGTTGCAAATCAGTTTTGATTTGTTTCAATTTCAGTTGATTCAGTTGTTCAACTTCCTTCTTTAACTTTTGATTTTCTTCCTGTAGGGATTCTACATACTTTAAAATATCCTGTGGCTGATTCAGAACAGATTTCACAGAATCGAGAAGTTGAGATTCTTTTGTTAAAAATGTTTTTGCAGCCTCTGATGTAATGGCTTCAATACGTCTTATTCCAGAGGCAACAGAAGATTCATTTTTGATAATAAAATGCCATAATTTTGAAGTGTTATTCACATGAGTTCCTCCACACAATTCCATGGACTTACCAAATTTCACCATTCTGACTTTATCACCGTATTTCTCACCGAAAAGAGCAATGGCTCCTTTTTCAATCGCCTTATCGTAGGTAATTTGTCGTTCTTCTTCAAAAGATAAATTCTCCTGTATTCTCGCATTCACAAAATCTTCAACAGCTTTTAGTTCCTCTTCTGTTAGTTTTGAAAAATGGGAAAAATCAAACCTCAAATAATCTGCCTGAACCATAGAGCCTTTCTGCTCTACATGTGGCCCTAAAACGTGTCTTAAAGCTTGGTGTAAAAGGTGAGTTGCCGTATGATTGGCAGCTGTTTTTTTTCTTCGGTTTATGTCTACAATTGCTTTGAATTCTTCATCAACTGATGCAGGAAGAGTTTTAGAAATATGTATTACCTGATTATTCTCCTTTTTGGTATCAATGATGTAAGTTTTGCTTCCATCTTTGAACTCTAAATAGCCTTTGTCTCCAACTTGTCCTCCACCCTCAGGATAAAATGGAGTTTTGTTGAAAACAAGCTGATACTGTTCACCGTCTTTTTTAGAAGTGACTTTTCTATATTTTGTAAGTTGAGTTTCAATCTCTGTATGATCATACCCGACAAATTGTCCTTCTTTAGTTTTTCTAACTTCTACCCAATCACTGGAGCTTGTTTGTGCGGCATCTTTAGATCTTTGTTTTTGTTTTGAAAGTTCATTCTTGAAAGCTTCGAAATCAAGCTTATATCCTTTCTCGTTCAGGATAAGATTTGTCAAGTCGATAGGAAAACCGAAGGTGTCGTAAAGTTCGAAAGCCTTTTTTCCGCTAATTGTTTTAGAAGATGACTCCTGCATGAGGTTCTCCAGTAATCCTAAGCCTTGCTCCAGGGTTCTTAAGAACGATTTCTCTTCCTCTCGAATTACATTTTCACAAAGTTGAGCTTGTGTAGAAATTTCAGGGAAGGCTTCACCCATTTGCTTAGCTAACACCGAAACAAGTTGATTTATAAAAGGAGCTTTGGCATCCAAAAACGTAAATCCATAACGAATGGCTCTTCTCAATATTCTTCTTATAACGTATCCTGCGCCTGTACTGCTAGGCAACTGTCCATCTGCAATAGCAAATGCAACTGCTCTCACGTGATCGGCAACAACTCTTATTGCAATATCAGTTTCGTTTGAAGCCCCGTAGGTTTTACCTGTAATATTTTCAATTTCCTTGATGAGAGGAGTAAAAACATCTGTATCATAATTGGACGTTTTATCCTGCATGACCATGCAGAGACGCTCAAATCCCATTCCGGTATCAACATGTTGCGAAGGGAGAGTTTCTAAGCTTCCATCAGCTTTTCTATTGTATTGAATAAAAACCAAATTCCATATTTCTACTACTTGTGGATGGTCTTGGTTTACTAGGTCTTTACCTGGAATTTGTTCTTTTTCCTCTTTAGACCTTATATCTACATGAATCTCGGAGGCTGGCCCACAAGGACCTTGGTCACCCATTTCCCAAAAATTATCTTTTTTATTACCTAGTAATATTTTTTCTTCCTTGACTAAAGCTTTCCAAAATTCATACGCTTCAGAATCTTTTTTAATTCCATCTGCATCATCACCTTCAAAAATTGTGACATATAGATTGTCCTTGGGTATATCAAGAACTTCGGTTAAAAATTCCCAAGCCCACTCTATCGCTTCCTTTTTAAAATAGTCTCCAAAACTCCAGTTTCCTAACATCTCGAACATTGTATGATGATAAGTATCTTTACCAACTTCTTCAAGATCATTGTGTTTACCACTTACACGTAGACATTTCTGAGAATTAGTCACTCTTGTGGAACTCGGTTCAGAATTTCCTAAAAAATAGGATTTAAACTGATTCATCCCAGCATTGGTAAACATCAAAGTTGGATCATCCTTTAATACAATTGGAGCAGAATCTACTATGGCGTGAGATTTGCTTTCAAAAAATTCTAAAAATTGACGTCGAAGAAGTATTGATTTCATAAAGTCTGGTCTGAATTTATTTTAAGGTGTTTCAATTTTAAGCTATATTTGTAGGTTACAAAATAGTATTTTGAAACCCAATACGCGCAAAAATACTATAAAATTAAAGAATGAGTAAAGTAAAATATTACTACGATAGCGAAACTTTATCTTATCGCAAGATTGTACCCAAGAAGGGTAAAAATTTTGCATTAGGTGTTTTATTCTTTGTCGGAATAGTTGCTATGAGTTTCGTACTAGCACTGGTTTATCTTAATATTCCTAACGTAGAAACTCCAAAGGAAAAAGCATACAAAAGAGAGATCGAGAATATGAGGTTTCAATATGAATTATTGAACAAACGTATGGAAGATGTTGTAAGTGTTTTGGAAAATGTTGAAGACCGAGATAACAATATCTATAGAGTTTATTTTGAAGCCAATCCTATTTCTGAAGAACAACGCAGGTCTGGATTTGGCGGAATAAATAGATATAAAAACTTAGAAGGCTACGAAAATTCTGAAATCATTACTGAAACCACAAAAAATCTGGATAGATTATCAAAAAGACTAGTTATTCAATCCAAATCACTTGATGAAATAGCAACTTTGGCTAAGAATAAAGAAGCGCTTTTAGCTTCAATCCCAGCCATACAACCAGTTAAAAATGATGATTTAAAACGAATGGCTTCAGGTTTTGGAATCCGTATGCATCCGATTTTAAAATATAGAAAAATGCATAACGGCATGGACTTTTCTGCTACGACAAATACTGAAGTATTTGCAACAGGAAACGCAACCGTAAAAAAAGCACGGCGAAGCAGTGGTTTCGGAAATCTAATTGTACTCGATCATGGATTTGGTTACGAAACTTATTATGCCCACTTAGAGGATATCAAAGTAAAGCCTGGACAAAAAGTAAAGCGTGGCGAAATAATAGGCCATGTTGGTAATACTGGTCTTTCTACAGCTCCACACCTACATTATGAGGTGCATAAAAATGGCAAAGTAGTAAATCCAATTAATTTCTATCATGGAGATTTAACAGCTGAAGAATATGACATCATGTTAAATCAATCTGCTCTAGAAAATCAATCTCTAGACTAATGAAACACCGTCTTGGAGACAAGCTTTATTATTCCATAGGAGAAGTCGCCAAGGCATTTGATGTCAATGCTTCTCTCATTAGATTTTGGGAGAAAGAATTTGATGAAATTCAACCAAAAAAAAATGCAAAAGGAAACAGAAAGTTCTCTCAAGATGATCTCAAGACTATAGAATTAATTTACCATTTGGTAAAGGAGCGTGGTTTCACACTTGAAGGTGCAAAAACACACTTACGAGAAGACAAAAAAGAAATACTTTCAAAATTTGAACTGATAAGCAAATTGAAAGCAATAAAATCTGAACTTATCTCAATCAAAAATCAACTTTAATAAAATCAAAAGAAATGAAAAAGTGGTTAATTCCCGTTATTGTAATCGTAGTTGTTGGATTCGGCTTATACAGTTGGACTAAAGGATTCAACAATACTGCTGTAACTATGAAAGAAGAAGCAAAAACAGCATGGAGCAATGTAGAGAGTGCTTACCAGCGTAGAAATGACCTTATCGGAAATCTAGTAAAAACAGTGCAAGGTGCAGCAGATTTCGAAAGAAATACGTTGACAGAGGTTATCGAGGCAAGAGCTAAAGCTACATCTGTTAACATCAATGCTGATAATCTCACACAAGAAAACATTCAACAATTCGAGCAAGCTCAAGGTGGTTTAAATTCAGCCTTGTCCAGATTATTGGTAAGTGTCGAACGCTATCCAGATTTAAAATCCAATCAAAACTTTATGAACCTTCAAACTCAATTGGAAGGCACTGAAAACAGAATAAATGTAGAGAGAAATCGTTACAATTCAACGGTTGGAGAATACAACACTCATATCAAAATATTTCCAAATTCAATTTTCGCAGGTTGGTTTGGCTTTGAAGAAATGTCCAGATATTCTGCAGATGAAGGTTCTGAAAATGCTGAGGAAGTAGAATTTGACTTTAATTAAAAACACATCTCATGAAAGTATCTGAATTTATAAGCCCAGACGATGAAAAAGAAATTGTAGAAGCCATAAAAGAAGCTGAGTTAAATACCTCTGGTGAAATACGTGTTCACATAGAACACAAGTGTACTGGGGATAGGTTTGACCATGCTTTAGAAATCTTTGAAAAGCTTGAAATGCATAAAACTGAACTTTCTAATGGAGTTTTAATTTATGTTTCCATAGATGATCATCAGCTTGTTATTTTAGGTGATAAAGGCATTAACGATGTGGCACCAAAGGGGTTCTGGGAAAGCACAAAAGATGAAATTATAAGTCAGTTCAAATCTGGCAACTACAAGCAAGGCTTAATCAATGGTGTACTGGAAGCCGGGAAGCAACTTAAAAAGCATTTCCCTTATCAATCTGATGACACCAACGAATTAAACAACGAAATTTCAAAAGGTTAATTTATGAAGTCATTTTATCGCTTAGCATTACTTACTATACTTACAATTATAAGTTTCAACTCTGTAGCTCTTGCTCAGATTGAAATTCCAAAAAAGCCATCCAAAGAGATGGCTGTTTATGATGGAGCCGATTTACTTAAAGATAATGAAGCTAAGCAACTTAGAAAAAAGTTAGAAACTTACGCTGATACCACTTCAACGCAAATTGTCATTGCTACTATAAATTCTCTTAACGGAGAATATATTGGAACTTACGCGGCGGACTGGGCGCAAAAATGGGGAATAGGACAAAAAAAGGAAGATAATGGTCTTCTTTTTTTGATTGCCAAATCTGATAGTAAGATTTGGATCACCACTGGTTATGGTTTAGAACAATACCTTACAGATGCTACTACCAAGACAATAATTGATAACTTTATTCTACCTGAATTCAGAAAAGGTAATTATTACGAAGGCTTAGACCAAGGCACCACAGCAGTTTTTGAAGTTCTTGCAGGAAGATTTGACGCATCAGAAGTTCAGGATAAATCAAATGAAAGTACATGGCCTTTTGCTATTTTCCCAATACTCATTTTTATAGTCATTTTTATTCTCGTGAGAAGAAAAAATAAAGGTGACGGTCATGGTAATGGAAGTAATAAACGAGGCCCTGACTTACTAGACTTCCTTATTCTCGGTAGTATGGGAAGAAGCATGGGCGGCGGTAGTTTTGGCGGTGGATCTTCTGGCGGCTTTGGCGGAGGCGGCGGATTTAGTGGAGGATTTGGCGGCGGTGGCTTCGGTGGCGGAGGCGCTGGTGGAAGCTGGTAAAAAAGCTGTTGGTCTAAATTGTAAGCTCACTGAGTCTCAACTTATAAAGCATCGAATTTAAGGATCTTTACAAATTTATAGTAGTGAGTCAATGCTTAGCTCGTTTGAGCTAAGCATTGATAATTCGTTCTAGAATACTGATACTCGATATCTGATCCTGATTTAAAATATTAAAATCTCCGTTTAGAATTTGGGTCTTTCCCACCAAATTTGCTGAACTTATAAGTGAAACTCAACATTAAGTAACGTTCCAAAATCAATTGGTCTGTATCTTGAACGAAATCGTCTCCTGTCTGCCTACGTGTACCGATATTTTCATCTAGTAAATCGTAAACTTTAAACTTTAAAGTTGCATTATCTTTTGCAAATTGATAGCCTAAACTCATATTCCATTGTAAAGAAGTCGATCTAAAATCTGCAGCCACATTGCCATATTTGAAATAGGTGATATCATTACCAAATACCACATTTTTTGGCCAGTAAGTGGTCGCTTCCAAAGAAAAGTTCAAATTAGTAAATTCCTCATTCCTGTTGGCGTTTATGTTATAATTTCTAAAATTATAATCCAGACCAAATCCGGGATTCAACGTTATAACTTCATCTTTTTCGTAGGTAACACCTAAATAAGGAAAAACGACATAATTCTCACTTTGGAATTCTTGTCCATTTGTAAAACCCAGGTTTTTTGCATATTGACCAGATATATTACCTCGTAAACGGTAAGTGTCATCATTTTCTGACTTCAATTGTTTACTGTAGTAAAAGTTGATGCTTGCGTCTTGAGCGCCACTTATATTATCATAAGTCGTTCTTCTTAATAAATTTTGATCTGTAACAGAAACTGAAACAACTTGGTCTGAAACATAACTATAAGACATATAAAAACCGTATCCAGATCGTGTTCTAAAATCAAAATTATTAAAATTCACTCGTACATCTTGGTTAAAAGAAGGTTTCAGGTTGGGGTTTCCTTCTACGATATTCAGGGGATCAGTTTGAATGCTGACGGGCTGAAGCTGCTGTATTGAGGGTATATTATTATTATTTCGGTAATAAACGCTGAGACGTTTTGACCTTTCAAATTCATACCTGATGTTAGCACTGGCAAATAAATTATTGAAGTCATTATTAAACTCAATATTTTGAATCAGGTTTTCTGTTCTCAATTGAGTATTTAAAAGTCCAATGTTAAACCCTGTTCTTAATTTATCTGCTTCATATCTCAAACCAACACTAGGAATATGAGTTTCACCTTTTACTTTAAATTCATTACTTAATTCAGTATTAAAATCTGTATAACTATTGGTGTCATTATCAAAATCAAAAACATTTCTTTCATTTTTGCTTGATTCAATTTCATAAGAATAGGTCAAATCCAAAAACAAATTATCGGTCATTACAGATCTATATCGTGTTCGGATCTCATAAGTATCTGAGTTATTATCCTCTGAAATCAACTGATCTTGAACTTGAGAAGTTGGATTATCACCAAACGTTTCTCGTCTCGAAAAGAAGAAATTATCGCTTTCACTTTTTTCATTGTCATTGTCGAAAGAAAGATCCAAAAAAGCTCCTCTACTCCCAAATTTTCTTGTAAAAGACAAGCTATTACTAAAATTAGAATTAAGATTCTCATTTCTATTCTCTGTCTCTGAGGTGTTTATAATAGAACCTTCTGAGCCTAAAGACTCTGATAAATTAGAACTTTGAGTAATCCCTTTGTTTATATTGATGGATGGCCTTATAGAAATTCTAGTAAGACTATCTGGCTCGAAAGAAAAATTCATGTTTCCTCTGTGAGAGTCATTATCTCTGGTAGAGTTACTTTCAGAATTTGTAAAAAAAGTACGGTCTGGTAATATATTTTCTCTTCTGGTTGAAGTCCTTGTGTCAGTTTTATTACTTCCAAAGAAATAGTCTGAAGATACTTCGTACTTTTTATTCCACTCATTCACAAAACTTAATCCAGCGGTTTCAGATTTTGTAATACCGTTATTACTACCAAAATTTATTCCATTGATACCAAAACTTCCCCCACTCCTGGTAATGGTTCTAGCTCTTCTGCCCATTGCATCAAAAACTTCGTCAAAGGTAAAACCACTACTGTTGATATTGTTAGAACTTGCCAATACACTCACTCTCAAATCATCCTGAAAATAATTGGAAATACCACTCATTTCATACCTCTCATCAGTTCCACCTCCAAGAGTAGCTCTCAAGAAAAAGCCTCTATTTTTATCTTCGTCTATGGTGATATTGATAGTTTTATTTTCAGAATCACCTTCCTCGCCTGTAAATTCTTGAGAACGAGTTTTAGTATCAACTACCTGGATTTTATTGATAATTTCTTTTGGTAAATTTTTGGTAGCAATCTTTGGATCATTTCCAAAAAACTCTTTCCCATTCACTAGAATTCTTTGTACAGGCTTACCGTTTACAGTAATATTTCCTGCAGCATCGACTTCAACACCCGGTAATTGCTTAAGTGTTTCTTCAAGATTAGCATCTGGTCGAGTTTTAAATGAAGCGGCATTAAATTCTAAAGTATCTTTTTTGATTGTAATTGGTGAGCGATTAACATTTACTATAACTTCATCTAAATCGCTAGCTAGCTCTTGTAGTCGTATACTCCCAAGTTCTATTTTATTATCAGAAAGATTGATTGTTTTGGCATAAGGACGCATACCAGTAAAACTAATGTTAAGTCTAGATTTAGACTCTTTAGTTGAAAAAGACAGCTCAAAATCTCCTGAGCTATTTGATATTGTATAATTTAATAAAGTTGAATCTTTTAGGCTTTCTATAAAAACTGTTGCTGAGCTAAGACCTTGAGAAGTAAGACTATCAACAATTTTTCCCCTAATAGAGTATTCTTGAGAATTTGAAATGAAAAAAGTAAAAAATAAAATTGAGGCGTATAAAATTTTCTTCATAATAGGTCTGTCGGTTAACAAACCTAAGACTCAAAAAAAGTAAAGATGTATAATCTCAATGAAAAATATTTATTTTATTTCTTTCTCATGTAAATGGAAATTGGCACTCCAGTAAAATTAAATTCCTGTCTCAACTTATTTTCAAGAAAACGTTTGTATGGTTCTTTCACATATTGTGGAAGATTACAGAAAAACGCAAACTGAGGTTGTGGAGTTGGCAGCTGGGTAATGAATTTAATTTTCACGTACTTACCTTTTAAAGCAGGCGGTGGATTATCCGCAATGACAGGAAGCATTACATCATTAAGTAATCTCGTTTTGATTTTTGTGCTTCGGCTTTTGTAAACCTCAACAGCTGTTTCAATAGCTTTATAGATTCTTTGTTTATTCAAAACTGAAATAAATACAATCGGTACATCTACGAAAGGAGAGATTTCTCTTCGGATATTAGCTTCAAAATCTTTCATAGTATTGGTTTCTTTTTCAACCAAATCCCATTTATTGACTAAAATCACAATTCCTTTTCTGTTTTTCTCTGCTAGCCAGAAAATGCTTTGCACTTGACTGTCAAAACCACGAGAAGCATCCATTACTATAAGGCAAACGTCTGCATTTTCAATGGCTCTTACACTACGCATCACGGAGTAGAATTCAAGATCTTCCTTAACCTTAGCCTTTCTTCTAATTCCAGCTGTATCAACCAGTTTAAAATCAAATCCAAATCTTGTATAGCGAGTATCTATGGAATCTCTTGTAGTCCCTGCTATATCGGTAACAATATACCGCTCCTCACCTAGCAAAGCATTTATAAATGACGACTTACCTGCATTAGGACGTCCAACAATAGCAAATTTTGGTAAATCTTCCTCTTCTTCTATCTCGCGTTCAGGTAGTTTTTCTACTATAGCATCTAGTAATTCACCTGTACCACCACCACTTGTTGCAGAAATCGTATAATATTCTCCAAGTCCAAGGTTATAAAACTCAAGAGCGTCGGTTCTGTTTTTATTAGAATCTACTTTGTTCACACAAAGCACAACAGGCTTGTTTACTCTTCTTAATAGTTTCGCAACATCTTCATCCATTGGTGTAATACCAGTAATGACGTCGACCACAAAAACAATCACATCAGCTTCGTCAATCGCCAATTCTACTTGCTTATCGATTTCCTTTTCAAAAACATCATCACTTCCAATAATGTATCCTCCGGTATCAATAAGAGTGAATTCACGGCCATTCCAATCGGATTTACCATAATGTCTGTCACGAGTAACACCACTTACAGAATCTACTATAGCTTCTCTACGCTTAATCATTCTGTTAAAAAGTGTGGACTTTCCTACGTTTGGTCGACCTACAACGGCTACAATGCTATTCATTTTTGTATTTTAAATAATTTGCAAATCTAAGTCTTTAATTGCACATAATTCAATAATACTTAATTAAAGCTACAATATTAAAAATTTATGTAAATTTTGCCCCTTAATAAATCTTTATGGCTGAATTAATAAGTATTGAAGAGCTAAATGAGCAACTTAAACTCAAGCCGAGTTTCAGAGTTGAAATTTATGACACAAATATTCACGACCGATTTTCAGCAAATCAAAATGAGTTTTCGAAAACTGTGAAAATCAAACGTCTAGATGAACACATTTGGCTATCAATTCCAAAATCTAACAGAAAATATTATTCACCTCGATTACATATTGAAGTTGAACAGAAAGAGCACTTATGTGTTTTACATTGCACCTTTGGTCCTGATCCGGACTTATGGACAATGTTTATGTTTGTTCACTTTTTTTTAGGCTTATCATTTATCGGGTTATTCGTTTGGTTATATGCGAATATCACTTTAGATAACTCAAACACAACTGTTTACATTTTAATGTCACTAATAGTCATTTCCTGGATAGGCTTATACATTTTTGCAAGACAGAATCGGCAGAAAGCAACCCCACAATCCAAGCAATTACTTAAAGCATTATCAGAACTAATCCGTTAATTATTATCATATCCAAATCTTTTCAACTGGCTCGAATTGCTGCGCCAGTTTTTATTCACTTTCACATAGGTTTCTAAGTGAATTTTTTTATCAAAAAATTTTTCCAAGTCTTTTCTAGCTTCGGTACCTACACGTTTTATAGCAGAACCCTTGTGACCTAAAATAATTGCTTTTTGAGATTCTCTCTCTACCATGATTACACTTCGAATGTGGATAATCGACTCTGATTCCTCAAAACTTTCAGTCTCCACTTCTACACTGTAAGGAATTTCCTTTTTGTAGTGCATCAATATTTTCTCTCGGATTTTTTCGTTTACAAAAAATCGCTCTGGCTTATCTGTAAGTTGATCTTTAGGATAAAACGCAGGAGATTCTGGTAGTAATTCCAAAATTCTATTAAAAACTTCCGATACTCCAAAGTTTTCTAATGCAGAAATAGCAAAAATCTCAGCGTTCGGAAGTTGCTCCTGCCAATGTTTTTGTTGTTCCAAAAGCAATTCTTCATTTCCTTTATCAATTTTATTTAAAAGTAAAAGAACGGGCATTTCAGCATTTTGGATTTTTTTAAAAAAGGCTTCATCTTTTAATGCTTTCTCACCTAATTCTACGAGGTAGAGAAGTATATCAGCATCTTGAAAAGCTGATTTTACAAAATCCATCATTGAACTTTGCAACTCGTAAGCAGGCTTCATTATTCCAGGTGTATCGCTAAAAACCATTTGAAAATCTTCACCGCTCACTATTCCAAGTATCCTATGCCTCGTTGTCTGAGCTTTGTTTGTAATTATAGAAAGTTTTTCTCCAACAAAGGCGTTCATTAAAGTTGATTTCCCCACGTTCGGATTCCCTATAATATTGACGAATCCTGCTTTATGTGTTTTAGTTTCGATTGTATTTAATTTAAATTTCTACAAAAATAAGCAATTCAATCCAACCTTGAGCTCTCAAACTTAGGTTGAAACCTTATATTTGCTAAAAATCTAAATCATGAAAAAAATAGTAATCGCTTTAGTTTTGTTTTGCTCGATAAATGCATTCGCTCAATCAGATACTGACTTCACTTACACAGAATTTCACGAACCAAAACTGAACATTGGTTATCTCATCCTAGGAAATTTTGATGTGTCCTATGAATATCTTTTAAGCGAGGAGTCTGGCGTTGGTGTTAACTTAATGATTCCTTTTGACGATTATGTAGAATGGAATATCAATTACAATCTTACTGGTTATTACAGGTTTTATTTTGGAGATAATTATGCAGACGGTTTCTTTGCTGAAGTATTTGCCAATCTCAATAATGTAGAAGATAGAATTGACATAGAAGGCACTGATCCGGTTGAAAGAAGAGACAAAGACATTACAGATCTTGCACTTGGTCTTAGTGCAGGTTATAAATTGGTCTCTAGCGGAGGAGTTACCTTAGAAGCCTTTTTAGGCGGTGGCAGAAACTTGTTTAGCGAATACAATTCAAGCCGTAATTTTGATTTTGTGCTTAGAGCTGGCCTTAATTTAGGATACAGATTTTAATAAAAAACTAAGTTGCCTTGAGTCAAACCGATTTTCAAAAAAACTCCAAAATTTTCAGCCTACTTTTTGAAGGTATTTCAGAAGGAATAATAGTGGTAGATGAAACACAGCATGTTGTTGAAGTTAATTCATCGACCGAGGTGATGTTCGGCTACAAGAAAAATGAGTTAATTGGGCAACACCTAGACCTGCTCATCCCTAAAAAATACAGGGCAAATCATCATAAACATGTTGATAAATTTATAGATAAGTCTGAAAAAAGACAGATGGGCCATGGAAGAAATCTCCATGGCTTGAAGAAAAATGGTGAAATATTTCCTGTAGAGGCTGGACTCAATCCTTTCTTATATGAAGGTAAGCGTTATGTTATGTCACTGGTAAGTGATATAACTGAAAGGCAGACTCAAAAACTTAAAATTGAAGAACTCAACAAGGATTTAGAACAGAAGATCGAACAACGTACTGAAGAGTTGAAATTAACGATTGGTAAGCTACAAAACCTCAATTCAAAGCTAGGCAGTGAAGTCCAAAAACGTAAAGAAGCTGAATCTAAAACAAAAAAGGCTCTTCAGAAAGAGATAGAGCTCAACGAACTGAAAACCAAATTCCTGTCATTGGTTTCTCATGAATTCAAAACACCACTTAGCGGCATACTTACCTCTTCCACATTGGCCAAAAAATATACTGAATCCGAACAACAAGACAAGCGAGAAAAACATCTTAATACCATAAAAAACAAAGTACATTATCTCACTGGAATTTTAAATGATTTTCTCTCTATTGAACGTTTAGAATCTGGAAAAGTCACTTATAAATTTGAAGAATTTAGTCTGATCACACTCGTAAATGAAGTGATTTATAACGCGAATGTCACCTTAAAAGATGGTCAAGAAATTTTATATCCGCAAAATCTTCAGGATATCAGTTTAAAACAGGATAAACATGTTTTGGAATTGGTCTTATCAAATTTATTGAGCAACGCGATCAAGTATTCCTCAGAAGATACGACGATACATTTTGATGTTGAAACCTCTAAAGATAACTTGATTAAATTCAGAATAAAAGATGAAGGAATGGGAATTCCTAAGAAGGATCAAAAACACATTTTTGAACGTTATTTCAGAGCAGAAAACGCCCTTAACAATCAAGGCACTGGAATAGGATTGAATATAGCAAAAGTTCACCTTGAAAACTTGAAAGGCTCCATATGTTTTGAATCTGAAGAGGGTAATGGCACAACATTTTACATAGAAATACCTAAAATACATGAGTAAAAAAATTCTATTAATTGAAGATGATAAGACTGTGAGAGAAAATACCGCAGAACTTCTTGAATTGTCAAATTACAAAGTAGAAACGGCTTCAAACGGTAAAATTGGTATAGAGAAAGCACCTGCTTTTCTTCCAGACGTAGTGGTGTGTGATATAATGATGCCAGAGATGGACGGTTACCAGGTTTTAGAAAACCTGTCTAAAGATGATAATTTAAGAACAATACCATTCATTTTTTTATCAGCAAAAACAGATCATAAAGATGTAAGAAGAGGGATGAATCTTGGAGCAGATGATTATCTTACAAAACCTTTTGAGGAAGAAGAATTAATAGATGCTATAGAAAGCAGACTTGCAAAAGCGGACATCCTACTTTCTAATGAAACTAACCAAAAACCAGACTCGAGCCTTCAATCTTTTGAGGCTTTAAAAGATTTTTTTAGAAATGAACCTCTTAAGAATTTTGAAGCTGGCGAGCACATTTTCGAAAGCGGACAAACTTCAAACTCTATTTACCTAATTGAAAAAGGCGTAGTAAAAACCTACAAACTAGACGAAAACGGAAAAGAACTTATAACCGCTATCAATAAAGTAAATGATATTTTCGGAAACTTAAGCTTTACCAAACAATCTAGTCTTTCGGAATTTGCTTCTGCTTTAGAAGACTCCTCTCTTTATGAAATTTCTACAGAAAAAGTAAAGAAGCTTTTCAATGAACACCCTAAAGCCATGTTTGAATTTATTGATCAACTTGGTGAACATCTTAGCGAGACAAAATCTCAATTGATGGACATGGCATACAGCTCCGTAAGAAAAAAAACAGCTCAAAGCATTTTGTTGTTTTCTGAACGATTGAAGAAAAACAAACTCAGCCAAATCCGTATTTCCAGAGCAGATCTTGCAGCTGTTGCGGGAATAGCTTCAGAAAGTTTAATTCGCACACTTTCTACCTTTAAAAAAGAAGGAATTATCGATGTTGAGGGCAGAAACATCAAAATAAATGACTTTGAAGCTTTGGAGAGAATAGTTTAAAAAACTTCAAAAAATTATTTCAATAAAAGATAATCTGACTTTTATCATATTTTGAATTTGACTCTCCCTATACATTTGCATTCATAGAATTTTATCTATGAATATAGTATTGCTTTCGGACTTTTCTTCTGCATCCACACATATGTTGGAGTATGCTGCGATGCTTTTCAAAAACCAGAAAGTCAATTTCACAATTTTACACATTAAAGCTCCTTGTAAAGGTGAAAGCTGTAGCGGTAAATGCGGTGTTGTTTTCTCTCAAAATTTAAAAAAAGATCAAAATCTTCTAATAAAAAAGGGATATCATACAAATCAACTACAAACAAAATTTATAGAAGGAGCTTATATTGAAAGCATAAGAAGTGTTATTACAGAAGATCAGATAGATCTTATCATGCTTGGCAATTCCAATAAAGGAGCTTATAGTACTGGACTCTTCTTTGATAAAAAAACACTGGAGATTATAACAAAAGTGAAATGCTCGGTAGTACTTGTTCCTGAAGAAGCCACTATAGATTTACCACGAACAGCTTTATTGCCTACAGACTTTTCCATCACTTCGGACTATAGCATATTTAATATTTTGACATCTCTACCATTCGTCAATCAAACTCATCTTTCATTATTACCCACTGGCCTTAATAAAACTTTAGGGCCAAATAGAAAACACTCTAAAGAATTGATCTCAAAAGTGATTAATTCTTTAGAATTTAAGAGTGTAAAAGAAATTTACTCAACCAATAAAGCCTCTTGTATAAATGGCTTTGACTTAGTTATGGTTTTAGCAAAGAACCTGAGTATTTTTCAGGATTTATTTAGCTCTTCTATAGATTCACTCTGCAGACCAGAAGTACCTATTTTATTCTTACACGATTCCAGAAAATTGTGACAGATTTAAACTTGCTATAGTTTATTGCTTTTTTGTGTAAATTCAAGTCCCAAATCTATTTGAAATGAAAACCTATATACGTTTCACTCTTGCTATCCTGTTACTGTTAATCGTAGGTTTTTTTGTTACCAATTTTTTTGTGTCCAAAAAAGTTAAAACGCTTTTAACTGAAGAAAAATCCCTATCCTTCTCTGGGTTTGACGTAAATGCTTTCACAGGAAACTTAAGTTTAAAAGATGTAAAATTTGATGATGTTAGCAAGACAATAAAGATTAAAGAAATAGATATCAATGTTGATATACTTCATTATTTTTTAAACAAAGAAATCATAATTGAAAGTATTGACGCCGAAGAATTGGATTTAAAGCTGATATCTTCTTCAGATTCGAAAACAAAAGAAGGGAGAAAGTTGAAAATTGTTAGGATTGAAAAAATAAAACTCAAAGACGCTAACTTAATTTATGATAATAAGAATAAGACCGTGTTTGAACTCTTTAAGTTAAATCTTAAAGCTGAAAATGTGACCTGGCCACTGGATAAGAATTATAAATGGTTAGAAAACGAAACCATAGCAATCGATGCAAAAAAACTGAGATATACTATGGACACTTTGCATGATTTAACCTCTGAAGCTTTTCAGTTTTCAAAACATTCACTCACATTTACAGACTTTTCTATAAAACCTAAGTTCACTAAGTCAGACTATGTGAATCATATCAAAAAAGAAAAAGATCTGTTGAACATGAAGTCTAAAATTTTAAAGATTACCGGAATTGGACTACAAAAGAAAGATAGCTTGCTCCATGTCACCTCTAATAAAATTCAGATAGATTCTACAGGTTTCAACATTTATAGAGATAAAACGATTGCAGATGACACATCTTACAAAGCCTTATACAGCAAGTCTTTACGAGAGCTTGATTTCCAACTTTCTATTGATTCATTAATGATTTCTGAATTGGATTTAACCTATCAAGAATTATTGAATAATGATAGAAAAGCAAGTGAAATCAAATTCAATGCTATAGAAGCGCGAGTTTTAAATATTCATAACTCCTTAAATGCTAAGCGACCTGACATAAAAGTTGAAGCAAAAGCAAAATTTTCTAAAGGTTCTGAAATTATATTCAATTATAATTTTGTTCCAGATCATGAGCAATTTTACGTATCAACTGATTTGAAACAAATTGAAGACAAATCCATAAATGGTTTTTTTGCACCAGCAATGCGAATGGAAATGGATGGAACAATCAATGAAATAAGGACTTCTATAGCTGGAAGTAATACTGAAATGAACGGAGATTTCAGCATTGCTAATGAAAAATTGAAACTAAACATTCTCAAAAAAGATGGATCAAAAAACAACTTTGCAAGCTTAATAAGTAATGCTATTTTAAGAAATAAAGATGTTTATAATCAATACAAACTTGAAAAAGTAAAGAGAGATAGAACTAAATCATTTTGGAATTATGTATGGACATTTCATTTGCAAGGATTAAAAAAATCATTATTGTAATTTAAATTTTAAAGGTTATGATCGGTTTTTTAATATGATTTACTACATCCTCTGCTAAGCTACCACTTATAAAATGTGAAATTCCTTTTCTACCATGTGTTCCTATTCCGATTAAATCAGCGTCCATTTTAGAAGCAAGATTCCGAATCCCACGCTCAACAGTCACATCATTATAGATATGAAATTGAGAAGGTTTGAAATCTATATTTTTTACAAAGTCAGTAAACATAAGATCTAAGTCTTCTGTAGTTTTAAACTTATGAGGCGTATTGATATAAGCGAGTTGTAACTTAACTTCAAAAAGTACAGAAAAACTCAACGCAGTCTTAAAAGCCTTTCTGTTGCTTGGAGTAAGGTTGGAAACAAAAATAAAAGAACCGATTTTGAAAGTAGACATTTCTTCTTTAATAACTAAAACTGGAATTTCAGAATATCGAACCACTTTCTCTGTATTGGAGCCTACGAAGATTTCTTTTAAACCCTCAGAACCATTGGATCCCATAACTATAATATCACAATCATATTTTTTGGAAATAGTCATAATCCCATCAAAAGCTTCGTCAAACTCTACAGTCTCATGAACTTTGATACCTTTCAAATGGTCACTAAATTTACTAAAGGTTTCGGTAAATTTTTTATGAGCAAATTTCATAAAGAAAAGAGCTTCTGGAAGCTCAGACCCAACGCCTTCATTTAATGGGTCAATTAGCTGTAAAGGAAGATCGAGTAAATGAAGAAGGAAAATTTCTCCATCATACTTTTTAGCAATTTGAGCAGCAACCTTAAGAGCATTATCGGCTTGCTGAGAAAAATCGGTGGGGACAAGAATTCGTTTCATAATATACGTTTGGTGCTTTATCTAAAAATACATTAATTATAAAAAAATAGCCTCTTTTATAACTGATAAATTATTATTACATTTGCAAAGTTTTGAATATGAGGGGACAAATTAGTCCCCTCTTTTTATAAGTATAGAATGGCTTTAGAGAAAGAGCAAATAATGGCCCTGGTAAAAGAGGGTCTTCAAGAGGATGAAAGTCTATTCCTAATTGATTTACAGATTTCTGGCGGTAATAATATTAAAGTAATTATTGACGGTGATAGAGATTTATCTATTTCGGATTGTGTAAACATTAGCAGAGCTATAGAGCACAATTTGGATAGAGAAATTGAAGATTTCTCGCTGGAAGTAGCCTCATGCGGGGCAACTGAGCCATTAAAATATCCAAGACAATATCAAAAAAATGTTGGCAGAAAATTGTCTGTAACTACAGGTGAAGAAACTATTGACGCAGACTTAATTGGTATCGAAGACAATAAAATCCACCTAAAGTGGGTAGCAAAAGAGCCTAAGCCTGTTGGCAAGGGAAAGCACAAAGTGCAGAAAGAAGCAAAAATAGCTTTCGACGATATCGTAAAAGCTCAAGTTATAATAAATTTTAACAAATAAAGATATTATGGAAAATATCGATTTAATCAACTCGTTTTCTGAATTTAAAGACGATAAATTAATAGATCGAGTAACCTTAATGGCTATTCTAGAAGACGTTTTCAGAAATGCTTTGAAAAAGAAATTCGGACAAGATGATAACTTTGATATTATTATCAATCCGGATAAAGGTGATTTAGAAATCTGGAGAAACAGAATTGTTGTGAATGATGGAGAGGTAGAAGATGATAACAAAGAAATCTCTCTTACTGATGCTAGAAAAATAGAACCTGACTTTGAAGTTGGTGAAGATGTATCTGAAGAAGTAAAACTTTTTCAATTAGGTCGTAGAGCAATTTTAGCTCTTAGACAAAATTTGATTTCGAAAATACACGAACATGACAGCACCAACACATTCAAATATTTCCAAGATTTAATTGGTGAAATTTATTCTGCGGAGGTTCATCACGTAAGACATAATGTCGTTATTTTACTGGATGATGATGGAAATGAACTCATTATACCTAAAGAACATCAAATTCCTTCTGATTTTTACAGAAAAGGAGATAATATAAGAGGTGTTATTGAAAAAGTGGAACTTAAAGGTAACAAGCCAGTAATTATACTATCCAGAACATCACCTATGTTCTTAGAAAAATTATTTGAGCAAGAAATACCTGAGGTTTTTGATGGATTAATCACTGTAAAAAATGCAGTAAGAATTCCAGGTGAAAAAGCTAAGGTAGCTGTAGATACTTATGATGATAGAATCGATCCAGTTGGAGCTTGTGTAGGTATGAAAGGATCACGTATTCACGGAATCGTAAGGGAGTTAGGAAATGAAAATATAGATGTAATTAATTATACTAATAACCCACAACTTTACATCCAGAGAGCTTTAAGCCCAGCAAAAATTGTAAATATTAAGCTGGACGAAGAGAAAAAATATGCTGAAGTCACACTTAAGCCAGAAGAAGTTTCAAAAGCTATTGGCCGAGGCGGACACAACATAAGACTCGCAGGACAACTTACAGGTTACAATATAGAAGTTTTTAGAGATGGCATAGAAGAAGAAGATGTTGAACTAGCCGAGTTTACTGACGAAATAGAAGACTGGGTTATTAAAGAATTTAGTAGAATAGGTTTGGATACTGCCAAAAGTATCTTAGAATTAGAAGTTAGCGATCTCGTAAGAAGAACAGATTTGGAAGAAGAGACTGTTATGAACGTGATTAAAATTTTAAAAGAAGAGTTTGAAGAATAGATTATTTAAACTCATCTTTGTAACATTATATAAGAGGTAATATTAGAGGCAATTTATGGCTGAATCAAAACAAACAAGATTAAACAAAGTACTGAGAGAATTTAATATTTCACTAGATCGTGCTGTGGAATATTTAAATGCTCAAGGCTACGAAATTGAAGCAAGACCTACGACAAAAATTTCTTCGGAAGTTTACGAGGTTTTATCAGACAAATTTGAGACTGATAAAAGCAAAAAAGTAGCTTCCAAAGAGGTAAGTGAAGAGCGCAAAAAGGAAAAGGAAGAGTTGCGTCTTGCAAGAGAACAAGAGCTTGAAAAGAAAAAAGAAGAGGAAGCCAGAAGAGAGCGTGAAGCTGAGGAAAATAAGAAAAAGGCAGAAGCAGCTAAGGCAAAGTCTAAAGAAGAAGAAAAAGCCAAAGCCGAAGAATCTAAGAAAGCTACTGCGCAGCAAGAAGAAACTATTAGGTCTAAGTCTAAAATTTCTGGCTTAAAACAAGTCGGAAAAATTGAGCTTGAAGATGCTAGGAAAGAAAAACCTAAAAGCAAAAAAGCATCAAATTCGCCTGAAAAGTCTTCAAAACCTGCTAAGCCTGTTTCAAAAGAAACTCCGAAAAAGGCTGAAGAAAAGCCTCAGATTAAAAAAACTGAAAAAGAAGAAGAGGAAAAATCTCCAGAAGATGTCAAGCACGAGACACAATACACCAAGTTATCTGGACCAAACTTCACAGGTGAGAAAATTGATTTAAATCAATTCAAGAAAACACCTACCAAAAAAGAGAAAGAAAAAGAGAAAGAAAAAGAAGCCGCTTCAAAAAGAAGAAAACGTAAACGTATTTCTAAAACAAACACTTCTCCTGGAGCAAATAAAACTGCTAATAAAAGAGGCGGACAAAAACCTTCTTCAAGAAGAGGTGCTAAGCCTGTTCAAAAAGAAGACCCTACACCAGAAGAAGTACAAAAACAAGTAAGGGAAACCTTAGAAAAACTTCAAGGTAGATCCTCTGGTAAGAAAGGTGCAAAATACAGAAGAGACAAAAGAGATCAGCATAAACAGCGTTCTCAAGACGATATTACCCAACAAGAAAAGGAAAGTAAAATCCTTAAAGTTACTGAGTTTGTAAGTGTCAATGAGATTGCCACAATGATGGATGTCCCAGTAACTAAAATCATTTCGGCTTGTATGTCTCTTGGAATGATGGTAACGATGAATCAACGATTGGATGCAGAAACCTTAAGTGTAGTTGCTGAAGAGTTTGGCTATGAAGTAGAGTTTGTAAGTGCTGAAGTTGAAGATACAACTGAAACAGTAGTAGAGAACCCTGAAGATCTTAAACCAAGAGCTCCAATTGTAACTGTGATGGGACACGTTGATCATGGTAAAACATCTTTATTAGATTACATACGAGAAGAAAACGTAATTGCTGGTGAATCTGGAGGAATTACACAGCACATCGGTGCTTACAGTGTAAAAATACAAACAGGAGAAACTATTTCTTTCCTTGACACACCTGGTCACGAAGCCTTTACGGCAATGAGAGCTAGAGGTGCTCAAGTTACAGATATTGCTATTATTGTAATTGCTGCAGATGATGATGTAATGCCACAAACCAAAGAGGCAATTTCTCACGCTCAAGCAGCAGGTGTCCCAATTGTTTTTGCAATTAACAAAGTAGATTTACCTACTGCCAATGTAGAAAGAGTTAAAGAATCTCTTGCAAACATGAATCTTCTTGTAGAAGATTGGGGTGGTAAAGTTCAATCTCAAGAAATTTCTGCAAAGCATGGTACTGGTGTTCCTGAATTATTGGAAAAAGTATTATTAGAAGCTGAACTTCTCGATTTAAAAGCAAATCCAGACAGACTTGCAAAAGGTAGTGTTGTAGAAGCTTTTCTAGATAAAGGCAGAGGATATGTTTCCACAATTTTAGTACAAACAGGTACTTTAAAAATTGGAGATTACGTCTTAGCCGGAACTACTAGTGGTAAGATAAAAGCTATGCAAGATGAGCGTGGCAATAAAGTAAAAGAAGCAGGGCCATCCACACCAGTTTCTATACTTGGACTCGATGGAGCACCACAAGCTGGTGATACTTTCCAAGTGATGCAAGACGAACGTGAAGCAAAAGATATTGCTTCTAAAAGAAATCAACTTCAAAGAGAGCAAAGTGTTAGAACTCAGAAACACATCACTCTTGACGAAATTGGAAGACGTATTGCACTTGGAGACTTTAAAGAATTAAATATTATTTTGAAAGCAGATGTGGATGGTTCTGTTGAAGCTTTGACAGACAGTTTACAGAAACTTTCAACTGAAGAAATTCAGGTTAATATAATACACAGAGGTGTCGGCGCCATTACGGAAAGTGATGTGCTCCTAGCTTCAGCATCTGAAGCTGTTATTATCGGATTTAACGTAAGACCAGCAGGAAATGCGAGAACTCTTGCTGATAATGAAGAAATCGATATCAGAATGTATTCAATCATCTATGATGCGATCAATGACATCAAAGATGCTATGGAAGGTATGCTGTCTCCAGAACTGAAAGAAGAAATTACGGGTACCGCAGAAATCAGAGAAACTTTCAAAATTTCTAAAATTGGAACAATCGCTGGTTGTATGGTATTAACAGGGAAAATTTACAGAAACTCTGGAATTCGACTCATCCGTGACGGTATTGTAATTCATACAGGAACATTGACCTCTCTGAAACGTTTCAAAGACGATGTCAAAGAAGTTTCCAAAGGATACGATTGTGGTATGCAATTAAAAAATTACAACGACATACAGGAAGGTGATATATTAGAAGCTTACCAGGAAGTTGAAGTAAAAAAGAAATTAAAATAACACATCGGTTTATATAAATTGAAAAGCTCCACAAATATTGTGGAGCTTTTTGCTGTTAATTAGAATGGAAAATACCCAATAACAGGTATTGACACAGCTTAATTTAAGACGTAATTTTGCACAATGGCATTTAAAATATAATCTATTATGTCTCATCCTATGTTTGAGCTTATAACTCAAAATTAAAGCTGATTTTCATAATCAGCTTTTTTTATGACTTCAATTTAAATATAAAATAGTTTAATAAATAAGCTAAAATTGATATTTAAGTAGTTACAATCTTTAAAGAAAAAATATTTAGTTACTATAATATATAAGCGAATCAACCCGGATCAGCTTAAGTTCCACCAAATACTGAAATTTTCAAAAAATAAAATTTGCGGAAATAAAAATCTAATTTCAATTATAAAGACAGCCTTTTAAAGAGATTTACAGGGGACGTTTAAGCAATATCTGTATAAATTAAATGAATGTGGAAAATACCCTTGAGATAATAAATAAAAAAACCGATTTCAATTAAGAAATCGGATTGATTAATGTTGGCCTACTAGGGCTCCCTTCGACTTCGCTCAGGATAAACTTCTCGCCCTTAAAAACTTTCTATTAAAAACAAAAAAACCGATTCCATTTAAGAAATCGGTTTAAATAAAGTTGGCCTACTAGGGCTCGAACCTAGACTCTTCTGGACCAAAACCAGATGTGTTGCCAGTTACACCATAGGCCAATAATTATTGGAGTGCAAATATAAAACTAACTTTCATATCACCAAACCCATTTTGAAAATTATTTAATAAAAATTTTAGCTTACATCAGAATCACTTAAAACAAGTCAGAATAATAAACAATATCAAGTGTTTATAAGATTTCATAATTGTTTATTTTCGTCCAAAATTTTTTTCAATGGCAAAGCACATCTTCTCATTTTGGAACAAACTATTAGGCTGGTTTGCTTTTTTAGTAGCGTTCATTACCTATTATCTCACAGCAGAACCCACAGCTAGCTTTTGGGATGCAGGAGAATATATCTCTACCTCAGCAAAACTTCAAGTTGGCCACCCTCCTGGCGCCCCTTTTTACCAAATATTTGGTGCATTCTTTTCTATGTTTGCCTCAGATGATAGCCAGATTGCTTTTATGGTTAACCTCATGTCTGGAGTAGCTAGTGCATTTGCGATTTTATTTATGTTCTGGTCTATCACGCTGTTATTGAAAAAACTAACTAAAAACATTGAAGTAAAAACTAAAGCATCGGACATAGCTATATTATCGAGTAGTTTAATCGGGGCTCTTACATTCACATTTACAGACAGTTTCTGGTTTAGTGCCGTTGAAGCTGAAGTATATGCGATGGCGGCCTGCCTCATGGCAGCGATGTTTTATATTGGATTGCTATGGGAAAGAGACATGCATAAGCCAAGAGGGAATCGCTGGTTGATTTTGATTTGTTTGATAATTGGACTCTCATTTGGTGTACATTTCATGGGGTTACTTACAATTCCAGCTATCGGATTTTTATACTATTTCAAGAATTATAAAACTATTACTGTCAAAAATTTTGTCATAGCTAACGTAGTTGTTGTCGGAATTTTACTGTTTATTTTTAAACTACTTCTACCCTACTCGCTTACCTTTTTCGCAAAGATGGAAGTGTTTTTTGTTAATAGTATTGGACTTCCTTTCAACTCTGGAACAATCATCGCTGGCTTATTAGTCATAGCTGGATTTTACTTTGGATTAAAATATACTAGACGAAAAAATTACATTCATACCAATACGGTCTTGCTTTGTATTTTATTTGTCTTTATAGGGTTTTCAAGTTGGGTCATGCTTCCTATTCGAGCCAACGCAGGAACGGTTATTAATGAAAACGATCCAAGTAGTGCTCAACAGTTATTAGCGTATTATAACAGAGATCAATACCCAGAAACTCATTTGTTTTACGGACCTCAATTTACAGAGATCTTTGCTGGCCTAGACCCAGAGAACCCCTATTTAGATGATGATCCTATTTATGAAAAAGATGAAGAGAAAGGTGAATATGTAATTATAAACGACTATAAAAATGCTAAGCAAAACTCAGATGCGGCGCATAAAACTTTCCTTCCTAGAATGTGGAGTACTCAACATGCCTCCAATTACATGATGTTTACTGGACCATTGGATTTTTCCATAAAACCAGAATACAGAGGAGAGCAAGAGCTAACGTCCATTGTCAATACATTTAGGTCTGACTTTAGAAACGGAGAGGTGTCTTCAGAAGGATATATCAGCTTTTTAAAGAGGTTCAATCAATATTTAGATATTCAAAAACCATCTACAGCATCTAACTTCAATTACTTGTTTGAATTTCAAATGGGTTATATGTATTGGAGATATTTTATGTGGAATTTCGCTGGAAGACAAAATGATAATCAAGGTAAATACACCAATTTTGATGGAAATTGGTTGAGTGGAATCGATTTCGTTGATGAAAATAGATTGGGCACACAAGAAAATCTCCCTTCAGATTTATCTGAAAATAAAGCTAGAAATACTTATTACTTCTCACCACTCATCTTAGGACTCATAGGTCTCTTTTTTCATGCGTCTAAGGATGTCAAACGGTTCTGGGTACTCACAGTTTTCTTCCTGTTTACAGGGATAGCTCTAAAGATTTATCTGAACGAACGCCCTTTTGAACCAAGGGAAAGAGATTATGCTCTCGTAGGTTCGTTCTATGTGTTTGCTATATGGATTGGTCTAGGAGTTTATGCTTTATTTCATTATCTAAAGCAATACATCACTCCTAAAATAGTAGCTCCGGCAGTGGGAATTATTTGTTTGCTTTGTGTGCCTGTTTTGATGGCGTCAGAAAACTGGGATGACCATGACCGTTCGGGCAAGTATACTACTTTAGCGATGGCCAAAAAGTATTTGGACTCTGTAGATGAAAATGCTATTCTATTCACTATAGGTGATAATGATACGTTTGCATTATGGTATGCTCAGGAAATTGAAGGCTACAGAACAGACGTAAGAACCATCAATACAAGTCTTTTTGCAACCGACTGGTATATCGACCAGATGAGAAGGAAAGCTTATGAAAGTGAACCCATTAAAACTACTTTAAAACACGATGATTATAAATATGGAACTAATGATGCAGTTTGGTATCAAGAAGATCCTAGAATAAATGATACACTTTCCATTGATAAATTTATACAATATATCAAAAGTGATAACGAAACCACTAAAGCTGAATTACAAAGCGGACAAGTCATCAATACGTTTCCTACCAAAAATATTAGAGTTCCTGTCGACAAAGAAAAAATATTACAAAATGGAATTGTAAAGCCAGAGGACGCTGACTTAATTGAGCCTAATATTTATATTACTCTTGAAGATAATCTGATTTATAAGCCCAACTTGATGATGCTAGACTTGCTAGCCAATAATGATTGGGAAAGGCCTATTTATTTCACCGGGGGAAGTTTTAGAGATGAAGACTATCTCTGGATGAAAGACTATTTGCAGCTTGAAGGAGTGACTTATAAACTCGTGCCTATCAAAACACCCGTCAATCCAAATAACCCATTTGATATGGGGCGTATTGACGAGGACAAGATGTATGACATCGTCAGGGATTGGGAATGGGGAAATAGTGGAAGTGACGATATTTATCACGATCCCGAAACTCGAAAAAACGCTATTACTTACAGAAGTAACCTGGCTCGTCTTGTCGAAAAATTGATTAAAGAAAATAAGTTTGAAAAAGCAGAAGATGTTCTTGATCTGGGCATGAAGCACATCCCTGTAGAACATTATCAGTATTATCAATTAGTCGAACCTTTTGTAACAGGTTACTATCAAATTGATAAACCAGAAAAAGCCAGAGAAATTTGGGAAAAGTTAGCTACGAATTACCAGGAATGGCTTAACTATTACGCAGGTATGAGTTATGAAAACCAAGTTGAACATGCTGAAAGAATTTTTACCGAAATCGAAAAGTATAGAAGTTTGGTCGATATCTTAATCATTTATCAGGACAATGAAATGGTAAAAGAAAAGGCAGCTGAATTTAATTCTTACTTAGAGAAATTCAGTCATTTTTATCAAGATTCAGAGTCTGAAAATGTGGACCAGGATCTTTTGGATGAACTAAATGAAGAAGATATGAAGGAGATAGAAAAGGATAGCTCGAAGAAGGGTTTATTGAGGCCAGATCAAATTCCAAATGAATAAAAGATTTGAAATCAAATGACTTTCTGAAGCAAATCTTTCCCAAACGTGTCTGGAACATCTCTACACAAAATCAAGAGATGTTCCTCACTTTTGATGACGGGCCAATTCCTGAAGTTACCCCTTGGGTGTTGGATAAACTAAAAAAGCATAAGGCTAAGGCTACTTTTTTCTGCATTGGTGATAACATCAGAAAGCATCCTGAACTGTTTCAACAAATTATAGCTGAAGGACATGCTGTTGGCAATCACACCTTCCACCATATCAATGGCTGGAAGACTTCAACCCAAGAATACCTGAAGGATGTAAAGCTTTGCAAAGAAGAAATAGAATCAAATTCAGTTACATCCAATCTATTTAGACCACCTTATGGTAAATGTACCTCGACTCAAGCCAAGCTCATTTTAAAAGACTATCAGCACATCATCATGTGGGACATAATTAGTAAGGATTATAATGCAAAAGTCTCAAAAGAAGACTGTTTTCTTCGGATAAGAAATCAAGCTAAACCTGGCAGCATTATCGTTTTTCATGACAGCCTGAAGGCTGAGACCAACATGAAGTATGCTTTAGAGAAAACGCTGGAGACTTTCAGCAACTATCAGCTTAAAAAGATAGAACTTTAGAAGGACTCATGCCTTTCATCAAAGGCTTTGTTCACTACGTGTCTTAATGATGAGAATTTAACTACAGAGACACGGAGTTCACAGAGAATCAGTTTTAAGTTTTTTTACTGCTTACAACAACCTTACAAACAAACCTTCGTCAGTTTTATCAACCGTAGCCTGATCTTTACTTCTCAATCCTTTTATAGCTTTATCCCATTTCTTATTACTCAGTTCTGAAGCTGACTTGATAGCTTCTAACTCTTGTGGAGATTCTTGTTTTAGTAATTCTAAAACTATTTTTTCCTCCTCAGTAAGCTCTACTTTTTTCTTTTCCGGACGCATTTGCGGGAAGAATAAAACTTCCTGAATAGATGGATTATCGGTTAAAAACATAATCAATCTGTCCATACCAATTCCCAAACCTGAGGTTGGAGGCATGCCGTATTCCAAAGCTCTTAAAAAATCATAATCAATAAACTCAGTCGCTTCATCGTCACCTTTCTTGGCCAATTTTAGCTGCTCTTCAAAACGCTCACGCTGATCGATTGGATCATTCAATTCTGAATAGGCATTGGCAATTTCCTTTCCACACACCATCAGTTCGAAACGCTCAGTCAGATCCGGATTGTCTCTATGTTCTTTACACAACGGACTCATTTCCTTGGGATAGTCGGTGATAAACGTAGGTTCTATATAGTTGCCTTCACACTTTTCTCCAAAAATTTCATCGATTAACTTACCTTTTCCCATGGTCTCATCCACTTCCAAGCCCATACCGAGAGCTGCTTTTCTCAACTCTTCTTCAGACTTGCCTGTGATGTCAAAGCCTGTAAACTCTATAATAGCATCGGTCATGGTCACTCGCTTATACGGCGCTTTAAAGTCCACATGATGTTCTTTAAACTTCGCTTTTGTCGTTCCGTTGACTTTCATGGCGCAATGCTCCAGCAAGTTTTCGGTAAACTCCATCATCCAGTTGTAGTCTTTGTAAGACACATAAATTTCCATGGCCGTGAACTCAGGATTGTGGGTTCTGTCCATGCCTTCATTTCTGAAGTTTTTGGAAAACTCATACACACCATCAAAGCCACCAACAATCAAACGCTTCAGATACAATTCATTGGCAATTCTCAGGTACAATGGAATGTCTAAAGCATTGTGATGCGTAATAAAAGGACGCGCTGCCGCACCACCAGGAATGGATTGTAAAATTGGCGTTTCCACCTCCATATAGCCTTGCGCATTAAAGAAATCCCGCATGGCTGTAAACAAAGCCGAGCGTTTTTTGAAAATCTCTTTCACATCAGGATTAACCGCCAAATCGGCGTAGCGCTGTCTGTAGCGCTGCTCGGCATCATGAAACCCATCATACTCCTTGCCTTCTCTATCTTTTTTGGGTAGTGGAAGCGGTTTTAAAGACTTGCTCAAGAGCTGAAAATCCAAAACTTTAATGGTTTTCTCACCGACTTGAGTCGTAAACAACTCTCCTTCTATCCCGATAAAATCACCAATATCCAGCAACTTTTTATATACTTCATTGTACAAAGTTTTATCTTCCCCTGTGCAAATTTCATCTCTGTTAAAATAAACCTGGATGCGACCTTCCCCATCCTGCAACTCAGCAAAAGATGCTTTTCCCTGGATTCTACGTGATACCAGACGACCAGCAACCACTACCTTTTGACCTTCTTCAAAATCCTCCTTTACTTGTTTGGAGGTATGAGTATAATCAAATTGAGCAGCAGGATACGGATTGATGCCCATTTCCCTGAGAGTAGCCAGTTTATCTCGCCTTACGCGTTCTTGTTCTGATAATTGCATGAGTGTATAATTTTCTAAAGCCGCAAAGATAAAGACAATCCAACAATTTCTTTTACAAACCCGGGATTAAAGATTTTAAGAAATGTGCTTGTCTCTTATTATTTTCTATTTCTACTGAATTTGTGCATTGATGGTTTGATGTTTTTAGATATTCAGTTTAAAAAATTGTTCCTGACTTTTAAGAGGTATCTTGGATAAGAGGATCTAGCTGAAGGGGTTGAAGAGGATTTAACTTAAGTAATTCTAATGCAGTTTTCGCTTTTTCAAGTCCACATTAATGACTTCCTTATTTTCATGATAAATAAGCAATCTATTTTCATAAAAATCTAATTTACCTACTTCGATTATTTTATATTCAAAAATGCTATCATTTTCGACCGTTGGCTCACCTAGCTTCTCCTTTACTTCGTCAGTCGTATAAGAAGTAAGCAACTTGCTTTCCATCAAGTCTTCAAGCATTAAGTATCTTTTTGAAGGCTCATCTATCCATACTTGCTGGTTAAAATCTAATTGAGGTGTAAAACCGAAATAAATAAATAAATACAGTGCTCAAAAAAACAATTAGATAAATTAAGATAGACGTTGAAATTGTAAATAAAATACGCTTAGTCTTTGTTTTGAACTTGACTCGATTTTTGATAAAGAAATTAACAAGTAGATAAATGAATACTATAAATATTGGTCCTGAAATAATGAATAATAGTTTCATGATATTATTGATTAGTAGGAATTAAATTGCCATCCTTAATATCTAAATCCACCATTGTTTAGAGCTTCTAATCAAACTTAGCGTTGAAATTAAATGATTTTTGCACCCTATCATTAACATTGCCTATTTCAATAACAATTTTAAAATTTGGGTATTCCAGTTCTTTTATTTCTATTATTTCAGGATTCAAAACTCCTTCTATCTTGAACAATTTACTTTGAGTATAATAATCTCCATCAGGATTTATAGTTATCAATAGACTTTGAAGTATTCCGTCATAACCTTCAAAAAAATCATCTGGAGTCGCCTTTGAGTCATCCATTATAAATATCTTCAGGAATACAGCATTAGAATACATACTGTAGCTATTCACATTTAATTCATTTATGCTTGATAAATAATATCTTAAATCTTCTTTATTGTTAATTTCAATATACCCTTCCTGACTTTTACAACTTATAGTTGAAATTAAAAAAAATAAGAAAATACTTAATTTTAAAAATGCTTTTTCCATAATTATATTATCTAACTGAGAAATGAATATGATTCTGATGTCCACCAACAGGATGAGAATAATTCCAGGTATCAGATTCAACACTGTATTTATGCTTGAAATATGGACCAAAGTTTTCTCGAACGTATAAGAAATCATCCAATGCTTATTAGTTCCATTCTTCTCCTTGATATTTGCTGTAGTGAACAAACTCATGTAAAATTGCAACACCAAGCAAAAGAAAACGAATCTAATAATGTAGAACCGCCTTTTTATTCTTTAAGTCATAGGCGATTAATATTCAACAGAGCTTAGTATTTTGATATCCCAACATCCATAAAAATCTTTTAAAGCTTCAAACTCTATATAAGCGTTTTCGTTAGGAATAAAAATTCCGAGCTTATAATTTTCTTTATTAGGCTTTATTTTCTTTAAAACTTTGATAACTAAAACATCACGATATTTTTTATCAGATGTTAAAGGCAGATTTTTAAAGTTCTCACTTAGGCTATTTTTAAAAACGATTGGATCATCTACATAATGTAAAACTTCCTTATGTTTTAATATTTTTGTCATCAATTCTTCTTTAATCGTATTTTGATATAAAAAATTAATAATTAAAAATATTGATAATAATGCCTTCATGTTTAGTAGTATTTATTTAATATCAACCATTGTGCTGAACCTGCATTTAAATCTTGACCATATGCATTAATTTCAAATATTGTACCCTTTTCAAACCTGCCCAAGCTAAAGCATCTGCTTGAGTTTATGAAAGTGAAGAGTCAAATTGCATAAGAAAATTTACAAGTGTACCTATCATATGATGTGCCATTAAATTATGTTGTGGATTAGAAGGGTTAGGATTTAAATTGGATTTAATTTTAAGAAAAAACCACCTCAATAAAGGTGGTTTTTTCTTAAAATTGATAAGTGTATATCTTTGCTATTCATTTTCTCCGTTTTTCGGAAGATGATCTTATAAATAAGCTAAAAACCCGTTTTTAAAACTTCAACATTTTTTTGGGTTCCCAAATAATTCATCTTTACAAAATAATAGCCATCAATATCCTCATATAGAAGGTAAACTATAGACTTACTGCTGATGTAGTTATGTAAATCACAAGGATTGTATGTACTTAATTGTTTTTTATCTTGAAATTGTATAGTATCTAAATCCACTTCTTTTCTAATTTCTGATAACTTATGATAGTTTTCGAAATCTTTTTTATTCGGGATCTCAAATTTATATGCGTCAGTTATAAAATCTTCTTCCTGACTATTTATAACAAGCGTGTAGTATAATTTACCATATTCATCGGCAGTAATGGAGGAAGATTCCCCTTTTAAATAAAAAGTTCATTTGTACCTTGAGAGAAGGTAAAAAAACTTGACATGAGTAAAAACAAAATTAAAATACTTTTCATTTAATTGCTTTTAGTAATAATTAAATATGCGTGATTCTACTCTTTAACAAAGACATTTCATAACAGGGCACGAAAGTTTTATCTAAGTCTGATTTAAAAATGATAAAAATATTATAACGCTTGTAGGTCTTTTTTCTGCTCCTATACAAATACTCATAATAATAAGAATAATGTTTACTAAAAAATTGTGCTAATTCTTTAAAATTAAAGTGGTTGAGTTTAATCATAAAAGGTTGAATATCCTCAAGATTTCCTTTTCTTTCCAATTCTGATATCATTTCTTTTGGTAATAAATATCTGTAATTATTCTGATCTGCTCCAGATACATAAATATGAGACATACTTATTAGCCAATTCTTTTTTTTATTAAAATGAGAGTATTTAAAGTTAATTGAATCTTTATTACTTACTTTAATAGAATCTGTCTTTTTATCTACCACCAAAAAAAGACTAGTTGATATTGATTGTGAAAAAGCACATTTCACAAGCATTACAAATACAATAAGGATTATATAGTTTTTCATATTAGCTAGTTTGGACAATTATTAGTCGTAGTGAAAATATATTGTTGATAGGCTTGATCAATACTATCTTTTTGATTTTGAGGCATATTTAACCAGGCTTCTACACTATGGTTTTTTAATCCCTGCCAGGCCGAAGCTTCATAAAATGCATCTAAATTATTCGGATTAAGAGAAGATAAATAATCATAATCACCAGTCATGACTGTCATGTGAAAACTTTTTAAGGCTTCTTTCATTGAGTTTATGTAAAGTGCAGCCATAGTCTCGTGAGCAGGAGTAGGTTCAAAATTATTATTTTCAAAACTATCATAAAAATCTCTAAAATCTAAATCACTATTTGACGGTGGTAATGTATTTAATTTTCTGAATATATCAGCATGGATATATTCATGAAGTAATGTTCTAACGACTTGTAAGGCCTTTCTGCTTTGTGCTCTAGAAGTGCTTATTTCAATATTAATTATATTACTATTTCCAGAAAACGTAGTTTTTGCATTAACTTCTACAGGATTTCCATCATCATCTATATGAATGACTTGGTCTTCAGATTTTATATTTATTCCAAATTCAGAATCATCTCCTTGAAAATTCGAAAGCATATCTTTTACAAAATCATTGCCTGAATCCTCCAAATGGTCGTTTAGACATTTCTCTTTACCCTCTAACTCATCTATTATCCTATCCTCAAAATCCACTTCTGCCTCTGGGTTTTCTATCTTAGCTAAAAGAGCATAATATCCAAAATTGTGGGATTCTACACTTTGGTTGTTTTGACTAAAGTAATTATATAATGTTTCGTAAAATAGCGAATCATTTATAATAAAAGATTTTTCTTCTCTTGTTAAAGTTTCGAGAAATGATACAAAATGTACTTCATCAAAGGATATCTGGCAATCATCGTTTAAATCATATTGCAGGTTACAATCATCACAATCCAACATTATTTCACATTCTTCCTTTGTAATAGACGGAGTCGCAGAGTCTCCTCCGCCTGTTGGTCCCGTAGAAACACCTCCGCCAGGACTTACAGTTCCTCCCGAAGTTCCACCCCCAATATCCGAACCTCCAGAACTTCCAGAACCTGAACAGCCAATTGGAACTGTTGTTAATTGTGGAGGTGTGCCTTGACTTAAATTATTCCAATAAGTACATTCCATTGCCGTTCCATCGGCAAAAGAATGAATACCCTGACTACAAGTAGTATATATAGTTTCAGTACATCCTGTATTTTTAGATAAATTATTTTTTAAGAAATTTATGATTTGTGATTGTCCATTTTGATCAATTAAAACTTTTTGTAACACTTGACCGTCTAAATTGCTTACATAATACTCGTTAGGGTTATCAGGATCTGGATAAGTAAATAAATAAGAATTTGTGTTTTTTTCAGCCTTTGTAAAACTAAAAAGTACTCTTTTGTAAGTGCCAAACGTCTTAAATGGCACAGTGAGAACCTCAACATTTTTATCTTTATGATAATATGCATTGTCGAGATCTAGTCTTTCAATCAGGCTCGTCCTTGAACTATTTTTATCTACCCTCTTCGATTTTAAAATAGCTTTAGAAGACTTTTGAAAACTTTGAGATTCTTTAAGTTCTTCCGCTGATATCCCGTAATCGATAGTTTGTATCTCTGATTCTTTTTTAGAAATCTGAATCAAATCTTTCTCACAGCCTATGGCTATAAATAAAACTGAAATTAGAAGTAATATTTTTATGGGTATAGTTTTCATTTTAAATATGTGATTTTGTTAGTTATATAGTTTCCTGGGAGTAAAACTCACAACTAAGTAAACCCATAGATAAAGGCTATTCTTTCATAAAGTCGAACAGTTTTTGCTGTGTGTGTGTGTGTGTGAAAAATCATTTTGTAAATTATTAACGAGGCAATAGTAAAACTTTAAGATTTAAAAGAATTACGGTCCGACCGTACTTTTACTACGGGAAAACCGTATATATTTCAAAAAGTAAAGCCTTCAGCTTACCTTAAAATATATTTTAATAAGTTGAATTTCAATCTTCACGCTCAACAGACGGATCACATAATGAACGCCAAGCATCTATGCTGGCTGTCGCAAAACTGTTAAGGAAATGGAGGTAAATTCAAAATAAAACAAAGGTCTCCGCTATAAAGTTTACATTTGTATAAGAATTTGAAACCGATGAATAAAGAGATAAAAGTCCTGGAATTGGGACAGCGCGATTATAAAGAAACCTGGGATTTTCAGGAAGAATTGTTTCAGAAAGTACTCAACATAAAAGTCCAAAACCGACGTGAATCAACCGATTTAGCTACAGAAAATCACCTGATTTTCGTTGAGCATCCGCATGTGTATACCTTAGGTAAAAGTGGGGATTTGACCAATTTACTTCTCGATGAAAAGCAGCTAGCGGAAAAAGGGGCTACTTTTTATAAGATTAATCGCGGGGGTGATATCACTTATCATGGACCAGGGCAAATTGTGGGTTACCCGATTTTAGATCTTGAAAATTTCTTTACCGATATTCATAAATATCTCCGTTTTCTTGAAGAAATGGTGATTTTGACTCTAGCAGAATACGGACTTAAAGCTGAGCGAAGTGAAGGCGAAACTGGTGTTTGGCTAGATGTAGGAACTCCATTTGCCAGAAAAATCTGCGCTATGGGCGTAAGAGCATCTCGCTGGGTGACCATGCATGGTTTTGCTTTTAATGTGAATGCAGATTTAGGCTATTTTGATAACATCGTGCCTTGTGGCATCAAAGATAAAGCCGTGACCTCACTCAACGTGGAACTTGGGAAAGCTGAGATTCCTGTGGATGAAGTAAAAGTTAAACTCAAAAAACACTTTGCTGAGCTTTTTGAAGCAAAGCTTATGGATTCTTAAAGATTTTTATTATAAATCAACACAGCATTATCATCTCCCTTTACGATGAAATTGATCTCATTAGGAACTTTTAAATCCAAATCAATTTGTGAGTTTCCATAGACTGGAAAACCAGAAACAAGCTCTGCTTGCTCATCGAACAAATACACTTTACTCGCCTGTTGATCCACAATACTAAAGAATGTCCTGTTGGCCTGTTCGTGAATTTGAGGTGGTAAATACAAGCCATAATCCAAAGTTTTGCTCACACCGTTGACACTCAGTTTGTTTTCCGAAAAAGTCACTACGTGTTTCGGACTTACGGTAATAAAATGATTATCAGATAAGTTCAATTCCGTTGTTTTTACCGTACCAGTTTCAGAAATTTTCAATAAGTCTCCGTCTCCATTAGATCCTACAAAACTCTTATTATGCAAGCCAAACTCATTTCCAGATGTTGAAATTTTTTGTCTGGGTTTTACCCGCTCTGCTCCTGTCCTACTTAGAATTTTGAGACCTTGATCATTTTCCACTAAAATATAATCCTTTCGACCTATTCTTATGTGTTTTGGTGTGCGTTTGATGTTGCCTTGAGATTTATAATCAAAGCCTTTCACCAACTTACCTTCTTTGTTAAACATCAAGACCTCATCGTTTTGAACTACTACAAATCTGTATTTTCCATTATTGTCATAATCGAAAATAGCGAGCCCTTCAGTTATAAAATCATTGAAGTCTAGAGGGAATGGATTGACGTTGTTACCATTTTTATCGATGACATAAAGCTTATTTTGAGTCGTAAAGGCCATCTGTAATCTAGTATTTCTGTAGATATCGAAGGTATGGATACCGCCAACAATTCTACTATCCAAAGCTTTTTTCCAAATTGTATTTCCATCTTTTGCTATCAGATGCAGTGTATTTGTTTCATCCTGAACTGCAATATCTTTTTGGCGAGTTCTCCAATTTGTAAAGAAGTAAGGGTCTGATGTAATGGTGTTTTCAAGTTTTACTCGTTTGGCCTGTATTGCTTCACCTGATTCAGTTTCTGCTTTATTTTTAGAAAGAATTCCATTCACAAAAGCAAAATTATCTTCCTGCGTGGCTTGCATCATTACGGAGCTATAGCCATTGGTATTGAAGTTTTTAAGGTTTGGAAGAAAGTCTTCTGTCGCCGACTTTTCCAACTGATTGACAATAGCGTCCAGCTGTCCACCCCAAACCATATGGGCAGAAGAACTCATTTTATTTAAAGCCATTTGGAAAGATGAAGATTCACTCAATACTGAGCGATTATTGATATTGACAAGCATATTTTCTAAAACCTCTTGATTTTTAGCGAATAAAAAATGACTATCGTAAACTGTAAATACAGAAAATTTATGATTGGATAAGAGCGGAGAGAAATCTGCAAAAACGTTTTCAGCTTCAAAACTATAGATGGTTTGGTTTCTGAATGATGTTTCCTGTTGTATTTTTGTAGATAGTGAATCTAATGTTTTAGTCACATTAGAGCTTATCATGTCGTAAACCAACGCTCCATTTTCCAATTCTATTGCTCCAACCTCATTAGCATTTTGAAAGATAAATTTTAAAGGAGATGTAGCTTTGTAGTTTTGTGCAGACCTATTCCCCTGCAGCTTTTTGAAATCAGAAAAAGACAGGCTTAAAAATCCAGTTGCATTCACAGGTGTAACTTCATGAAGCCTAAAAGATTTAGGAGAAGTTCCATTAAATAGATTTAATTTATCAGTTGCTTCTTCGGTTAATATAGCTCCAGACCATGTGTAATTTCCTTCGGAAACCTCTACATCTAGACTAAGCCATTTTCCTAAACCCTTTAATGATTTAGGATTTAAACCTTTAAGTTCATTTTTATAAAGATAGTCAGCTTCTTTCAAATCAATAAAAATTGAAGTCTCTCCCGTCGCCGCTTTATGAGCTTTATAGAAAGTCTCATTAAATTTGAATTGGTTATTGTAAGCTCTTATGACGTTTTCAATAATGAGCTTAGACTCCGAAGAAATTCTAACTTTCTCAATAAGTGTTGAGTAAAATGTTGCATTTTCTAGCTTGAACTCTGAAATCTCTTTGCCAGCATAATCTATTTTACTTTGCTTTTTAAGCTGAATGGAATCTAGTTTTAAGTACTTGTCTTCGATAATCAATGAAGTAGCGAGTTCACGTTCACCAATTGGAGTCACTGCCAAAAAAGCTTCAGCGTCTTGCTGGAAATATCTGGTGAATTTAAAATTATCCTTAATCTCTTGAAAAATAGGTGAAGAATCATTATTTTGAAATAACTCTGTAGAGGTCAACTCTTCAAGAGATTGAGAAAGATTTTCGGATTCTAATATCAAAATTGACTTGGAAGGAATAAAATCTATGAGTTTACCCTGAGTAGAATCTGAATCGAAATCGCAAGAACTCAAACCTATTGAAAAACAAATAATTAAAAAAAGATAACGCATATATGAAGAATTTCAAAACACAAAATTAAGTTGAAAATTAGAATTAAAACAGAGAAAAAGCCTCGGTTTACAATTTTAATTCCATCTGATCTGGCAACAACTTAAAGCTTTTTCTGTGATATTTAGTAATTCCATAAGTTTGAATAGCTTTCCTGTGAGCTTTTGTAGGATATCCTTTGTTTTTAGCCCAACCATACATAGGAAATTCTTTATCTATTTTTTTCATGAAAGCATCTCTTGCTGTCTTTGCTAAAATAGAAGCGGCGGCAATACTTAAAAATTTAGAATCACCTTTAATGATACACTCGTGAAAAATTTTTTCATAGGACTTAAACCTATTCCCATCTACCAAAATCATTTCAGGCTGTGGATTGAGCTTTTTAATTGAAGAGTGCATAGCTAAAATTGACGCGTTCAAAATATTTATTTCGTCGATCGTTTCCATAAATATGTGTGATATGCCATAACTTACTGAAGTTTCTTTTAAAATAACTTCTAAAAATTCACGTTTTTTGGAAGTAAGTAATTTAGAGTCATTAAGAATTTCATTAGTAAAATCTTCATGTAAGATAACAGCCGCTGCTGTCACAGGCCCAGCTAGGCAGCCTCGGCCAGCTTCATCTGTTCCGCATTCTAAGTATTTATCTTGATAGTTGAGTTGAAGCATAATCAATTTCAGAAGCAAAAATATAAATTCTAACATTCTAAATTGATTTCTAAATAACATTAAAACTTAAGTAAACTAAAAATGATACTTTTGCTCACGTTTTAAAAATGCTAATGAAGTCGGTAATTTATCTTATTTTCATCCTTTTATTTTCGACTTGGTCTCAAGCTCAGGGCTTAAGATCTACTGACGGTGCCCAAGGTCAAGGTAAAATAAACCTAAACAATTCACGCGGAGAAAAAACAACTTCTGTAAAAAGCGACCGAGAAAAGCCTCATATTTCTAAATATAAAATCATAAGCATAAGTAACGACACAACTTATGTGGATACAACACTAAGCATACGAAAGGACTATGCTTACAATTACTTAAGAAAGGATGATTTTGAACTATTGCCTTTTTCTAATATTGGCAGGCCTTACACAGAATTGGGGTATTCTTTTAACGATTTACAGGCTTTACCTCGTTTTGGAGCAAGAGCAAAACATTTCTTTTATCTAGAAGCAGAAGACATCCCCTATTACGAAGTGCCTACGCCTTTGACTGAACTTTACTTCAGAACTGTTTTTCAACAAGGTCAAGCTCTGGATGCAAAGTTTGCTATCAATTTAAAGCCCAACTTAAATTTTTCTATAGCTTACAAGGGATTACGTTCTTTAGGAAATTACCAAAGAGAGTTAACAAGTACGGGGAACTTAAGGATTGGGCTTAATTACAGAACAAAAAACAATCGCTATTTTGTGAGAACCCATTTTGCTACTCAAGACATATTCAATGAAGAAAATGGTGGTCTTACAGATCGTGCAAACCAACAGTTCATTGATGAAATTGAAGAAATCCAAAATAGAGCTTCTGCTGAAATAAGACTTAGAAATGCAGAAAATAAAATGGATGCCAAGCGATTTTATCTCAATCAATATTACAATATCCGGCCAGGAAATGATTCAACTCAAAATGGACAAGTGCACTTGAAACATATTTTTGACTTTACAGATAAAGAATACTCGTTTACTCAAGCTAGCTCTACTCCTCAGTTTTTTGGGATTCCCTTTGAAAACTCTGACTTAAATAATGAGGTTGAGTACCAAAATGTATCAAACACTATGGTGTTATCCTATTATCAAAAATATCTTGGACGCATTGGCTTTATGGCCAAACATACTAACTTAAATTATGGATATAATACAACTATAATTTATGAAGAAAACAGTGTTCCTAACCGACTAAAAACAGACGTTATAAGCTTAGGAGGAACGTATTTAAAAACTTATAAAGGATTTAAACTTGAGGGTAAAGCTGCTTATAACATAACTGGGGATTATGATGGTGGATACGAAATTCATGGTAAAGCAAGTACAAAAATCTCAGATTCACTTCAATTTTCTGCGAGAGTAGATTTAAGTTCATCAGCCCCTAATTTCAACTGGATTTTGAATCAAAGTGATTATGAAAATTACAATTGGTATAACCCAGATTTTGATAACGTAAATACTCAACATCTTGGAGTTGAGGCAAAGTCTGAAGTTTACGGAAAAGTGACAGCTTCTTTTACACAAATAGATAATCATGCTTATTTTGGATTTGAAAAAGCACCAGACGGCTCTGAGGCTGATAGCTTAGTCAGACCGTTTCAAACTGATCTTCAAATTCGATATCTTAAGATTAAAGCTGAAAAAGATTTTAAATACGGCCACTTCAATCTAGCGAATACTGTAATGTATCAAAATGTGCTTGAAGGCGAGTCCGTATTCCCTGTACCAGAATTTGTGACTAGAAATTCACTTTTTTATGATAACTACCTTTTTGACAGAGCTTTATATCTTCAAACTGGATTTACATTCAATTACTTCACAAGCTTTATGAGTAAAGCCTATGATCCTGTTCTTTCAGAATTTGCAATTCAGGATTTCCAAGAGCTGGATGGTTTCTATACAGCAGATTTCTTTATAAATGCTAAAGTAAGGGAGGCTCGAATCTATTTTAAGCTGGAAAACTTCACAACCCTTTTTGAAGGTAATTCCAATTTTGCAGCTCCAAGACAACCTTATAGAGACTTTGCTATTCGTTTTGGGCTTGTATGGAATTTCTTTTTATAGACTTATAACTACATTCATTGCAAAATATCTCTTCTTAAAAAATAACAGCTTAATAACTAAAAGTTGAGCTTTATTATCGATTTTCGCAAAGGATAAAATTTGAAAGTATGAGTAAAGCCAAGTTACTGATTATTGGATTTATTTGGCCAGAACCAAATTCATCTGCTGCTGGCGGAAGAATGATGCAATTGATTGATCTTTTCTTAAAACGAAAATTTGAAGTTATTTATGCTTCACCTGCTAAGTATTCTGAAAACGCAGAAGATTTAGAACATCTTGGTATTACACAAAAACAGATACAAGTCAATAACTCTGAGTTTGACGAATTCTTAAAAAAAGAACAACCAACTCATGTGCTTTTCGATCGATTTATGATGGAAGAGCAATTTGGTTGGAGAGTTGCAGAACACTGTCCTGAAGCGATAAGAATTTTGGATACAGAAGATCTACATTTTTTGAGAAAAGCAAGACAGCAAGCATATAAAGAGAAAAAGACTTTCAAAAAGAAATATTTGTACACAGACATTGCTAAAAGAGAAATAGCTTCTATTTTACGCACTGACATAAGTTTAATCATTTCAAAATCTGAAATGAATTTGTTGGTCAATGAATTTAAAGTCAATAAAAATCTTTTGCTTTATCTCCCCTTCCTTCTTAAACCAATGAAAGACAATGACATTCAAAACCTTCCAAGTTTTGAGGAACGCCAGAATTTTATCAGTATTGGCAATTTTTTGCATGCACCCAATTGGGATAAGACCTTATTCTTAAAAGAAGAAATCTGGCCACTCATCAAGAAAGAATTGCCAGAAGCAGAACTTCATGTGTACGGAGCTTATACCTCACAAAAGGTAGAGCAACTTCATAATCAACAACAGGGATTCTTAATAAAAGGTAGAGCGCCAAATGCTATAGACGCTATAAAGCAAGCAAGAGTATTGTTAGGTCCACTTCGGTTTGGAGCTGGCTTAAAAGGTAAATTTATAGATGCTATGAGGGCTGGAACACCTTCTATAACAACTACTGTTGGAGCCGAAGGACTTTGCGGTGATTTGCCCTGGTGTGGAGAAATAGCAAATTCTCCAGATGAAATTGCCAAACAAGCCATCTTGCTTTACAAAATGCCAAAACGCTGGAAGATTGGTCAAAAGAATGGTTTCAAAATTATAAATCAACGTTTCCAGCGTCGAGTATTCGCAGCCAATTTTTTTAAGCGAGTTAAAAAATTGGAATCAGATTTGAATCTGCATAGACAACAAAACTTTGTAGGTCAGATTTTGATGCACCATACCACTCAGAGTACTAAATACATGTCTTTGTGGATAGAATCCAAAAACAAAACTTCATCTTAAAATGCTTTTGATTACTTTTACTTTATGAAGTTTTGGACTCCTATTTTTTTAGTATTGATATTATGTTCTTGCAATGATTTAAATCTCAAAAAACAATCTGCAGATGAAATATTGCAAGAAGAATTAAAATCTATCAATTGGAAGGAAGTGGATTTTTATCCAACTTTTGATAATTGTGGTGTCATCACTTCCAAGGAGCAAAGTAAAACTTGTTTCGAAACTGAAATAAAAAAAGCAGTTAGAGATCAGCTAAGTCAGCGACAAATAATCACTACAAACTCCGTTCAAGACACTGTAGTCTTAGAACTTTATATCTCTACAGAAGGTGAGACTAGAATTAAAAACATTAAGATTTCTAGTGAAATCTCTTCTCAAAATCCTGAACTTAAAAATTGGTTAAATGATGCTATTTCTGGCCTTCCAGAAGTTTATCCCGCTCAGAAAAGAAGTGTTCCAATTCCTTTACATACTCAGTTACCGATAATTTTAAAGTAGTCATTTAGCAAACCGTCTTCCTTTCCATTCAAACTTTCCATACAAGCTAGTCAAAGAAAAAAATAGTGTAAAAAAAGGATAAACCAAACTCACTTTTAAAAAATCCATCCAGCAAAAACTCAAGTTTTGAATCTTTGCCATTCTGGACAAACTCCAACCATCGACCACAAACTTGAACACGAAAGCATTTACCAGAAAACCAAAAAAAGCTTGATTCCAAAAGCCTAAAAACATACTTAACACCAAAGCAAGTTGCATCAAAGTCACTAATATTCCAACGCCCTTCATATACCAACTATCCACAGAAGTCGTCTTTCTCGCCCAGCGTCTGCGCTGTTGCCAAAACTCTCCAAAAGACTCCTGAGCCATCGTCCATACAACGCTTTCAGGATTTGATAAATACTCGATTGCATAGCCTTTTCGCTTGAAACTTTGTAAAGTAAACACATCATCTCCGCTAGCGATTTTTTCTTTTCCGAGATTTACATCAGCATCTAGATAAGCTTGTTTTCTATAACATAAATTGGCACCGTTGCAAATCACGGGATGATTTCTAGCAAAACTACCCAAACCAAAAGCTTGTAAACTCAACATATCAAAATGTTGATAATGAGATAAAAAAGAAGCCCTTTTTGCCACCACTACTCCGCCAGCAAGCAAGTCTGCATCTGTCTGTTGAAGGGTTGAATCGTAGATTTCGAGCCAGTGAGTTGGAAGAAGAACATCCGCATCAGTAGTCAGGATATAGGTTTTTGAAGCAATGGAAATCGCTTTATGAATTGCATTTTTTTTGGGTGTAAAATTCCCTTCTGAATTTGATATCAGATAGACTTTGATATCAGGATAGTGTGTTTGAAATTCTCTAGTCAATTTCCAAGAGTCGTCTTGAGAGTCATCATCCACTAAAATAATTTCGAATAGTGCTTTGGGATAGGATAATTCTGAAATTGATCTGAACAAAGCAGGAAGATTATCAGATTCATTCCGCATGGGAATAACAATCGAAAATTTGGTTTTGGGATTTTTAAATTTATGATGCTTTTGATTTAAAAACCTAGTTAAGCCCAAAGTCATCCAAATGATATAAATCAGATATAGAACTAAAATCAGATAAAACCCAAGAATCCAAGTCATCATTAGGCTTGTTTAGGTTGAAATGGGATTCGTTGAGGCTTCATAAGTAATAGGTTTCCAAAAAGAGCAGGAATCCCAAAATTGAATATCCACATCAATAAGGTTACAGCTAAAATAAATTCTGAAGCTAGAAAACCCTTCAGCAAAACTAAACCTAAACCAGCTTTTAAAGTGGCATCAAGTAATAAAAATGTAGGCACAAACGAACTGATAAAATAAATCGAAAAAATAATTGGCATAACTTGTATATAATTCAGTTCTGGCTGGAATAACCACAATAGCAAGTAAAACTGATGACTGAAACACAAATACCTCAAAATGGAAAGCATAAAAACTTTCGTGTTATTACTACCTGATAGTTTAACAAGAGAAGTCAAATACTTATATAGCCTTGTCAGCCAGTCATACTTTAATTTCATTAAATGAAAAATTAAAATTAAAACTAGAATTAATCCTGAAACAATTCCAATAGATAATTTTAACTCGAACAATAATTGAGAGTAAATAAATATCAAGCCCAAAACACCGAAAAGACAAGTCGTTAATAGCTGATAAAGCTGACCTGTCAGCGTTAGTTTTAAAATTTTAGGTCTTTTAGCTTTTGAATAAAAACTAGCTTTTGCACCAAATTCTCCAATTTTATTAGGGGTTATTATACTGACCGCATGAGCTTTCAATGTCTCAGAAAATGCACTTGAAATTTTGATAGCTTGTGTATTACTAATTAAAGTTTTCCATTTCAAAGCTTCCAGTGACCAATTCAGAAGAGATAGAAAAAATCCGATCCAGAGCAAATTTGAAGATTGAGAAAAATTATAAATAAATTGCCATTGTGAGGTGTTCACTTCTAGAACTGCCTTATAAATCACAACAAAACTTAGACTTACTACCAAAAGTTTGATGGCTAGACTCCAGAATTGATTAGTTTTGTGAGGCGACTTCATGCTTACAAAATAACGAATAAATAAGAGATTGGCGACAGAAAGAATCATTTTAGGCATTGACCCAGGAACCACTATTATGGGTTTTGGGGTGATCGAAATTGAAAACAAAAAAATGAAGTTTGTTCAATTGAACGAACTCATGCTTAAAAAATACGACGATCACTACACTAAATTAAAACTGATTTTTGAGCGTACCATAGAGCTTATCGATACTTACCATCCTGATGAAATTGCAATTGAAGCGCCTTTTTTTGGTAAAAACGTACAATCTATGCTGAAGCTTGGAAGAGCTCAAGGCGTGGCGATGGCAGCTGGCCTGTCTCGTCAAATCCCTATCACAGAGTATCTTCCCAAAAAGATAAAAATGGCGATTACCGGCAATGGAAACGCTAGCAAAGAGCAGGTGGCCAAGATGCTTCAGCAAATGCTAAAAATAAAAGAACTCCCCAAAAACCTCGACTCTACGGATGGACTGGCGGCAGCCGTTTGTCATTTCTACAATAGTGGTCAACCGAATATTGGCACGTCTTATACTGGCTGGGATGCGTTTGTCAAAAAGAATGAAAAACGGGTGAAGAAGTAGAGTTAGTAGATAAAATTAATATAGTTAAAAAAATCAATCGTAGTGGAATCTACATTTAGCTATTAATATTTCATCTTCTTTGTATTGATAGATGAGTCTATGTTCGCTATCGATTCGCCTTGACCAAAATCCAGAATATTTATGTTTTAAGGGTTCTGGCTTTCCTATTCCACCGTAAGGGTTTCGAGCAATATCCTTCAAAAGTTGATTTATTTTCTTCAGCTTTTTTTTATCTGTTTTTTGCCAGTATAAATAATCCTCCCAGGACTCGTCAACAAAAACATACTTCATTTTAATCTTCGATTAAATCTTTGCTAAATGTATTACCTGATTTCAATTTGTCAATCGCTGAATCTAATCTTGATTCATTTTTTCTGGATGATAATTCGTGATTTGTTGCCATTAACGAATTATATTCCTCTAAAGACATCACGACAATTCCTGAATCTTTGCCTCTGTTAATAATTAAAGTTTCAACATTTTTCACGACTCTATCCAAATAGGCCTTCATATCTTTTCTAAAATCTGAAACAGTTGTGATTTGCATAATAACGTGTTTTTATATGTACAAATATATGTACAATATTTAAACTTTAAAACATCTACTCCACAATGTCCATTTTCTTCAACAAGAAAGATGCGTTCATGTTTTTACAGATACCGCGTTTTAGCGTGTAATCAAAGTTGAGTTCGTCATCGATAATTTCAGCATCGAAATAATAGTTTTGTACTTGAGGTAAATCCTCGGCAACTTCACACAAACTTAAATCGTGAGTGGCGATGATGCCAATGGCATTGGCTTTGACTAATCGCTCTACAAATTTCCTGGAGCCAATAGCCTTATCGGTAGAATTGGTGCCTTTTAGAATTTCATCCAAGACGATGAAGTATTTGTCGGTTTGAATTTCGTCGACAATGTACTTGAGTCGGGTCAGTTCAGCAAAGAAATATGAAGCTTCATCGGCCAAAGAATCGACTGTACGCATGCTGGTGATGAGTTTGGTTGGGACATATTCACAGAAAGTAGCGCATACAGGCAGTCCGACATTTGACATTACAATCTGAACAGAAACTGTCCTCAAAAAGGTACTTTTCCCGGCCATATTAGCACCTGTGATGATGAAAAACTGATTGTCTTTGATTTCAAAATCATTTCTTACGGCATCTTCCGGATCGATTAAGGGATGGACAGCACCTTTGGTTTTGGTAAAGCTTCCGCTTTCTTTAATTTCTGGAAAGACATAATCGGGATGATTGAAGTGAAAGTTAGCTAAACTATTGTAAGCATCCACCTCAGCGATCACCTCAAACCAATTCTGCACCTGATCGGCATGGGCTGAGATCCATTTTTCAATCTTCAGTGATTGAGTAAGATCGCGAAGCATAAATCCATTTAAAACAATACCAAGCAAAATATTATTTCGCTGATCCAAACCATCGATATGTTTGGATAGCACTTTTAAAATTTGACTCGCTTTTGCAGCGTCCGAATGGATTTTCGACTGAAAGGATTTCAGTAAACTTGAATTAAACTCAGCATCTTCTATCAATTTTAATAATTTAAAATACTGCTGAAACGTGCTTTGCGCCTGACTCACATGGCTAGAAAGCTCGTTTATGCGTTTTAAGAAAGCGCCGGTAATCCCCAAACCAATGACAAACCAAAGTAACATTTGAGCTCCAGAAATGAAATTAAAGAAATAAGCTGTAATCACTACCAGAGAGATAATCGAAAATACAATTGGAAACCATGACATCCATTTAGGGATAAATGTTTTGTAATTGGTGATCCAATTCACAATGCTGCTGGCTTTTGTTTCAGTGTCTACCAGCTTAGCATCGGCGGTAAAGTTTTGTCTTAGTTCTATTTTTTTTGACAATTCTTGAATCGCCTCTTGCTTGGATTCTATACTATTAATTGAATTGGATGTTAGCTTAGCTGCCAAATTTTCTTCACCTTCTTTTAAAGCTGTTCTATTGAGGTATTGAAAAAAAGAGTGATTACCGAAAATATCAATGTCTTGACTAAATTCATGCTCTGGATTTTTGTACTGATCGCCAGTTGGTAAGTCGGTGAATTCTCTTTTTAGAACTTTAATTTCGGTTTCATTGAGCTGAAGCAAGGCTTTCAACTTAGCCTTTTTGTACTGAATTTTAGAGTGTCTGGTGACTAAGATGAGAAAGATGATTATTCCAAGAATTATTGAACCAATCACAATTCTTGTGGACGACCAGAAAAAATACACTGCAAAGGCTATCGCTAGAAAAACGGCTAAACGTAGCATACTCGACCAAAATAATTGTGTTTTTATCGCTTTTAAATCAGAGGTATATCGAGAAATAAATTCAGAATAAATAGATTCTGGAGTTGGCATAAGCATCAAATTGAATTACAAAAATAGAGTTATTGCTCTATCTAAGGCAAAGAAGTAAGAAATTATCTTCTATACTTAAGTTTGTAAGCCTTGTCGTTGAGATTTCGGCAGTTTACTTACCACAAGCTCGTAGCTGTGATTGATGAGATGCTGAATGAAATTTTGGGAAAGTCGTAAGCCATCGACAACTACTGTATTCCAGTGCTTTTTGTTCATATTTTAACCAGGAAAGACTTCGTCTGGATATTTCTCTCTGTACTCAATAGCTTTTTCGGGATCACATTTCAAATTGACACTATGGTCGCCAGCTTCCCACTTTTTTAAAGAGGTGAGTGCAAATAATTTACCTCTGACTTTAAAAACAATGGTGTCATTATCAAATGGAAAATCCTCGGTCGCTTCGGGTTTGCTAAGGCAATAGTCTCGCAGCTCTTCGATATTCATTTTAATTGTATAAAAAACTATTTTAAATTTAGCATAAATAACTCTGAAGCAATTCCATCGGATAGGAATTTACCTTCATCTGTAACTTTCAACACATCGTTTTTAAGTTTTAACAAACCTTGCTGTTGAAAGTCTTTAATATGCTCCATCAGATAGGCTGCGTAAGTCAGTCCAAATTCATTTTCGACCACTTTCAAATCCACGCCCCACTTAGTTCTCAGACGTGTCATGATGTATTCGTTGTAGCGATCGGTAGTGGATAATTCTTCTCGATCAGCAGGGAGTTCTCCAGTTTCGATGGCTTTAATGTATTTTGGATTATTATTGATGTTCCAACTTCGAGTCGTATTGACAAAACTATGCGCAGAAGGTCCTATTCCTAAATAAAATTTTCCAGTCCAATAAGCAGTGTTGTTTTGAGAAAAGTAACCCGACTTTCCAAAATTGGAAAATTCATAATTTTCAAAACCATTCTTTTGCATGGTTTCTACTAAAATATCAAAATGCAATTTAGCCAGATCATCATCGACTGGAGGGATGATTTCTTTGTCTATAAAATGCTTTAGAGCCGTATTAGGTTCTACAGTTAAGGCGTAGCTGGAAATATGTGGAATGTCGAGTTCAAGGGTTTTAGCCAAGTTGGCTTTCCAGCGATCTACACTCATATCTGGAATACCATAAATCAAATCAATCGAAATGTTATCAAAAAACTGCTTTGCCAGCAAGATTGAGGACTCTGCTTCTTCCGCATTATGAGCTCTATTCATCAGTTTTAAGTCTTCTTCAAAAAACGATTGAACACCAATGCTCAGTCTATTCACTTTAGTTCTGGACAACATTTTCAAGTAGTCGAAATTTAAATCATCTGGATTGGCTTCCAAAGTGATTTCTGGATAATCAACGATATGATATTCGCTATAAATGGTTTCAAAAATAGAAGTCAAGTCAGATTCTGAAAGCAAGCTCGGTGTTCCTCCACCAAAATAAATATTCTCAATTGTACTGGAAAGTTCATCTTTTCGCATACTGAGTTCTTTGCAAATTGCTTCTACCAGTTTAGCTTTATGTTTTAAAGAGGTCGAAAAATGAAAGTCACAATAGTGGCAAGCCTGCTTACAAAATGGAATATGAATGTAAAGTGAACTCATCGAATTTATTTCTTCAAAAGTATGATTTACTTAATCGAATTCTTTATGTTTAAGTTCGATTTTAGAGAAATAAAACACATGAGTATACTTTTGATCAGTTTGGGATTTATCTGTTGTATTGTGGGAATTATTGGAAGTTTATTACCAGTTTTACCAGGCTTACCCATTTCTTGGATATGTATTTTACTACTTTATTTCGTACCCGAAGTGGAGGTGAGTTCAAGTATGCTTTGGATCACTTTTACCATTACCCTTGTCATTTTTATCCTGGATTATCTTATTCCAATATTCGGTGTCAATAAATATGGGGGCAGCAAATACGGTGTATACGGAGCCGGTATTGGACTAGTCATAGGCTTGTTTACCCCTATCCCTTTTGATTTTTTGATCTTTTCATTTCTAGGGGCCTATCTAAGCGAAGTTATTTTCTCTAAGATGGACAGAGATCAGGCCTTAAGAGCAGCTTTTGGCTCATTCATTGGGTTTTTAACCTCTACGTTTATAGAGTTTGTGGGTGCTTTAGCATTTATGATTATTTTCTGCTATAAAGTGATTCAATACAGAGAATTTTTATTTTGAATTTGACACAAGTTAGTTTTATGACTTTAGATACATTTCTTTATGCTCATTAGTATCATCATACCAGCGTTAAATGAAGAAAAGTATATTGCTGAAGTACTTGAACACTGCTTAGAGCTTTCAGGTCATTTCGAAATCATCGTAGTAGATGGCGGAAGTCATGACCAAACAATCAGTCTTACTAAAGCTTTCGAATCTGTAAAAGTTCTGAAAACCTCAAAAGGCAGAGCAAACCAAATGAATTATGGGGCTCAACATGCACACGGAGAAATTTTATTATTTCTTCATGCAGATACCTTTTTACCTGAAGACGCTTATGCTTCCATTATTGGATTATGTCAACAAGATAAGGTCATCGCTGGAAGTTTCAGACTTATTATGAAAGATAAACATCCCATTTTTAAATTTTATAGATGGTGTAGTCAATTTAGCACAGAGTTTTTCACCTATGGTGATCACGGTATCTTTATAATAAATAAAACATTTAAAACTATAAGCGGTTATAAAAATATAGACTTTATGGAGGATGTCGAAATTCAAAAACGACTTCGAAAGCAGGGAAAATTCAGAAAGCTAAAATCTTCTGTCGTTACTTCTAATAGAAGATTTCAAAAAAACGGAGTGATTTATCAATTAATGATTGATACGCTACTTGTGATTTTATTCAAACTCGGCGTACCACCCAATAAATTAAAGCATTGTTATCCAGATAATTAGATAAATAACAAGGCGATAGACACTTATCTGAGATTTTAACGAAATTCTAAGTATACAAATGTAATATGCTATAGCAAAATTGCGTTATTTACACCAACAATTAAAAAAACAAACCTATGAAAACCAGTAAAATACTTTTAGTTTTAAGTGCTGTAATCTTTCTGTCGAGCTGTGTTTCTAAAAAGAAATACACTGAATTAGAAAATAATTTAGATGGTACAAAGTCAGAATTAATGCAAACCCGAGTTGAGAAAGAAAAATTAGAAACTCAAATGGATCAAATTGAAATGCGTGTAGATCGCTACAATTCCAAGATTGCTTCATTACAGACTGAAAAGGACGGAATGATGGTCAGTGTTCCAAACGAGGGCTTGGTTCTTTCAGAGAAAAACAAACAAACCATGCGAAAAACCTTAAAAAATGTTCCTGCATCAAAACTAGCAGGAGCAACTTCACTTAAGGATTCATTAAACATCGCCATTTCTTACAATATTTCTAAGAAAATGGGAAATTCTGGGGAAGATCTCAATGTTTCTATTGAAGAAACAATGGTGAAAATAAACATTGACGACAATCTTCTTTTTGGAGATAGTAGTTATAGAGTTGGAAGCGATGCGGATGATATCCTTTCTAGAATTGCAGAGGTTGTAAAATCTGAGCCTTCATTAGAAGTTTTAGTAGAAGGTCATACTGATAGCAGAACTGTAAAAGAAGACAGTTATATTGTTGACAACTGGGATTTGAGTGCGCGAAGAAGTGCTGCAATTGTAAGACGATTGGAGAGTAAATTTAATGTTCCTTCAGAGCAATTAATTGTGGCTGGAAGATCAAGTTATGATCCAATTGTTCCAAATAATAATAAAGATAATATGGCTAAAAACCGTAGAACACAAATTGTCATAATGCCAAATTTAGATAAGTTTTTCGCCATGCTTGGTGATGACTAATTTATTTTGAAATAAATTTAAAAATCCTGATTATTTATTTAATCAGGATTTTTTTATGCCTTACCAATATTTGTACGAGATAAAATAAAGCTAAAGATTTCTTTGTTTAAGTCATACTTTTTATCTTCAAAGCATTAATTAAATTAAAGCTATGAATCTTAAACATAAAAAAGCTCTTATCACAGGAGGAAGTGCAGGAATAGGAAAGGCATTAATTAAAGAATTAATAGCTCACGGCGTACAAGACTTTGCAGTCATTGGCAGATCACAAGATAAGCTCAACGCTCTTAAGGAAGAGTTTAAAAATATAAATTTTATACTTGTAGCAGGTGATGTTTCAAAGTTGGCTGACATAAACCGTTTGATTGATGAAGTAGGTTCAAGATGGGATTGCGTAGACTTACTCATCAATAATGCAGGAGTTGTAAGTGCTGATGCTTTACAAGAGATGCCTGATGAAGACATTATCAACCAAATCAATATCAACCTTACGGGTCTTATCTTATTAACTAAAAAAACTTTGCCTTTACTCATGAAAAGCGAAGAAGCTGGACTCATAAATATTTCCTCAGGATTGGGCTATATTGCTAAGCCTTTTTATTCGGTTTATGCAGCAACCAAAGCTGGTGTAAGACATTTTTCCGAAGCGATGCGAAGAGAATTGATTTTTAAAAATATTCATGTTATGACCGTTTATCCTACGGCAACCGACACTGGCATGATGACGACTGCAAAGGTGGATAAAATGGATAGTCCTGAATTGGTTGCCAAGAAATCTGTTGATGGTTTATTAAATAAAGAAATAAATGTGATTTTAGGTGGTGATCAACGTTTAAAGGACATCGATACAAATTTTAATCACCCTTTACAAATTGATAAATCTGTTAAAGAAAATTACGACGCTTACAAAGAGAGAACTGAAAAACACAGAGCTATGTAATCCTAAAGTATGAAGCCAAAACTTCTTATTTTCGATGTGAATGAAACTTTGCTGGATCTTACTCCATTGAAAGAAAGTATCAATCAACTTTTAGGCTCTGAAAACGCTTTTGATGACTGGTTTTCGAAGCTGATTCAGTTTGCGATGGTTGAAACTTTGGCAGGAAAGTATTCAGATTTTGGAGATATTGGTGTTGCCACTTTAAAGATGACTGCTGAAAAATTTCAGAAAAACATATCCGAAGAGGAGATAAAATTCTCGTTGAAAATCATCAAAGAACTGCAACCTTACCCTGAAGTAAAATCGGCTTTGGAAGTTTTAAAATCTGAAGGTTTTAAACTTGTTGCCTTAACTAATGGAAGCATGGAAACTTTAAAACAACAGATGAAATTTTCTAGATTGGATTCAATATTTGATGCTTTATATAGTGTTGAATCTGTGAGAAAGTTCAAACCTCATCCAGATACTTATAATCACGTTTTGAAAGCAGAACAAACCAAAGCTGAACACGCATTGCTCATCGCTGCTCATGCCTGGGATATTGCTGGAGCTCAAAGTACGGGAATGCAAACCGCTTTTATAAAAAGAAAGGGGAAATTCGTTTACCCTAAAGCTAAAAAACCGAATCTTATTTGTGAAGACTTTGATGAACTTTACAAAAAGCTACAGAATGAAGTCTAGCGATATTCAGGGTTTTCAAAATTCCATCGTGTGCCAGCATTCCAATCTTTAGTGGAATTTCCATAGACTGGATAACCATCATAAGATTTTAATATGCTTGCTAGATGCAATAAATTATAGGTCATAAAGGTGATGTTCCTATTAGTAAATTCAGAATCTACACCTACTGGTTTATTCAGTTTTTCTCCATCCCACTCTGTATCTCCATAGCTTGGACCAGGGCCAATTTCACCAATCCATCCCGCGTCTGCTTGTGGTGGGATACTGTAACCTAAATGTTGCAAAGCATACAACATTCCCATGGCACAATGCTTTACTCCGTCTTCATTTCCAGTGATAATACAGCCTCCCACTTTACCATAAAATATGTATTGCCCTTTTTCATTTTGTTTAGCACTCATCGCATATAAGCGTTCAATTGCTTTAGAAGCTATTGAAGAACGTTCGCCTAACCAAATAGGCGTTCCTAAAATCAAAATATCTGCGTTTATAATTCTATCGAATAGTTCTGGCCAATCATCTTTTTCTTCACCGTGCTCAGCCATATCTGGCTGGACTCCAACTGGTAAATGATGATCAACTGGACGAATCACTTCCACCTCTACGCCTTCCTTTTTCATGATCTCAATCGATACATTCATCAATAAACGAGTATGACTTTTTTGAGGTGACTTTTTTAAAGTGCAGTTAAGGAATACTGCTTTTAAGTTTTTGAAATTCTGTTTCATAATATATTGATTTTTAATTATTTAAAGTTAGTCGATATAACTTGAAGAAATTAGAAATTATAAGACTCTATCCAGGAAAAATGGTTTTGAGTAATTTTTTGTTTTTCAAGTTCTAAATGATCCAAAAAAGCTTGCGCGACAGGTGTTAATTTTTTTGATTTTAACCAAGTTACCTGCCACATTGTAGAAATCGGAAGACTATCAATAGGTATAATTTGAAGATCTTTTGCCTTAAGTTCATTTTTTATACCAATAAGTGGCATTATTGAAAGACCCAAACCTGCAATAACCGCTTGTTTTACAGCTTCATTTGATGTTAATTCAATCTTCTTTCTAACTTGAAACCCATTTTTGTGAATAAAATTTGCCATAGCATTTCGTGTAGCAGAGCCTTCCTCCCTGTATAGCAAAGGAAATTTTGTAAGCAACTGCTCTTTTTCTGCCAATTGATCGTGAGATAATTGTTTCCCTCCTACCAAAAAAAGTTCATTGCGCATAAGTTCAACGGAATTGACCTTTAATTTCTTGGGTAAAACCGAAATAAGAGCAAAATCAACTTCATTTTTCTCCAAACTTCTTATCACTTTTGTTTTGTTTGTAACATCCATGATCAAATCTACACCTCCATGTAGGTTCATAAATTCAGACAAGAAATAAGGCATTACATATTTTCCTGTTGACGCAACTGATATTCTTATCCTTCCAGATAATTTTCCTTTGAAAGCATGAGTTTTATAATTGATAGCCTCCACCTCATCAAGAATTTTTTTGGCAGCTTCTGCAATTTCATTTCCAAAATCTGTCACATAGAGTTGTCGCCCTACAATTTCAGTTAAGGGAATTGAAAATTGATCTTGAAAATTTTTTAGCTGAATGGAAACAGCTGGCTGTGTTAAGTGAAGTTTTTCTGCTGTCCTAGTAATGCTCTTACTATTAGCTATTTCTGAAAAAATAATCAACTGATGCAAAGTGTAATCCATAATATATTTTAATGCTTTATATAAAGTATATAAATAAAAATTTATGAATCTAAATTATAATATTTGTACCATAAATCAAAATCAAATTAACTATGGAATCAAATCAAACTTTAACAATCAAAGACAAAAAGGTAAAATTAGTAGACGGAGAATTTACTCCAACTCAAGCTTCAGACATTCTAAACGCCTTAATTGATCAAAAAATAAACTATCACAAAATTGAAAATCTACAACATTGGGAGCAAGATCACAACAATGATTCTAAGCCTTACATCAGAAGAATTAAAGAGCTAGAAGAAGAAAAAAAAACTATCGATCGCTTTATCACCGAAATCAAACAAGAAGGTAAAAAGCTTTGTATAAATGGCATTTTAACAGTAAAAGCTGTTGATTAATCATCAAAGCTAATCTAGGATTTAATCAAAACCTTTTAAAATTACCTATGGAAAGTCATACTCTATCCGCAATTGAAAACCAAACGCAAGAGCAATCCAGCCCTATTCCTTTACTTTCTAGAATCTCTTCTTTAATACATTGGATTTTATTAATTGCAAACATTTTAGGCTTGATTTATTATCAAGTGTATTCACCAAATTGGGGGTACTCAGAAATTTTTAGAATAAACGGGTTCACACTTCTTATTTGGACGACTGTACTTTTCTTTAGTTCAATAGTAAGCAGTTATTCCAAGAATTATCTAGCAGGTTTCCGATACCAAAAACGCTTCTCACTTTTAAGCATAGGCTTTACTCTATCTGTTATGCTGTTTGTGATGTCAAATCACATTTCAGCCTTACTCATTTCATGGTTCGCGATGGGGTTTTTCATGGCAAAATTGATAGGTGTTAATAAAAACTGGGGTGAAGCCAGAGAAGCAGAAAAGTTTTCTTTAAAGTATTTTATGTCTGGATCTCTGGTGTTGTCTGTTGGAATTCTTCTGCTTTGTTATGATAGCAATCAATTTACTTTAAATGGATTGATAACCACTATTGAATTTGGGAATTCATTCTTAGTGATTTCCTCACTATTGATTATCGTCGCCGCAATTATACAGTCTGCGATTTTCCCATTTCATAAATGGTTGCTCTCGGCGATGACCTCACCAACACCCGCATCTGCACTTATGCATGCTGGTTTTGTAAATGGCTCCGGAATATTACTTACCTTATTTGCGCCCTTGCTTATCCTGTCCAATATGTTATGGATTTTATTTATCATTGGTGGGATTACAGCAATTCTAGCTCAATTTCAGAAATTGATACAGGTAAATGTGAAGCATAAACTCGCCTGTTCTACCATTGCTCAAATGGGATTTATGATCATGCAATGTGGTTTAGGTTTTTTTAATGCTGCGGTGGCCCACTTGATTTTGCATGGTTTTTATAAAGCTTATCTATTCCTGTCTTCAGGAGAGCAAGTCATGCAAAGTTCGCCAAAAGAATCTCCACAACTGAAAATAACAGTAATACAAGCCATAGCCGTTGGGATCTTTGGAGTTTTGGGAGCGCTGTTGTTTACTTATCTAACTGGTAAAACAAGTATCAGCGATAGCAGTATATTCCTTACACTTATAGTGGCCATAACCGTAGGGCAAGCCACTTACAATATTGTAAAGGAAAAAAGCTTTACTTACATTGAAAAACTGGGGGTTTCTGCAGTTCTTTTTATTGTTGGAATAAGTGTTTATGCACTTCTTTTCAATGGAATTACTCACTTGATGTCCGAAATGCCAATGATTCAAGTCCCGCAAAGTCTTGATGTACTTCAGATTATTTTTGGAATTATCTTTCTCATTGGATTTTTCATCATGAAACTTGGTGTACACCGCAAATCACCTTGGCTCTACGTCAACCTTTTGAATTTATCACAGCCTTACAAAAAAACCATTCATTACTACAAAAAATAAGTTTATGAAACGAGACACAATTCTTCAGAAGATTGATTCTGCTTCACATGTGATTGGGAAAACATGGCCACTTTACGCTTTTGTGACATCCAATCCGCTAACAGGTTATGAAAATAGACATTTCAAACAGGCCATAATAGAAGCAGAACAACTGGCTGGCGGGCATCTTTTTCCACAGGTTTCCAGCTTCAGAAATGCATGGCAAAAAGGAGAAATTGACAAAGGTGAGTTAAGTGATCTTTTCAAAAAAAATGGAATAGGTTTTTCTCCAGAAGAAAGCCTTAACGAAATGGGATCTCAAGCTGCTGAACTCGAAAACCAGCATCATGAAATTGATAGGCTTCTCATAAAATGGTTAATGGCATTCATGGATGAAGGACTTGCTGAATGGAGCATGCCTAATAAAGAAAAAGGGTTTTATAAAGCATGGAGATCTCTAATCCGGTATGATAAAGAATTCAACTTAAAGCCTTTGGTTGCCCTTCCAGAAGACAGCCTAAAAGCTTTGGATGAATTATTAATTAATTATTCCGAAGAAGATCAGATTAACATCTTGGAACAGCATTTATCTGCCCTACCAGGTTGGACCGGCTACATAAAATATAGAGCAGAAACAAATTCAGAATGGCAAAAAAAGTTCAACATTACTTTGGAAGATTATCTAGCAGTAAGATTATCCATTGCTAAGAATTTGGATATGGATTTACTGACAACTAATGAGACTCATGAAAACAAAAATGAAGAAAGAAGACTTCAATATTTGTGGCTAAAAGCTTGGGAAAAGAGTTGGCAAAAACGATTATCTAAAGATTTTAACGAGACTTTTCAAATTTCTGATGCAAACCTTCAATCAAATCAAACGGATGAAATACCCGAAGCACAACTAGTTTTTTGTATCGACACAAGATCAGAATTGATTCGAAGACACGTCGAGTCAAAAGGTAATTATGAAACCTTTGGTTATGCTGGATTTTTTGGGATAGCAATGGATTATGAAAACTTAAGCGATGGTGTGGTCAAAAAATCATGTCCGCCCATTTTAGCTTCATCCTATAAAGTATCAGAACAAGCAAAAAACGGAAGTCAGCAAGAAGTAGATACCTATAACAAACGCCAGGAAAGAGAAAAATTTACACATTATTTTTTGAAGCGGATGAAACACATGCTCCCTTCAGCTTTTGGTTATGTGGAAGGCTCGGGTTTTTTTTATGGTATTTTTCTTTTTCTTAGAACGCTAATGCCAGAACGGCTTTATGATTCAAAAAAAATAGAAAAAAAGTCTTTTGAAAGAAATTGTAATCCGCATTTACACTCTATAAGCGATTCATCTTCTTTAGCAGAAATAAGTCTAGAAGAAAAGATCGCTATCGTCAAATCTGCATTTAACTTAACGGGGTGGAAAACCTTTTCTCCATTAGTTCTTTTTGTAGGACACGGTAGCCACTCTGCTAACAATCCTTTTGGTTCTAGTTTGGATTGTGGTGCTTGTGCTGCAAGTCCTGGAAGGCATAATGCCAGAATGCTAGCCAAACTCGCCAACCAACCCGAAGTGAAACAAGCTCTGAAAGACCACCATATAAATATTCCAGACTCTACATTCTTTATGGGAGCAGAACACAACACCACGACAGATGAGATTGTGTTATTCGATTCTGAATTACCAGATTCTCACAAGAATCAATTGTTAAAACTGAAGGAGAGTCTGATTAAAGCTCAAGGTTCAGCAACATCAGAACGTTTAGGAAAATCCAAAAACAGCATCAACGCAGCTCACATAAAAACCAATGACTGGTCGGAAACCAGACCTGAATGGGGGCTTGCCAAAAATGCCGGATTCATTGTTGGTCCAAGATCTTTAACCAAAAACATGAACTTGAAAGGAAACTGTTTTCTGCATTCTTACGACTGGAAAATGGACAATGAAGGAAAAGCTCTGGAAGGTATTATGCAAGGCCCAATGGTTGTCACGCAGTGGATTAACAACCATTATTACTTCTCATCTGTAGATAATGACAACTACGGTGGTGGCTCTAAAATCACTCACAACGTAACTGGAAGATTCGGCGTCATGCAAGGAAATGGAGGCGACTTAAAAAGAGGACTTCCATTACAATCCGTAAACGAGACAGATCAAAAACCCTATCATCAACCTTTAAGGTTATCGGTTTACATTCATGCTCCAAAAGAAAGAATTGCAAGCATTTTAGAAAAGAACGAAAACCTAAAATCTCTCCTGGATAACGAATGGATTTATTTAATGGTGATTGACCCTAAAGATTCCAATAAAATCTTGAGATATGAGCAAAATTTACGATGGGAAGCTACCGAAAAAACTTCTGTAAATGAATTAGTAGAAATACAATAAATAATTAACCACTTTAACGCTTTATCCTAAGCCAAGTTTTTTTTTATTAGTTAGTTATTTAGTGATGGAAACTTCTTAAAGGTTCCATCACTATTTTTTTATGAAATGGCAAAATTAAGCTTATGCCTTTATCTCTAATTATATTTTTTCCAAACTTTACTAGCTAACTTAATGATCAGTAAAACTAGAAATCCGATAACAAGACCTGCTAAGACCTCACCAAGAATCGCAGGTAAACCAGCAAGTAAATCATGTATAAAAGGAATATTATGAACAAAGATGCCACCTGAAACCAGAATGAGGGCGATTGTTCCTATAACTGAAAGACCCTTCACAACTATAGGTAAAGCGGTTATTAAAAAACGACCTGTTTTATTTGAAATGGAGTTTTCTTTTTCGTTTAAAGAAATAAGCTTAGCACCAAATTCATCCATTCTTACAATAAGCGCAACCAGTCCATAAACGCCAATAGTTGCTAAAATAGCAATGATAGTAACTGTAATAATCTGGGTAAGTAAATCTACGTTGGCAATACTGCTTAGAGCAATAATTACAATTTCTACGGAAAGGATGAAATCGGTAAGAATAGCTGATTTTATTTTACCTTTTTCCATACTTAATACTGCTTCTTTCGAAAGTTTTTTAAGCTGAGGCTTATTATCTTTTTTGGCATGAGAAAAGAAAAATTCGTGAATTTTTTCAGCCCCTTCGAAGGATAGATAAAGACCACCAATAGTAAGTATAATTGTGATTGCAGTAGGCACAAAAGCACTTAGTAAAAAAACTAATGGAAGAATAATCAGTTTGTTAAGGAACGAGCCTTTTGTGATTTCCCATAGGACAGGCAGCTCTCGTGCAGACATAAATCCAGAGGCTTTCTCTGCATTGACAGCTAAATCATCACCTATTAACCCAGCAGTTTTTTTTCCAGCGATTTTTCCCATCACCGCCACATCATCCATTAAAGTAGCAACATCATCTAGAAGTGCAAAAAATCCTGAAGCCATAATTGATTTTTAAAGTTATTAGAGCAAGGTAAGATTTATAGTAAAATCTGCTTGAGCCGTTTTGATACAAAATCAAACCCAAAAGTGCGTAGTTTGTATTGATTTACAGAATTTCTTGAGGAATATTTATTAGAATCTTCGATAAAAACATTTCATTGTATCAACGCAAACTTGGCATAAAGTGGAAAGTGGTCGGAGCCAAACTTAGAAAGTCGCTCTAACCTCATAAGCGCAAATTCTTCGGTTACAAAATAGTGATCCAAAGGCCATCGCATAAAAAAAGACGTTGCATTAAATGAATTATACAGTCCTCTACCTATTCTTATATTTTTCAAATTTCCACTTTCACCAAACACTTTTGATGTTTGTGACCAGGAAACATCATTAAAATCTCCCGCTACAATTGATGGTAAAGAATTTTCAGCAACCAAGTTTCCTATTATAAGTAATTCCAATTCATTTTCGTCTTCATTGTCTGGGTATATTTTACTAGGTATTGGAGCCACTGGATGAACCGCATAAAAACTGAAAGATTTGCCTGAAGGTAATGTTATAATTATATGAAAAGAGGGAATCTTATTTATACCCTTCTAAGGTTTCCAAAAGTGGGTCATCAAATTTATATATCCAGTCCATAATATATTTTTTAAAGTTATTTAATTTACGCCAACACCTAAGCTAAAGTTAATAGGCAATTAAGTTCAATTGCATTTCAAAAATGTTTTAAAGACCTATAAGCAATTAAGATTTGTAGTAAAATGAATGGAGAGACTCTCAGCTTTAGTTCAATATTATAATTACACAATCAAATACTGTAAAATAAACTCAATTATTTTTTTAATCAATTGTCTCCAAAGCGTTTAAAGTATACGATCTCAATGAGACTTTAAATTATAAATCACAAATTTAATATGATTACTAAAGGGTTTATTTTAAATTTAAGCATTTTGAATATCAATGTAATACAGACATACCATAATAATTTTTGGTAAGTGCATCCTAAATTGAAGAAAAACGGTTAAAGCCAAATATTGATACATCAGCCCTGCCGCAACATTAGAATAATGTTTGCTTTAAGTTTAAAACTTTACAAGTTAAAACCATATGAATTTTATCCTAAGACTAATTTTAACCTTGAGTTCGGTGTCATTCTTTTTGGTTGTTTTCCTTATTCAAAATGACATCAATCCTTTTAAAAAATAGCTTGATGTATATGTTGACGGTGCTGATTTCTCTTAGTATATGTAAATTTTTACCAAAATTAGTCATTAGCAAAGTCATCTCGATAAACCCATCCGACAATAATTTTCTGGATAATTATTTTGCTTTTTTGTAGCCTTAAGTGTGAAAGGCTTAACTGCTTTTTTTGTTGTTTTTGGAATTACTACTATTTTCACCTATGTTTCTCGTGTCTCCTACTTTAATCCTGTTTTTTTAGTCTTTGGATATAGATTCTATTTCATCGAATCAGACGAAAAAGTAAAAATAATGTTGATAAGTAAAAAAAAAGATATTGAGTCCAAAAACCTATGAATCTATATCTGTAAGGAAAATTAATGACTACACATTTATAGATATCTGAGATTTAAATAAATTAGCACTAGGTTCAAGAATCCATAAATAAATTATCTTTTTTCCTTCAGCATTCCTTCCAAAACATTCCAAACATTTTCTCTCACAATTTTATAACCCTGGGCAGTGGGATGAATCCCGTCCTGCTGATTTAACTCTGGATCTCCAGCGACGCCTTCCAGCAGAAAAGGAATGAGAGCGACATTATTTTTCTGGGCAAGTTCAGGGAAAATATTTCTAAATTCAGAAGTGTAGTCTTGTCCCATATTCGGGGGGATTTGCATGCCTGCTAAAACAATTTTGGTCTCAGGGTTTTTCTTTTTCACAATATCAATGATATCCTGTAGGTTTCTTCGAGTTTCCTCTATTGGGATGCCTCGTAAACCATCGTTTGCTCCCAGTTCTAAAACAAACACATCCACCTCTTGATTCAATACCCAGTCAATTCTGTTTTTACCACTGGCTGTCGTTTCTCCACTCAACCCAGCATTGACCACCTCATAATCATAACCAAGCGAATCCAGCCGATTTTGAATCAATGCTGGAAAAGCTTCAGAAGGTTCTAAGCCCATTCCTGCCGTAAGACTATTCCCAAAGAAAAGAATAACATCTTCCTCACTTTTTTTAGATTTAGTTTCAGTTTTGACTTCTTCAGTAGAAGTCTCTTCAGATTTTTTATCAGTTTTTTCACCACAAGATAGCAGTATAAATAGTAATAAAGTCGTGCAATAATGCCTTAAGTTTCTCATAACAACGGGGTTTATAACGAAATCGTTTCCTTAATTTGCCTCAATTCAACATAAGACAATAATCAATTTCTAAGATGACAAAGATATTAAACGTTAGCAACCTTGAGAAAAGCTACACCAGCGGTTCCAAAACACTTAAAGTATTACAGGATATCAGTTTTGAAGTTGAAGAACAAAAGACCTTTGCCATCGTTGGCCCTTCTGGAAGTGGAAAAACCACTTTGTTAGGACTTTGTGCAGGTCTGGATAGTCCTGACTCTGGTTCTATAAACTTATGCGGAAGTGAGTTAAGTAGTTTAAGTGAAGATGAAAGGGCCTTGCTAAGGAATAAGCATATAGGTTTTGTTTTTCAGGATTTTCAATTATTGCCAACCCTAACTGCATTGGAAAATGTCGCTGTTCCCCTGGAACTTCAAGGCGACAAGAAAGCTTTAAAAATAGGAAAGGAACTACTAGAAAAAGTAGGCTTAGGAGATCGAATACATCACTATCCTTCTCAGCTTTCTGGAGGAGAACAGCAACGTGTTGCTGTCGCTCGTGCATTTTCAAACAGGCCCTCTATTCTGTTTGCCGATGAACCTACTGGGAATCTGGATGCCGAAACTGGAGAAAAGGTCGAAGAATTACTCTTCGATCTTAACAAAGAGGCTGGTACCACACTTATTATCGTCACTCACGATATAGAACTAGCTAAAAAAACACAGCATATCCTGAGATTAAAAAGAGGACGAATTGTTGAGAATCAAGAAAAGCAGGCATAATGAGTAAACACAACACTACTAGGCCAGGCTTAAGCTGGCTCTTTAAAATGGCATGGCGTGACGGGAAAGCCAGTGGTAAAAAGTTAACACTTTTCATGGCATCTATCGTGCTTGGTATTGCCGCAGTAGTTTCTATACAATCTTTTGGAGAAAACTTAAAAGACAATATCTCATTGCAGTCTAAAGCTTTGATGGGTGCAGACTTTAAGATTGATAGCGACGATCCTCCCAACGAACGTGTCTTACAAATTATGGATTCGCTTGGCGGTGCTAAAGCCAGAGAAATCAAGTTTGCTTCCATGGCAGCTTTCCCTCAAAATGAAGCTACTAAGCTTATGCAGGTGCGTGGTATTGAAGGAGGATTTCCTTTTTATGGTGAATTGGAAACAAAACCTACAAAAGCTGCAAACACATATCAGAAAGATGGTGGAGCTTTGGTAGATGCTACCGTGATGCTTCAACTAGGCATTCAAGCTGGAGATAGCATAAAAATCGGAAAAGTTACTTTACCTATAACTGGAGCGCTCAACTCTGTCCCTGGAAGCACCGCTATTTTTAGTTCAGTGGCACCTCCTGTTTTGATTCCGTATCGATTTATTGAAGAGTCAGGATTGGTGCAAACAGGAAGTCGTATAGATTATGAGTTCTATTTCACAGCAGATCCTGGAATGGACATGGAAAAATTAGATAAGAACCTCGATCCAATTCTTGATGCTGAAGAAGCCGATCTCGATACCCACACTTCCACCAGCGACAGACTAGGAAGACGTTACGAGAACTTCGGCAAGTTTCTCAATCTTGTTGCTTTTATTGCTTTGCTTTTAGGTTGTGTTGGAATTGCCAGTGCTATTCATATTTACATCAAAGAGAAATTACGAGCTGTTGCCGTGTTAAAATGTTTAGGAGCAAGCAAACAACAAACCTTTTTAATTTATCTGATTCAGGTGGCTGTCATGGGATTAATTGGCGGGATTATCGGTACTGCTTTAGGGTTGGTACTTCAGCAATTGTTTCCTTATCTACTAGAGGGATTGCTTCCTGTGGATGTGCAAATCAGTTTCTCATTGCAGGTAATTGTTATGGGAATTCTGCTGGGAATTTTAATGTCAGTCTTATTCGCCCTATATCCTCTAATTGGAACACTTTATATCTCCCCATTACAGGCGCTACGGGTCGTGAAGGAAAAGTCTACAAAATCTAGAAAGGCGATTATTCTGGTTTCGGTAGGCATTTTCCTATTCATCTTTTTGTTTTCGTTATGGCTACTGGAGGATTGGAAATACTCACTCGCTTTTGTAGGTGGAATTTTAGTTACTTTTTCAATTTTAGCAGGTATTGCTTATTTATTTATGCGAGCCATCAGGAAGTATTTCCCACATAATTGGGGATTTGTAGCCAGGCAGAGTTTACTAAACCTTTTTAGACCACAAAATCAAACTTTAACTCTCGTCCTCGCGATCGGTGTAGGAACGTTTTTGATCAGTACACTTTATTTCAGCAAAGACTTACTACTAGCACAAGCATCTATAGAGTCTGAAACTGATAGTCCAAATATGATTTTACTGGACGTTCAAAGTAATCAGCGAGAAGCTTTAGCAAAAACCATAAAAACAAACGAATTACCAGTCTTAAGCGATATTCCTATCGTTACCATGCGGGTTCAAAATATTGCTGGAAAATCGGTGAATGAAATAAGAAAAGATTCAACTTCTCAGGTGAATGGATGGGTTTTGAATCATGAATTCAGAACTACTTATCGTGATTCGTTAATAGATTCTGAAACGATTAAAAGTGGGTCCTGGACAACCAAAGTCATGGAAAACGATCTTGTTCCTGTCTCTATAAGTGAAAATTTTGCTGAAGATGCTAAAGTTAAAGTCGGAGACAAACTGGTTTTTAATGTTCAGGGTGTCTTGCTGGATGCAGAAGTCCGAAGCATAAGGACTGTGGACTGGTCACGAATGCAACTGAATTTCTCACTTGTATTTCCTGAAGGAGTTTTAGAAAAAGCTCCACAATTTCATGTGTTTACCACGAAAGTAGCAGGTGAAGAGAAATCGGCTAGTTTACAGCAAGAATTGGTAAAGAAATTTCCTAATGTCTCAATCATTGACTTAAGGCAGGTCTTGAATGTCATAGAAATGCTTCTGGGAAGAATTTCCTGGATCATCAACTTTATGGCCTTCTTTAGTATTTTAACTGGTATTATTGTCTTGCTGGGCGCTATACGAACCAGTAAATACCAACGTATTCGAGAAAGTGTATTGTTACGAACGCTGGGGGCAAAAGGCAGGCAAATCATCAACATAACCGCACTAGAGTATATTTATCTTGGAGTACTCGGAGGCTTATCGGGAGTCGTATTGTCTTTAATCAGCAGTCAGTTGTTGGCCTGGCTGGTTTTTGAATCGCCGTTTACGCCATCCCTCATCCCCTTTTTGATTATATTTCCTGGCATTGTATTACTGGTCCTTGTGATTGGGTTAAGCAATAGTTTGAGCGTCATCAGGAAACCCCCTCTGGAAGTCTTGAGAAAGGAAGTAACTTAAAATCAAACAAGTATCTGAATATTTTTTCAACTAATTTTTTATAAAATAAATACATTTGATTTTTAAATTTTAAAGAAAAAAGGCATCATCTTTATATAATCTCATGCTATGAATGAAATTTTCAACGAATCCTTATACAAAATATTAAAATTTGGAGTGCCTTTAGCGATCGTTGTGATCACTTTCATCGTAGCGCTACTTTTCAATAAGTTTTATTTTGCCTTTTTAAGAAAGAGAGCTGCTTACCTTAAAAACAATCCTACAAAATACAGTTTTTTAGGACATTTCCTTACGGCAATGATCTACATCATTGGTTTTAGTTTTGCGATCATATCCGTACCTCAGCTGAAAACTATTGCCACGTCGCTGCTTGCAGGGGCAAGTATATTAGCCCTGGGGGTGACGTTTGCCTCACAGCAAGCCTTATCCAATATCATTTCAGGCATATTCATCGTTATCTTCAAACCCTTCAGAGTCAATGACCGTCTCATCATCAGAGACACTATGTCGGGTATTGTGGAGGATATTACACTGAGGCATACCGTCATCAGGAATTTCGAAAACCGAAGGATTATCATCCCCAATTCTGTGATTAGCAATGAAGCAGTGACCAATTCTGACTTAAAAGATGAGAAAGTATGTCGCTTTCTGGAAATGGGAATTAGTTATGATAGCGACATAGATACAGCCAAAAAAATCATGTTTGAGGAAGTTCGACATCATCCTGATTACTTTGATGTTCGCACAGAAGAAGATATAAAAAACAATACACCTGAAGTAACAGTAAGAGTTTTGTCTATGGGCGATTCATCAGTAAATTTAAGAGCCTGGGTTTGGGCAGAAAATTCTCCTAAATCTTTTGTGATGCATTGCGACTTGATAGAAAGCATCAAGAAACGGTTTGATAGGGAAGGCGTTGAAATTCCATTCCCCCATAGAACTATTGTTGAAAAAACACCTAAAGTCAGGTAGTTTCTTTTCTTCAGATTTCACTCCTTTTTAGCTTAACACCATAAGATACAATGCTTTATGCTAAGCAGAAACCTATTAGGTCCACCTTGGATATATAAATGACTGAAAATATCTTCTAAGAAAACTGCCAGATGGTCTAAAACTTTAATGAAAAAAGAAATTAAGGATTGGCGTGTTTATTACCCTACTTCACCCTTAGTATCCCCCAAGCACCTCCCTAGTTGGTCACTTTACAAAAAACTTAATGAAAATACTATAAATATCGAAGCACTCTGATACCATGACAATTAATTTCCTCAACCTGACTTTCTTAAAAAATAACGCTAGCAGGCAAAATTTTACCCTGAATTTATAGCTCCTGCCATTCCGGAGAAAAATAGGTTGTTCTTCCTCCTACTTTCATTTTTTCAATTTTAGCACCGGTATGAAAACAAGTTGCATCTTCTTTTCTGAAGTGCATCAGGAAATGCTCCGGAAAATCGCTGTAGTGTGCATCCTTTTCGATCGCGACTTCAATCACGGTTTTCATAGCTTCAAAGACTCGCTCAATTACTTCAGTGGACATATCTTCCACTTTTTTGGCTGGATGTATTTTGGCCTGATATAAAATTTCATCTGCCATCCAGTTTCCAACACCTGCAGCTACACTTTGATCCATCAGGATTTTCTTAATGTCGGTCTTTCGATTTTTCAGCGAAGCTTTAAAATCGTCGAGCTTCAGATCTCTGGCATCATCGCTTAGGCTGTGTTCAGCTTTAAATTCAGCTACCGAATTAGCAAGATTCCACCAGCCAAACTTCCGTTTATTTTCAAAAGCAAAATGAAAACCATTTTCAAAAGTTAACTGAATATGACCATATTTAGGACGATCGTCTTCACTCTTATAATAATTTGGCCTGCCTGTCATTCCAAAATGAATCACAAGCAGCTTCTCGCCTGTCGTTTCAATAAATAAATACTTACCGATCCGCTGAGTCGCTTTAAATTCTTGGTCAATTAAGTGTGTTTCAAAATCGGATTGGGACAGCTTGAGCAATCTCGAATCTCGACAATCCATCGCAACAATGCGCTGATGTAAAGCGGTGCTATCTATATACACCTTGTAATTTTCTACTTCAGGTAATTCGGGCATAGCTTTTTTATTTAAAGTTATGAATATAAAAAAGTATATGTCTATTCCTGAGTATGGCTTCTTAACCAAATTGAATTTTCCACAATCTATATCTATAATTCACGTAAGCGGATTTTGCTTTGACTAAGATTTTATGCTTTACACTACATTGCTTAAAGCAACACGTTGGCCTTAACATCCAGCTGGGTGAGATGATTTCTGAAGATGTTTTGGAAATTTTGATGTATTGAAATAATATAAACCCAACCCCTTCAGTTTTCCCAGTAATCTTATATTCGGTGTGAATTTATTTTTGAACGCTGATTCTCATGAAAAATAGTATTTGCATTGCCGTTTTACTCCTTTCTTCTTTAGTGAATGGGCAAACCTTCGAGACTTTAAAAGACAAAGAAAACCTTACCAAACAAGAAGGTTTCTTCGATTTTTGGTATTCTGAAAAAGAGGATAAGATTTACTTATTGGTTGACAAGCTCGATCAGGAATTTATCTATGTGCATTCCTTGACCAGTGGTTTAGGATCCAACGATATTGGTTTGGATCGAGGTCAATTAGGCGGAACGGCCATCGTCAAATTTCAACGGGCGGGTAACAAATTGTTACTGATGCAACCCAATCAAGACTATAGAGCCAATACCGAAAATGAATTGGAGCGCCGAAGCGTCGAACAGGCTTTTGCCAAATCGGTGCTGTTTGGGTTTGAGATTGAAGATGAAAGTGAAAACGCTTTCCTTATCGACTTCACACCTTTTTTAATGCAAGATGCGCATGGTATTTCCAAACGCTTAAAACAACAAAAACAAGGCACATATAAATTAGATAAAAGCAAAAGCGCTCTGGCGATGCCACGCACTAAGGCTTTTCCTAGAAACACAGAATTTGAAGCCCTGCTCACCTTCTCTGGCGATGCCGAAGGCCGAAACATTCGTTCTGTTGCTCCAGATGCTTCCAACTTAACAGTAATACAACACCACAGTTTTGTGAAATTGCCAGATGATGGTTACAAAACACGAGAATTTGATACTCGAAGTGGAGCTAATTTTATTACTTACCAAGATTATGCAACACCAATTTACGAGCCTTTAACCAAGCGTTTTATCAAACGTCATCGTTTAGAAAAAAAGAACCCTGAGGCAAAAATTAGCGAAGCAAAAGAACCAATTGTTTATTATTTAGATTCTGAGACGCCTGAACCCATACGATTTGCTTTGCTGGAAGGTGCCAGATGGTGGAATCTAGCTTTTGAGGCGATTGGTTACAAAAATGCCTTTCAGGTGAAAGTGCTTCCGGCCAATGCCGACCCTATGGATTTGCGCTACAATATGATCCAATGGGTTCACCGTTCTACTCGGGGCTGGAGTTATGGTGCCAGTGTTTCAGACCCGCGAACTGGCGAAATTTTAAAAGGTCATGTGAGTTTAGGAAGTCTTAGAATTCGGCAGGATTTTATGATTGCTCAGGCTTTGATGAATCGTCCATTTGAAACATCCGATGACAATTATGAGCCTATGCTGGAAATGGCTTTGGCCAGAATACGTCAGCTGTCTGCTCATGAAGTGGGACATACGCTTGGTTTTGCCCATAATTTTGCCGCCAGTACCAATGCAGATGCCAGCGTGATGGATTATCCACATCCAAAACTGAAATTTAAAGACAATAAAATAGATTTTTCTGAAGCTTACGATACCACTATTGGAGAGTGGGACAAAGTGACCGTGGCTTATAGTTACGGCGATAGTGGCCAGAATCAGACTGAAAGCGACTATTTAAATTCTATTTTAAAGAAAGCGCAAGATGATGGATTGCAGTTTATTAGTGATTCAGATGCTCGACCTCTTGGCGGAGCACATGCTTATGCACATTTATGGGATAACGGAGCAAGTGCTTCCGAGGAATTGATCCGTGTTTTAAAACTTCGAAAAACAGCAATTTCAAATTTTTCTGAAGACAATATTAAAACTGGTGAATCCTATTCAGTTTTAGAAGATGTATTTGTGCCTTTATATTTTTTCCACCGCTACCAGACCGAAGCTACCGTCAAACTTATTGGTGGTTTGGATTACAACTACGCTACCAAAGGAAGTGAATTGAAGCGAGTCGAGACTATTTCAAAATCAGATCAAAAAAAAGCACTTGATGCTGCTTTAAAAACACTAGGCGCAGAAACTTTAGCAATTCCAGAACGTATTTTAGATCTATTCCCGCCACGTGCTTTTGGTTATTCCAGAAGCCGGGAATCCTTCAAAAGCAATATGGGCGTCAGTTTTGACGCTTTGGGAGCGGCTGCTACAGCAAGTGACATGACTTTAGGTTTAATGCTACATCCAGAGCGTGCGAATCGGTTAATTCAGCAGAAGTCTTTGGACAAATCCAATTTAGGCTTAGGAGAAGTCTTGGAGGAATTAGTGAAAAATACCTTCAGCAGAACACATAACTCCGATTATTTAACTCAAGTGCAAAACAGCATCAATTTCAATGTATTGAAGCACGTGATGAACCTTTCTGCAAGCAATGAAAGTATTCCACAAGTCAAAGCCTTTGCTAATAAAACTTTACGAGATTTAAGAAATAACTTTGACAAATCAAATTCTCCTATAGCAAAAGAAATATTGTACCGCATCGATCAATTTATGGAAGATCCAGAAGAATTTAAAGTGATTCCATCACCAAGCATTCCAGATGGCAGTCCTATTGGAAGTTTTCAATGTTTAAATGAATAGTCTATTAACTTAATAAAAGTTCAGTAATAAAGAAATAATGGAAAAAAATAAAATAAGAGTTCTCTATAAAATCAATCAATTTTATTTTAGAATACAAGTTTAATTTCATTTTGCTTTACTACTAATAACTAATCTAAACTGGAAGGTTTATGCCTAAATATTCAATAAATAAAGAAGACTGCTCTTCAGCAGTCTTCAATTAATCTATGATCTTTCGCTCTAAGGCTTATAGACCATAGATTTGGAATAACCCCTGGGAATTGTCTATAGAAACGACTAGTTTTGACATCTTCTCCATAAACATTTTATACCCCTACCGTCTTGATACCGCTTCCAAGTTCATAACAGTTATTAATCTGCTTTTCAACTGATTTTCCATCGCTTTTATAAACGTAAATGAAAAGATAAGATTTCAAGCTGTTAGATTATAACCTAGATTACAGATCAAGGCTGGTATCGAAAGGATTAAGAAGGAATTTCTAATGACTCAAACAGGTCAAAATCTCCATCACAATTCTCGTTCAGGTGAAGGTAACTACCTTCTGCATTGATCATATCTACTCTATCTAAAGAGATAGTTCCCTGATACAATTCACCATTTACAAATAACTCTATAAAGTAAGACTGATCTTCAGCAGGTAAGCTAGAATCATAAGGTAATTTTACGCAAAGAAGATCATTTTCCTCATCTTCACTATTAAAATCACCATCTGCAAAACCACTCCAGATTAAATCTGCCTCAGAAGTTTCTTCTGCATTTGGATAAACAAATGCCTCTAATGTAGCTACCAGGTGTCCAGTATCAGGCTCACAGTAGTTAGCAAATATACATAGGTTCTTTACCTCTTTGATGTTTACGTCCCAGAACACAAAACCAAATTGAGGTGATGTGAAGTTCTCCACACAAAGTACGTCTATGTCGTATTCGATTTTTCTATAATCTTCTACTTCAACATTAAAAGGTAGGGCTTGATCAACAAATTTACCGAATTCACTACCTTCTGTAGGTGTAGCGTAAAGCGGATTATCATCGCTGTCATAAAGCATACAGCTAGTAATCTCATAGCTACCTGGACCAACTTCAACAAGGTCTGTTTTATAATTATCCCCCCATACGTTTAGGTCGATGGTATAGCTCATTCCAGCCATTTCAACTACCGCATAAGAAGCTAAGCTCATATCGCAAACTTCGAATTCCTTTCCATCATCAGAACCAAGTTTGACATCTCCTGCTTTAGCATCAGCAGTATTGCTAACTCTATCACCGGTAAATACAAATTCAATACCGCTTGTTTCTTCTGAAACAATTTCATCTTCCTGACAGGAGTACATAAAGACCATCACTGTACAAACGAAGAGTAAGTTTAAATTTTTAAGTAAATTTTTCATAATTATATTATTTATTAGGTTTTTAGTATTTTAATTAAATAGGTCAAACTCTACAAGTTATTACATGTAATTACTTGTCCTATATTTAGTTACGGGTGATCTGATTTGTGATATCATCATTTTTATGTTTTTTGATTTGTATTAAAATTAAGAAGTGTTTCGTCGGGCTAAAAATTTTTTAACAAAAAAAATTTAATTTTAACACACCTCCGATAAGGCGCTAAAAAACTGACAACTAGATAGATATAAGTATATATTTTAAAAAATTTATTGAAGGAATTCAAAAAACGTTAAGAAAAAATAGCATCAAAAACGCTAAAACAAACAAAGAGTATTTCTAAATGAAAAGATAAAACTATATAATGTTGAGAGTCTGACTGTGAGCAAATTAAGTGTAAACTCCTCGATTTTTTTTTAATGCAAATCTGACAACCTTTGCTAAAGGATTATTATCAGCTTTTGTCTTAGGCTTACTTCTCAGCTATATATACAATACAAATCCTTGACTCAACTTATCGTTAATCATCAAAATAAGCTTCCTCACAGAACTTTAACTCTAAAGATGGTGATAATATGCATAGAAAAAAGAAGGCTGCCAAAAGGCAGCCTTCACTGTTTAGAGACTTTAAAATCAATCTCTATACTCATAGTCAATGGTTATTGACTAACACTATGGACAGTTTTCATATAAATCCTGAATATTACTTACAGGAACAAAATTGGTTTCGAAATTATTACCGTAAACTGTTCTAATATCAACACCTTCTTGAACATGTTTCCAGTCCATACTGGTGATTAAACCATTATGAAACGTTTCTCCATCTTTTATAAAAGTAGAAGACGGGAAAAGATTTCCTATAGTCAAATCGTAATTCGGACCACCGTTCACATTCAGGTTAGCATCAAAAGGATTCAACAGGTAAAAAACGAAATCTGATGGAGCACTTTCAATTGTAACTGTTCTCACTTCACCCAAACCAGTTGTGGATCCACATACTGAATTTACAAAATTTCCATTAGGTGTAAAGGCCTGATTTGTATCTGGATATACAGTTACAGCCGTATTGCCAGATATTTCCTGAACACTTGCAGCATCTCCTGATATCACATAACCTGTACCAGGTAACCAAAATTTGAAGGCATGGCTATATCCAGCACCTCTTGCAACTGGCTCAAATCTGAAATTTAAGTTACCAGTAGCGATATCTGTGAAACTTGTTGTTTTAACAATGAAATCATTATAATCACAATCGTTCTCTGCACCGTCATCATTAAGGTCTTCCCAAGCTATATTATAGGAGTTACTGAATACGTCAAAATCTCCATCACAATCCTCATTCAGGTGAAGGTAACCATCTTCTTCATTGATCATATCAACTCTGTCTAAAGGCATAGTTCCCTGGAACAATACTCCATTTACAAATAACTCTATAAAGTAAGACTGCTCTTCCGTAGGTAAGCTAGAATCATAAGGTAATTTTACGCAAAGAAGTTCGTTAGACACATCTTCACTATTATAATCACCATCTGCAGAACCACTCCAGATTAAATCTGTCTCAGAAGTTTCATCTGCATTTGGATAAACAAATGCCTCTAATGTAGCTACCTGATGTCCGACTTCAGGCTCACAGAAGTTAGCAAATACACATAAGTTCTTTACCTCTTTGATGTTTACGTCCCAGAAAACAAAGCCAAATTGAGGTGGTGTGAAGTTCTCCACACAAAGCACGTCTATGTCGTACTCAATTTTTCTGTAGTTTTCTACTTCAACACTAAAAGGTAATGACTGATCAACAAATCTAGCAAATTCACTACCTTCTATAGGTGTAGCGTAAAGCGGATTATCATCGCTGTCATAAAGCATACAGCTAGTAATCTCATAACTACCTGGACCAACTTCAACAAGGTCTGTTTTATAATTATCCCCCCATACGTTTAGGTCGATGGTATAGCTCATTCCAGCCATTTCAACTACCGCATAAGAAGCTAAGCTCATATCGCAAACTTCGAATTCCTTTCCATCATCAGAACCAAGTTTGACATCTCCTGCTTTAGCACCAGCATTATTGCTAACTCTATCACCGGTAAATACAAATTCAATACCGCTTGTTTCTTCTGAAACAATTTCATCTTCCTGACAGGAGTACATAAAGACCATCGCTGTACAAACGAAGAGTAAGTTTAAATTTTTAAGTAAATTTTTCATAATTATATTATTTATTAGGTTTTTAGTATTTTAATTAAATAGGTCAAACTGTACAAGTAATTACTTGTCCTATATTTAGTTACGGGTGATCTGATTTGTGGTATCATCATTTTTATGTTTTTTGATTTGTATTAAAATTAAGAAGTGTTTCCTTATACTAAAAATATTTTAACAAAAAAAATTTAATTTTAACACACCTCTGTTAAGGCGCTAAAAACTGATAACTAGATACATATAAGTATAGATTTTAAAAAATTTATTGAAGGAATTCAAAAAACGTTAAGAAAAAATAGCATCAAAAACGCTAAAAACAACCAAAGAGTACTTTCTAAATGAAAAGATAAAATTATATAATGTTGAGATTCTGACTGTGAATAAATTAAATGAGAAATACTTCAAGCTTACTGAGTCCAAAATCAAATAGTAAATGCATCAAACTGTATCTGTATTCTTAGTTATACCCACCAATAAAGGAAAGTTACTCTTTAAAATCATGGAAATTGTAAGTACTTTACTTTTGGCTAAAGATGATCTAGTTCAAAAAGGATGTGAATGATGCTAAAAGCCTCCAAAAGTGGACCCAAGCGAAATATTTGAAGATGTGATAAAAAACAAATATATTAAACCTACAATATTATGATATGCCATAGAAAAATACCAAAAGATTTGATGTGTAAAGCAATGGAGTATAATAAAAGGTATAAGGATGCGGTTACTGGAAGACCTGGAGGGAATTATCAACTGGTAGTAAATCTTTTCACAATCTCACCACAGCATGCTATAAAACGCTTACCACAAGACAGAAAACGATGAGAATAGCTTTATCCATATTGATTGGGATACACGGGATTATCCATTTGTTTGGATTTCTTAAAGCATTTGACATATCTGAATTTAATGCGATTTCAGAACCTATTTCCAAAACATTCGGGAAAGTCTGGTTATTGGGCTTTGTTTTGTTTGCAACTACCACAGTCCTATTATTTACACAATCTAGTCATTGGTGGGTATTCGGGATAATAGGTGTGATCATTTCACAGTTTCTAATTATTAACTATTGGAGCGATGCGAAATTTGGTACACTAGCAAATGTCATTATACTTATAGCTATAGTAATAGCATATTCAAGCTTCAGTTTTAAAAATAAAATCAAAGAAGAAAGGGTAACACTGTTTAAAAACTCACAACACGTCAGCCAAGAAATTGTAACAGAAGAAGCCTTGGCTGGCTTGCCTGTAATTGTTCAAAGGTGGCTGACCCACAGTGGAGTCATTGGCAGTCATTATACTTCAAATGTGTATTTAGTTCAGGAATTACAACTTAAAATGAAGCCCGAACAAACAGAATGGAACACCGGTAAAGCTGAACAATATTTTACAGTTCACCCCCCTGCATTCAATTGGAGTATAACTACCCAGTTGAACTCGAGCCTAAAAGTTACGGGGCGAGACAAGTTTGAAAATGGTAATGGCGAAATGACAATAAAATTGTTTTCGATTATTCCAGTTGCAAATGCTCAAAATCATGAAAAAGTAAATCAAGCAACTTTACAGAGGTATTTGGCAGAAACAGTCTGGTTTCCATCTGCATCTTTAAGTTCTTATATAACCTGGGAAACTTTGGACAACTATTCCGCTAAAGCGACACTGGAATATAACGGAACGAAAGGTTCTGGTGTATTTTACTTCGACAAGGAAGGGAATTTTAAAAAATTTAGCAATGCGCTATCAAGATTCAAATGCATTGAATCCTACTGAATGGACTGTCATCGCCACAAAAACAGAAGAACGAAATGGAATAAAAATACCTGTTGAGTGTGAGGCAAGTTGGACTCTGGAAAATGCAAAGTGGACGTGGTTGAAATTAAAAATAACAGACATCCATTATAATCTGAAAGATATACCGGTGACAGATAATGTTTATTAACCATTATTTGCAAGTAAAAGCTTGCCTGAATAAACTTCAGAAGCTCATCTAGGTTGATCCAAATTGTATTAGGAAATAAAGTAAATGCCTATTTAAACAGAGCTGAAATCTTCCTTCATTAAAAGACAGAGAATTTTTATAATAAGTAGTTTAACGAAATGTATTAAGAAGACCTTGTTGCTTTGTGAACCTCCTGGTTATAGTATTTACTCTTTACAATAAAATAACCATTTAAAAACACCGCACCTCCCATTTCAATATTTCATTTTAATTATTTTTAAATTCTAATGATTTGATTATGAAGTATTTAAAACTGATAATTATACTTCCTTTATTAATAGCTTTTCAATGTAATGAAGATGAATTGCACACTATTGAAAATGATAATTTGAATGAAACCGGTTTAATTGGTGGTTGGGAAATCTCAGCTGAAACGATAAACGGGATTTCTGATATGCTACCAAAATGCTGTCGGTTTTTAGATTTTTATATCAATTCTAATCCTGATGATTTAAAAGGCGACTATAAATATTCAGATGACTCGGGTTTATATGACGGAGAATTTACAATAGACATAACCGAGAATCAAATTATATTTGACAACTTCAACAATGAACAAGTTATTTATAGCTTCTCAATTGATGATTCTGGGGGAGAACCTAACTTTCACCTTCACAGAAGACGATGTTGAAGTTATTCAATATTGGGTCAAACCTTATTAAAAAGCGGCCATAACAAATAGACGCAATAAAGAACGTTAGTTATTAAACACCTCATCCCCGCTGTTGAAATCATAATTGTCACTATCATTTTAAGTATCTTAAATGAATTTACTGAAGCGATTTTTGCTTAAGATTACGCTTTAATTCAAGTGACGGGTGAGTTCCTATGAAGCGTTTGGCTCTTGATGTTTTCAAATAAAATAATGAAGAGTAGTAGGTGGTCTTAAGGATTAGATTTTAGAGAAAATCTTTTGGATTTAGACTTACTTCTTAAGGAGCTCTATGCATTTTTCTCTTTCGACATCAGATTCTAAAGCGATATTATACCAGGATTTGTTAGCTACTTCCTCAGAGGTAATATTGATTTGCCTTCCAAATTCAGAAGCATCTGCGATGGATGCGCCATAAACTACCTTTCCGATTCCGGCCCAAACAATAGCACTCATGCACATGGGGCAAGGCTCCACAGTAGAGTAAAGTGTCAGTCTAGCAGCATTAGTATAGTCCAAACTATTCAATTTGTTAATAGCATTGATTTCGGCATGAGCCACAGGACCGTCCTGTTTTGTAGTATTATAAGCTTCAGTATATTCCTCCTCTTCATTTACAATTACAGCTCCAAAAGGTGTATTCCCTAGTTTTGCCTGTTCCACAGCCTTTATCATCCAATACTGGTCGTCTTTCGATATCATACTTAGTTTATTTTGGTTTGAACTATAAGGTTCTATCCAGCTAAAATAAATTATAAAATAAAATTGGCACTTCCACGCCTGTTCTTTAACTTTAAGAGGAGTAAAAGCAATACAGAACTACAAAAAATTTGTGATAAATAAGTTACCGATACTATATTAATGGATAAAATATTAACATTATAGATGTAAAACATATGAAAATGTCAAATCATCTCTTTTTTATTATTTTTCAAAAAATCGAAAATTTTAAAATGCCTAATATTTCAAAGCATGTTTTTTGGTTAGCTCTTATTTTAATAGGGTTACCATCAAAAGGATTTGCCCAAGCAGAATGCCCTACAATAAATGTGAAAATTCAAAATATAAGTAATAGTACCGGGGTTATCGCCTGTGCAATTTTTGAATCTGAGGAAGGGTTTCCTAATAAATTTATGAAATCTGCTTCTAAAATCATGATTACACAAATAAGAGGTAAAGATGCGAGTTTTGAATTTTCAGATATTAAAGCAGGTAAATATGCCATTGCCGTAATCCATGACTAAAATATGAATGGCGAACTTGACACCAACCTGTTTGGGATACCTACTTAGGGCTATGGCTTTTCCAGTGGTGCTGAAGTCAAAATGAGTGCTCCTTCATTTTCTGAAGCTCAATTTTCCTATGACGGGGGAAATTTGCAAATGTCAATAGCTCTCGACTACTAAAATTACTCAAACGTGCTATTGGAGTTAATTTAAGAGATCAACCAATTGTAACTCCTACTCCACTGTTGAAATCTTCAGAGTAGTGAAATATTAAAGCGATTGTTTTTAATTGATTTCTTAGCAAATCTTAATGAATCTAATGAGGATCATCATAAATTCTCTGTCACCTCTTTCTTCCAGTAATTTTTTAATTAGTATTCATACTGATATTAAAAAACATTCCTAATTTTATAAAGTATGTTTTATTATAAACAGAACATTATATAATGCGTTTATCAAAATTTATATTTCAATCCCTTTTAGGCTGGTCGATAGAAGGACAATTTGACAAAGCTATCCCTAAGACTGTTGTCACTGTACTTCCCCACACTAGCTGGCATGATTTCTATATTGGTGCGCTTACTAGAAAAATTATAAACACACCCATTCATTATGTAGCCAAAAAGGAATTATTTGATTCTCCTTTTGGCTGGTATTTCAAATGGATGGGAGGTGAACCCATTGAACGTACCACCAAGCAAAATAAAGTAGAACAAATTGTAAAGCTATTCAACTCTAAAGAAGAGTTTCGTCTTGCTATTGCTCCAGAGGGTACCAGAAAAAAAGTGGAAAAATGGAGAAGTGGATTTTACTACATCGCTTACAATGCAAACGTGCCAATTACTGCTGTAGCCTTTGACTACTCTACCAAAACAGTAAAGATTTCAAAACCTTTTTACGCCACAGGTAACTATGAAAAGGATTTACTAGACTTACAAAAATTTTATAAGGGTGTTGTAGGAAAGATTCCTGAGTTCACTTAACTAATAATTCATAAATCGTTTTTGATATTGAATTTTCAACTCTCAATTTTTATTTAAAGATGAACTTTTGATCTTTTCAATACTTCCAAAACAATCAAATTAGTTTGAAAATCTTATATTAGATATAATTACATCTAAACCCATTTTTGACCCTGGGTCTTAAAATAGTTTTGTTATGCCTGAATTTGACTGGACTGGAGAATTACTGATACTAATGAATGTAACTATTGCAGCGGTATTAACTGGATTTGTCGGATTGGAAAGAGAAGCGAAAGATAAGCCTGCCGGTTTCAGAACCAATATGATTGTTGGGAGCTCTTCAGCTTTGATTCTATCCTTAGGTAAAGTGCTTGTTGAAAATTATATGGAAAGCGGATTGCAAAACGTAATCCAGCCAGACCCTACCAGAATTATTGAAGCTATCATTTTGGGAATTAGTTTTATTGGGGCTGGAACCATATTAAAAGCCAGTGAAGAAAGCAAAGTCTATTATCTTACAACAGCCGCCACAGTACTTTTCTCGGCTGGTATCGGTATTGCCGTTGCTTTAGAACAATATGTGATTTCCGTTGTGGCTACCTTATTATTACTAATTATCAACAGAGTAGCCAGACGTTTGGATAAAAGAAAATGACCCGCCGGTTTCAAGGTTATTAATGCCACTGAAGTACCTGTTAATGGCTTTTTTAAATTATTCTAATCTTGAGAATTTAATTTTTTATGCAACTGTTTTTGAGTGTTTAAATCTTCGTAAAAACACAATTTCTTTAAAGGTGATAGTTACTTCTGCCCAATCAAGCTCAATCAACTACAACCATTTTGTTGAACTGTAATTAAATGCTTAGGCTAGAAATTACTCCTATAAAATTGAAGTGAACAAGGGTACATCATTCGAAGTTTTGAGATCTATTTAGATATCGATTCTATAACTGGTCACATAAGATATTTTCTAAAGAGAATTAATCGATAAGAAAAGGAGGATTAATCATCACCCTCAAGAACTTACAACTATATAATGTACATTATTTTATTAAGTAATGTACATTAATTAACTATTTAATGTACATTATTCTTTTATAAGCTCAAAAGCTTTTTTCAGAGCCTCTTTACAATCATTCCAGAAGTACCTGAGAAATGAAGAAATAATGTGCTGCACATGCTTTAAATATTACTAAATGCAATATTGAAAACCCCACCAGGAAGCTTTTCCTGGAAAAAAACAGGAATAAATCATTGAAAAAAGATATCAATTACAATTTTTATTAAAACTATTTTTTGATATTTAAATTATAAAAAAACCTTCTGATTAATAGTTTTAATAATGCAAAAGAAATTTGAATATAAATTTGATGATTCTCTCGGCATTTTAATTAAGACCTATTATGGACTTATTACAATAGAGGATATAGAATCTTCCTGGAGATATGCGTTTGAAAATGGTTTAATACCCGAGAAAAAAAAGGGGTTTATTTTGGATTATCGGAAATCAAATTTTGATATCGAAATTGATGAACATACTTTAATAGCTGATTTTTACAGAAAACATATCGATGTGTTTGGAAATTATAAAATTGCAATAATCACTGAAAATCCAAAAGATATTGTAGTCCCAATGCTGGTTGAATCTCTAGATAGAGGCTATTACTCAAAGCCGTTTAGTACATTTGATGCTGCAGTGGACTGGGTTTTAAATTGATTTATATCTGAGTAAAGAGAATTAAAAGTTTTTAATAATACAATCTAAAGTCTAAAAACTTACAGAGCTTATAATGCTTTTGAAACATCTGTTCAACGACCTCTCTCAAATCGTCATTTTCATAAAACAAACTGAAAAACAAACGATCCAGGGTATAAGCACTCGACATATTTTCTGAGTGAAATCCGTATCCGGAAATCGCTCGGGCACCAGTTACGTCCAGAAAATACTGGCACTCTTCATCAGTTAAATCCAGAACCTTTAGGTTGGCGAAGTGTATAACCTTTCCTTTCATTTTTCCTTCAAAAAGTTCTGCAATCTCCTCTATGCTGTAGTAATACCCATTGATTAAAATAGTATTAGCTTCACCTGAAAGAACCAGATAAATGATTTCATAATCCTGAAAATGATGATCGTCATACAGTAAAAAATTCAGACTCTGCTCTAAACCTTCAATAGTATCACAAGCCTTATAAATACTTGAAATTTCCTGTGTTAAGGCCATATTCTCCAGGATCTTGACGACTTCAGTCGTTTCTACTCTGTCCACATCAGGAACGGCTTCAAGACAATAGATAAAATTTTCCAGTTCCATTAACTTACTTTTCATTATCACTTTAAATCAGAACCAAATTTAATTAATAGGCTGTTTCCAACTCCTCATATTTCTCTTTTGGCGTAAGATGGATCCTGACTTAGTAAAAGCTCCCTACTTATTTTCAAGACAGGTGAGTCCCAACAACGCTTCAGATATAAGCATGACTTAGTTCTCAAATTTAAAAACACTGACTACTTACTTTTTAACTGTTTATCTTTTTTAAGACTTTTGAGCAGAGAGATACTCACAAAAATCAAAATAATAGCAAACGGAAATCCTGTTGAGATGGATGCCGATTGAAGAGCAGACAAACCTCCTCCTACCAACAAGGCAATCGCTATAGCACCTTCCATAAATGCCCAGAACACCTTCTGACCTTTTGGGGCGTCCAGTTTTCCGCCGGAAGTCATAAAGTCTACCACTAGTGAGCCACTATCTGATGACGTAATAAAAAAAGTACCCACGAGAAAAATACTCAGAACTGCAGTGATTTTATAATACGGCAGGTTTTCTAACATTTTGAATAATCCCAAAGAGCTGTCGTCAGTTACGATTTGGGCTAAGTCTGCAACATTGTTAAGTTGCATATCCAATGCTGTTCCACCTATGACAGACATCCAAAGCATAGAAAACAAGGAGGGCACTAATAAACCGTAAATAGCGATATCTTGAAGCGTTCTTCCTTTGGAAATTCTGGCTATAAAAGTGCCTACAAATGGTGACCATGAGATCCACCACACCCAATAAAACATCGACCAGGATTTAAACCATTTCCCTTCTTCCCCATATTGATTTCTGTAGGTGCTCAATTCAAAAAAATCAGTCAGGTACAGACCTAGGCTTTCAACGAAACCATCAAATAGAAAGACTGTTGAAGCAACAAACAAAACAAAAATAAACAGTATTCCAGCGATTATTATATTCAGATTACTCAAGTACTTTAAGCCCTTGTTTAAACCTGAAAGGACAGAAACAGTAGCAATCAAGGTGATTCCAACGATGGATAGAATTTGAATATTTACAGAATTCGACAGTCCCGACAATTCTGAAATACCAGTTGTAAACTGAACTGCACCAAAACCAAGTGTCGTTGCCAGGCCAAATAAAGTTGCTAGTACAGCAATGACATCTATAGCATAACCAATAAAGGAATTCATGTATTTACCAAATAGTGGTTTCAAAGTTGATTTTATCGATAAAGGAGCATTTTTATTGAATGTGAAATAAGCTAAAGCAATCCCCAGCAAAGTATAAATTCCCCACACATGAAATCCGTAATGAAAAAACGTGTGTTTCATCGCCAATTTAGATTTATCTATACCGGACAGACCGCTTTCAATGGGATTACTGAAATGCAACATGGGTTCTGCTACACTAAAATACACTAAACCAATACCCATTCCAGCCGAAAACAACATAGCAATCCATGAAAATTTACTAAAGCTGGGACGGGCATCGCTTCCTCCAATTCTTATTTTACCATACTTGCTGAAGGCCAAATAAACAACGAAGAATAAAAAGTAATTGATAGCTATATTGATAAACCACCCAAAGTTTTCGGACATATATGCCCTAAAGGTTGAAAACCCTGCTTCTGCCTGTTCGTTGAAAATTATGGTAAATGTTACGAAAACAACCGTAATTAGAGCAGATGGAATAAATACTGGTTTTGAAATGTCAAAGTATTTATTAGTGTAATTTTTCATATCCAATCCTTAGTGTTTACAAAAATCATTGACAATTTTAAAATCTTAGTTGTCTATCATTTTAATTTCAAATGTAAACCACCAAAAAGAAAAAAAGGGTTTAGATTAGATATTATAATGCATGTTTTAATCTTGCTTTATCTAAGTTTCCATACAAGTATTCACGTTTTGTCTTGAACTTAGACCAAAAGCTAAATTTTATTTGTTTTAAATTTTCTTGTACAAAATGAGGCCTTTGGGTAGTAGTACGGCTCAGGATAAAATCACGACCAACTGCCAATACTCCATCCTAAAAAGACATCTTCACCAACTGAAGTTTCTTTCAGGAGGAAATAAAGCCGTTTTGATATATAGTTGCTAGATCAGCAGCAACAGCTTTGCAACAATTTATATCTAATGTTGCAAAACCAGAGACACTCCTAAAACAATTAAAAAGCCAGGGCTGTTACTATGAATTAAATTAACTTTATCAAAAAATCAATTTGAAAGAAACGTTCAAACAGCTCGAATTATTCTTCAAGAGTTCCAATTTTGATCGTGGAATTCGTGTGGGTGTAGCGCTTGCTATACCATTTGCTGTTTTTTACGCTTTAGGCTATTTCGAATTGGCTCTACCCATTGTGTTAGGTGCGTTTTTAAATGCTCCAGGAGACATGCCGGGCAGTAGAAAACGTAAAGTTAACGCCATTTTAATCAGTACAGGGTTAACCATGCTGATCACCACAATCATCCTGTTTACAAAGCCTTACCTGCCACTATTATTAATCGCTATGGGAGTGATTGCCTTTTTTGTATCCCTCCTATCTGTTTATGGTTTTAGAGCATCTTTGGTATCTTTCTCAGGTTTACTGGCCATGGTGATTGCCTTTGCAATCGATAAAACATCAACTTCTGCTATTTTAATTCAGGTGGCCCTGATGGGCTTAGGTGGTCTCTGGTATTTATCAGTATCTCTAATTTTTCAAATCATTTTTCCTAATAAAGATCAAAATCAGTTGCTATCGGATACACTGCATTTGATTGGTGATTATTTGAAGCTACGTGCCAAACTACTCACCAGTACAAAAGATAGAGACCAACGCGTTCAGCGAAACTTTAGTCTTCAAAATCAAATCAACGATAAGCACGAAACCCTTCGAGAGACTCTATTAACAGCTAGAAAGCGGTCCGGACGCTCCCGATACGAAGAGAAACAATTATTGATTTTTATTTCGACAATTAAAATTTTTGAACTCATCGAAGCTGAGCAGATGAATTATGAAACCATCGATAAAATTTTTAAGGATAGAAAAGAGTTTTTAAAACCAGCAAAGAAGTTGAATAAGATTATGGGGAACCATCTTATTCGCCTGTCGGAGGTGCTGATGCAGCAGAATCCATTACCAGATAAAAAGAATTTAACGTCGGCTTTAGCTCGGGCAAACGCTTCCATAACCGACTACCTTGATAATGTTAAACTGCCTCAAGCCAGAGAAGGCGCTTTGATTTTGAAAAACTTATACGATTACCAGGAACAGTTGCTGGAAGAAATTATAGCTATCAGAAGAGCTATGGATAATGTGAAAGAGGCTTCAAAAGTATCTTTAAAACGTCAAGACGCTAGTCAGTTTTTGACCTTACACGAGTATAGGTTCAACGTAATGTTACAAAACTTGCGCTTAGACTCTACATTATTTAGACACTCCTTAAGACTTAGCATTGCCATGCTATTCGCCTATAGTCTGGGCATCTTTTTTGAAATTCAAAATACCTACTGGATTTTACTTACCATCATAGTAATTATGCGTCCAAGTTACGGGTTGACCAAGGAGCGCTCTAAGGATCGAATTACAGGCACCCTTATTGGGGCCGTCATAGCCGTAGGGATTGTTTTACTGACTCAAAATGAAATAGTATATGCGGTTTTGGCATTGGTATCTCTGGTTTTTGCGTTTGCCTTAATTCAGCAAAACTATAAGTCGGCTGCAGCCCTTATCACCATTAGTATTGTTTTCGTCTATTCTTTTATCAACCCTAAAGCTTTAGAAGTTATACAGTATAGGGTGATAGATACATTTATAGGTGCGATCATCGCTGTAGTGGCTAATTATAGCCTGCTGCCCAGCTGGGAAGTATTTAACCTAAAAAAAGTTCTTATTGAAGCATTAAAGGCGAACAAAGCTTATCTTCTCGCTACCCAGGATCTATATAAAAACCCTGATGATAAATTATTAGCCTATAATCTTGCGAGAAAAGAGGCATTCCTGGCTATCAGTCAATTGAACGCTGCCTTTCAGAGACTGACTCAGGATCCTAAATCCAAGCAAAAAGAATTTCAGTTAATTTATGAAATGGTAACGCTTCACCAGACGCTCATTTCTGCCATAGCGTCTATTGGCAACTTCATCACTCAACATCAAACCACTCCTGCTTCTGTTGAATTTAATATGCTCATCAACAGAATCTCAGATACACTTCAGGGCGCACTGGATAGTCTGGAACGGACTTCAACACAGGAAAACATAGCTAAAACTAAAGCTGAGGATGCTCATAAGAAATTACTAAATGAATATAAGCGCCTAGCACATGTAAGAGATGAAAACATCAAGCTAGGGAATGAAGAACTGGATACCGAAACTCTACATTCTTTACAGGAAGCCTACTTGATCTCTAACCATCTGGGATGGCTTGTATCTTTATCGGATAATTTAGAGCGATCTACAAAGCGCTATAAGGAGACGATTTTACAGGACAAATGAAAAAGTTATAATCAAAGTTAAGCTAAAACCTTTTTTATCAGGGATTAATTAAAAAAACAACAATGAATTTATCCAAACTCCACTCTATACCTGTCGGTAATCTTTTAAACTTTAAAAAGGACATTTTGATGATTTGAGAATTTTTTAAAAGTAAATTTGAATTTAAATTTTGTTGTGATCAGGGTTATAATCAAAAAAGTAAATGAAAAAAGTATCGTTAGTTTTATCTGGAGGAGGTGCAAGAGGTCTCGTCCATATTGGAGTTCTGGAGGAGCTGGAACAGCAGGGCTATGAAATTCACTCAATAACAGGCACTTCTATGGGTGCTGTGGTTGGCGGAATTTATGCAGCAGGAAAAATTAAGGAATTTAAAGAATGGACCTTAAAACTCGATAAAATTGATGTCTTCAATTTAGTGGACTTCACGCTTTTTAAAAGTGGGTTTATTGAAGGAGACAAAGTCTTTGAAGAATTATCAAGCTTCATTCCTGATAAACAAATTCAGGACTTACCCATTCGGTTCTGCGCCACCGCTACCGATTTAATCAGCAAAAAACAAGTGATTTTCAAGGAAGGAAGTCTGTATAAGGCAATGCGGGCTTCCATAGCTATTCCGAATGTCATAACCCCACTGAAAAATGAAGATTCGATCCTTGTAGATGGTGGCGTTATCAATAATACTCCTATTCCCTATGCTCCGCGAAATGACAATGATGTTCTGATTGCAGTAAATGTAAATGCAGATCTTCCCATACCCGAAAAGCCTGAAAAGCTTGAAAAAAAGGAGGAGGAACAGTCTTTTTATCAAAGCACTATTGATAAATTTAATAAAAATCTGAGTAAATTATTCTCGGACGATACGCCTAATGATTTAAGCTATTTTGATATCATGAATATCTCATTCGAATTAATGAGGAATGAAATGGTTAAGAATACGCTTGAAAAAAATCCACCTGATATTTTAATAGAAACCCCAAGATATTTCTGTGAGATATATGATTTTTATAAAGCCGAAGAATTGATAGAAATGGGACGCAAGGCAGCACTCAAGAGTTTGAACGATTACAAAGACAATCAGTAAATAGCTAATAAATCGGCAAAAGCCGACTTAATAAATTTTATATAGAGTTGTCTCAATAACACCTTTGTTATCTTCAGACGTAATTGTCAATAACTTTTTTTCTCCCTTTACTTTAAAATTAAATGGCGGAGCTAATAAATTTACACCGCTTTGTTTTTTTAATCTCGTGCCCTGTCCGGAAATAATTTCTTTATTAGGCACAAATTCACCCTTTGGCAAATGCTCGGTGAGAACAAGAAACCTGTAATTGTATAATTTGTCTAGTATAGCTTGTATCTCGTCATTTGAGAGATGCTGCAGAACTTGTCTTAAAATGACAATATCAGCAACTGGTAAATCATCTGTTGCTATATCCAGGCATTGAAAATCTAAATTGTTATGATTAAAAGTCCTTGAATTATACTCTATAAGATCTTCAACTATATCCACACCGATATACTTATCGGCATACTGCACCAAATTTTCCCCTACATTAAAATCGCCACAACCCAGGTCACAAATTACAGGCGGAGATTCAAAAGTCTCTAAATAAGAGGACACAACGTCAATGTAGGGGTTTACGATTTCAGGATGATGAGAACCAATCCCTGAATAAAAATCTGAGTCGTTGTTACCCCAGAGTTTCATTGTATAAATTTGCTCCATAGCATCCCTTGTGGGCCAGGCTTTCTTCATTTTGTCCTTCAAATTCATTTTTGTGAATAATTTGTTTTAACAAAGCAGGTCTGTAGTGAACTGCAATATATAAGAAATCAATGTATACAATAATTACATATTTAATATTGACTTTCCATTACACGTTTATTTGACGTAAGTATTCCGTTTAATCAGAAGATGAGTTGGCTTTTTCTGCTTGAGGTCAACGAAATGCAAGTCTTGTTTAAACCTGTTAAATAATAGCTTTTACTCTTCCTCTGAAAGCGCGTTCTTTACCTGATAAGGGGTGTTTGTATCCATATCTAATCGTGAAATTAGATAGATTGAAAACACAATGGTTAGCAGGCAGAGGCTTATGAAGTTTCCGATACATGAACAGTGGTAATGATTAAAAGAACTATAAGCGATACCGGCACGGTGTCTTTATCAAGTCGGAAATATTAGGATGAGAAGTGGTCATAAGCGGAAATTGACTATTCTTTAAGCTTTCGCCGTTTCTTATCCCACCAAACGTAGTAAACAAAGCCAAGTAAAAAGATTAAAGATCCCCACTTCAAGCGCTCTAAGTTTTCTCCTAAAACAGCTATAAAAACAGTTAATGGCAAGATACCTATCAGGGTAGCTCCTATAAAACGCCAGTAACCCATTTTTAGCATGCCGCCAACAAAACTAATGGCATCATTGGAAAGAAAGGGGTTGAGTCGCGTGATGACGACCGCCCAGAATCCGTATTCGCTTATAAATTCTTCAATTTTTTTTTCAGTTTTTTGACCTAACAGCTTCATGATAATGGTCTGGCCTAAATAGCGGCCCACAAAGTAACCTACCGATGAAGCCGCAAAAATAGCAATCAAAATAATAACACTACCCCAAAACGCACCATAGGCCAGAATTGAAACAACCATGAGAGCTACACTTGGAATGACTATTAAAAACATCTGCGCTATCATGGCCAGGACGAGAATTAAAGGGCCATACCAGCCAAAATCATCCACCCAGCTTTTAATTCGTTGCTCATCGTTGCTAGTCAGAACTAGCCAGGCTTCATCCAGAAATTGCTGCAGGCCGGGCACAAAAAAATAACCAGCTACCATACCGCCTAAGAGTAACAGTGAAAGTAAAAGAGGAAGATGGTTTTCATTATTGCTGCTTTGAGGTGAATTTTTCATTGATTTGTAGTTAGCAACATGTTCTGGTTGTTATTACCGAAGAAGTATTGCTTAGATTATCGTCTATTTTTTTACTACTACAAAATTAAATGCTGACGTTGAATTAAATCAAATTTAGGATAAATTATTAGCTATACTGGATAGTATATCACACATGTAGAAAGTGATTCAAAAAATCTAAAGCAATTCGAATAACTGCTTATGCTCTTCCCTTCTAAATGTATTAAGCACCTGATATAGAATTTAATACCTCATCCCTTAAACAGATCTGGATAATCTTCATGTAATTCTACACCTATCTCTCACAGGTATTTTCACATGCAGTCATGGTGGAATGACCAGTTGGAAATATCGACACCACCGGTATAAATTTTGAATTCTGAAAAGTCTAGTTTCAAGGACAAATCGTTTACTCTAGCGTTTACGGCTCGAAAAGCAAGAAATTTAAAGACATAAAAAAACGGATTGTGGTAGACAATCCGTTGATTTACTTGATTTAAGCTAGTAGCGGGGACTGGACTCGAACCAGTGACCTTCGGGTTATGAGCCCGACGAGCTACCTGCTGCTCTACCCCGCGATATATGTTTGTGTTGTATTTGTCAATATCGGACTGCAAATATAAGTCGAATTATCAATTCTACAAAATAAAACTTCAACTTTTATTGCTCAATATCTTCAGCCCTGAATTCTTGAAGTTCTTCGTCTTCAAAACGAACTGTCACTTGAATTGGGTTACAGCAGACTTCACAGTCTTCCACATAGGTTTGCTGCCTCACAGACGGATCCAACAGCATACTAATTTCTTCCCAGCAATAAGGACATTGAAAGTAATATTCAAACATTAAAAGTCGATATTTAATAGTTGACCTGTCAGTTGTAACAACTGTAATTCTGCAATCTTCGCATCGTATTTAGCTAAATTACGACTTGTTTGTGCATTTATCAAATTGATTTGTGCTTGTCGAAACTCGATAGAAGTAATCTGACCTATACTGAATTGCTCCTTGGAACGGTCAAAGTTATTTTTATTTGTAATCACATTTTGCTCTTGCAATTCAAAGATATACAATCGATTTTTGTAGTTATTGAACGCGTTTGAGATATCGCGTTTGACCTGAAACTTAATCTGATCTTTTAAGACTTCCTGAGTCTTGTAGCCCACTTTAGCATTCTGTACTCTAACGGCAGTCTGCCCGCCATCAAACAAGTTCCATGACAAACTCACCCCTGCTGACAGTCCTTCTAAAGTTTGTGTGGAACCTGGAAAAAAAGGGGATTCTGGACTTATGTTCCTATTCCATCCATAAGAACCAAACAGGTCTATTTGAGGAAAATAACCCGATCTGCTGATTTTGATATCGTAATCACTAATGGTCAGATTTCTTTCAATTTTAAGAACAGAGACATTGTTCTCTTCAGCTTTTTCGATGTACTGAGCTATAAGAAGTTCTGGAATAAAATTGACCAGAGTATCTACTTTAAATTCTTTTTCAAATTCAATATTTAAAATTAACATCAAGTCCCGACGTGTATTTTCTAGGTTTTGTCTTGCATTTATGAGGTTGATGCTATCATTGGCAGCATCGACTTCAGCATTAAGAACTACTAGTTTTGAATTTTGACCAAATTGAAATTGATAATTGGATCGTTTTACTCTTTCATTAGAAATTTCCATGGTTTGCTCAAGGATCTGAACGTTCTCATAAATCCTAGCCACTTCATAATACACTGTGAACATCTGGATAAGAGTATTTTCAATTGTTTCTCTTACTTCCAATCCTGAAAGATCGTACTGTTCCTTAAGGCTTTTGTAATTGTAAAGACGCCCCAAGCCGTCAAAAACTGTGTAGTTTAAATCTAAACTTGCTCTATAGCTTCGAGTCTCCAGATCATTTTGATCTATTGGTTCACGCCCTTCAACCTCAGCGAGTCGGTCTTGAAGGCTGAAATCATAACCAAAGCTTGTAGACAATGTAGGTAAATATCCTGAATTCAGAATACCTTGATTATTATCTGCAATTTCCAGGTTATTCTCAGAAACTTCAATGTCGAAGTTTTTACTAAGAACCAATTCAATCGCCTGATTTTTATCCAGTAATGTATCTTTTCTAACCTCTTGTGCTGTAAGACAAGCTGTCAATAAAACTAATAAGATGACTAATTTACTTCTCATCTTCATGTGCTTTTTCTCCTTGTTGTTCTTTATAAGCTCTTTCTAAAGTCACTCTATCTACTACTTTCCCTTTTGGAATCCACTTTGCCCCTACCTTGATGTAATTGCTTATTGATAAGAAAATAGGAAGCAAAATAAGCGTTAATACGGTCGCAATTCCAATTCCGTAAGCTATAGAAATAGCCATAGGTTTTAAAAATTGTGCCTGTCGGCTTTTCTCAAAAATAAGTGGTGCCAAACCAGCAATTGTTGTCAGAGAAGTAAGAAAAATAGCTCTAAATCTAGATTTGCCGGCATTGAAAATGGCGTCATCAAAAGAAAGACCATCTCGTATGTTATTATTGAATCTGCCAATCAGCACCAGTCCATCGTTTACCATAATACCAATGAGAGCTATAATTCCCAAAGCGGATAAAACATTGATAGGGAAACCATGAAAATAATGCCCCCAAGCTACGCCAATGATGCTAAATGGAACCAACAGCAGAAGAATAAGTGGTTGGCTATAGCTTCTAAATGTAAAAGCAATAGTTGCATAAATCAGAAATAAAATAATAGGTAAAACTCCTTTTGCTGAATTTGATAATTTTCCAGCTTCTCTGTTTTGACCTTCATAAGACACCGAAAGAGATTGATATTTGTTTAAAAGATCTGGCATGACATTATTCTGAATGTCTGCTAGAATTTCAGTAGAACTTCCGTTGGGATCCTCCATATCTGCACTAACCTGAATTTCACGCAATCCGTCCAAGTGACTAATAGATTCTGTTCCTCTTATGATTTCATAAGTTGCAATTTCAGAAAAAGGGACTCTGCTTCCGGAAGGAGTTGTCAAACGCATATCTTCAAGATTGGAAATGGAAGACCTGTTTTCTAAATTATATCTTACCCAAACTCGTATTTCGTCTTGACCTCTTTGAAAACGTTGTGCGGAAGCACCGAAAAATCCATTTCTTACCTGACGCATCACCTCAGATAAATCCAGACCTAAAGCATAAGCATTTTCCTTAAGCCTTATATCTATTTCCTTAATCCCTTCCGGATCTGTATCTGAGACATCCTTTAAAAGGGGATTATCTTCCATCTCCTTTTTCAAAGCCTCCTTAGCTGCTTGTAACTCATTAATATTATTACCTAAAAGAGAAACCGAAACTGGTGAGCCACCAAAATTACCTCCAGAACCATAAGTGAGATTTTCTACACCAAGTATAGTTCCTGCCTCTTCTCTTATCGCGTTGGTAATTTCTGGAGAAGAAAAATCACGCTCTTCCCCTGGCAATAGATTAACTTGAAGAGAAGCTTTATTATTGCCCGGTCCAACTCGTTTTATAATATTTTCTACTACCTGTTTATTTCCAGATTGACGTTCGGTAAAATCTTCGTTCACCCTCCAGGCGGCAGCTTCTACATAGGAAATAATAGAGTCTGTTTTGGCTGGATTCACACCTTCAGCCATAAGTAAATTTATAGATACTCTATCACTAGCAATACTTGGAAACAAAGTAATTCTTACAATATTTCCTCCAATAGCTCCTATGGTGATAATGATGAAAGCTACAAATATGGAAAGTGAAAATATCTGATTTTTTAAGGAAAATCTCAAAATAGGAGCGTAAAACCTATCACGGAGATAACTCATTATTTTATCACCAACTTTGTTGACAGATCTTAATTTGCTAAAGAGTTTCCCAAAGAAACTTTTATTTTCATCTTCTGAATCTGTATTTCTCACAAGTGCTTTAGAATGCGCTATGTGAGCAGGTAAGATTATGAAAGCTTCTACCAGTGAGACGACAAGCGTCAAAATAACTACAGTAGAGACTTCACTGAAAAATTCTCCTATCCTACTGTCTAAAAACAAGAAAGTGACAAAGGCTAAAATAGTAGTAATAATAGCTGAAATCACTGGAGGAAGAACTTCCATTGTCCCATCTATAGCAGCTTGAATTGGTTTTTTACCCCTTTCGTAATGTTGATAGATATTCTCTGAAATTACAATCCCGTCATCTACCAGAATACCAATTACGATAATCATCCCAAACAATGAAAGAACATTTATAGTTACATTGAATAACCCAGCAAAAACAAACATTCCCAAAAAAGCAACAGGTAAACCAAAGGAGACCCAAAAAGCTAAGCGAGTGTTAAGAAATAGGGAAAGGAAAAACAAAACAAGCAGGATCCCAACTGCCCCGTTTTCTAGAAGAAGTTGTGTTCTTTGCTTCAAAGTGATTGAATTATCACTTACAACATTAAGCTGAACATTATTGTTTTTTTCATTGAACTCATCAACATAAACATTTACTTTATCAGCTGTTGAAATAAGGTCTTCGGAATTGGTATTGCTTATTGAAATATTTACAGAAACATTCCCATTAAAAAAGGATACGTTCGCTGTGTCTTCAAATTGATCTTTTACCTCAGCAATATCAGATAATCTTACGGTATTTCCGCTTGCATCAGATCTCACTACAATATCGTTGAGTGCGTCTGCGTAGTAATTCCTTTGATTTGCTCTTATCAAATAATCTTCTGCAGAGGTCTTAATAGTTCCACCTGTGGTAAGGATATTATTTTGAGCAACTTTTTGAGCAACTTCTTCAAAAGTTAAATTATAAGCTAAAAGTTGATCTTCAGAAAGAGAAATTTCAATTTCTTCATTTGGAAAACCAGTGATTTCAATTTGAGAAATACCATCAAGCCTCCTCAAGTCAGACTCGATTTGGTAACTGATATCCTTAAGCGTCTTCAGAGAAATATCATCACCAGAGATAGCAAAATCAATAGTCTGCCTTACATTTTCTTGTTTGGCAACGACCAAAGGTTCCATTCCCGAAGGAAAGGTTGGAACTCGATCAACAGCGTTCTTCACCTCCGTAAGCATGACGTCAATATCTTCGTCTTGCTCTATCTCTACAGTTATAGAACCACCGCTTTCTCTGGCGACGGAAGTGACTCTATCTATCCCTTCAAGTCCTTTCAGGTTATCTTCTATCTTGAGGATGATTCCTTCTTCGATTTCTTCTGGTGCGGAACCAGGATAATTCACCGAAATCTGAATAATTTTTGACTCCACAAGTGGAAAGAAAGAAGACTTCAGACTTAAAGCCCCTGCAATCCCAAAAATGACAAATGCTAGAATGACGACATTTACGGCGACGTCATATTTTATGAAATAGGAAATAAGTTTTCTCACAATACAATTCTTACAAAGATTCTTCTTTTTCTATGGAAACTTTCATTCCTGAATAGGCGCCAGGCACGACTCCAGATAAAATTTTAGTACCGTCTGGAATTCCCTTTACGATAACCTGTTCTTTGTTGAAGTGAACAGGATTAATAGTTATCAATTTCAAAAGTCCATCCTCAACGGCATAAACTTCAGACGTATTTATAATAAGCTCACGCGGAATCTGAACTGAATTTTCAATTTCATTTGCTGTAACTATAGCTTCCAGATACATGCCTTCTTTAGCGTCTTCATTCTTAAATCGAATAAAAACCTGAACACTTTGAGAGCTTTGGTCAATTTGAGCATTTATTCTTGTGATTTCACCTTCAAAAGTCTCGTCCTGATTAAGAGGATGCATTTCTACCTTGTTGCCAACATCAATAAATTTGATATATTCTTGCTTAAGTGCTATCATTAATTCAAAGACAGATGGATCAATAAATTCTCCCAGTTTTTGACCGGGTCTCACGAGTGTTCCTTCATTAACTAAAGCCTCTGTTAAAACCCCGTCAAATGGTGCTCTCAAGTTAAATTTGGATAAACGCTCTTCGAGATTTTTGAGCGTGTAATAATCAGATAAAATATTTCTTCCAGTTATAAAATACCTTTCTTTATTATTTTCAAATTCCGGTAATTCCGGAGTTGAAGATTTCATTGAAAACTCATCCAAATAAGCTTTCCATTTGGGATAAATATCTGGATAATCTAATCTCAAGTCTGGCATTATAGATGATAATGAACTAAAAAGTGAACTCTTCACAGATTGAACATTGGCTGTAAATTCCCTGTCATTGATTTTAAGAAGAAGCTCTCCCTTTCTATAGTATTGACCTGCCCTAAAGTTTTTGGAACTTTTCAAAAACACGCCTTCAACTTCTGCGAAAATTTCAAACTTGTTTAGAGCTGATACTGTTCCATTTGTAGTCAATTGAACTGGAATGGTTCTGTTTTTAACTGTTTGGACAACAACTGGCTTTTCTAGCTGAAGATTTTCTGGCTTTTCTTTTACGTTGCTATCAATTATAAATTTTGCAACAAAAATCGCTAAGACGATGATCAAAACTCCAAGAACCGATAAAATTATTTTTCTCATAGTAGCATTAAGACCTCAAATCAGGTAAAAAGTTAAACCGCTGTTTTATATTTCTTCAATCTCAATTTGCAGATCTTCCCACGACTTCATGAGAGTTTCCATTTTAGATTTTTTAGCATTATAATTTTCGAAGAAGTCTTCTTTTTTGATCGTTTCCTCGTATTTTTCTTCAAGCTTTTTGTCCATTTCCTTTATCTCTTTCTCAAGCTTAGAGATTTTGGACTCAACGCTACTCAATTTATTCTGAAGCGACTTTTGTTTTTTCTGAAATTCATAGTCGTTTTTACTGGAAGACTCAGCTTTAGCTTCTTTCTGCTTCTTGTCCTTCTTCTCCACTTCCCTCATCGACTCTAGCTCTCTATATTTTAAGTAGTCGTTGATGCCACCTAAGAATTCTTTCACGGTATTGTTTCTAAATTCATAGACAGAATCTGCAAGGCCTTGTAGAAAATCTCTATCGTGAGAAACTAGAATTAATGTTCCTTCAAAGTTATTTAGCGCTGATTTTAAAACGTTTTTGGATTGAATATCCAAGTGGTTGGTAGGCTCATCCATAATCAAGACATTGAAAGGAGATAGAGACATTTTAGCCAAAGCTAGACGGTTTCTTTCCCCACCAGAAAGCACTTTTACAAACTTGGTAACATCATCACCTCTAAAGAGGAAAGAGCCCAAAATATCCCGCACCCGACTTCTGTTACTTTCGTTGGCCGCATCTATCATCGTATCTAAGACCGTCTTATTACCATCCAGATACTCAGCTTGGTTTTGAGCGAAATAACCTATTTCTACATTATGACCAAGCTTGATGTGTCCACCATGCTCAAGTTCTCCTACTATAATTTTAGCCAACGTAGACTTCCCTTGTCCGTTCTGTCCAACGAATGCAATTTTAGAATTCCTTTCGATTAAAAAATCTACGTCTTTGAAAACGATGTCATCACCAAAGGATTTGGATAAATTCTCGGCTTCTATCACAACCTTACCAGGATTTTTTGAACTGTTAAACTTAACGTTCATTACTTGATTGTCCTCCTCATCGACTTCAATAACTTCAGTTTTCTCAAGTTTTTTGATAAGCGATTGCGCCATCGAAGCTTTATTCGCTTTGGCTCTAAATTTACTGATAAGCTTTTCTGTCTGCTCTATTTCCTTCTGCTGATTTTTTTGCGCAGCAAGTTGTTGTTCGCGCAATTCTTCTCTAAGCACTTTAAATTTAGAATATGGCTTGTTGTAATCGTAAATTTGACCCAATGATAATTCTATGGTTCTGTTGGTCACGTTGTCCAGAAACATTTTATCGTGAGAAACAATAACTACACAACCAAGGAAGTTTTGCAGAAAACTTTCAAGCCATAGTATACTCTCTATATCAAGGTGGTTGGTAGGCTCATCCAAAAGGAGAATATCATTGCTTTGTAGAAGTAATTTTGCAAGTTCAATACGCATTCTCCATCCTCCAGAAAAAGTGTCTGTCTGTTTTCCAAAATCCTCAGTTGTAAAACCTAACCCTTTTAAGACTCTTTCGGTTTCACCTTGGTAATTATAACCTCCTAATATTTCATATTGATGCTGGTAATCGTTAAGGTCGATCATCAATTGATTATAACCTTCACTTTCGTAATCTGTTCTTTCTACTAATTGCTGATTGATATGATCTAACTTTGATTCTAAGGATTTTATAGCTTCGAAAGCCTGATAAGCTTCTTCCAAAACTGTTCTTCCCTCTTCAAAATCGATATCTTGCTTTAGAAAGCCTATATTTATCTCCTTATCTTTTGCAATTTGACCTTGATCTAGAGGCATTTCACCAGAGATAATCTTAAGCATGGTAGACTTTCCGGCTCCATTTTTTCCAATAAGACCTACCCTATTTCCTGCACTCAGCTTAAAACTGATTTCTTTAAAAAGATACTCTCCACCAAAAGAAATAGAAAGATTGTGAATGTGTAGCATATGTTACCTGTAATTTTTGCAAATATTGGTATTTTTGTAATGTAAAACTAAAATTTATTCATAATGCTGAAGGGGTCAAAATTATATAGTGTCTTTACAGGAAAATGTCCTGTCTGTCACGAGGGTGATATGTACAAAGAATCAAACCCTTACAAGTTGAGTAAAATTTATGAAATGTACGAAAGATGCTCAGTTTGCAATACTAAATATAAAATTGAACCTTCATTTTTCTATGGTGCTATGTACGTAAGTTATGGCATTGGCGTTGCATTTGCAGTAGCTGCATTTATCACCTCTTACTTTTTTATAGGATTGGGAGTTGTTCCTTCCTTTATATCCATAATAGTGGTCCTTGTAGCTTTAGGTCCTATCATTATGAGACTATCCAGAAATGTCTGGATCAATATGTTTTTATCTTACGACAAGAATGCTAAGAATAAAGCTTCAAAAAGCGGTCAAGACTAATCTCTTTGTCGACTTCCTTATTTTGAAACATCAAATTGACTAGTTTTTCAGAAAGGCTCGGCGCAGCCATAACACCTCTACTTCCAAAACCATTAAGTATAAATAGATTTCTGTATTCCGGATGAGATCCCAGAATAGGTTTTCGATCTCTTACAGTAGGCCTTACACCCGCAACCTGATCAACAATTTCATAATGGCAATTTATCATTTCAGAAAGTTTTGCTTTGAGTTCTACTCGTGCATTTTCTGTGGGTTGATCATCAAGATGTTCACGAGAGTAAGTGGCTCCAAATTTATATAAGTCGTTTCCGAGTGGAATAATAAAGTTTTTGGACTTTAGAATCTTTTGATTGGAATTCAAGTCTGTAGACTTAAAAATTAAGTACTCGCCTTTATTACCATAGATAGGCAACCATTTGAAAAAAGGATTATTTACAACTCCGAATCCTTCACAGAAAACAATGGATCCATACTCTCTGTCCTTATAAACTACGCTTTCATTTCTGAATTCAATCTCGTTATACTCTATGTGTTCAGAAAAGAATTTTGAAGCTTTCCTATAGTTTGATTTCTTATCTTCAATCAGTCTTTTAAGCTCTAAAAGATGAGACTGAAGAACTTCACCCGCTTTGTATTTAGATTGTACTGAAGAATCTAAACTACTAATATTCGTGTTAAGAAATGGTTCAAGTTTCGGTTGATCTGAAGCAACAATCCAATTATTCTGGTCTTCGACTGAAGAAAAAAGTTTGTAAACTGGAACTTTTTTAAAATAATTTTTGTCAGAGTCTGTATTAAAATGATTGTAAAATTCTATAGCTTCAGACATCAAAACATCTGCGTTCCAGGCTAAGTTATAGCGTTTAAGTGCTACTGGATTTAAAACACCTCCAGCTACCTTAGAAGACTGCTGGCTTTCATCTGAGATAACATCAAAGGTTTTTGACCTTATCTCAAGCTGCTTAGCAAACGACAAACCCGCAATACCAAATCCAACTATTAAAACATCTTTCATATGTCCATATATTTTAATTTTTTAAAGGTCATATGTATTTCATCTTTCAACATATCACTTAATATCAGCTTAGTTTTTATGGTATATTCCATAAAAAAACCCTTACAATTTGCAAGGGCTAATTTATGATTAAAAATAATTTGAAATTAGTAATTCCACATATCTAATTCGAAGTTTCTTATTTCTTCTTTAATTCTATTGGATTCTAGAAGCTGCAATAATGCATTATCTTGAATGTAATCGGAGACCTCTCTATCCTCATAAACGTTTTGAGTCTTATAGATAACGGCATCAAAACGTCTAGAATTTAGTAAATGGTCAAAACTAAAAGGCATAGAACTATTCTCGTTGTTCAATACTTTAGCCTCATGTAAAACCTGTCTAGCGTCAGAAAACCAAACCCAAAAATAAGGAACAATTTCTGCTTCTCCAGTGAAACTCGGATTTTTACTTTGTATATCTTTTCCAGCTGGTGCAATACCAAGCAATCTATACCTCATCTCACCTTGAAGTTTATCAAAGTACCACATTCCTTTAATATGGTATTCTAAGATGCTGTCACTAGTAATTTCATAAGGAATCAAGTAAGGTTCCATTTGGTCAATCAATTCTTGTGGATATTGATCTGGGTAATTTGAAAGGTTTCCAGCTAGAGATCTATTTATAAACTCTTGAACACTTTCTGTTCCGGTAACACCATATTGACCAAGAATATCCAAAGCAACATCTGGAAGGAAAACAGATTTTGTAGACCCAAGAATATCTTCATACGATTTCTTCTTATTAAAATAACTAGTTGCATACACTTCAGTGATACCATCAGCAGAAGTAGAGTCTTTAGCTCCTTCTTCAATAGCATCGAGCAAAACTTTATAAAGAGAACGTCTGTCTGAAGAAAAAGAATCATCTTGAGTTGGATAAAGTAAAGGAAAATTGACCTTTTGATTCAAATCAATTTTTTCCCAGACAACTTTAGACCATAGAATATCTCTGTCACCAATATAACCGTATTCTAGAGGTTTATCGTCATCAGCCCTTTTTTGATCTTCTGTCAAAACACCTACCTGAGAGGGTTTAGAGGCATTTAAAATATTCGACTGAGCTACTGCTAAACTTCCGCACAAAGCAAGAATCGAACACATAAATACTTTAAAATTAGAATACATCATCATCTTAATTTAATTTGTTATTTGAACCAATAATGCAGGCATATTTTTAACATTCACGCCCGGCACATCGGCCTTGATATCGAATATTTGTATAATATCTCCAGCTCTAGCAAGTTCCAAAAGTTCTTGTGCTTTTCTATCCAACCTGCTTCCGTTTACAACGACAGAAGGCTGACCAGGTATGCTTAATGTAAAACGCTTCACGACAGGAGTAATATCAAAATCGAAATTTTCAAAAGTTGCTCCAATCGGTGAAACTTTTAATGCATTTTTAGGCATTTGTACAGCTCCACCTTCTTGCACCTGACCTCTCACTGTTGGTGTTGGCCTTGGTAAACTCTTTATTCTAAAAGTTGTTGTTGACGGGAATTTTTCACCATCAATTTCACCAACTACACTTATTTTCACTTCATTACCAGTCTGTGGCACCATCATATACTGCGAACCTTGCACACGCCTTAAACCAGGAGCACTTGCATTCACTTTATTCCCTGGTACACCAGGCATAGAAACAGTAATTGGATTTTCAATACCTCTGTAAACCACATTCATTTTGTCTGCAGACACAATAGCCTGGTTTGGTTTCGGAATCACAGAAAAAGATTGATTTACAGGAACTTCAATGGTTTCTCCATCTTGATTAAAAACTAATTTTCCCTTAATCAAATGTTCACCAGCCTGACCGGCATTTACATTTAGAACTACACGTCCTTCTTTAATTTCATAGTCAGATTCTGACAATTGTCTTCCATCAAGAGTCAAATCAACTTTATTTGGTCGAGTTGATTCATCAGTCCTTCCCAAAACAATAGAACCGTTAAATTTGTCTCCCTGATAATATGCTCCTCTTTCTGTTTGCAAAAGAGTTGAATAATTATCCATAGAAACCATCTGAGTCAATTCTCCGGCGAGCATTTTAGATAAAAGCTCGTTTTCATAAACTTTAATATCATTTTGAAGAGCAGATAATTTTGTAATTGATGAAATTAACGGAAAACCAATGAAATGATATTCAATATAATTCTTCGTTACATTTTCATTATTAACAACGTCCTCACCATTAAACTTTCTTGAAATAGCACTAGAGATTTGTGCATATTTAGGATCATCACCTATCAATTCCATCATACCATCATGATATGTTTTCATTTCATTCATGAACTTTTTTCCATCTTCAGTAAGATTACCACTTGATATCATTTTCTCATCCAAGTAACTAGTCTTATCCATACTTTCGTAATTCTTAGGATCATCAACTGTTCCTTTCAATTCAGTTTTCAATGAACCTAAATACTGAAAATATGAGTTTGTTAGTGATGCAACAGAAGTCGCTAAGTTTTTAGCCTCTCTAAACTGATCAGGCGACTCTTGAGCTTTTTGTTCAAGCCCTGCTACAGCAACTTTGTTTTTTTCAATGAAACTTTCATTCGACTCAGTCAAAGATTCATCGATTATCCCGAATGCAGTCAAAACTTCCTTGGACATATTTAAAGCCATCATAGCTATAAAAACCAAGTACATAAGGTTAATCATTTTCTGCCTTGGGGTTTGCTTTCCTCCAGCCATAGTTTTTCTTTTAAGAAATTATAATTTAAGCTTTAGGTCTCATTGCTGTTAACATACCACCATAAACACCATTAAGAGAGTCTAAGTTAGCGGTCAAAGATTCCATTTGTTCTTTCAACCTGCCTGCATTCTCAGCAACAGCCTGGTTAGCTTCGGCTTGTTTTGATGCAGATTCCACCTGTACTTTGTATAAATTGTTCAAGGATTCCATGTGAGTGGCAGCAAGTGTTAGTTCTTCACTATACTTTCTCTGAGATACCATAGAATCTGTTGTAGGCTGAATATTACGAGCTGCTCCTTCGAAATTTTTAATGCTCTCTCCTAAACTTTCCATCAATCTTGAATCGATTTTAGCTTCTTTAAGCATATCGTCCAGCTTTTTAGATAAAAGCCCTTGTTCATCTTCAGTTGTCATACTTGATGATTTTCCTCTTAAAGATGTCCCGTCCTGGTTCAATTCAGGGTAGACTTTAGACCAGTCTAAATCATTATCTACTGGTTCAAATGCAGATATTGCAAAAACTGCAGCTTCCACAAGAAGACCTATAATTAACATTGTATTACCGAATGGCCAGTGCATGATTTTAAACAATGCACCAATAATTACTACAGCCGCTCCAAGACCGTATACCATATTCATTATTTTCTTACTTGATTTTGAGTTTGCCATAATTTAAAATTTGATCGTTTAGTTAGTTTTAATTTAAATTTAAAGAATTACCTAAGAAATCTTGAACTATTCTGAACCCTATATAACTTCTAGCTGAATCTGAGTATTCATAATCTCTTGTGCTTACCTGTAGATAGTAACTTACATCTTTCCAGGATCCACCCCTTACTACTTTACGTTGATTTTCACTATTATTCACATTGGGACTCATTGAAGATACATATTCGTAGGATGCCGGATCATAAGAAGTGTTAACCCATTCAGCAACGTTACCAGACATATTATACAAGCCGTAATCGTTAGGCTCATAAGCATCTGCCTCTACTGTATAAAGAGCTTCATCAGCTGCATAATCTCCTCTAAAAGGTTTGAAATTTGCTAAAAAACAAGCTCTATCGTCTTTGGCATAGGGACCACCCCAAGGGTATGTTCCTCCCTCTATACCGCCTCTTGCTGCATACTCCCATTCAGCCTCAGACGGAAGTCTGAAAAAGTTGACATTAGCTTCATTTTTCTGCTTTCTAAAATCATTCAAATACTTGGTTCTCCAATTAGCAAAAGCTTTGGCTTGCCCCCAAGTCACACCAACTACAGGGTAATTGTCGTAGGCAGTGTGTGAAAAATAGTCGTTATGCATTGGTTCATTATAAGAATAATTGAAGTCTTTTATCCAAACTGTAGTATCAGGATATACCATAACTTCTTGATCGGTTATAAAATCTGTACGCTCTCCTTTTTTTCTAGCAGCGGCGTCGATATCCATCGTCTTATATTTGTACTTGAATTGAGTTACATCAAGCATCCTTCTACCGTTATAAGATTGATCGTTGGATAAATAAAATTCATCCATTACATAAACATAATCTTCATCAGGATATTGAGCGGGATCCCATATAATCTTAGGATTCCAGTTCAAATCTTGATTTAAAGGATCATAATGTTTAGAAAATTCCTGATAAGGGCTCAATTCTTCATCATCATCTCTACTAGCGTTTTTAAAAGCAAAACGCTGTATACCTTCATCATTACCATCAGCATCCCCGGCTAACTCCGCAGCTTCAGCTAATTTTTGTCTTATCACAGAATCCCTAACTCTTTCAACAAATTGTCTGTATTCTGAGTTAGTAATTTCGGTTTCATCCATGTAAAAAGAAGGAACAGTAACAGTTTTTGGAGGAGCATTTTGAACACCTGCTAAATCATCATCAGATTTACCCATGATAAAAGAGCCCCCTTTTACTAAAACCATACCATATGGTTTTTCAGGATACCATTTTTTCCCTTCTACTCCAACAAGCTGTCCCTTATCGCTTTTTCCACAACTCATTACCAAAAAGGCTAGAAGTGCGATATAAAAACCTTTAGAAGATGCAAAATAAAGTTTCATAATTAAGTGATTAAATTCAAATATTGTGTGCAAATAAACAATTTTTTTCTTAACGATAATTAAAATATATGTGATTAAATACTGTTTTTATATTTGGCTTTCAACCACCTATCCGGTATTATCGAAGAAGTAGCGTCCAAATAATCCTGTTTATCACATGCTAATAACGAGGGTTTATGTTCATTATTATTTCCATTTGGAATTTTGATCCACCAACGTCCTGAAACCTCACTTTTAATAAAAACTAAAATTTCATCTTGTATAGGAACATTATATTTTACAAAACTGGAATTACTTTCAGATACTTTTTCATTTAACCTCAAGTTGAATCCCTCCAGAAAATACCATAACATCTGGGAAATCAGATGAATAAGGCTTTCTGATTTTTTCATCGCTTGCAACTCATATATTCCAAAAGAACTTAGCTTATCACTCATCCCAGCATACCTAGATAACTTGCACAAGTCAAATGTACTGAATCCATTAATATTTTTATGGCTAGAATCAGCAATTTCTGAAGATTTAACACAATAAATATCAATACTTAGCAAGTCTGTATCTCTTAGAATAGGCTCAGCCCTTATGAAGTCTTGCTTAAGCTCTCCTAATCTTAAAGCCTCAAAAAAGAGTTTTTCCATCAAATCAATTTCTTCTTGTGGTGATAAAAAAGTTTGATACCCTAGATTGCAATAATTAAAAAGATTATAGGGTTCATCTATTATCATCTTACCAATATAAGACTGCCCATTCATAGGTAATTCCGAATTGCCTAAATCAAATTTATGATCGGCGGAAGTAAGATTAACCATATATTTTACTCCATCGTATGCTCTATATTGATAAAATGTAAAATCCTGACTACCCCCTAGAATAATCGGAATAATAGACTTTTTATAAAGTTGAGTAAGAATTATTTTAAGGACATAAGCAGTATCTGAAACCTCATCACCTTTCGAAATATCACCTAAGTCCAAAATATTCAACTCCCAATTACCAACGTACATATTGTATAATTGAGACCTTACCTCATCATAGTAAAATTCAGATTTATCATCATAAACACTGTTACGAGAATCTTTCACACAAATAATGGCAAGCTGGGTATTATCAAAGCTCTCTTCCTCTTCGCCGTTATAAAAACTTACGAAATTTGATAAAGTCTGGTTTGAAAAGGATTGGATGGTCTCCTGTAATTCTACATTTACGGGTTCTAAATATTCAAATGCCATTAATTTCAATTAGAATTATTTCGACTTAGATTTTGTATTTGTCGATTTTTTGGTGGTAGATTTCTTTGTTTTAGTAGTTGCCTTTTTTTTGGTCGTTGTTTTCTTAGCTTTAGAAGCAGTTTTCTTTTTAGCTGGCTTTTTCTTTGTTTTTGTATTCTTCTCAAGTATTGCTTCAGCCTCATCAAGCGCCATTCCCTCAGCATCCGTTGTCTTAGGAAGTTCGACTTTCGTTTTACCCTTTGATAGTTTGTATCGACCCCATCTTGCCTTTTCCAGTTTGATACCCTGCTCCTCCCAGTGGTGGATTAATTTATCTTTTTCCTTCTGAATTTTATCCTCGATCAATTCGACGATATCATCCTCACTTAAATTATCAAAATCATATTTTTTATTCACATTAATAAACATTCCATCCCACTTCAAATATGGACCAAAACGACCAACCCCTTTCTGAACTCCTTTATCCTGATAGTAATAAATAGGTTCCTCAGCTTTCTCTTTTGCCTTAATTAATTCGATAGCACGTTCATAGGATATATCCAAAGGATCTTCGCCTTTCTCTAGAGAAACGAACTTCTTGCCATAACGAACATAAGGACCATACCTGCCAATATTCGCCTCTACTTCTTCATCCTTGTATTCCCCAAGTTGTTTAGGAAGTTTAAACAAATCCATCGCTTCCTCATAGGTGACAGAATTTAAAGTCTGGCTTGGCTTTAAACTTGCAAATCTTGGCTTTTCATCATCTTCTACGGAGCCAATCTGTACCATTGGACCAAATTTTCCTAAACGCGCACTCACTGGTTTCCCAGATTCTGGATCTTTACCTAGAATTCTCTCACCAACTTCCCTATCTGCATTTGCTGCAACGTCTAAAACATTAGGATGAAAATGGACGTAAAAGTCTTTCATCACCTTTGTCCATTTAGCGTTTCCTTCTGCCACCTCATCAAAATCTTGTTCGAGTTTGGCTGTGAAGTTATAATCGAGTATACCTTTAAAGTGCTTGACTAAAAAGTCATTCACTACCATTCCAACATCTGTAGGAACCAGTTTCCCCTTATCACTTCCTACTTTTTCTGAAAGTGTTTTCGTTTTAATATCATCATTTTTGAATGTATACTGGATGTACTTGCGTTCAGTTCCATCTACATTTCCTTTTTCTATGTATTTTCTATTCTGAATAGTTGAAATTGTAGGAGCATAAGTAGAAGGTCTACCAATACCGAGTTCTTCAAGCTTTTTCACAAGCGCAGCTTCTGTGTAACGAGATGGCGGTCTTGTATAACGTTCAGTAGCTTGAATAAATTGATTAAGAAGAGACTCACCTACTTTCATTGCAGGAAGAAGTCCACTTTGCTCCTCGTCTTCTTCATCTTTCCCTTCCAGATAAACTTTTAGGAACCCGTCAAATTTCACAACCTCACCATTAGCTGAGAATTCTCTATCATCTTTATCTGAAGAAATTCTGACGTTGGTTCTTTCTAAAGCTGCATCACTCATCTGTGAAGCAATTCCTCGTTTCCAGATCAACTCATAAAGTCTTTGCTGGTCACGTTCAGCATCAATTTGATGTACAGCAAAATTTGTTGGCCTTATAGCTTCGTGAGCTTCCTGAGCGCCTTTAGATTTCCCTTTATAATTTCTGGCTTTATGATACTTATCTCCGTAAGCACTTTTAATTTCATCTTCTGCACTTTGTTTTGCCTGCTTAGATAAATTCACACTGTCAGTTCTCATATAAGTAATATGACCGGCTTCATAAAGACGCTGTGCCATATTCATTGTTTTGCTTACAGAGAAATATAGTTTTCTAGCAGCTTCCTGCTGTAAGGTAGAAGTAGTAAACGGTGGAGCAGGAGATTTCTTTGCTGGTTTTTTGGTGAGATCACTTACTTCAAAACTAGCCTGTTTCTGAGCTTCAAGAAATGCTTCAGCTTCTTTTTTAGAATCTAAGTTTTTTGGAAGTTTTGCTTTAAAACTAGAACCTTGCTCTGTTTTAAACTCAGCATCAACTCTGTAAAACACTTCAGGATTGAAATCTAAAATCTCACGCTCTCTTTCAACTATTAACCGAACTGAGACAGATTGAACTCTTCCAGCAGACAAACCGCCTTTTACTTTTCTCCATAATATGGGAGACAATTCATAACCTACTAATCGATCCAAAACCCGTCTAGCCTTTTGTGCATTTACAAGATTATAATCAATTTCTCTAGGGTTTTCGATTGCATTTTTAATGGCAGATTCAGTTATTTCAGAAAAAACAATACGTCTTGTTTTTGCTTCATCCAGTTTTAACTCATCAGACAAATGCCAAGCTATGGCTTCTCCCTCTCTATCTTCATCACTTGCCAGCCAGACCGTTTCAGATTCTTTTGCCATCTTGGTAAGTTTTCTTACCACGTCTTTCTTATCGCTATTAACGATATAGGTTGGTTTAAAATCATTATCAACATCAACTCCAAGCTCTTTTGAAGGCAAATCTGCAATGTGACCAAAACTGGAGGCCACTTTATAATCTTTTCCTAAAAATTTTTCTATAGTCTTAGCTTTGGCAGGAGACTCAACAATTACTAGATTTTTTGCCATTGGATATTATTTATATTGCAAAAGTATACGATTTTTTGGATTTCAATTTAAGAACGTCATTTAAGTATTTTCTCATTAACTCAAACTTAATCTTTTTTCTCCAAAATGAATTTCGAAAAGAATAAAATGACAGTTTGTCAGTAAATCCATATCGTGTATCTTTGTACAAAATTTTACAGCTTTACATGGAGAAGATTATTGACGAAACTCTACAAGGCCAAACTCTGGTAAAAGAAGAGAAAAAAAGCAATTCAAAGAAGCTTTATATTGAAAGCTACGGATGTGCTATGAACTTTAGTGATAGTGAAATCGTAGCTTCCATTTTAGACAAACAAGGCTACAACACCACAAAAGAACTAGCTGAAGCAGATTTAGTTCTTGTTAATACTTGTTCCATTAGAGACAAGGCAGAGCAAACAGTTAGAAAACGCTTAGAGAAATTCAATGCTATAAAAAAAGATAATCCTTCCATGAAAGTTGGAGTTTTAGGATGCATGGCTGAGCGATTGAAACATAAGTTCCTAGAAGAAGAAAAAATTGTTGATCTTGTTGTAGGACCAGATGCCTATAAAGATTTACCAAACTTATTAGACGAAGTTGAAAATGGTAGAGATGCCATCAATGTGATTCTTTCTAAAGAAGAAACTTATGGAGATATTTCCCCTGTAAGACTGCAAAGCAACGGCGTTTCTGCATTTGTTTCTATCACTAGAGGTTGCGACAATATGTGCACTTTTTGTGTGGTTCCTTTTACGAGAGGAAGAGAAAGAAGTCGTGATCCCAAAAGTATTTTGGACGAGATCAATGATTTGTGGTCTAAAGGCTTCAAAGAAATCACTTTACTTGGACAAAATGTTGATAGCTACTTGTGGTATGGAGGAGGCTTAAAAAAAGATTTTAAAAATGCTACCGAAATGCAAAAAGCAACTGCAGTTAATTTTGCTGATTTGCTTGATATGGTTGCTAAAGCACAATCAGGTATGCGCATTCGCTTCTCAACTTCCAATCCTCAAGATATGACTCTAGATGTAATTGAAGTCATGTCCAAGCATAGAAATATCTGTAATTACATCCATTTGCCAGTACAAAGTGGTAGCGATAGAATTTTGAAGAAAATGAATCGACTACATACACGTGAAGAATATTTCAAATTGATTGACAACATCAGGTCAATAATGCCTGATTGCGGAATTTCCCAAGATATGATTGCTGGTTTCCCTTCAGAAACTGAAGAGGATCATCAAGATACTTTATCTCTTATGAAATATGTCAAATATGATTTTGGCTATATGTTCACTTATTCTGAACGTCCCGGAACTCTGGGCGCCAAGAAATTTGAAGATGATGTCCCGGAATCTACAAAGAAGAGAAGGCTTCAAGAAATCATTGATTTGCAACAAGAACATTCTCGCTTAACAACGGAAAAACACCTTGGACAAATTGAAGAAGTATTAATTGAAAAAGAATCCAAAAAATCTAATCTCCAATGGAGTGGTAGAAATACCCAAAACACAACAGTAGTTTTTCCAAAAGGGGATTATAAAGTAGGCGATTATGTTCTTGTAAAAATGAAAGATTGCACAACTGCTACATTAATTGGTGAAGCTGTAGGATACGGACCTATGCAACCAACTTTATCCTAAATTAAAATCAGAATATGGAATCACCACAAGCTGTAAAACAGCGATTTGAAATCATAGGAAACGATCCAAGCCTCAACAGGGCGATAGAAAAATCTATACGTGTAGCTCCTACAGACATTTCGGTTTTAGTTACGGGAGAAAGTGGAGTTGGTAAAGAAAGTTTACCTAAAATTATTCATGCCTTATCCCATAGAAAGCATGCTAAATACATTGCCGTTAACTGTGGTGCTATCCCGGAAGGAACTATAGATAGCGAGTTATTTGGACATGAAAAAGGAGCTTTTACCGGGGCCAATCAAGCAAGAGACGGATACTTCAAAGAAGCCGATGGCGGCACCATTTTCCTTGATGAAGTAGGAGAATTGCCTTTAACAACTCAAGTTAGATTGCTTAGAGTACTTGAAACAGGAGAATTTATAAAAGTAGGGTCCTCCAAAGTTCAAAAATCGAGTGTGAGAATAGTTGCTGCTACCAATGTAAATATGATCCAAGCCATCAAGGATAATAAATTTAGAGAGGATTTATATTATAGATTAAATACTGTAGAAATTCATCTATCACCATTAAGAGAGAGACGCAGTGATATTCACTTATTGTTTAGAAAGTTTGCTTCGGACTTCGCTTTGAAATATAAAATGCCAACAATTAGACTTACGGACAGAGCCGTAAAGGCCCTGGAAAATTGTAGTTGGCCGGGAAACATTAGACAGCTCAAAAACGTAACTGAACAAGTTTCAGTTTTAGAGACCAACAGAGAAGTTGATGAAACTACTTTGAGTCATTATTTACCAAAAAGCTCAAATCTACCTTCGGTAATTTCGGGAGAAAAAAGCAGTAATAAAGGCGATTTCAGCAATGAAAGGGAAATTCTTTATAAAGTGCTTTTTGATATGAAAAGCGACTTGAATGACCTTAAAAAACTGACCATGGAACTCATGGAAAAGGAAAATGATGAGACCTTCAAAGAAGAGAACATCAACCTCATCAAGAAAGTTTATGGGGATTCTTCTTCTGAAAAAGAATTTTCTGATGAAACACACGAGGAGCAGTTGGAAATTTTACAGCTCCCAAATCAGAAAAAAAATAGAGAGGCAGAGCCAAAAATTGAAGATCCATACGATTACGCTGAAGATATCGAGGAAGAAGAGACCTTATCACTTCAAGACAAAGAAGTGGAACTTATAAAGAAATCTCTTGATCGCCATCAAGGTAAGCGTAAACCTGCAGCTGACGAATTGGGCATAAGCGAAAGAACATTATACAGAAAAATTAAGCAATACGACCTGTAATGAAAATAAGATTTATAATTGCGTTATTTTCGATTTTAAGTTTACAATCTTGTGGCTATTATTCATTCACAGGAGCAGATACTGGTAACGCAGAAACATACCAAGTAAACTTCTTCCAGAATACAGCGCAACTTGTTGAGCCAGGTATTGACAGGGATTTTACTCTACAGCTTCAAGATTTAATTCTTAATCAAACAAAGTTAAGCTTAGTAAACACCAACGGAGATTTGATTTATGAAGGCGAAATTACAAGATATTATGTAGCACCTATGACTGCAACAGCAGATAGCAGAGCTGCTCAAAGTAGACTTACCATAGAAGTAAACGTCAGGTTTTATAACACTTTAGACCCAGAAAAAGATTTCGAACAAAGGTTTTCTTTCTATTTTGATTTTCCAGGAAATGCACAATTAACTGGAGCTCAAAAAGAGGAAGCTATTGATGAAATATTTACGAGAATTACTCAAGATGTCTTTAACGCTTCACTAACCAATTGGTAATGGAAAAGGATACTTTACTTGACCTCATCAAAACACCAATAAAATTTGAGATTAAAACCTCAAGTTTTATCGATGAGGCTATGGAGAAATATCCTTACTTCCAGCCTCTTTATGCTTTAAAATTGAAACTTTTAAAACATTACGGGAGTTTTAATTACAATAGATTCTTAAAAAAAACTGCGGCTAGAACCCAAGATAGAGCTGTCTTATTTGATTACATTACCTCAGAGGAATTTTCTCAACTTGAAATTGCCACCAGAATTGATTTATTGATCAAGCATGAAAAAGAGAATGCGGAATTCGAAATCAATGAAGAAATGGTAGAGCAGATAAACGATCCGGAACTTTTTGTGGAAAAAGAAATAACTCCTACTAAAGAAACAGGGAAACCTTTAAATTTTAACTCTTCAGAAACTCACTCCTTTAAAGAATGGTTGAAATTAACTCAAATTGAACCTCTTGAAGAAAAGCAAGATACGAGAGAAAAATTTGTTGCAAACCCCCAATTTCAGGTCATTGATGAATTCATAAAAAATAACCCTAAAATTGTCCCTACAAAATCTTATGAAACTTCAGAAAAAATAATAGCGAAACATGAACCTTCATCTAGCCTTATGACTGAGACTCTAGCCAGGGTCTATATGGAGCAAAAACGATACGACAAAGCAATTCAAGCATTTAAGATATTAATTTTGAATAATCCCGAAAAAAGTACTTTCTTTGCAGACCAAATTCAAGAAATAGAAAGACTTAAAGAAAATAAAATATAATGAGTACATTTTCCATATTTTTAATCCTAATTGTAATTGTAGCCTTTTTGCTAATCGTTGTTATTATGGTTCAAAACCCTAAGGGCGGCGGCTTATCCTCATCATTTGGTGGTGGTGGTTCCCAGCAAGTAGGTGGCGTAAAACAAACCTCAGATTTTTTAGATAAAAGTACCTGGGCTTTAGCAACACTGCTATTGATTTTGATATTGTTATCCAATGTGACCATCATAAGCAATAGAACAGGACAAGATTCAAAATTACTTGATGAAAATCAAGCTCCGATAGAAAATACACAGTCCAATGATCTACCTCCAGTAGAATAAGAAGACTATACAATTTAAAATATCAAAATGCCAGCTTGTGACAAGCTGGCATTTTTTTTTAAGTTCTTGGCAGTACTTATGCATTGGCACACTTTTAGACTAATCAGTAGAAAGTTAAACATAAAAACTCATTTATAATGGCAGTAAACATTAAACCATTGGCAGATAGAGTGCTTGTAGAGCCTCAAGCCGCAGAAACTAAAACAGCTTCTGGAATCATCATTCCAGAAACCGCTAAAGAAAAGCCACAACGTGGCAAAGTAGTAGCTGTAGGAAGTGGGAAAAAAGACCATACTATGACAGTAAAAGTTGGAGATATGGTGCTCTATGGAAAGTTTTCAGGAACCGAACTAAAGCATGAAGATCACGATTATCTCATCATGAGAGAGGATGACATCCTTGCAATCGTTTAAACCAAATAATCAACAAAAAACTAGATAAAATGGCAAAAGATATAATTTTTGATATTGAAGCAAGAAATGGCGTAAAAAGAGGTGTTGATGCACTAGCTAACGCTGTAAAAGTAACCTTAGGACCAAAAGGTCGTAATGTCATCATAGGAAAATCGTTTGGCGCTCCTATGGTCACCAAAGATGGTGTAAGCGTTGCTAAAGAAATCGAATTAGAAGATCCTTTAGAAAATATGGGAGCTCAAATGGTAAAGGAAGTAGCTTCCAAAACCAACGATCTTGCAGGTGACGGTACAACTACTGCAACTGTATTGGCTCAAGCCATCGTAAAAGAAGGCTTAAAGAACGTAGCTTCAGGAGCAAATCCTCTAGATCTCAAAAGAGGGATTGACAAAGCTGTAGAGGCTGTTGTTGCAGAATTGACAAAACAAGCAAAATCAGTTGGAGATACTTCAGAAGAGATCAAACAAGTAGCTTCAATTTCAGCCAACAATGATGACCAAATTGGTGAATTAATCGCTGAAGCATTTGGTAAAGTTGGTAAAGAAGGTGTTATCACTGTAGAAGAAGCTAAAGGAACTGAAACCTATGTTGATGTCGTAGAAGGTATGCAGTTTGACAGAGGTTATTTATCACCATACTTCGTTACTGATAGTGAAAAAATGACTACAGATCTTGAGAATCCATACATCTTGATTGTGGATAAAAAGATTAATTCTATGAAGGATTTACTTCCTGTATTAGAACCAGCTGCACAAAGCGGAAAACCTTTATTGATTATTGCTGAAGATATAGAAGGTGAAGCTTTAGCAACGCTAGTAGTCAATAAATTAAGAGGTTCATTAAAAATCGCTGCTGTGAAAGCACCAGGATTTGGCGACCGTAGAAAAGCAATGTTGGAGGATATCGCTATACTTACAGGTGGAACTGTTATTTCTGAAGAACGCGGATTCACTTTAGAAAACGCTACCTTAGACATGCTAGGTACTGCAGAGAACGTAACTATAGACAAAGACAACACAACTATAGTGAACGGAGCTGGAGAAAAGGACAACATCGTTAACCGTGTGAACCAAATTAAAGCTCAGTTAGAATCTACTACAAGCGACTATGATAAAGAAAAGTTACAAGAACGTCTAGCTAAACTTTCTGGTGGTGTTGGCGTACTTTACGTAGGTGCAGCTTCTGAAGTAGAAATGAAAGAGAAGAAAGATAGAGTAGATGATGCACTTCACGCAACACGTGCAGCTGTAGAAGAGGGTATTGTCGCTGGTGGTGGCGTAGCATTAATCAGAACTTTAAAAGCTCTAGAAGGTCTTAAAGTTGAAAATGCAGATGAACAAACAGGAATCAATATCATCGCAAAAGCTATCGAATCTCCAATGCGAACCATTGTAGAAAACGCTGGTGGTGAAGCATCTGTGGTTATTAACAAAGTTCTTGAAGGAACTCAAGGTTATGACGCTAAAACCAACACTTTCGTAGACATGCTTAAAGCCGGTATCATAGATCCTAAAAAGGTTACTCGTATCGCTTTAGAGAACGCAGCATCTGTTTCAGGAATGATTCTTACTACAGAATGTGCTCTTGTGGACATAAAGGAAGATGATAATGGTGGCGGCGGAATGCCACCAATGGGAGGTGGAATGCCAGGAATGATGTAAGCATCCCCTATATAGAGTAAATTTAAAGCCGTTTCTTTCATAGAAGCGGCTTTTTTTTGATGTACCGATTTAGTTCTAAAATTATCACATTAAAAATAAAGACGTTATTTGGTTATAATAACACTATAATTGATTTACACAATCTTTACTATAGAAGTAATGAGAAGGAGATAGAACTGAAAATGATTCTATTTAAATATATCATTTTCATACCTAGATTAATCTTGAAGTTGCCCCTGCTTTCCGATTGTATTATCATATTTCTAATTATATCCAATTAATTTCTTAAAGCTTAAATGATCTAGAGATATCAAAGGGAGTAATATTATTGAAATATTTTAGACCAACTAAAAAAGCTTAATTATATTAGAGCAAAATTCAGAAATATGAAAAAAATATTAGCAGTTATCACCATTTTAAGCACCTCTATGGTGCTTTCTCAATCTGTAGAGTTCAACGTGGATGAAACAGTGATTACTAATCATGAAGTTACTATCAACGGTAAGAAATTAAATTACACCGCAGAAACCGGTATGCAACCTGTTTGGGATGACCAAGGTAAGCCAATAGCTGGGATTCAGTTTACCTATTATAAAGCTGAAAATGATAAGGGAAAAAACTCAGAAGAAAAACCTCTAGTTATATCATTTAACGGCGGACCTGGTTCTGCATCAGTTTGGATGCATCTCGCATATACTGGACCTAGAATATTAAACATAAGTGATGAAGGCTTCCCTGTACAACCTTATGGTTTTAAGGAAAATCCACACAGTATTCTAGACGTTGCAGATATAGTATATGTAAATCCAGTAAATACTGGTCACTCTAGGCCTGTCTTAGACGAAAAAGGAAATTTTAATAAAAAGACTTTTTTTGGCGTTAATGCAGATATTAATTACTTGGCAGAGTGGATAAACACTTTTGTTAGCAGAAAAGATAAATGGTTAGCTCCAAAATACCTTATCGGAGAAAGCTATGGTACTACTCGAGTTTCTGGCCTAGCTAATGAGCTTCAAAATTCACACTGGATGTATATCAATGGAGTCATCCTCGTCTCTCCTACTGAGCTTGGTATCGAAAGAGATGGTCCTATAGAAGTAGCAAATAGATTACCATACTTTGCTGCTGCTGCTTGGTATCACAATAAACTAGCTCCAGAATTACAAGACAAACCAATCCTAGATATGCTAGAAGAAGTTGAAAATTTCACGATTCAGGAACTTATACCAGCTCTTACAAAAGGTGGATTTTTAGACTCTGAAAAGAAAATGAAGATTGTAGAAAAAATGTCTTATTACTCTAGTGTTGATGAGAAGGTTTTTCTACAAAACAATTTAGAAGTGCCTTTTAATACATTTTGGAAAACTCTCAAAATTGATGATGGGTATACGGTAGGAAGATTAGATTCTAGATATCTAGGATTAGATGAAAAAGAGGCAGGCACTAGACCTGATTATAATTCAGAACTAACCTCTTGGCTTCATTCCTTTACTCCTGCTATTAACCACTATATTAAAAACGAGCTTAACTATAAAACAGATTTGAAATACAATATGTTTGGCAATGTGTACCCTTGGGATAGGACGCAGAATAACAATACAGGAAAACAGTTAAGACAAGCTATGGCTCAAAACTCAAGCATGGAAGTATTGATCCAGTCTGGACTATTTGATGGCGCTACCACCTATTTCAATGCGAAGTATACAATGTGGCATATTGATGAAAGCGGAAAAATGAAGGACAGACTTCACTTCAAAACTTATGAAAGTGGTCATATGATGTATCTGAGAAAAGAGGATTTAAAAAATGCGAATGATGATATCAGAGAGTTTATAAAGAATAGCCTCCCACAGGATAATACACCGATTAAATACTAAAAGATATATTATATTTTATATGAATGCATAAAAAAAGCCTTTCAGAAGAATCTGAAAGGCTTTTTAGCTTTTACTAGTATTAAATTACTTAACAACCAAAATTCCATTCATTAATGCAACGTGACCAGGAAAGCTACAGATGTAATCGTAATTACCTTTTTCAGGAGCTTCAAAAGTAATTTCTGTTTTTTCACCACCACCAAGCATTTTAGTATGAGTTATGATTGCATTTGTATCTTCAGGAATATAATCGTTATCCTTATATTCTAAAGCTTCTTGCCCAAATTCTTGAACGTTCGTTCCCTTTTTAAGAAGTACAAAGTTATGTCCCATTGTCTCTTTGGACATTTTCCCTACGTGCTCAAAAGTTAAGACTACTTTATCTCCAGCGTTAACTACGATTTCATTCTTATTGAATTTCATCTGGTCACTACCGGTTAAATAAACTCTAGTTACACCATCTTCTTTCTCTTCTTTAGGTTCAGCTTGAGTATTTAACTTTATAGAATTATCTTTTTTCTCTTCTTTTTTGCCATCTCCACCACAACTAACCAATAGTGTTGTTGAAAGCAATAACATTAAAATCTTTTTCATAGTAATTTTTTTAAATCTTTTTTTTATCTTTTTTCAATTGGTTTTAACTCTCTATGAGTTTCACCGGTATAAACCTGTCTTGGTCTTCCAATAGGCTCTTTTTGTAGACGCATTTCTCTCCATTGAGCAATCCAACCTGGAAGCCTACCAAGAGCAAACATAACAGTAAACATATTTGTTGGTATATCCAACGCTCTGTAGATAATTCCTGAATAGAAATCTACGTTAGGGTATAACTTTCTTTTTACGAAATAATCATCTTCCAACGCTTCTTTCTCTAAACCTTTAGCTATATCCAAAACAGGTTCTTGTACTCCAAGATTATTTAAAACTTCGTCTGCTGATTTTTTAATAATCTTTGCTCTTGGATCAAAGTTTTTATAAACTCTGTGTCCAAATCCCATTAATCTAAAAGGATCTTCTTTGTCTTTTGCCTTAGACATGTACTTTTTAGTATCACCACCATCTTCTTTAATTCCTTCTAGCATATCGATAACTGCCTGATTTGCGCCACCGTGAAGTGGACCCCATAATGCAGAAACACCAGCAGAGATTGAAGCAAATAACCCAGCGTGAGAAGACCCTACAATTCTTACAGTTGATGTTGAGCAATTTTGCTCATGGTCTGCATGCAGGATCAAAAGTTTATTTAATGCCGAAGAAACAACTGGATCAACTTTATAATCTTCATTAGGTTTCTTGAACATCATTTTCAAGACATTATCGACATAATTTAAACTATTATCACCATAGTCTAATGGCTGCCCTTTAGATTTGCGTAAAGCCCAGGCACAGATAACTGGAAATTTAGCAAGTAATTTCACAATTGCCTTATACATGTCTTCCTCAGAATCAACATTTACAGATGATGGATTAAAGGCAATAAGAGCATTTGTTAAAGACGAAACTACACCCATTGGGTGTGCAGATTTTGGGAATCCGTCAAGAATTTTCTTCACATCTTCATCTACGTGAGACTCCTTCTTTATATCTGAATAGAAATTATCAAGCTCAGTCTTATTTGGTAATTCACCAAAAATCAACAAGTAAGCTACTTCAAGAAAACTAGCATTATCTGCCAAATCTTCAATAGCATAACCTCTATATCTTAATATACCTTCTTCTCCATTTAAAAAAGTAATTGCGCTTTCACAAGAACCTGTATTTTTAAACCCTCTATCCAGAGTAATAAGTCCATTGGTTGAACCTCTCAGTTTGGAAATATCTATTGCAAATTCGTCTTCACTCCCTTTTACTACTGGAAAGGAATAATCCTTACCGTCAAAACTAATTTTTGCGTCCATATATTGTATTTTTTTTCGATTTTCATTAAGTATCAAATTTACAAAAAATCGTGTTAAAAAAGCGTTAACAAACATTATGAAGAGCCTGTTAACGCCTAAGCTTACGTTAATTTAATATTTAATTTACATCTACTGCAAATAGATTACTTTTTAATTTTAAAAGCATTCATTTTTGGAAAGTACGCATTGCTGCCTAGTTCTTCTTCAATTCTGATTAATTGATTATATTTTGCCATACGATCACTTCTCGAAGCAGAGCCAGTTTTAATTTGTCCTGTAGATAGAGCTACTGCTAAATCTGCAATAGTATTGTCTTCAGTTTCACCAGATCTGTGAGACATTACAGAGGTATATCCTGCATTGTGAGCAAGATTTACAGCAGCGATAGTTTCTGTAAGTGTTCCTATTTGATTGACTTTTATCAAAATAGAGTTGGCAATGTTGTTTGTAATTCCTTTTTGCAGACGCTTCACGTTAGTAACAAAAAGATCATCTCCTACAAGCTGAACTTTATCACCGATTTTATCAGTCAATATTTTCCATCCGTCCCAATCATCTTCATCCATTCCATCTTCAATAGATATGATAGGATACTTTTCTGAAAGCTCGGCTAAGTAACTTGCCTGCTCTTCAGAAGACATAGTCTTTGCTGAATCGCCTTCAAATTTTTTGTAATTGTATTTACCATCTTCATAAAATTCAGCAGCTGCACAATCTAAGGCAATCATAACTTCATCTCCAAATTTATAACCTGCATTCTCTACTGCTAATTTTATGGAATCTAAAGCATCTTCTGTTCCCTCTAGCTTTGGAGCAAAACCTCCTTCGTCACCTACAGCTGTACTCAAATTTCTTTCTTTAAGGACCTTTTTTAAGTGATGGAAAATTTCTGTTCCCATTTTTAAAGCATGTGAAAAATCTTCTGCTTTCACTGGCATCACCATGAATTCTTGAAAAGCAATAGGAGCATCACTATGAGATCCTCCATTTATGATATTCATCATAGGAACTGGAAGCGTATTTGTTGAAACTCCTCCAATGTATCTATACAAAGGTAAATTAAGTTCGTTTGCAGCAGCTTTGGCAGCAGCTAACGAAACTCCTAAAATAGCATTTGCTCCAAGTTTAGATTTATTTTCAGTTCCATCTAGGTCAATCATTATTTGATCAATTTCAGACTGCTCAAATACGGAAATGCCTAGCAAACTATCAGCGATTGTAGTGTTTACGTTTTCTACAGCTTTGGAAACGCCTTTTCCCATATAATCCTTGCCTCCATCTCTCAACTCTACAGCCTCATGAACTCCAGTAGAAGCTCCAGAAGGAACAGCAAATCTTCCTAAAGTTCCCATTTCAGTAACTACATCAACTTCAATAGCTGGGTTACCTCTAGAATCGAAAATTTGTCTTGCGTGTATGTCTAAAATTGCACTCATATTATCTGATTTTTGGTTTATTGCAATTTACTAAATTAAAGCTTAAGTTAGTATCTTTCCTCCTCTTCTATATAGGCTTGAATTAAGCTAAAACGTTATAGCTGATTAATTTTTTATTTACTTATGTGATCAATCTCTTAAAATATCTAGTTAAAATATAAGAATACAAAAACCATCAGCACCTTACTTACGTACATTTAGTTAATATTTAAAAATAAACACTATGAAAAGTCTAAAAACACAACTACTACTAGTAATGAGTATTCTAGTAACAACATTTACTAATGCCCAAACTAAAATGGTTGGAGGTGCTGAAATGTATCCTACAAAAAATATTATTGAAAATGCAGTAAATTCAAAAGAGCATACAACACTAGTAGCTGCTATAAAAGCAGCTGAGCTTGTAGAAACGTTATCAAGTGGTGGGCCTTTTACTGTTTTTGCTCCTACAAACATAGCCTTTGGTAATCTTCCAGATGGAACGGTGGAAACACTTTTAAAACCAGAGAACAGAAAACAACTTCAGACTGTATTAACTTACCATGTCATTGCTGGTAAGTTTAGTGCAAAAGATGTTATTGAGGCTATAGAAAAAGGAAATGGAAAAGCTGAATTAAAGACTTTAAGCGGAGGAACTCTTACAGCTATGCTAGATGGTAAAAATGTAAAAATAAAAGATTCTAAAGGCAGTATAGCAACTGTAACAATCGCTGATGTTAATCAATCTAATGGTATAATCCATGTAGTTGATACTGTAATGCTTCCTTAAATAATTATTTAAAACAAATAAAAAAGTGGGCAAATGCCCACTTTTTTTATGCTTCAACTTTTAGTTTAGACATCATATCAAAAAAATCATCAAACAAATAGGTAGCATCGTTTGGTCCTGGGCCTGCTTCGGGGTGATATTGAACCGAAAAACAAGGTTTATTTTTTATATTTATTCCGGCAACTGAATCATCATTCAAATGAATATGTGAAATTTCAACTTGAGAATTATTTACTGTAGAATCTTTATCAATTGTAAATCCATGATTTTGTGAAGTTATTTCACTTTTTCCAGTTTTAAGGTTCTGAATGGGGTGATTTATACCTCGATGACCGTTATGCATCTTTAATGTAGGAATATCCATAGCTAATGCAATAATTTGATGACCTAAACAAATTCCGAATGTAGGAACCTCATTTTGAATACACTTTTTAGCAACTTCAATTGCTGAAGTTAATGGTTCAGGATCACCAGGACCATTTGAGATTAAAATACCAGTAGGGTTCCACTCCATGAGATCCTCAAAAGAAGAATTATAAGGAAAAACCTTTATAAAAGCACCCCTATCTGTTAGTCTCCTTAAGATATTTTTCTTGGTACCAAGATCTAGAACTGCGACCTTATGATCAGAAAGTTTATCTCCAAGTGTATATGGTTCTTTAGTGGATACCTTAGAGGCCAATTCAAGCCCTTTCATAGATGGATGATTGGACAATTCTTCTTTAAGGTCGTCAATATTATTTGTATCTGTAGACATTACAGCATTCATAGCACCATGCTGTCTGATGTGTGAGACAAGAGCTCTAGTATCTACATCAAAAATGACTGGCAAATGAGCATCTTCTAAAAACTTTTCTAAAGACATATCAGAGTTTACTCTAGAAGGTGTAAACGAAAAGTTTTTACAAATCAGACCGGATATTTTTACAGAATCGGATTCACTTTCATCTGAATTCACTCCGTAATTACCAATATGAGCATTTGTAGTTACCATAATTTGGCCAAAATAAGATGGATCCGTAAATATCTCCTGATAACCAGTCATGCCTGTATTAAAACAAATTTCTCCTAAACGGTTGGAATCAAAAGGTTTGGTTGTTTTGCCATGGAAAAGAGTTCCATCAGCAAGGAGAATTACTGCAGGTGTTTTTAAATTATATTTCATAAGTGTAAAAATAAAAAAAAGGATAAACTAGCTAAAGTTTACCCTTTTAATTGATTTAAATATGTGAAGTTTATTAAGCCTCATCAGTTTTAGTTTCAGAATCATTTGAAGTTTCAGTCTGGTCTTCAACTTTTACTTTTTTACCAGCTCTTCTTGTAGATTTCTTCTTAGCTTGTTTCTTGCCAGGAGTATAAACATCGTTGAAATCAACAAGTTCTATCATTGCCATTTCAGCAGCATCTCCAAGTCTGTTACCAAGCTTAATAATACGTGTATAACCACCTGGACGTTCTCCAACTTTAGGAGCAACTTCTCTAAAAAGCTCAGCTACCATATATTTGTCTTTCAATTTAGAAAAAACCAAACGACGATTATGAGTTGTATCCAATTTAGATTTAGTGATAAGTGGCTCTACAAATGTTCTTAAGGCTTTAGCCTTGGCAACTGTAGTGTTTATTCTTTTATGTTCAATTAGGGAACATGCCATGTTAGAAAGCATTGCTTTCCTATGTGAGGACGTTCTTCCTAAGTGATTAAATTTCTTTCTATGTCTCATGATTAATGTATTTTGAGCTTAACAAAAAGCTAGTCTTTGTCAAGTTTATATTTAGAAAGATCCATTCCAAAGTCTAGACCTTTATTTTCTACCAGTTCTTCTAATTCAGTAAGTGATTTTTTACCAAAGTTTCTAAACTTCATTAAATCACTTTTATTATGAGAAACCAAATCTCCTAAAGTTTCCACTTCAGCAGCTTTTAAACAATTAAGAGCTCGTACAGATAAATCTAAATCAACTAATTTAGATTTAAGTAATTGTCTCATATGAAGAGATTCTTCATCGTATGTTTCAGCTTGAGACATTTCTTCAGTTTCTAATGTTATTCTCTCATCAGAGAACAACATAAAGTGATGAATCAACGTCTTTGCAGCTTCTGTAAGTGCATCTTTAGGATGAATTGAACCATCACTGCTTATTTCGAAAATTAATTTCTCGTAATCAGTTTTTTGTTCAACCCTAAAGTTCTCTATACTATACTTTACATTTTTAATGGGAGTAAAGACTGAATCTGTGAAAATAGTACCAATAGGAGCTTTTGAAGTTTTGTTTTCTTCAGCCGGAACGTATCCTCTACCTTTTTGAACTGTAAGTTCAAGGTTAAGAGATACTTTCTTATCCATTGTACAAATTTCAAGATCTGGGTTTAATATATCGAAACCAGTAAGATATTTTTGAAAATCACCAGCTGTCATTTTTTCATTTCCAGAGAAAGAGATAGAAACAGTTTCGTTATCTACATCTTCAGCTCTTTTCTTGAATCTGATTTGCTTAAGATTTAAAATAATTTCAGTAACATCTTCAACAACTCCTTCTATTGTAGAGAATTCATGATCAACACCTTCTATTCTTACTGATGTGATTGCAAAACCTTCTAGCGATGATAACAATACTCTACGCAAAGCGTTTCCTACTGTAAGACCGTAACCTGGTTCTAATGGTCTAAATTCGAAAGTGCCTTCAAAATCGGTAGAATCAATCATGATTACCTTATCGGGCTTTTGAAAATTAAATAATGCCATAAATTTGAGTGTTGTCAGTTATTATTTAGAATACAATTCAACGATGAATTGCTCATTAATTTTTTCAGGAATCTGAGATCTTTCTGGAACATTTACAAATGTACCTTGCATTTTCTCATTATTCCAAGTCATCCATTCATGAACAGATTTACTATTTGAAAGAGATTCTTGGATTACATTAAGAGACTTAGATTTTTCTCTTATTCCAACAACATCATTTGGTTTTACTTGGTAAGATGGTATGTTTACTAACTCACCATTAACAGTAATATGCTTGTGTGATACTAATTGTCTTGCAGCACTTCTAGATGGTGCAATACCTAATCTGAAAGCCACATTGTCTAATCTTGATTCACATAATTGAAGTAAGATTTCACCAGTAATACCTGATGATCTGGTTGCTTTTTTAAACATATTACGGAATTGCTTTTCTAAAATACCGTAAGTATATTTAGCTTTTTGCTTTTCCATAAGCTGTACAGCGTACTCAGACTTTTTGCCTCTTCTTCTGTTATTCCCGTGTTGTCCGGGAGGGTAGTTTCTTTTTTCAAAAGATTTGTCGTCACCGAAAATGGATTCGCCAAATTTTCTTGCTATTTTGGTTTTAGGACCGGTATATCTTGCCATTGTTAAGTATTTATTATATCTCTATTATGAATTAAGGTCTTATCCTTCGATAATAGTAATGATTATTATTAATTAGACTCTTCTACGCTTAGGAGGTCTACATCCATTGTGAGGTATTGGTGTTACATCGATAATTTCGGTAACTTCTATACCAGAATTATGTAAAGATCTGATTGCAGATTCTCTTCCGTTACCAGGACCTTTAACATAAACTTTTACTTTACGCAATCCAGCTTCATGTGCAACTTTGCTTGCATCTTCAGCAGATAATTGTGCAGCATAAGGAGTGTTCTTTTTACTACCTCTAAAGCCCATCTTACCAGAAGATGACCAGGAAATAATATCACCATTTTTGTTTGTTAACGAAACAATGATATTATTAAAAGAGGCAGAAATATGAGCTTCGCCATATGCATCTACAACTACTTTACGCTTTTTTGTTGTTGACTTTGCCATTTTAATTATTATTTAGTTACCTTTTTCTTGTTAGCAACTGTTTTTCTTCTTCCTTTTCTAGTACGGGAGTTGTTTTTAGTTCTTTGGCCTCTCAATGGAAGTCCAGATCTATGTCTGATTCCTCTGTAACAACCAATATCCATTAATCGCTTAATGTTGATTTGTACTTCAGATCTTAACTCACCTTCTATTGTAAAGTTACCAACTGCTTCTCTTATCTTTCCGATTTGATCGTCATTCCAATCTGAAACTTTGGTACTTTCATCTACACCGGCTTCACTAAGTATTCTTTGAGCTCTGCTCTTACCGATTCCGAAGATATAGGTTAAAGCTATAACTCCGCGTTTTTGTTTTGGTATATCTACACCTGCAATTCTAGCCATAATTATCCTTGTCTTTGTTTAAATTTAGGATTCTTTTTGTTAATGACATAAAGACGTCCTTTTCTACGAACGATCTTACAATCAGCACTTCTCTTTTTTATTGATGCTCTTACTTTCATAGTAATTAATATCTATAGGTTATACGAGCCTTTGACAAATCATAAGGACTCATTTCTAATTTTACTTTATCTCCTGGTAAAAGTTTAATGTAGTGCATTCTCATCTTACCAGATATATGAGCTGTAACTATATGCTCATTTTCAAGTTCTACACGAAACATTGCATTTGACAATGCTTCAATAATAGTTCCATCTTGTTCTATCGAGGGTTGTTTTGCCATAATTATGCTACTGCTTTTCTATTTTTACCAGATTTCATTAATCCATCATAATGCCTATTCAATAAGAAAGAATTTACTTGCTGAATAGTATCTATTGCTACACCTACCATAATCAATAAAGAAGTTCCTCCAAAGAAGAGAGCCCATCCTTGTTGTACATTTAAAAGGGATACAACGATAGCTGGGAATATTGCAATTAAGGCCAAAAATACAGAACCTGGTAGTGTAATTTGTGACATGATTCTATCCAAATAATCTGATGTCTCAGCACCCGGTCTTATGCCAGGAATAAATCCACCACTTCTTTTTAAATCATCTGCCATTTTGTTTGTAGGGACTGTAATTGCTGTATAGAAATAAGTAAATACAATAATTAAAATCCCAAAGGTAAGATTATACCAAAATCCAAACATATCCTGGAAGGCGGCTGTAATTCCTTGAGCCATTTCAGTGTCAGATAATCCAGCAACTGCTGCTGGAATAAACATGATAGCTTGAGCAAAAATGATCGGCATAACACCAGAAGCATTTAGTCTCAACGGAATAAATTGTCTAGCACCTCCAACGGAAGCCTTTTCATACTTACCAGAAGCATTTTTTCTAGCATACTGAACAGGAATCTGTCTTACTGCTCTTACTAACATCACAGATGCAAGGATGATTACAAACCAAATCACTAATTCAATAAGAATTAAAATCAGTCCACCATTAGATTCAGTTACTCTAGAAATAAATTCTTGAATGAATGCCTGTGGTAATGTAGCGATAATTCCAACCATAATCAGTAATGAAATTCCATTACCAATTCCCTTATCAGTAATCTTTTCACCTAACCACATAGCAAAAATACAACCTGTAGTCAAGATAATAACAGAAGAAGCTACAAAGGTAAATGTGCTGTCCATTAAAAATGCGGATGAAGGTAAAATATTATACAAATTGATAATATAACCAGGACCCTGAACTAACGTAATAGCAATAGTTAACCACCTTGTGATTTGCGTGATTTTTTTCCTTCCACTGTCACCTTCTTTCTGAAGTTTCTGAAGATAAGGAATAGCGATTGTCATTAATTGTACAACAATAGAAGCTGAAATATAAGGCATTATTCCTAATGCAAAAACTGAAGCATTAGAAAATGCACCACCAGTGAAAGCGTTCAATAAACCAAGAATTCCACCATCAGTTTGTGATGACAAACTAGCTAATTGAGCTGCATCGATACCAGGCAAAACGATTTGGGCACCAAATCGATAAACCAATAACAAACCTAAAGTGAGAAGAATTCTATTTTTCAATTCTTCTATTTTCCAAATATTCTTTAATGTTTCAAAAAACTTCATAAGGTGATTAGTTAAATAGTGACAGCTTCTCCTCCTGCTGCTTCAATTGCAGACTTTGCAGAAGCAGAAAATTTATGAGCAGAAACTTTCAATTTTGCTTTCAATTCACCTCTACCTAAAACTTTTAGAGGTAAGTTTTTGTTGACTTGATCCATAGCATGTAAAATGCTAAAATCTACAGAATCTGAAATAGAGTTGTTGTCTACCAATTCTTGTAGACGATCTAAATTGATCGTTTGGTATTCAACTCTATTAGGATTTGTAAATCCAAATTTAGGAACACGTCTTTGCAAAGGCATTTGACCACCTTCAAATCCAATTTTTCTAGAATAACCAGAACGTGATTTTGCACCTTTATGTCCTCTACCAGCTGTACCTCCGTTACCAGTCGCCTCACCTCTACCGAGTCTTTTGCTTGTGGTTTTCACAGAACCTCTAGCAGGTTTTAAATTGTGTAATTCCATAATATTAGTTTATTTCTTGTACAGAAACTAAATGTTTAACTTTATTAATCATACCCATCAATGAATCAGATACTTCAAATTCATTTGACTGGCCGATTTTTCTCAAACCCATTGCTTCTAAAGTAAGCTTTTGGTTTTTTGGTCGCTTAATAGCGCTCTTGGTTTTTGTAACTTTAATTTTAGCCATAATAAGGGTCTTAACCATTAAATAATTTCTCGAGGGTAATTCCTCTTTGCTTAGCAATTTGTTCAGCACCTCTTAGTTTTAAAAGAGCATCAAAAGTTGCTTTCACCATATTGTGTGGGTTAGATGAACCTTGGTTCTTAGAAAGTACATCATGAACGCCAACGGATTCCAAAACCATACGAGTTGGTCCACCAGCGATAACACCAGTACCTTCAGAAGCAGGCAATAAGAAAACTCTTGCTCCACCATATTTACCTAACTGCTCATGTGGCAATGTAGATTTATATAAAGGAATTCTAACTAAGTTTTTCTTAGCATCTTCAACGGCTTTAGAAATGGCATCAGCAACCTCTTTAGATTTACCTAAACCATGGCCTACTACACCATTTTCATCACCTACAACAACAATAGCAGAAAAACCAAATGCTCTACCACCTTTTGTAACTTTTGTAACACGTTGAACACCAACTAAACGATCTTTAAGATCTAGCCCACCTGGTTTTACTGTTTCAACATTTTTATAATCTTGATACATATATTAAAATTTTAAGCCTCCTTTACGAGCACCTTCGGCTAATGATTTTACTCTACCGTGATATAAATAACCACTTCTATCAAAAGAAATTGAGTCGATTTTTTTATCTATTGCTTTCTTAGCTATAGCTTCACCAACAGCGATCGAAGCCTCAGACTTCGTTTTGTTAGCAACATCAATATCTTTATCTCTTGAAGATGCTGAAGCTAATGTAACTCCATTAACATCATCAATCAATTGCGCATAAATTTCATTGTTACTTCTGAATACAGAAAGCCTTGGCTTTTCTGGTGTTCCAGAAATTGTTTTTCTTACACGCTTGCGTATTTTAAGTCTTCTTTTTTCTTTAGAAAATCCCATAATTAAGCTGATTTACCTGCTTTTCTTCTTATATATTCACCTACGTATCTGATACCTTTTCCTTTGTACGGCTCAGGTCGTCTAAATGAACGAATTTTAGCAGCTACTTGTGAAACAAGTTGTTTGTCAAATGACGATAATTTTATAATCGGATTCTTACCTTTTTCTGAGATAGTTTCCAACTTTACTTCTGGCGCCAAATCTATAACAATGTTATGAGAAAAGCCAACTGCAATATCTAATTTTTGACCTTGATTTGAAGCTCTATAACCAACTCCAACAAGTTCTAATTCTTTAGTAAAGCCTTTGGTAACCCCCTCAATCATGTTATATACTAATGATCTATATAAACCATGCTTTGCTTTGTGCGTTTTCTTATCAGAAGGTCTTTCAAAAGTGATTTCGTTGTCTTCAATTTTGATAGTAATTTCTTGAAAAGTCTGTTTCAACTCACCAAGCTTTCCTTTAACTGTAATAGTATCATCTGTTAAATCGACTGTAACACCTTCTGGAATACTAACTGGACTATAACCTATTCTTGACATAATTTTTGTCTTTTTATATTAGTATACGTAACAAAGAATCTCACCTCCAACATGTTCTCTCTGAGCTTGTTTTCCTGTCATTACTCCTTTAGAAGTAGATACGATAGAGATTCCAAGTCCATTAAGAACTCTAGGAATTTCATCAGAACCGGAATACTTTCTCAAACCAGGCTTACTGACTCTCTGTAATTTTTTAATTACAGGATCGTTAGTAAACTTGTCATATTTTAAAGCTATTTTGATGATGCCTTGTGTATCATCATCAATAAATTTATAGCTTAAGATATAGCCTTGATCGAACAATATTTTTGTGATCTCCTTTTTTAGGTTAGAAGCCGGTATTTCTACAACTCTGTGAGTTGCTAAAACTGCGTTTCTAACTCTAGTTAAATAATCTGCAACTGGATCAATATTCATTTTATTGCATTTTTAAATTAATTACCAACTTGCTTTTTTAACCCCTGGGATAAGACCTTGATTTGCCATCTCTCTAAACATTACTCTAGAAAGGCCAAATTGTCTCATATATCCTTTTGGTCTACCTGTAAGCTTACATCGGTTATGCATTCTCACGGGAGAAGCATTCTTAGGTAGTTTTTGTAAAGCTTCAAAATCTCCAGCTTCTTTCAAAGCTTTTCTTTTCTCAGCATATTTTTCAACCATTTTCTGGCGTTTCACCTCACGGGCTTTCATTGATTCCTTTGCCATAATTATTTCTTTTTAAATGGTAATCCCATCTCTGTCAATAATGATTTTGCCTCTTGATCAGTTTGAGCTGATGTTACAAAACTTATATCCATTCCTGAGATTCTATTCACTCTATCAATGTTTATTTCAGGAAAGATAATTTGTTCAGTAATACCTAAGTTATAATTTCCTCTACCATCAAATCCATCTGGATTGATACCGTTGAAATCTCTAACTCGTGGTAATGCTGAAGTTATTAATCTATCCAAAAATTCATACATTCTATAGCCACGAAGAGTCACTTTAACACCTATCGGCATTCCCTTTCTTAATTTGAAAGAAGCAACATCCTTTTTTGACATAGTCTGAACAGCTTTCTGACCAGTAATTGTAGAAAATTCTTCAATAGAGTGATCTATTAATTTCTTATCTGCAATCGCTGCACCAACACCTCTACTCAAAACAATCTTCTTGAGTCTTGGCACTTCCATAGTATTTGAGTAACTAAACTCTTCTCGAAGAGCTGGAAGTATTTTGCTGTTATATTCCTCTTTTAATCTTGGTACGTAACTCATAATTAAATCACTTCATTTGTTTTCTTAGCAACTCTTACTTTTTTGCCATCTTCTATTTTAGTTCCAAGTCTTGTCGTTTTACCATCTTTTGTGATAAGTGAAAGATTAGAAACATGGATAGGAGCTTCTTTTTTAGTAATTCCACCTTGTGGATTTGTTGCAGAGGGCTTTTGATGTTTTGAAATCATATTGACTTCTTCAACAATGGCCTTATCTTTTTTTACAAGTATATCTAATACTTTGCCTTCTTTTCCTTTATGATCACCAGCAATTACTCTTACTTGATCACCTTTTTTAATTCTACTTCTTTTCATGATGATAGATTTAAAGCACCTCAGGTGCAAGTGAAACAATTTTCATAAACTGATTTTCACGAAGTTCTTTGGCAACTGGTCCAAATACACGTGTACCTCTCATTTCTCCTGTTGGGTTCAATAAAACACAGGCATTATCGTCGAAGCGAATGTAAGAGCCATCTGGACGTCTCACTTCTTTACTTGTTCTAACAACTACTGCTGTAGAAACAGCACCTTTCTTTATATTACCATTAGGAGTAGCTTCTTTAACGCTGACTACAACTTTATCGCCAACGGAAGCATATCTTCTATTCGTACCCCCAAGGACACGAATAACTAAAACTGATTTAGCACCAGTATTGTCTGCTACTCTTAATCTTGATTCTTGTTGTACCATAGTTATTTAGCTCTTTCAATTATATCAACCAATCTCCAGCGTTTTGTTTTGCTAAGAGGTCTTGTCTCCATAATTCTTACAGTATCACCGTCATTACAGTCATTCTTTTCATCATGCGCAACGTATTTTTTCGTTTTTAAAACGAACTTACCATACATTGGATGCTTTATCTTCTTGACTTCAGAAACGACAATGGATTTATCCATTTTGTTGCTCGTCACAACACCGATACGTTCTTTTCTTAAATTTCTTTTTTCCATTGTAAGTAGAATTAATCTAATTCTCTTTGATTGATTTCGGTAGCGATTCTCGCAATTGTTCTTCTGATTTTTTTAATTTCAGAAGGATTTTCTAAAGGAGAAAGTACATGAGTCATTTTCAAATCAGCCAATTTAGTCTGATGGTTTGTCAATTCTTCGTGCAATTCTTCTACCGAAAGCTCTTTTACTTCAGATTGTCTCATCTTTATTTATTCTTGATAATCTCTAGCGACTATAAATTTTGTTTTAACGGGTAATTTTTGGGCTGCCAATCTCAGTGCTTCTTTAGCAACAGCTTGAGGAACACCACCGATTTCAAATAAAATACGACCTGGCTGTACTACAGCTGCCCAATATTCTACTGAACCTTTACCTTTACCCATACGGACTTCAAGAGGCTTTTTGGTAATAGGCTTATCTGGAAATATCTTAATCCAGATAGAACCTTCCCTTTTCATGTAACGCGTTGCTGCGATACGTGCAGCCTCAATTTGTCTTGCAGTAACAAAAGAAGAATCTAAAGATTTGATTCCAAAAGTTCCATTTGAAAGCCTGTGACCTCTCTGCGAGACCCCTTTCATACGTCCCTTTTGCTGCTTACGAAATTTTGTTCTTTTAGGCTGTAACATTTCTTATCTTAATCTTTAATGATTATTTTCTACGACGTGCTTTAGGTCGTCTCGCTTTTCCTTTTGTCTCATTTTTAGCCAGGCCAACTAATGGAGATAACTCTCGTTTTCCATAAACTTCACCTTTCATGATCCATACCTTGATACCCAATCTACCATAAGTAGTATGAGATTCCACCAAAGCATAATCAATATCAGCTCTAAAAGTAGACAAAGGAATTCGTCCTTCTTTATAAGTTTCAACACGAGCCATTTCAGCTCCGTTTAAACGTCCGGATACCTGAATCTTAATTCCCTCAGCATTCATTCTCATAGCTGCCGCAATTGCCATTTTTGTAGCTCTTCTATAAGAAATCCTGTTTTCAACTTGTCTTGCCACACTGGTAGCTACAAGATGCGCATCTAATTCGGGTCTTTTGATTTCAAAAATATTTACCTGAACTTCCTTATCCGTAATTTTTTTAAGCTCTTCTTTCAACTTGTCTACCTCTTGGCCACCTTTCCCGATAATAATACCAGGTCTGGCAGTAGTGATAGTAACGGTTACAAGTTTAAGCGTACGCTCAATAATTACGCGCGAAACACTAGCTTTAGTTAAACGTGCATGGATATACTTTCTAATCTTGTGATCTTCCGCAAGATTATCACCGTAATCGTTTCCTCCGTACCAGTTGGATTCCCATCCTTTAATGATACCAAGTCTATTACCGATTGGATTTGTTTTTTGTCCCATAGTCTATCTAGCTTTCAGTGTTATTTTTTTCTCCTAGTATAAGAGTGACGTGATTAGAACGCTTACGTATTCTGTGAGCACGACCTTGTGGTGCTGGACGTAGGCGTTTTAACATGCTGCCACTATCAACTTTAATCTCTTTTACAAAAACTCCAGCCTGCTCTATATCAGAATCTTCATTCTTAGCTTGCCAGTTTGCAATAGCAGAAAGAACTAATTTCTCCAATCTACCAGAGGCAACTTTTGTACTAAACTTTAATATTTGCAAGGCATGACCAACATCCTTACCTCTCACCAAATCAGCAACAAGTCTCATTTTACGTGGAGATGTTGGACAGTTGTTCAATTTTGCAATAGCAAGTTGACTTTTCTGTTCCTTGAGCATTTCTGCTCTATTTCTTTTTCTTACTCCCATTGTTCAATTATTTTTTTCCTTTATTCTTGGAACCTTGGTGACCTCTGAAAGTACGCGTTGGAGAAAATTCTCCAAGCTTATGTCCTACCATGTTTTCTGTCACAAAAACAGGTACGAATTGTCTTCCATTATGAACTCCAAATGTTTGACCAACGAAATCAGGAGTAATGGTGGATGCTCTAGACCATGTCTTGATTACAGATTTTTTTCCTGAATCAAGGTTTAAAGCAACTTTTTTATCTAATTTATAATGGACAAAAGGTCCTTTCTTTAATGAACGTGCCATATCTTATTTCTTTTTACGCTCTATGATGTGCTTATTACTAGACTTCGTCTTAGAACGTGTTTTATAACCTTTAGCAGGTATACCATTTCTTGATCTAGGGTGACCTCCAGAAGACTTACCTTCTCCACCACCCATTGGGTGATCGACAGGGTTCATCACAACAGGCCTTGTCCTTGGCCTTCTTCCCAACCATCTGCTTCTACCAGCTTTACCTGATATAGTTAACTGATGATCACTATTTGATACTGCACCTACTGTAGCAATACAAGAGGATAATACCATTCTAGTTTCTCCAGAAGGCAACTTAATAGTTACATATTTACCGTCTTTAGCCATAAGCTGAGCAAATGTACCAGCACTTCTAGCCATCACAGCACCTTGCTCAGGTCTTAACTCAACACAGGAAATTATAGTTCCAAAAGGAATTTCAGACAAAGGCATTGCATTACCTATTTCAGTAGGAACCTGTGAAGATCCCGAAACAATTTTTTGTCCAACTTTAATTCCGCTAGGCGCAATAATATAACTCTTTTCGCCGTCTTCATACTGAAGCAGAGCGATAAATGCTGTTCTATTAGGATCATACTCTACAGTCAAAACTTCAGCTTGAATATCTTTCTTATTCCTTTTAAAGTCTATAATTCTGTAACGTTTCTTATGACCACCACCAATATAGCGCATGGTCATCTTACCTTGATTATTTCGTCCACCTGAACGTTTGCGGGAAGCAAGCAAAGATTTCTCTGGCTTACTGGCAGTAATAGCATCGAAGCCATTAGCTACTTTAAATCGCTGTCCTGGTGTATTTGGTTTTAGTTTTTTAACCGACATGTTTTAAGCTTATAGATTACTATACAAATCAATTGTTTCTCCTTCAGCTACTTTAATTATAGCTTTTTTGTACGCTGATGTTTTACCCGTCACCATTCCCGTTTTTGTATAACGAGACTTGATTTTTGGAATAACATTCAATGTGCGAACTCCTTCTACCGTAACGCCATAAGCAGACTCAACAGCCTCCTTAATTTGGATTTTGTTGGCATTACGATCTACTACAAATGAAAAAGCATTTCTTAATTCGCTTTCATTTGTTGCTTTCTCTGTAATAATTGGTTTTACCAAAATGCTCATAGCTACTATTTGTTGAGATTATTTTGTAATTCTTCTAATCTGCTTTCAGTAATTAATAAAACGTTGCTATTTAAAATATTGTAAGTGTTTAATTCTGAGACATTTACAACTTTAGCAGATTTCAAATTACGGGACGACAAATATACGTTTTTATTCGACTCATCCAAGACAAGTAAAGATTTTTTGTCTCTAATGTTCAGATTATCAAGAACATTAATAAATTCCTTTGTTTTAGGAGTATCAAAACCGAAATCCTCAACAATCATCAACTGATTATTTTTCAGTTTTTGAGACAAAACAGTCTTTCTAGCTAATCTCTTCAACTTCTTATTCAGTTTGAAATGATAATCTCTTGGTCTAGGACCAAAAACTCTACCACCACCCTTAAAAATTGGAGATTTTATACTACCAGCACGCGCCGTACCAGTACCTTTTTGCTTCTTTATCTTTCTTGTACTACCAACAATCTCAGCTCTTTCTTTAGCCTTGTGAGTTCCTTGACGTTTATTAGCTAAATGCTGTTTTACATCAAGATACACTACGTGATCATTAGGTTCCAATCCAAAAACAGATTCAGAAAGTTCTACCTCTCTACCTGTTTCTTTTCCTTTTATATCTAAAACTGATACTTTCATTACTTCTGAATAGTTACATAAGTGTTATTATGCCCTGGAACACATCCCTTGATTACAATCAAGTTCTTTTCCGGAACAACTTTCAACACTCTTAGATTTTGAACTTTTACTTTTTCACTTCCCATTTGTCCACCCATTTTCATTCCTTTGAAAATACGGGCTGGATATGAGGCAGCACCAACAGAACCAGGAGCTCTCAACATACTTTGTTGTCCGTGAGTTCTCTCAGAACCTGCAAAGCCGTGGCGTTTTACAACACCCTGGAATCCCTTACCTTTAGATGTAGCACTTACGTCTACAAATTCATTTTCTTTAAATAAGTCTACAGTGATTTCATCACCTAACTTATACTCTTCTTTAAATCCTTGGAATTCCATGACTCGTCTTTTGACAGAAGTACCAGCTTTCTTAAAGTGACCTAAGTCTGCTTTAGTGGCATTTTTGTCTGATTTGTCATCGAAACCAAGTTGAAGCGCTTCATACCCGTCAACCTCGTTGGTTCTGACTTGGGTAACTACACATGGACCAGCCTCTATCACAGTACACGGAATGTTTTTTCCGTTCTCGTCGAAGAGACTTGTCATGCCGATTTTTTTTCCTATTAACCCAGACATAATTAATTTTTGATTATTACTATTTATTTAAAAAAAATTCAGGACAAAAAATACGTTGCCCTGAATGTATTTTTCTTCCGTTTTTCCCTCGTCAAATGCTCGGGACATGTCTATTCTCAGCTCGTGAGAATTTTATTGAGGTTCCCGTTTTCACGGGAACCTACTTATACTTTAATCTCTACTTCTACTCCACTTGGTAATTCAAGCTTCATCAACGCATCAATCGTTTTTGATGAAGAGCTATAGATATCCAATAATCTCTTGAAAGAGTCTAATTGAAATTGCTCTCTAGCTTTTTTGTTGACGTGAGGAGATCTCAATACAGTAAAGATTTTACGCTTTGTTGGTAATGGTATTGGACCAGTTACAACAGCACCTGTAGTCTTCACCGTCTTTACAATCTTCTCAGCAGACTTGTCTACCAGGTTGTAGTCGTATGATTTTAGTTTAATTCTTATCTTTTGACTCATAATAAGCTCTAATTATTCGTTTAAACCTTTAGCACTTTTGATTACTTTTTCAGAAATACTTGCAGGTGTTTCTTCAAATTTTAAAAATTCCATTGTTGATGTTGCTCTACCTGAAGACAATGTTCTTAAAGTAGTCACATAACCAAACATTTCTGAAAGTGGCACATCTGCTTTGATGATTTTCGCACCAGATCTGTCTGACATGTTATTCACCTGACCTCTTCTTCTGTTTAAGTCACCAACGATATCACCCATGTTTTCTTCTGGAGTTACCACTTCAACTTTCATAATCGGCTCAAGTACTATTGCACCTGCGCTTTTAGCGGCTGATTTAAAACCTAATTTAGCAGCAAGCTCGAAAGATAGTTGGTCAGAATCCACAGGGTGGAAAGATCCATCCTTAAGAGTTACTTTCAACGTATCCATTCTAAATCCAGCTAAAGGTCCGTTTTTCATAGCTTCCTGAAAACCTTTCTCTACTGAAGGAACAAATTCCTTTGGAATTCTACCCCCTTTAATCTGGTCGACAAATTGCAATCCTGGTCCTTCAAAATCTTCATCTACAGGTCCCATTTCGAAAACAATATCAGCAAACTTACCACGACCACCAGATTGTTTCTTATAAACTTCTCTGATTTCTGCAGTTTTCGTTACAGCTTCTTTGTACTCTACTTGTGGTTCACCTTCGTTAACTTCAACCTTAAATTCACGCTTTAAACGATCTACTAAGATTTCAATATGAAGTTCTCCCATACCAGAAATAATTGTCTGTCCAGAAACTTCATCAGTTTTAACCTGGAATGTAGGATCTTCTTCTGCTAATTTACCAAGTGCAACACCTAGTTTCTCAACGTCAGCTTTAGTCTTTGGCTCTACAGCAATACCAATTACCGGCTCTGGGAAAGACATAGATTCCAAAACAATTGGATTTTTCAAATCTGTAAGAGTATCTCCAGTTTTGATATCTTTAAACCCAACTGCAGCACCGATATCTCCAGCCTCAATAAATTCTATAGGCTCTTGCTTGTTAGAGTGCATTTGATACATTCTGGAAATACGTTCTTTTTTACCTGAACGGTTATTCAAAACATAAGAACCAGCTTCCAATCTACCAGAATACGTTCTAAAGAAAGCTAGACGACCTACGAAAGGATCTGTAGCGATCTTAAATGCTAAAGCAGAAAATGGAGAGTCAACATGTGGCTTTCTTGTTTCTACTTCGCCAGTTTCAGGATTTTCTCCTTCAATAGCTTCTACATCTACTGGAGAAGGCAAATATCTCATTACTGCGTCAAGCATAGCCTGAACACCTTTATTTTTAAATGCAGAACCACACATCATCGGTATAATAGACATGTCGATAGTTGCTGCTCTTAAAGCTGCAATTATCTCATCTTCAGTAATGGAATCTTCATCTTCGAAGAATTTCTCCATCAATTGCTCATCATATTCAGCAACTGCTTCCACCAATTCAGTTCTATACTTTGTAACATCAGCTTCTAATTCAGCTGGAATATCAATTTCTTCATAAGTCATCCCGAAATCTTCTTCATTCCAGATGATAGCTTTTTTAGAAATTAAATCCACAACTCCTTTGAAGTCGATCTCATCTCCAATTGGAACCTGAAGAGGTACTGGGTTCCCACCCAACATTTCTCTTACCTGGTTACATACATTGAAGAAATTCGCACCTTGTCTGTCCATTTTATTAACGAACCCAAGACGTGGAACTTTATATTTATCAGCTTGTCTCCAAACCGTTTCTGATTGTGGCTCAACACCATCAACAGCACTAAACAAAGCAACGACACCATCAAGTACTCTTAAAGAACGCTCAACTTCAACAGTGAAGTCAACGTGACCCGGAGTATCGATAATATTCACAATATATTCATGATCTCTATAAGGCCATGTACAATGTGTTGCAGCAGAAGTAATAGTAATACCTCTTTCCTGCTCTTGCTCCATCCAGTCCATTGTGGCAGCACCATCATGAACTTCTCCTATTTTGTGACTTATACCAGTATAATAAAGAATACGCTCTGTAGTTGTTGTTTTACCAGCATCAATGTGAGCAGCGATTCCTATATTTCTAGTAAATTTTAAATCTCTTTGTGCCATTATTTAGAATCTAAAATGTGAAAATGCTTTGTTGGCTTCAGCCATCTTGTGCGTATCTAATCTTTTCTTAACGGCTGCACCTTCTTCTTTTGCAGCTGCCATGGATTCTCCAGCAAGTTTTGCTGCCATGGTTTTTTCATTTCGCTTTCTAGAATAACTAATCAACCACTTCATAGCTGTTGATATCTTTCTATCTGGACGAATTTGCGAAGGAATTTGGAATGTTGCTCCACCTACTCGTCTACTTCTCACTTCAACGTGCGGCATAACATTAGATAATCCTTCTTTCCAAATTTCTAGAGCGGTTTTCTCATCATCTTGCTTTTTCTCTTCTATGATATCCATCGCATCATAAAATATTTTAAAAGCAATTGATTTTTTACCGTCCCACATCATCATGTTGACGAATCTTGTTACTAACTGATCATTAAACCTTGGATCTGGAAGTATGGGACGTTTTTTGGCCTGTCTTTTTCTCATGTCTTTACTTTAACTCTGATTATTTTTTAGGTCTTTTTGCACCATACTTGGATCTACGTTGTAGACGACCTTCTACTCCTGCCGTATCTAAAGCACCACGAACAATATGATACCTTACACCAGGTAAATCTTTAACTCTCCCGCCTCTAACTAATACTATCGAGTGCTCTTGTAGATTGTGTCCTTCACCTGGAATGTATGCGTTTACTTCCTTACCATTTGTTAACCTTACACGAGCAACTTTACGCATTGCTGAGTTTGGTTTTTTTGGTGTAGTTGTGTAAACTCGCGTACAAACTCCACGTCTTTGAGGACAAGAATCTAAAGCCGCCGATTTGCTCTTCTTAGTCATCTTGCGTCTTCCTTTTCTTACTAACTGTGAAATTGTTGGCATAGTTTTACTTAAATTGTTTTAAAAAATCTATTATTTTTAAGGTTTGCAAATGTAGATATATAATTTTAAAAAACAAATTTTAATCTATTAATTTTCAGTAACTAAGAAAACTAAACAACATCAATTATTTATTTCAACCATAAACTAAGATCGGATTCTATATAATATGAGAACCTGTAACTACGTTTGCAAAACCAACCGCCTAACCTTTTTTCGCCTACAAAACTGTTTCATGAATAGAATTACTATTAAGTTTTTAATTATTCTAGGGATCACAAATTCAATTTGGTCTCAAGACATTATCCTTCATACTCAATTTTCAAGTGATTCATTAGTTGAAAATAACAAACAAAAATTCAACTCAGTAAACGAAGCTGAAAAACATTTAGATTTCAAAATTGATAGTCTCAAAACCATAGGTTACCTTTTTTTGTCAGAAAACACAAAATTCGAAAGAAATACGCTTTTCGCTCATATTGAATTAAATCAAAAAATTGACTCAATACATATTGATATAAGGGATGCTGATTTAAAACTTTTTCCAAAAAAAAGTATAGTAAATGACAAAACTATAGCAATCCCCTATTTTAAAATTGATAAAACGCTCAACTATGCAGTTCATCAATTAAAAGAATCAGGTTCAGCATTTGGAAAAGTGACACTTATAAACATAAGAAAAAAAGGAAAGTCACTTGAGGCGGAATTAAAAATAGATACTGGACAGAAACGCACAATTGACAAAATAAATATCAAAGGCTATTCAATGCTATCTGAAACTTACGTATCCAGATACTCAAATTTAAAGATTGGAAATACCTTTATTGAATCCGAAATCCAAAAAAAAACTGAGCAGTTAAACAATATTCCATTTATTAATGTAAAAAAACCAACTGAAGTCTTATTCAAAAAAGACTCTACGGAGTTGTTTATATATATAGACAAGGTAAAGTCAAATAGTTTTGATGGTCTTCTAGGCTTTAGCACCAATGAAGAAAACAACTTCCAACTTAATGGCTATTTAAACATGGTCCTACTAAATAATTTAAACTTTGGTGAACGACTTGGAATTATTTACAAAAATAATGGCTCTGGCCAGCAAATATTTGAAGGTAACATCAAAATGCCATTCGTTTTAAAATCCCCTTTGAGCTTAGGAGCTTCAGTAAGAATATTCAGAAGAGATTCTTTGTTTACAAATAATACTCAAAATATAGATCTCAGCTACCAAATCAACGAAAGAGTGAATTTTAAGGGCGGACTCGACTTTACAAATTCAACCAACATACAAATAGAAGAAATAAACTCACTTGACGATATCGCTGACTTTAAATCTACTTTCTACGGAGTTGGCCTAGAATATTTAAAAATGAATTCCAGACGGGGTTTTAATGAAGACACATTCATTAACATAGAAGCATCGCTGGGAAAAAGAGAAGCAGAAATAGATTCTGATCAATATAAATTATCAATTGAAGGCCAGCACCAAATCTCTGTGAACTATAGAAATAAAATATACATCAACCTAAACAGTCAATTCTTAATTTCTGACTCTTACTACAATAATGAATTATTTCGCTTTGGAGGCATAAATTCTATACGAGGATTTGCAGAAAATTCACTATTAGCCAATCGGTTTGCCATATTAAAGACTGAATACAGATACCTATTAGACGATAATCTCTTTGTAAATAGTGTATTAGATATAGGAAACTATCAAAACAAAACAAATAAAATTAACGAAAACATAATGGGTTACGGAATGGGTTTAGGGCTAAAGACAGAAGCTGGTATTTTCAGACTAGTGCTCGCAAATGCAGTATCAAGCAACCAAAAATCAAATTTATCAAACAGTAAAATCCACATAGGTTTCGTCTCATATTTTTAATGAATGTTACCGGTATATTAATATTTAACAATAGTTATATTAAAATAATGCCAATAAAAGTTGTGGAATTAACTTTATATTTTCATTTTTGGCATTGGCTAATTCAAATAAACAAAAAGATGAAATTAAAAATTAATGGGATTTTGACACTAATTTTAGTGTTAGTTGTGCAAGTAACCTTTGCACAAACGAAAACAGTTACTGGAACAGTAACAGACCCTGACGGCTATCCGCTGCCAGGTGTAAACGTTCTAATTGACGGAAAAGGTACTGGAACTCAGACTGATTTTGATGGTATATACTCTATCGATGCAAGTAGTTCTGACAGATTAGTATTTTCATATATTGGATTTACTAAACAAACAATTCAAGTTGGAGCAAAAACCGAAATTAATGTTCAACTTGAAAGAGGGGAAGCTTTAGATGAAGTTGTTGTTGTAGGTTATGGTACTACAACAAAACAAGCATTTGCTGGTTCTGCAAAACAAATTGATGCAGAAAACATTGCTAGTAAAAACTTCTCGAATGTTTCTCAATCATTAGCGGGTGAAGCTGCAGGTGTGACAGTTATTAATACATCCGGACAGCCGGGTACAACTTCTCAAGTTAGAATTCGTGGTTTTGGATCTGTAAACGGTAACAGAGCTCCGCTTTACGTTGTAGATGGTGTTCCTTTCTCGGGTAGCTTAAACTCAATAAACCCTAACGATATTAAATCAACTACTATATTAAAAGATGCAACTGCTACTGCAATATATGGGTCTAGAGGTGCCAACGGTGTTGTCTTAATAACAACTAAAAGCGGAACTGCTGAAGGGAATTTTGTTGAGGCAGACGTTAAAACTGGTGTGAATTTCCAGTTGATTGATAGATATGATGTAATAGAATCTCCAGAACAATACATTGGTTTAGTTTGGGAAGGGTTGTACAACAGAAATAGAGTTAATGGATTGGACAATGCTGCAGCTATAGACAATGCTAACAATAACCTGTTTAGTCCTAACAACGTACCTGTGGGATACAACATGTGGAATGCAGCTGATGGTGGTGAACTTATTAATCCTACTACAAGAACTGTAAATGAAGGGATTACCAGAAGATACACTCCAAAAAGATATGCGGAAGAAGCATTTAACGTTGCATTGAGAAAAGAAGCTAACATAAGAATGGGTGGTGGTGATGATACAAGCCGATACTTCTTCTCTACTGGCTATCTAGATGATCAAGGTTATGCTATTAACACTGGCTACGAAAGAATTACTACTAGATTGAATTTACAGTCTCAAGTAAAAGATTGGTTAGATATTCAAGGTAACATTGGTTATGCATATTCAGAGAGCATACAAAATGGTCAAACTGATGGTGCAGAAAATTTATTTGAATTTGCAGATAAAATGGCTCCAATATTCCCAGTATTTTTAAGAGATGATAATTATCAATTAGTTCCAGATCCGATATTTGGAGGTAATCAATATGATTATGGTAGTGACTCGGGATTTAGAGATAGACCCAATGCAAATACCTTAAACCCAATTGCATCAGCAAGATATGATCGTGCAGGCTATGAGAATCATGAGATTAATGGATCATTTTCTGTTAATATTAATTTGAGCGATAATTTAACTTTTGAAACTAATTTAGGTGCTCAATATTTTAATAGAATAGACAAGGATGCTAGAAATCCATTTTATGGTGGAGGTCGAGCAAATCAAGGTGATCTTTTCTTACAGAACAGACAAGATTTAATTATAAACGCTTTACAATTATTAAGGTACAATAATAGTTTTGGTGATCACAACCTTGAAGTGTTGGCTGCTCACGAAACCAACAAAAGAGAAACTAATATAAGTAACGCTTACAAGGGTAAAGTAGTTGTACCAGGTTTATATGAACTTTCCAATTATGTACAAAACCTACAACAACCATTTGGATATACATTTGGTAGATCTCTTGAATCTTATTTTAGTCAAGTCAATTATAATTATAAAGATACTTATTACCTTACAGCTTCTATTAGAACTGATGGGTCCTCTAGATTTACAACAGATAAGTGGGATACGTTCGGTTCCGTTGGTGGTGCTTGGATTTTATCTAACGAAGATTTCTTAGTAAACAATAAATATTTAAACTTTTTAAAGCTAAAAGCTTCTTGGGGTGTAACTGGTGATGAAAGTGGAGTTGGTTTTTACACAGGACAAGATCTTTGGAATCAAGGCCTATTAGGTGAAGACTATACATTTTCACTAAGAGAAGTTGGTAACCCAGATTTAACTTGGGAAATATCAAAAATGGCTCAAGTTGGTACAGAGTTTAGGTTAGGAAAATACCTAGATGTAACTCTTGACTATTACCGCAAAGACACAGAAAATCTTATTTTTGATAGAAGAATACCATTATCAACAGGAGAATCTATTATTACTGTAAACGATGGTGAGTTAAGAAATCAAGGTCTAGAATTTGATATCTCAAGTACTCTTGTAGAGACTGCAGATTTTAATTTATCTGCTACATTAAATGGTGCTAGCTACAAAAACGAATTAACACGAATGCCAATCGATCCTTCAACCAATGAAGCGCAAGTTTTAAACAGAAATGGTATTTATGGATATTCAGATGGTAGTTCAATTTATGATTTCTACATGAGAGAGTGGGCTGGAGTAGATTCTTCTAATGGTGCTCCGCTATGGAATCAATACTTTAATGATGAAAACGGAAATGGAATCCTAGATGGTAGTGAGGAAGCTATTCAATCATTAACTCCATACTTAGATGAAAACCCTGAAGCTAATGTTGCTAAGAGAGTAACGGATGATTATGCTACAGCTACTGATAAGTATGTTGGTAAATCTGCAATTCCAGATGTAGCAGGAGCTTTTAGATTAAATGCAACATATAAGAACTTCAATATTTCTACACAGTTTACTTACCAGATTGGAGGGTATGGGTATGATAACCAATATAGTGAATTAATGACTGATAGATTTGGTGCGGCAGGTAACAACTTTCATTCTGATATCTTAGGAAGATGGCAACAACCTGGTGACATTACTAATGTACCAAGATTGGCTGATGCAGCTGATGTGAATGCGGCATCAACTTCGACTAGATTCTTAACAAAATCTGACTATTTTGCATTGAACAATCTGTTAGTTGGTTATACTTTTAATCAAAAAATGCTAGGTGATACTGGAATTAAAAGTTTGAATATATTTGTATCTGGCGATAACTTGTTTGCAAATACAGTGAGAGATGGATACAATCCTCAAACAAGGCAAGATGGATTTTCTGGAAGAGCCTTGTACGCTCCGTTGACAACACTTACAATGGGTGTAAATGTTAAATTTTAAAAAAAAATGAAAATGAAAAGATTAATTAAAATTACGCTGATATCATTTGTTTTAGTACATATGGTATCATGTCAAGATGAATTTCTTGTAGAAGAGCCATCGCAGTTTTTAACTAGTGATCAATTAGAAGTAGCGGCAGAGAATAACCCTGATATTGTAAGAGGGTTTTTAGATGGGATTTATGCTTTAAATGCCGAGGCAGCATCAGGAGGAACTACTAGCCATACAGATTTTGGCCATAAAGCATATGACCTATATTCTGATATGCTTGTAGGAGATGTCGCTTTATCTGTAAGTACTTATGGATGGTATAGAGCTGATATTACAGAATTTCAAGCGCCATTAGATTTTACTAGACAATCAAACAGACAGCCTTGGCAATTTTATTACAGTATAATAAGATCTGCAAATACTGTAATTGGAACTTTAGGTGGAAATGATGCTGATCCTCAATTAGAAACAAACCAGCATATCTTAGGTCAAGCTTTCGCTTTAAGAGCTTTTTCATATTTCTACTTGACTCAATATTTTGTAAATGAGTACGATCCTAATGCTGAAGTTTTACCATTACTAGATGAAACGATCAATACTGGTCTTCCTAAATCAACAATGGGTGAAGTTTACACTTTGATGGAAACTGACTTGAATCGTTCAATCGATTTGTTATCAACATATTCTAGACCTACTAAAGCTCAAATAAATCAGTATGTAGCTAAAGGTTTATTAGCTTATGTTATAGCATCAACAAAAGATGAATCTAGACTTCCTGAAGTTATTGCTCTTACTGATGATGTAATTGGCAATAGCGGAGCTCAGTTAACACCAGAAAGTGAAGCTTTAGGAGGCTTTAATGACTTGAATAATCAAGGATGGTTATGGGGTATTGATCTAAATGAGGATCTTGGACTTGGATTGATTTCTTGGTGGGGTCAAATGGATTATTACACCTATAGCTACGCTTGGGCAGGTGATCCTAAAGTTATTGATGAGTCATTATATGACCTCATACCAGCTGATGATATAAGAAAAAGTCAATTTAATACTGGTCAGGATGCAACAGCGCCTGCTTTAACTCCAATTAATAAATTTTATCACCCAGGAAGAACTGCTGGAGGACAAACTGTAGTAACTACAGATTACGTTTATATGAGAGTAGCTGAAATGATTTTGTTGAAAGCTGAATCTCACGCAAAGTTAAATCAACCAGCTCCTGCTAGAGCAGCATTAAAGCTGTTAATGGAAGAAAGAGTACCTGACGCATCATATGTTGATGCTCTTAATGGTAGTGATTTAATGAACGAAATTTACCTACAGACTAGGATAGAATTATGGGGTGAAGGTAAAACTTATCTAGCTTTCAAAAGAAACGAAAGAACTGCTACAAGAGGTGAAAACCATTTATCCTTTGTAGGTGAAGAAATTCCTTACAATGATGAGAGAATGACGTTTGAAATACCTGAAAGAGAAATCCAGGATAACCCATTTATTAACACTCAAAACTAAGAAAGATGAAGATTACTAAAATTTTAGTCTTATTATTATTATCAACATTCATCATTTCTTGTGAAAATGATGAGTTAGGAAGTCCTAACTACGTCAGCATAGAAAATGAAAGTTATGTTGTGGATCTTGATATAGGTGCATCATCATCTTTGGATGTAAATGTCTATGCTGCAAATATTCAAGGTAGTGATAGAACTCTAAACGTTGTTCTTGATACTTCAAATTTAGGAGCTGATGACGATGCATTAGATGTTCCAAATACAGTAACAATTCCTGCGGGATCAAATTCAGCCGTCATTCCAATAAATGTAAATGACACAGGTTTTGAAATTTCTGGTGGTAGTTTTGAATTATCACTCGAAGAGCAAAGTTCTTTATCAACCGGAAGTTCATCTGTCATAGACATAAGTATTTCTTGTGCTGAAAGAGCAATTATAAATTTCGATTTTGATGGTTATGCAAGTGAAACAACTTGGTTCATCACTGATTCAGAGGGTATTGTTATTTATCAAGGTAGTGATTATGTAGACGGACAAGAATCATTTACTAGAGAAGTATGTCTTCTAGATGGTGACTATAAATTTATTGTTGAAGACAGTTTTGGAGACGGTCTTTCTTTTCCGAACATTGGTTCCGCAAGTGTAACTTTCAAAGGAGAAGTACTTGTCGAAGCAGTTGGAGATTTTGGAGAGCTATTTGAAGGCGAGTTTTCTATCCAAAATTAACCTTTAATATTTTATCAAATTTTATTTAACTCCGGATTTGTAAAAATCCGGAGTTTTTTTATGAATAAATTTTAAAAGAGTATTAATAATTGTTTTACATAATTGTAATAATAAGCTTAAAAGATTAATAAATAATTTTATATATTTAACAAAAAAAATGAAACAATTAATTACAATCATAATATTTACATTATGTTGCTTTTTTCAAGTATATGCACAAAATAACACTACAAATGATGTGCTAACTTATGAAGCAGAAAGACAAAATCGAGTAGCTAATTATTTAGAACATAACCCTAAAGCGAATAGCTCACAACTTAGAAGTTTAGTAGATGTTATTAATGGAAAGCCAATTTATGCAGAGAATCATAACATAAATGCCTCTGAAGCAACACGTACAAATTTTTTACAACTAGGCGGAGATTTAGGTTTAGATTTAGAAGGTGAAGGTATAGATATTGGAATATGGGAAGTTGGCGGACACCCATTATTGACTCACCTAGAGTTTAGAAATAATAGAGGTCTCAGCAAAATATCGATAGGAGATGATGTTGAACAAGCTAGTTTTCATTCCTCACACGTAGCAGGTACTTTAGTGGCGATAGGATTAAACCCAAGTGCTAAAGGAATGGCATCAAAATCTAATCTTTTAGCTTTCGATAACTTAAGCGATGTCACGGAGGCACTTGTGGAAGCTAGAGATAATGGATTAAAATTTTCAAACCATTCTTACGGAGTTCCTGTAGATAACTTAGAGGGAAATGAATGGTACATGGGAGCATACAGCAATGTGGCCAGGGCATGGGACGCTGTTTTGAATATTAATCCTTATTACTTAATGGTTGTTTCAGCGGGAAATGATGGTAATGCAAATTATCCTGGAGGCTTAGATTCAAGACTAGATAAATTAACTGGAAATAAAAATTCTAAGAATAATTTAGTTGTTGCTAATGCGTCTAATATAGTACTGGACAATGATGGTAATTTCCAAAGTGGTAACATAAACACTAGTAGTTCTCAAGGACCTACAGATGACGGTAGAATAAAACCAGATATAACTGGTCTTGGTACTCAAATATTATCAACAAGCAATACTAACAATAGTGCCTACGGAGTTGAAACAGGTACATCTATGGCCGCCCCGAATATCACTGGATCAGCTACGTTACTACAAGAGCTATACTTCAACTTAAATAATGAATATATGCTAGCTTCAACTTTAAAAAATTTAATTTTCATTACTGCAGATGATGCAGGAGATGTTGGACCAGATCCATTATGGGGTTGGGGCATAATGAATAGTAAAAAAGCTGCTGAAACAATATTAGACAACGGGACAACTTCTAAAATTTATGAATATGAATTGCAAAATGATGAAAATCTTACATTCAATGTCTCTAAAGACGGAGCCAAAGAACTGAAAATTGGAGTAGTTTGGACTGACGTAAGGGGTGAAGCCTTGGAAAATCAATTGAATAATCCTAGAGCTTCTTTGGTAAATGATATTGATTTAAAGGTGTTAGGTTCTGATCAAACAGAATATTTCCCATGGAAGTTAGACTTAGCAAATTTATCTGATGGTGCTATTAAAGGAGTAAATAATGTTGATAATGTTGAAGTTGTTGAAATTGATGATAAAAATGCTAATACGTATCAAGTTGAAATCTCACACAAAGGAGTTCTAGATGGCGGAAAACAAATGTTAAGTATCATTATAACTGGTATGACATCTACAACTTTAAATTCTATCGATTTTAAAACAGAAAACATTGCATTCTGGCCAAACCCAGTAAAGAATAAGTTGAACATAACATCTGCAGAATTTGACCTTACTAAAAATACTCGAATTTCAATTTATGATATGGTAGGTCGTAAAGTAATCGATAAAAAAGATTTTAGTTCGACAAGTAATCTAAGTATTGATACGAGTACACTATCTAAAGGAATTTATATTCTAAAGTTAACAGATGGTGCTCAAAGCATTCAGAAAAGAATCATAAAAGAATAAAGCACTTATTCATAGGATAACTAAAGGGATTGACATAATTTTGTCAATTCCTTTTAATTTAAATACAATGGAAGATTCTCATATTATATTCGGCATTCATAGTGTTGTAGAAGCTCTGAAGCAAAATAAGGATATTGAAAAAATCAATTTGCTAAAAGATTCAGACAACCCTAAACTAAAAGAGATTGAAGGTTTAGCTAAACAGCAAACGGTGAAAGTCTCTTATGTTCCTATACAGAAATTTAAAAAGTTTGAGAATTTAAATCATCAGGGGGTGATCGCTTACACCTCTCAAATCACCTATCAAGACTTTGAATCTACCGTTGAGGCAGTATTAGAAACAAAGGATAAACCTCTATTCTTACTTTTGGATGGAGTTACAGATGTTAGAAACCTAGGTGCTATTTTACGAACTGCAGAATGTACTGGTGTAGATGCTGTTGTCTTACCAAAAAGCGGGAGTGCTCAAGTCAATAACGAAACCATTAAGACCTCTGCCGGTGCTGCATTTAATATCTCGATTTGTAAAGTAGATCATCTTAAAGATGCAATATTCTATCTAAAATCGTCAGGAGTTGAGCTTATAGCAGCTACAGAAAAAACTGATGATACTATTTATGACCTTGATCTAAATAAACCATTAGCGATTATTATGGGAGGTGAAGGAGAAGGCATACAATCCAGTATTCTAAAAATGGCAGATCATAGAGGCAAATTACCAATGTCAGGAAATATTGAATCTCTAAATGTATCCGTCGCTTGTGGTGTTGTCTTGTATGAAAGTGTAAGACAAAGGCTTTTCAACATATAATTAATTCATGAATTAGGGTTTTGCTTATAAGTCACACCATCTTGATCACCTGCAGTTGTATCTTGAGTATAATCTATTGAATTTTCAACATCTGGTTCCTTAGGGCTGAAATTGCCATGCTCATCAAATTGCCTTAGAAATTCATCTTCTTTTTCGCTATGGGGTTTAGGTTTTTGAATAGATGGCAAACTACTAAAGTGAGTTGACTTCAAAATAAAACTGAACACCAGACCGATAATAAAACCGGAAAGATGACCTTCCCATGATATTCCTGGCTTTCCAGGCATTGTCCCCCAAACTAAGCTACCATATAAAAAAACAACGATTAGAGACAAAGCTATTAATCTGAAATTCTTTGATCTAACCCCTTTAAAAAATAAAAAAGAAGCTAAAAAATAAACCATCCCACTCGCACCTATATGGTAAGAAGAACGACCTATAATCCAGGTAAGTAAGCCAGAAAACAGCAAACCGTACAACAAAGCTTTCCAGGCTATATCCTTATAAAAATAAAACAAACTTGCGGTAAGCACTAATAACGGAATAGAATTCTTATAAAGGTGATCTATACCACTGTGGATAAATGGCGAAGCTAAAACACCTATTAGACCTTTTACTTTTCGTGGATAAACACCAAAAGAAGTAAAATTGAATCTAAATTTAATTTCTATCCAATACACCACCCACAGAAGTAATACGAGTAATATCGGCCATAAGATAGCTGCTACAACTGAGCGTTTATGATGTTGAACTATTAATTCTTTTTGATTCATATCTCAAAAGTATAGAAAAAAGTAATCAAATAGATTTCAAGACATAACATATCACTAAAGTATTTGAGGACAAAAATTAATTCATAATTTTGAAGTATGAAAGCACCTTTAGCAGAACGTTTAAGACCAAAACAATTATCAGATTATCTAAGTCAATCTCATCTCGTTGGGGTAAATGGGACGATTTCACAAATGATAAAACGTGATCTAGTTCCGTCCATCATTTTCTGGGGACCGCCTGGTATTGGCAAAACAACACTGGCTAATTTAATTTCTAAAGAAACTAAACGTAGCTTTTTCACCCTTTCTGCAATCAGTAGCGGGGTTAAGGACGTAAGAGAAGTGATTCAGAAAGCGAAGCAGGATCAAGGTTTATTTGAACAAAAAAATCCAATCTTGTTTATAGATGAAATTCACCGATTCAGTAAATCTCAACAAGACTCATTGCTTGGTGCGGTTGAAAAAGGTTGGATCACGCTTATTGGTGCAACCACTGAAAATCCAAGTTTTGAAGTGATCCCCGCTTTATTATCACGCTGTCAGGTTTATGTATTAAACGAATTTTCTAAAGAAGATTTAGTTCAGCTTCTTCAAAGAGCTTTAAAAAAAGACGAGTATCTTTCTAAAAAACAAATAGAACTCAAGGAAACGACTTCCCTACTCCGACTAAGTGGCGGTGATGCAAGAAAACTTTTGAATATGTTCGAGCTGGTCATCAATTCTGTAGATGAGGAGCCGATTATCATAACTGATCAATTGGTAGAGAATAAAATTCAGCAAAAAACAGCCAGGTATGACAAAACCGGTGAACAGCACTACGATATCATATCTGCTTTTATAAAGTCAATTCGAGGTAGTGATCCTAATGCAGCAGTATATTGGCTTGCAAGAATGATTGAAGGAGGCGAAGATGTGAAATTTATAGCTAGGAGATTAATTATCCTGGCGAGTGAAGATATAGGAAATGCTAATCCTACTGCTTTGATAATGGCAAACAACACCTTTCAGGCTGTAAATACCATTGGTTTTCCTGAAGCCAGAATAATTTTGAGTCAATGTGTAATTTACTTAGCCACTTCTGCAAAAAGTAATGCTTCTTATCAGGCCATCAATAAAGCCCAGGCCAAAGTGAAAGAAACAGGAGACCTGTCTGTTCCTTTATCTATTAGGAATGCTCCTACCAAGCTAATGAAAGACTTAGGCTATGGTGATAACTACAAGTACGCGCATAGTTATGAGAATAATTTTGTACAAGCTGAATTTATGCCAGAAGACATTAAAAACAGTGTTTTTTATGAACCAGGAAAAAATAAAAGAGAAGAGCAATTAAGACAATTTCTGAAACAAAAATGGACTGGAAAATATAAATACTAATTTATTTTTTTGAAAATAATAGTTTGAGTTTCACCAATGTCTTGATCCATATATTCTACATTCAAATCTCCTTCAGGATTAAAAAAAGCAGCCCCATTGATTTTTTTGGAATTAAAAATATAGGTTCCTCGATCTGCGATTTTTAAAACTGCATAATTCAGTTTACCTTCATTAGCTAGAATAACATAATTATTGTCTTCTTTTTTGATAAGCCAATAGGTCTCACCTCCAAATTTGTAAATCTTCTTCTCGGGATACATCTCCTCTGGCGATGACAGGTTTGAAGAGCTTTGAGCAGATTTACCCTGGGTTTTGTCTAAGCTACTATCGTAACGATAGTCTTCATCCTCTAAGGAGTTAAAAGCATCTTTTAAAGCGGCCTGATAGCCCTGTTGATAGTCTTTTATTTTGGTAGACCCTTCCTTAGATTCAAACAGAACATTATCATAACAGTCCTTCAGCCTGAAAACGACATTTATACGTAAGATACCACTGGTATCCTCAACCTCCAAAAATAAGGCTTCACAGCTATTACCCATTAATTTCAGCGGTCGCTCTTCCTTATCCATAAAAACCTTAAAGCCTTCCTCCTGAAGCAATACACGGGCTAAAATATTGAGCTGATATTGATTGGATTCGTCCTGAAAATCAAATTGCATCGGAACGATAACATGTTCATAGGCATTTATACTGGCAGTTTGAGTAAACCCCATCTGCATCCATAACATGACTGCCAAAACTAAACTTACTCTCATACTATAATAGTTTTTTTAATTCGTTAAGGTTCTGAATTTGAAGTCCTTCGTAAGTGGGTTCTTTACCAAAAAAGATTGCTTCCAAACCAGAAGCCTTAGCGCCCTCAACATCTGCTTCAAGGTTATCCCCTATCATAATGCTATTAGTATTTTTGGTTTTAGCTAAATCTAAAGCATATTCAAAAATAATTTTATTAGGTTTTTTAACCCCTGCATCTTCTGAAGTTGTTATGGTCTTGAAGTAAGGTGTCAACTTAGAATTGCCTAATTTCTTATGCTGTACATTATAAAATCCATTGGTAATGATATGAAGTTTATAGTTATTTTGAAGATAGTTTAATACGTCAAAAGTATTTGGGAATAAATAATTGTGGTTTGGCAGATAATCGATATAAGCCTGAGAAAGGTCATTTATCATTTGATCTGAAGTTTGATATTTTAAGACCTCAAAAACTTCACTCAGTCTTTGAAACCTTAAATTTTGCTGTTCAATTTTACCTTCACGAAATAGTTTCCAATATTTTTTATTAATCGGTAAATAGACGTCTAGGAAATCCTTTAGTGGCAGGTCTATTTTATGTTTATCAAATATCGTTTCAAAAGTAAGTTCAGAATTTTTATCAAAATCCCAAAGCGTATGATCGAGATCAAAAAATATATCAGTAATTCCTTTCATTTATAACATTTCTTTCATTAATGTGAAAATCGCATTTTTAAGTCCCTTATCTGCAAAATCTGAATTTTCAAATATAAAATTCATCTGACCATCTACAGACTTCAAAGAAGATTTTAATTCTTTTAACTCATCAATCTTTTCATACAAATCTACTCCTTTTAATGCATTTGAATTCAACACGTAAGGCTGTACAACCAGTCCAGAAACCTGTTCCAGATTTAAATCATAAAACTGAAATGATGTACATGTTCCAGCTCTAAAGCCTATGTTTTTTTGATATCCCATTGAAAAATCCTCGTCAATTTCCAATTTATTAAAGTTCAGATAAGCATCGGGGAAATTAAGATGATAATTCTTGATAAGTGTTTTTGATAAGCTTCTATTGACGATACTTTCCCAGCGTCTTTTTTCTTTCTTCAAAATTTCAAAGCTATACAAAGCTTCAAAACCTGGTAAGAGACCAAGGTCGCCATAATCTCCCATAGATTTTATCAATTTATGATAAACTCGTTTATTATAACTTATACTTTTTGTGTAACGGGAATAGTTACTTAGCTGAAAATAAAAATCCAATTGCAGTTTATTTTCTTTTGCAAACTCTATCAATTCATCATAGATATCATAAGGGTCTTGTTGTAACCTCATCATTGTTTTAAACCGATCAAACATGGATTTGAGCTGAAATTTAATCAAATCCCTTAGCGATGCTCCAACAAATCTTACAAAACCATTGTACTTGAACTTAAAAGCCTTTGAAACAGAAATCAAAAAATGACTTTTAAATCTTTTTTTAGGAAAACTATGGTCTGGAAATTTAGCCTTTAAAATTTCCTTCAGTTTGTAAGCCCAAACATCTACAACTGGGGTTTTTAAAAATTCATGCTGATATGCCAGGCTTTCTTCGATAGGATAAGAATCTACATCATTTTTCACGTGAGGTTGATACTCTTCATATCTAGTCACTAAGTAAAATGAAGCTGAGAAAATGTCAAAAGGGATATCACTATCGGAAGACACTCTAAAAAAGCAAGGAACGTCTTCCCAAATGTCCATGCTGAAATTGAGGTCATTAATTCCTAATTCTTCAAGCAATCCAAATTTTTGAATAAAAACTTCATTCCCTAAGCGTTTTTTAGCATAAGAAAACTTAACACCTTCAAAGGAAATAAAGTCTTCAACTTTTGATGTAAACTTTACCTTAAAACCTAGAATTCTTCCACAAATATGTCTAAAAATGTAATTGATTCTTGGGGTTTGCTTGGGAATATAAACCAGTAGTTCCATAAATTAAAGTAAGCTTTCATCAGCAAAGCTAAAGTAAGTTTTTTCTGTTACAATGATGTGATCTAGCACTTTTATGTCAAGCAACTCTCCAGCGTTTTTAATTTTTTGGGTTATAGTTTTATCCGCCTGGCTTGGCTGTAGGGTCCCAGATGGATGATTATGAGCTAAGATTAATGCTGTTGCTCCTTGCGCCAATGCACTTTTGTATAGTAAGCGCGTATCTACCATAGTCGCAGTGATGCCACCTTTACTTAAAGAGAATTTGAAAATAACTTTGTTGGAATTATTCAACATTAAAATCCAAAACTGCTCGTGATCCAAATCTCCAATATATGGATGCATAATTCTAAAAACGTCTTTACTTGAAGTGATTTTATCAAATTCCTCGAGTGGCTCTGCTCCTCTTCTCTTACCAAGTTCTAAAGCGGCCATAATACTAATGGCTTTTGCTTCTCCAATTCCTTTAAATTCCTGAAGCTGTTTCAAATTGAATTTGGCGAGTTTATGTAAACTGTTTTCAGACGCGTGGAGTATTTTTTTACAAAGCTCTACAGCGCTTTCTTCTCGATTTCCAGAACCAATAAGAATAGCTAAAAGCTCTGCGTCACTAAGGCTAGATTTCCCCTTATGAATTAATTTCTCCCTTGGTCTATCATCTTCTGACCAATATTTTATGCTGAAAGACTTTGAGGACGATGTCATGTGATTCAATATTTAGATAAATATAGTCAATCAGAAAAAAAGTAAGTGAAATTATAAAGAACTATGGATTTAAATAATTGAGAGATACCTCAGCACACTATGAATAAGATTGTAATTTTGAAGAATAAATTGACTTTAGGAGTTATGAGTTATATGCCAAATCATTTTACTGAAACCGACTGGACTAAAATTAAAGGTTTTATTGAGTTATTTCCATTGGCGACGCTCATTACTAGTTTTGGAAATGAAATTTTCACCTCTCATATTCCTTTTGTTATTTCTGAAGGTAAACTATTAGGTCATATCAACAAAGACAATCCACAGTTCAAACATTTAGATAAGTCAAAAGTTGAACTTATTTTTCATGCTGGAGATGCTTACATATCTCCTTCAGAATTTGATACTGATGAACTTCCCACCTTTAATTATGCCAAAGTACATATCAAAGGAAAAGCTTCTTATATCGACGAATCTCGACTTATCAAAAGTCTAGTGGATATGACCGATCAAATGGATAATAACTTTAAACTTGAATACTCACATCCTAAAATTGATATGCTGAAACATTTTATTCAAGGATTTGAAATTTTTGTTGACGATTTTCACGGGAGGTTTAAAATGAGTCAGGACAAGTCCAAAGCTCATTTTGAGAAAGCTAAATCGCTTGTAAAAGAGAGTCAGGCAAAACGCATCAGCTATTTTTTAAATAATTTAAACTTTTAGTTTATTTTGATATTTGCTCTTCCTCACGACTAAAAGTGATTTCGACTTTTTGTTTCCCCCATTCAATGGCGGCTTCTTCATCTAAGCCCATGTAGATATCAATCTTCTTTTCCCAACGCTTATTCATTTTATCTTTAACTATATACGTCCCCGAAAGACCTTTTATTTCTACCTCCTGGTTATGATCTAGGCCAAGTTCTATCAAATCTCGAGATACTGCAATAGCACGCTCTCCAGGCTCCAGAATATCTCCCCATGCGGTTAAGTTTGGGTTTCCTCTTTTGGTCTGTTCCTCTACAGAATTGTAAGCTGATGCCGTTACTGTCATTGTAACCTTTTCAGGGCCTTCATTGCTTTTACAACTTGATAACAGAAGTAAAACAAAAGCTGTGAAGCTAATAAATGTCTGCTTAAGTGTGTAATTATGTTTTATGACTATTAAATTTTAAAATTATTGAATCCAATTTTTAATTTCTTCGAAATTTAAACCTCCGTAGTTTCCAGAACTCATAAGTAACAAAACATGATCCATATAGGTTTTTGCTTTCAAAAAGTCTTGGAAAGCTTTAGGATCCGTAAATACTTTTAAATCTTTTCTTCCAAAAGCCTTAAAAATTTGGTCTTCAGTAATCGCTTCCAATTGTTTAATTTCAAGCGCTTTTGGGGAGTAAAATACCACCGCTTCATCCGCTGCATCCAAAGCTTCCTTATATTCTTTCAAGAATTCTGCATTTAAACTACTGTAAGTATGAAGTTCTAAACAAGCCAAAACAATTTTAGAAGAAAATTGAGCTTTTACTGCTTTAGTAGTGGCTAGGACTTTAGATGGAGAATGTGCGTAATCTTTAAAAACAACAGCTTTTTCAGATTTAGCTATTTTCTCAAGACGCTTAGAAGCGCCTTTAAAACTGGTAATCGCTTCATAAAAATCATCCTCATCCACACCCATATGCTGACAAATCCACTTGGCACCTGCAATATTTTGTAAATTATGTTTTCCAAAAACCTCTACAGGCATTGGCCCCTCTGCTGTGTTAAGATAAGTCTCTCCTTCTTCAATGCTATATTCTGGAGTAGAATACGCATGTTTCCGAGTTGGTTTTGTGGCTTTTTGAGCCAACTGTGTCAAAATATCATCTTCCTCATTGTAAACCAAAGTACTTCCGTTGGTCATCGTATCCAGGAAAATCTCAAACTGCTCTACATAATTTTCAAAAGTTGGAAATACATTAATGTGATCCCAGGCAATTCCACTTAAAAGCGCAATATTTGGTTCGTATAGATGAAATTTTGGTCGGCGATCCAAAGCAGAACTCAAATACTCATCGCCTTCCAGCAATATAAAATCATTCTCATCTGTCAAGTGAACCATCGTGTCAAAACCTTCTAACTGTGCCCCAACCATAAAGTCAACTTCCTTATCGTGGTAATGCATCACATGCAAAATCATAGCAGTAATCGTTGTTTTTCCGTGGGAACCACCTATAACAACTCGAGTTTTCTGTTTAGAATGTTCGAATAAATATTCAGGATATGAATAAATTTTAAGTCCTAGTTCTTTTGCTTTTAGCAGTTCAGGATTATCAGCTTTTGCATGCATTCCCAGTATAACAGCGTCAATTTCAGGAGTGATTTTTTCAGGAAACCAACCGAATTCTTTAGGCAGTAAACCTTTTTTTTCCAGTCTGGATTTTGAAGGCTCAAAGATTTCATCATCGCTGCCCGTGATTTGGTCGCCTTTTTCATAAAGTGCCAACGCAAGGTTATGCATGGCACTGCCTCCTATAGCTATAAAATGTAAATGCATGTATTTTTTTTATTTAGTTCAAAGATAAAGGTTTCAATTCTAGATGAAAATTTCCTGCCTGCAATCCTCACTAAAATTTCACTAATTCAGTTTAGACTTCAGTTGACTGAGTTTTTCTGTTTCTTCTGAATTTAATTCATCAAAATTTAATGTGTTTAGAATTTCTAAAGCTTTTCGTTTACTTCTATTAAGCCTAAGAGATTTATCGACATAAACTGAAGACAATTCGATAGAATTCAATTTATTAATGCCTTTCTCTAACGTCTGAAAATACTTGGCGGTCTCTTTCGACCGCTTGTAAAGTTCTGCCAATTCTTTGTAAGTTGTCACAGATTGACCCAACTCAACAGCGTTTTTGTAATAAATTTCAGCTTTATCAAAGTTTTTTAATTCTCTTTCAATATACCCAAAAGCCAAAGCACCATCTACAGGACTTATGGATTTCAATTCTGAAGCATACTCTCGAGAAATGCTTTCACTTCCACCAATAATACCCGGCAATTCAAGATACATTTGCAATAAAGCCCATCGCGCTTCTATATGTTTCGGGTTTAAATCAATAGCTTTTTTTAAATGGAATTTGACATCTCCAAGCAAACTCAAGGCTTTGAAACTATTGGATTCTTTAGCAACAAGTCCAAGCGAACCTCCATATCTAAAATGATACTCCGCGTTTTCAGGATAATCTTCTACCAGAGTTTTATTGACTTCCGCACTTTTTTCCCAACTTTCTAACCTTGCGTAGGCTTGCCCCAAATAGTCTCTCGCAATTTTATCTGAAGGTTTATTTTCACGAAGAGTTGTAAATATTGAAACTGCAGTTTCATAATCTCCATATTCAAAAGCTTTTTTGCCTTGTTGAAACGAAGATTGAGAAAAAGCCATGAGTGGAAATAAAACGACAAATAAAAATGTTTTCATAAGCTAAAATTACAACAAAGGCAGTTATTTTATCACCTGAAAAATAAAAACCAAGCCTTGCTGGCTTGGTTTTTAAACTGAATCTGTAATATCAATTAATATCTGTAGTACTCAGGTTTGAATGGTCCTTCTACTTCCACACCAATGTAATCAGCCTGGTCAGTTTTCAATTCTGTCAATTCAACACCAAGACGTCCTAAGTGAAGTTTGGCTACTTTTTCATCCAAATGTTTTGGCAACATATAAACTTCATTTTTGTACTTATCTGTGTTTTGCCATAGCTCCATTTGAGCCAAAGTTTGGTTGGTAAAAGAGTTACTCATCACAAAACTTGGGTGACCAGTTGCACAACCAAGGTTGACCAGTCTTCCTTCAGCAAGAAGAATAATATCTTTTCCGTTGATGGTATATTTATCTACTTGTGGTTTGATTTCAACACGCGTATTTCCGTGGTTTTTCTTCAACCAGGCTACGTCGATTTCATTATCAAAATGACCAATGTTACATACCAAAGTTTTGTCTTTAAAAGATTCAAAATGCTCACCTCTTATGATATCTTTATTACCGGTAGTCGTGATTACGATATCGGCGGCTGGAGCTACAGTTTCAAGTTTTTTCACTTCAAAACCGTCCATCGCTGCCTGTAATGCACAAATCGGATCTATCTCAGTAATAGTAACAATAGAACCTGCTCCTTTAAAAGATGCAGCAGTTCCTTTACCAACATCTCCGTAACCACAAACCACTACTCTTTTACCAGCAAGCATCAGGTCGGTAGCTCTTCTTATGGCATCTACTGCACTCTCTCTACAACCATATTTATTATCAAATTTAGATTTGGTCACACTATCATTTACATTGATAGCTGGCATAGGAAGTGTTCCTTTTTTCATTCTTTCGTAAAGTCTGTGAACACCAGTTGTGGTTTCTTCAGAAAGACCTTTAATAGCATCAGCTAACTGAGGATAATCATCAAGTACCATATTAGTAAGATCTCCACCATCATCCAAAATCATGTTGAGTGGTTTTCTATCTTCACCAAAGAATAAAGTTTGCTCGATACACCAGTTGAATTCTTCCTCCGTCATACCTTTCCAGGCATAAACTGCAACACCAGACTCTGCAATAGCAGCAGCAGCGTGATCTTGAGTAGAAAATATATTACAAGAACTCCACGTCACCTCAGCTCCAAGTTCTACAAGGGTTTCGATAAGAACAGCTGTCTGGATAGTCATGTGTAAACAACCAGCAATACGTGCGCCTTTCAATGGTTTTTCTTTACCAAATTCTTCTCTCAATGCCATCAGTCCGGGCATTTCCGACTCTGCCAATTCTATTTCGCGTCTCCCCCATTCGGCTAAAGTTATATCTTTGACTTTGTATGGAGTATAAGGTAAGGTTTCTGTACTCATAATTTATTTTTATTATATTTTTGAAAACAAAATTAAGGAAACCCATTATAACTCTATGCCGATTTACAAAAGAATAACAGTAGATGAACACACTGTCGCACTTATTTGGAAAATTGAAGAATCCTTAGATTCTCTAGAAAACGGAATAGAGTTAACGAATTACTGTAGAGATCGTTATAGAGGAATGAAATCTGAAATTCATAAAAAAGGTTTTATGAGTATTAGACACTTATTAAGTGAATTTGGCTATTCTGATTTTGATTTGGAGTATGACGAAAAGGGCAAACCTCACCTTAAAGATGGAAAACACATTTCTATCACTCACTCTTTTGAATTTACTGCTGTTATTGTTTCTAACAAGAAAGTAGGCATCGACATTGAGAAACAGCGGGACAAAATAAAGCTCATAGCACCAAAATTCACACCCATAGAAGAATATAAAGCATTAGGTGACGGAGAAGACTTAATAAGAAAACTCACAATCGTTTGGGGCGCTAAAGAATCACTTTATAAATTATATGGTAAAAAAGGACTGTTGTTTCTCCACGATATTTTTGTAGAAGACTTTAATATTTCTGAACAAAAAACCACAGCAAGAGTTACTCACGATCAAAAAATAACGTTTTACACCTTAAATTTTATGGAATTTGAAAACTTCACCTGTGTTTATGCTTTAGCTCATGAGTAAAAATGGTTCCAATTTTATTATTAAATCGCTAAGGAAAGCCGTTCAAAATAAGCAACGGCTTTTGAGTATCTTAATAGATCCTGATAAATTTGACTTGAAAAAAACTGAAGCATTTTTAGGTCAGATTCCAAACTCAACCAACTATCTACTGGTTGGTGGCAGCAAAGTTAAAACTGGACATACTGAAGTTGTCGTAAATCAGCTTAAGAGATTTACTGAACTTCCTCTTATTTTATTTCCTGGCGACGTCAATCAAATCACAGATCAAGCGGATGCTATTTTGTTTTTAAGCCTGCTTTCTGGTCGAAATCCTGAATATCTTATCAATCAGCAAGTCAAAAGCATTTCAAAACTTCAACATTCTTCTTTGGAAATTATTCCCACAGGTTATATTTTAATAGACGGTGGTATTTCGACTTCAGTGCTGAAGGTAAGCCAAACCAAAGCCATACCTCAAGATCAAGTTTCTAGCATTGTTCACACAGCTTTAGCTGGACAATTTTCTGGCAAGCAACTTATTTATCTGGAAGCTGGCAGTGGTGCAACCCATCCCGTTTCAGCAGAAATAATTTCAGAAGTAAAGAAAAACATATCGATTCCTCTTATCGTTGGAGGCGGCATCAAGACAGAACTTCAAAAAGAAACTGCATATCATGCGGGTGCGGATATGGTCGTGATGGGAAATGTTTTTGAAATTCTTTAATTACAGGAGCTGATCTGGATTATAGCCTTTATATTCTTTTTCTGTTTCTTCAAACTTGATGTTATACTCTTCCAGAGCTTTTAAAATCGGATTATAAATTTCAGGGTGAATTGGTCTTAAAACGCCTGATTTTTTGATTTCTCCATTTAAGATTTTTAAGGTAGCAATCCCTACGGGCAAGCCTACAGTTTTAGCCATAGCCGTATACGTTTGGTCTTCACCAATACTCACCATAGTAGAATCGATTTGCTTCTGTTTTCCGTCAAGCTCAAAACCAAATTTATGATACATCACAATCATATCTTTATCCTCAGGCTTTAGGGTCCATTTTTCTTCCAAAATTTTCTGTAAGGCCTGGGCAGGCGTTGCATCCTTAATACCTATTTTTTTATCGGAATTGAAAAGGTCTAAATCGAGAAGTTTATCCCAGATTAAATCGTCTTGATCGATTTTAAGACTTAGTCTTAGCTTAAGCTCAACAGAGTCTGTAGGTGAATAAGGTAAAAATGAATTGACAAAAGATCTGTAACTCATCTCTTCGGTATGTTGCATCGCATACGTATCATCTGTCATTCCCAGCTGAACAAAAACATTCCAGGCCTTGCTGAAACCTACTCGTCGTAAAGTTCCTCTGTATAACGTTGGAATATCCTCCAGGCCATAAATGCTTCTATAGGCTAATGAATTTCTATTGGCTAAACCTTCAAATCGTCCATATTTAGGAATGCTCAAAAATTCAGTTCTTCTAAATAAGCGCTGATAAGGAATGTATTTATATTGACCCTCCTGTATAAATTCGGCAGCGCCGCCCTGTCCGGCTACAACCACATTTCTTGGATTCCAGGTAAATTTATAATTCCAGAGATTGTCGTCGCTTTCTGGCGCAACTAAGCCTCCAGTAAAGGATTCAAAAAGCAACATTTTACCACCTTGTGATCTAATTCTATCAATTACCTGCATCGCACTCATATGGTCAACTCCAGGGTCTACTCCTATTTCGTTCATAAATGTCAATCCATTTTCTTTGACTTCATCATTTAAAGCTTCCATTTCTTTGGATACATAAGAGGCCGTTACCATGTTTTTTTTGAATTTCACACAATCTTTAGCAACTTCTATATGAAACCTAGCAGGAAGCATAGAAATTACGATATCTGCATTTTGGATAGCCTGCTCCCTTTCTGAAGCTTCAAAAACATCCAAAGCTAAAGCACTGGCATGTTGATGATTGGCAGCCAGATGCTGAGCTGGTTCTATATCTTTATCTGCAATAATGAGTTTAAAGTCTTGTGTTTGGGTTTCGTTAAGTAAAAATCTAACTAGTGATGACGTGGACTTGCCTGCGCCTATGATTAAGATGGATCTCATGACCTATAATGAATTTTAATGATTAATTTTGTTTGAAATTTGAAATTACATAATATAAATTACATAGAAATGAGGGAGCAAAAAAAGTTAGTTTTACTAGGAAGTTGCTTTGGATTTATCGGGATTATCTTAGGAGCATTTGCAGCTCATGGCTTAGAAAATCTTATTTCTGAAGATGCCATCAATACATTTGAAACCGGAGTGAAATATCAAATTTATCATGCTTTATTTTTGCTGTTTTTATCCTCTCAAAATTATACAACAAACAAATTGAATAAGACTTTATTCTGGTTGGTTCTTTTAGGCATCATTTTCTTTTCTGGCTCAATCTATGGTTTAGCTACAAATGAACTTACAAGTTTTGACTTCAAGAAAATAGCGTGGATTACCCCCATTGGAGGGGCTTTACTTATTTTAAGCTGGGTTTTGGTCTTTTTCAACGTTTTAAAAAAACGTAATAATTTATAAGAATTAATTTCTTCAGTTAGCTTTAAACTCATTAGATTTGTATACCATAACAACAACACAACAAAATTATGAGTAATTTAAAAGGAATCACGAAAACGATTGAGTTAGATAAGTATGGTATTCTCTCAAAAAATGTTCATTATCAACTTTCCTCACAAGAATTACATGAGATCACAATTAAAAAAGGTCAAGGTGTAGAAGTGAATTCTGGCGCATTAGCAGTTAACACTGGTGAATTTACAGGACGTTCACCTAAAGATCGGTTCATTGTAAAAGACGATATAACTAAGGATGAAGTATGGTGGAGTGATATTAATCTTGCATTTTCTCCAGATCAATTTGATAAGCTTTATGACAAAGTGGTAAACTACTTGAATGACAAAGAGCTTTTTGTAAGAGATGCTTATGCATGTGCTGACGATAATTACAGACTTAACATAAGACATATTAATGAACTTCCGTGGTCCAATATGTTTGCTCACAATATGTTTTTACGTCCAACTGAAGAAGAGTTGAAAGATTTTTCGCCTGAATGGACAGTTGTAAATGCTCCAGGATTTATGGCAAATCCAGAAATTGATGGAACCAGAGCTCACAATTTTGCCATATTAAATTTCACACGTAAAATTGCTCTAATTGGCGGAACTGGTTATACTGGAGAAATTAAAAAGGGGATTTTTTCTGCTCTTAACTTTATACTTCCGGTAATGAAAAACACATTGCCAATGCACTGTTCTGCCAATGTCGGAAGTGATGGAGATACAGCTATTTTTTTCGGACTGTCTGGAACAGGTAAAACTACACTATCTGCAGATCCAAACAGAAGACTTATAGGAGATGACGAACATGGATGGACAAATGAAAATACGGTGTTTAACTTTGAAGGTGGGTGTTACGCTAAAGTGATAAACTTATCCAGAGAAAAAGAGCCAGATATTTATAATGCAATTAAGCCAGGGGCAATATTGGAAAATGTAATTGTAAAAGATGGTGAAGTTGACTTTATGGATAGTAGCATTACTCAAAACACCAGAGTAAGTTACCCTATTGATCATATTGACAATATACAACCAGGATCTGTTGGTGAAAATCCAAAAAATATATTTTTCTTAACTGCAGATGCTTTTGGAGTTTTACCTCCAATAAGCAAGCTAACTCCAGGTCAGGCTGCGTTTCATTTTATAAGTGGCTATACTGCGAAAGTAGCAGGAACAGAGGCTGGAGTAACAGAACCTATACCAAGTTTTTCTGCTTGTTTTGGAGCACCATTTATGCCGTTACACCCAACCAGGTACGGAGGTATGCTCAGTAAAAAAATGAAAGATGCTGGAGTAAATGTTTGGTTAATAAACACAGGATGGACTGGCGGACCTTATGGAACTGGAAGCAGAATGGAGTTGAAGTACACTAGAGCGATGATTACTGCAGCTTTAAATGGCGAATTAGAAAATGTTGATTATAAAACTCATGAAATTTTCAATATTGCAGTTCCACAATCTTGTCCAAATGTTCCAGATGAAGTTTTAAACCCACAAGATACCTGGACTGACAAAGAAGCTTATAATGCTAAAGCAAAAATTCTTGCTAAATCATTTAAAGATAATTTCAAGAAATTTGAAGATTACGCAGATTCAGAAATAATAGAGGGAGCTCCTAAAGTTTAGGAATAAGCCTCATAAACACAAAAAAGCCGAAACATATGTTTCGGCTTTTTGTGTTTATGAAAAAATTAAATTAATTCTGCTTTATATAATTCTCTATCGCCATAGTCATGGATGGATTTTCTGGTGTTGGTGCCTGAATTTGTACTTTCAGATTTTTTTCTTCCGCAGCCTTGATTGTTGAGTTTCCAAAAGCTGCAATTCTGGTATCCTTTTGCTCAAAGTCTGGGAAATTTTCATACAACGACTTGATTCCACTAGGACTAAAGAACACAACTATATCATAAGAAACTTCTCTCAAATGGGATAAATCACTCACTACAGTTTTATAGAAAATACCTCTGGCCCAGTCTACACCAAGCTTATCTAATTGCTGCGGAACAAGAGGCTTAAGCATATCTGAAGACGGGAGTAAAAACTTCTCATCTTTATGTTTTTTTATGCTTGCTTCTAGTTCTTGAAATGTTCGTTTACCAACATAAATCTTTCGTTTTCTGTAAACAACATATTTTTGTAGATAATAAGCAACAGCTTCACTTAGGCAAAAATATTTAAGACTATCAGGGATTTTATATCTCATTTCTTCAGCAATTCTGAAAAAATGATCCACAGCATTTCTACTCGTCAAAATTATTGCCGTAAATTTTGTAATATCGACTTTCTGCTGTCTTACTTGTTTAGAATCAACAGGCTCGACATGAATAAAAGGAATAAAATCAATTTTAACTTTAAGCTTTTCCTCGAGTTCAGAATAAGGCGAGTGGTCTACATTAGGTTTCGGTTGTGAAATAAGGATATTTTTCACTTTCATATAGCTTAGTTTTTTACTGCACCAACCTTAGTTAATTGATTTTAATAACTTTAAAAAGAATCAAATAAGGTGCAATTTCAAAAGTGCAAAGGTACAAAATAAAATAAAACCAATAAGATAAAATATGCTTTTGGTACAATCCCACAAATGAAAAGAGTTTAATGGCATAAACCAGAATAGATACTCCTACAATACCTAAAAGAAGAATTGAATCATTAATATCTTGAAAGTAAAAAACTAAAGCCAAGGGGAATAAAAAAAATAAACCAAGCCAACTAAGGACTCCTTGCTTATAAAACAAATATCTCCCCATAAGTTGATCTATCTGAAATAAATCTCCAATGATTTTTTCAATAAGATATTTACTCAAGAGAATAATAGTAACTAAAAAGAAGATTTGCAAATAAGTAAGGATCACAAAAGTATCGCCGTAAATTATAACATAGATAAAAAAAGAAATGCTGAGCAGACTTGCTATAAAAAGCAAAACTTCAGTAATTTCAACTCTCCTTTTTTCAGCAAATTTTTTGGAATAAAAGACTGAAGTGAACAGGGAGTTCAAAAAAGAAAAAAAATAATTGTTTTTATTCCACTTGATAGCCACAAGTAATACAAGTACAAAGACTGTAATGCCTACCACCCAATTGTGGTCATGAATAGTTCTTAATACTGAAAACAAATGTGAATTTTGTAGCAAATGTAAATTAAAATGAACTTTTATAGGCGACTTTTAGATGGTAAAATATATATTTGTCAACCAACCTTCAACTAAATTTGATGTCTCAAAAATTAGTCATCATACCAACTTATAACGAGATTGATAATATTGAAAAACTCATTAGAAATATTTTCTCACAACCCGTAGATTTCGATGTTTTGGTAGTAGATGATTCCTCTCCAGATAGAACTTGGGAATTGGTTCAAAAACTTCAAGAAGAATTTCAAGGCAAATTATATTTAGAAATAAGAACTATAAAAAGTGGCTTAGGTAAGGCTTATCTTCACGGGTTCAAATGGGCTTTGGAGAGATCCTATGATTATATTTTTGAAATGGACGCTGACTTTTCTCACAATCCTAATGACCTGATCAGACTTTATAATTCTTGCTTAAAAAATGGCTACGACATGACCATTGGCTCACGTTATATCACAGGGGTTAACGTTATCAATTGGCCAATGAAACGTGTTTTGTTATCCTGGCTCGCTTCAAAATATGTAAAGACAATCACCAGAATGCCTATTGAAGATACAACAGCAGGATTTATATGTTATCGCAGAAAGGTTCTTGAGAGTATTGACCTCAACAAAATAAAGTTTGTGGGCTATGCGTTTCAAATAGAAATGAAGTTTAAAGCTTATAAAAAAGGCTTCCAACTCAAAGAAATCCCTGTTATATTTACAGATCGAACAAAAGGCAAATCCAAAATGAGTAGTGGTATTATAAAAGAAGCAGTTTTTGGAGTTGTAACTTTAAAGTTGAGAAGTCTTTTCGGAAAAATTTAAATTATGAAAGAATATCTAATCAAAAACGCAAAAATCGTCAATGAAAATAAAATTTTTGAAGGCGATGTCCATATAAAAGATGGTTGGATAGTTGAAGTATCTAACTCAATAAGCGCAAAATCTAGTGACATTGAAATAATTGAAGCTGGAGGAAAACACCTTATACCTGGTGTCATAGATGATCAAGTTCACTTTAGAGAGCCAGGACTCACTCATAAAGAAACCATACTTACAGGTTCTCGTGCTGCAGTGGCTGGCGGAATAACTTCTTATTTTGAAATGCCAAACACCAATCCACAGACTACAACAATAGAAAAGCTGGAAGAAAAATTTGCTATGGCAAAAGATAATTCTTACGCCAACTATTCTTTCATGTTTGGTGGGACCAACGATAATTTGGAAGAGATTAAAAAAATTAATCCAAAAAATACAGCAGCTCTAAAGCTATTCTTAGGCTCATCTACTGGAAACATGTTGGTTGATGACAAAGACGTTTTAGAAGAAATCTTTAAACATTCTCCTTTAATTATTGCAACTCACTGCGAAGACGAAGCTATTATTCAAAAGAATTTAAAAGAACATGTAGAAGAATATGGAGATGACATTCCCATTCACTTGCATCCAAAAATAAGAAGTGAAGAAGCTTGCTTTTTGTCTTCTTCTAGAGCTGTAGCTTTAGCAAAGAAAACAGGTGCTCGATTACATGTCTTCCATCTTTCAACAGCTAAAGAACTGAAGTTATTTTCAAACAAACTTCCGCTTAAAAAGAAAAAAATAACAGCAGAAGTTTGCATTCATCATTTATGGTTTGATGAATCTGATTATGAAGCAAAAGGTACCTATATCAAATGGAATCCTGCGGTAAAGACTGCAAAAGATAAAACTGAGTTACTCAAAGCTCTAAAGAAAGATCTTTTGGATGTTGTAGCCACAGACCATGCACCACATACAAAAGAGGAAAAGAATAACGTTTATACAAAGGCACCAAGTGGAGGCCCGCTAGTACAACACGCTTTACCGGCTATGTTAGAATTTTATCACCAGGGAAAGCTTTCTTTGGAAAAGATTGTTGAGAAAATGTGCCACAATCCTGCGATTTTATTTGATGTTGATAAAAGAGGTTATATAAGAGAAGGCTACAAAGCAGATTTAGTTCTTATCGACACCCAGTCACCTTGGACTGTCAATTCTAGGAATATTTTCTATAAGTGTGGCTGGTCTCCATTTGAAGGAACAAGTTTCAAATCTAGAGTGACTCACACATTTGTAAATGGACATTTGGCTTTTGAGAATTTTAAATTTAATGAAGGCTTATTTGGTGAGCGTTTAGAATTTGACAGATAATATGAAAGGAATAAATTTTATTTTTCTTAGTGTATTTTTACTAATTACTAGTTGTCAAAATATTGATAAAGTTGAAAAACCAGATCGGTTACTGAATAAATCTGAAATGATAGATCTTCTTTATGACATGGTTCTTCTTGACGCAGCTGCTAGTGTAAATGATAAAAAGCTTGAAGATTTGGATGTGGAAATGCTTGAGTTTTTATCAAAGAAATACAATATCGATACCACAGATCTCAAACAAAATATTTTGTATTACAACTTGGAATTTGATCAAAATCTAGAAATATACGAGAAGGTAAAAGACAGTATTGAAATATTAGAAAAAGCTTATGATTCGATTTCTAAGGTAAGTGACAGCCTGAGAAGATTGGAACTAAAGAAACAAGATTCTATCAATATGAGTGAAACTGGTTCAAAAAAGAAAAAATTGAAGAAAATTGAACTTGAAAATTAAGAACGCTTATAAATTTCATCAGCGTATTCTTCCAAAGTTTTAAAATTATACTGAAACTCTTTTTTTATTTTTTCTGAAGAATAAAAAGAATCTTCAAACAAACTAGGTATAACTTCCAATGTAAGTTGTCTCTTATATGATGTAAAAAAAGACCTTAGGATTTCAAAAAACCAAGCGATGTAAAGCATCCATGGTTTTAGGCGAGTTTTAGGAGCAGGCTTTTGGTACAGATCAGAAAAATAATTCCCTACTTTTTTGAACGATAAATTTTCAGAAACTAAAATATACCGTTCATTTGAAATTGGACTTTTCATCAACTGAATCATAATTTTACTGACATCATAAACACCCACAAAACCAGTAATTTTTGGAGGGTAAAACTTTAGGCCGCTCTTCAGTTTTGCTAAAAGAGTTCCACTACCAGAATCATAAAAACCATCACCAAGAATTATCCCTGGATTTACAATCACAACATCTACTCCTTCCTGAGAAGCTCTCCACACCTCCATTTCTGCGCCGTACTTACTTATTTCGTAAGCGGAAGGCTTTTGATCTTCTGCCATAGGTGTTTCCTCTGTTACTTTATCGCCAACAAGAGGTTTACCTAGAGCTGCAATAGAACTTACGTGACATAATTTTTTAACTTTAAAGTCAATAGAAAGGTTCACAACATTGGCAGTCCCTTCGATATTTACTTTACGCATCATTTTATAATCTGATGGACTATTACTTATAAATCCAGCACAATGATAAACATGAGAAATATTCTTAAAAGCGTTTTCTAACTTAGGTATATCTAAAATATCGCATTGAAACCATTCTACTTTATTTTCAATTTCTTGCAGTGTTATGTCGTACTTTACAATAACAGATATGGCTTGAGCCTTCTTATTTTCAGTTCTAAATAAAGCTCTTGTTTTTTCTTTATTTAAAATAAGTTGAGCTAATAAATGAGCTCCGACAAGTCCAGTTGCACCAGTGAGTAAATTCATTTGGTAAATATACGAATTTCGAAAGTTGATAATTTTTTCATTATAATATCTTTGTGGCAAATCATAACTGAGAATGAAAAAAGATTTTATAGAAGAAGTTACCTGGAGAGGAATGGTTCACGATGTTATGCCAGGTACTCAAGAGCATCTAAACGAAGCTTCTAGAGCTGCCTATGTAGGCATAGACCCCACAGCAGACTCTCTACACATTGGACACTTGGTAGGCGTAATGATGCTAAGACACTTTCAATTAGCTGGCCATAAACCCGTAGCGCTAGTAGGAGGTGCTACAGGAATGATCGGAGATCCTTCTGGAAAATCACAGGAACGTAATCTTTTAGATGAAAAAACATTAAGGCATAATCAGGATGCTTTAAAAAAGCAATTATCAAAATTCTTAGATTTTAAAACTTCGGAAGAAAACTCAGCAATCCTGGTTAATAATTACGACTGGATGAAAGATTTTTCTTTTTTGGACTTCATCAGAGATGTTGGAAAACACATTACCGTCAACTACATGATGTCAAAAGATTCAGTTAAGAAACGTTTATCTTCAGAATCTAAAGAAGGGATGAGTTTTACTGAATTTACGTATCAATTGGTCCAAGGCTATGATTTTCTTCATTTGTACAGAACCCAAAACTGCACTTTGCAAATGGGTGGAAGTGATCAGTGGGGAAATATTACCACGGGTACAGAATTAATAAGACGTATAGACCAAGGAAAAGGCTTTGCTTTAACTTGCCCTCTTATTACAAAAGCTGATGGCACCAAATTTGGAAAAACAGCAACTGGCAATATCTGGCTTGACCCTGTGAAAACATCACCTTATAAATTCTACCAATATTGGATAAATACGAGTGATGAAGATGCTGAAAAATTCATTAAAATTTTCACTTTCCTTTCAAAGAACGAAGTTGAAAGCCTTGTAAATTCCCATAAAGAGCAACCACATTTAAGGACATTACAAAGCAAACTAGCAGACGAGATTACAAAAGCTGTACATTCTGAAGAAGCGTTGGAAAAAGCAAAAGAAGCTTCTCAAGTTTTATTTGGAAAAAGTACTGAAGAAGATCTTGCCAAATTGGATGAAGCTACCTTTTTGGATGTGTTTGAAGGAGTTCCGCTTAAAGAGTTAAATAAAGATCTTTTAAAAGGTGGATTTGATATGATTGCTGCTTTATCTGCTGAAACCAATTTTTTAAACTCTAATGGTGAAGCTCGAAGAGCTCTTAAAGAAAATTCTATTTCTGTAAACAAATCTAAAGTAGGTCTAGATTATAGTCTTACTGAATCCGATTTAATTAACAGCAAATATGTCTTGATCAATAAAGGAAAGAAAAATACTTACCTGATTAAATTCAATTAAGCTTTAAGCTTTAAGCTTTATAAAGGTTAAAAGATATCCTGTTCTAAAACGCTTGGACAGGATATTTTTTATTATTCACACTAAAAACAGAGAGGATACTTAGCTTAATGCCTGTTTTTAAAACAAGGATATTCCTAAAAACAGAAAAGCCTTGAGCGAGTGCTCAAGGCTTTTCTTAACTAACCAATCTATTATGAAAAAACTTCATCCTGATACAAATGTAAAACACAAATCTAGTTCTAAAAAATAAAGTTAGATATATTTGTAAATAATTAACAGCACATTTCCTCAAATATCTGAAAATAAATGATTTAAATAATTTATTTTTTTTTAAACTTTTCATTATAAAATATATGAGCTGTTGAAATTAAGTTGCTTACTTATCCTTATTTTTGACCCCAAAATAGGACATGAAAATTATCTCATATAACGTAAATGGCATACGCGCCGCTCTCAAAAAGGGACTTGTTGACTGGCTAAAGGCTGCAAATGCAGATGTAGTATGTTTTCAAGAAACCAAAGCCCAACCAGAACAAATAGATGACTCTATTTTTAAGGAAATAGGTTACAAGTATTGTTATTGGTATTCTGCAGAAAAGAAAGGCTACAGCAGTGTTGGCATTATTTGTAAATCTGAACCAAAACATATAGAATATGGCACGGGTATAGATTATATGGACAGAGAGGGCAGAAATATAAGAGTTGACTTTGAAAACATATCTGTAATGAGTTTGTATCTACCCTCAGGAACAAATGATGACCGTCTGAATTACAAGTTCACATATATGGAGGATTTTAAATTCTATATTGAGGACCTCAAGAGAGATATCCCTAACATGGTAATATGTGGAGATTATAATATTTGTCATGAGGCCATAGACATCCATGATCCAGTAAGATTAAAAACAGTTTCTGGATTTCTACCAGCAGAACGTGAATGGTTATCGAGTTTTTTAGATCAATCTGGGTTTATAGATTCATTCAGGAAATTGAACGAAGAAGTAGTTCAGTATTCTTGGTGGAGCTATAGAGCAAATGCCAGACAGAACAACAAAGGCTGGCGTCTAGATTATCTTCTTGTAGCAGAAGAAATTGAAGATAAAATTTCAAGATCTGTTATATTATCTGAAGCTAAGCACAGTGACCATTGCCCAGTACTCATAGAATTAAACTTGAATTAATAACTTTTACTTTAAAAAATCTTTCCCATTATGAAATTTATGCAATATTTATTTATTGGTTTCTTAAGCCTAAACTTAATAGGCTGTGTGAGTCAAAAAAAATTCCTGGAACTTGAGGATGATTTAAATTCTTTACAAAGAACTAATGAGCAACTCAACAGAAAGCTAGATGAATGCAATTCCGAAAAGACTGCTGTTGAAGATGAATTGACTTATTCTAAAGATAGGATTGAAGTTTTAAAAACTCAACGCGACGATCTTCTTGCAGATTATCAAAGAAATAAAAGTACTCTTGATAAGCTTGAAGAATCTTATAATGCTTTAGAGAAAAATAGCTCTGAAGCACTTGCTGAAAATTCAAAACAAAACAGACAGCTACTTAGTCAATTGGAAGAAAAAGAAGCGGCGCTTGCAAAAGAAAAAAACCGCCTAGAGCAACTTCAGAAAGACTTACAGGCTAGATCACAACGTGTACAAGAATTAGAAAGCCTGATTGCTGAGAAAGAGCAAAAAATGCAGACCCTCAAGAATAATCTTTCCCGAGCTTTAACAAACTTTGAAGGGCAAGGTCTTAGCGTTGAAATGAGAGATGGTAAGGTTTATGTTTCAATGGAAAACAAACTTTTGTTTGCCTCTGGAAGCTGGAATGTAGGAAATGAAGGACAAAAAGCTGTGAAAGAACTTGGAAAGGTTTTAGCAGAAAATCCAGATATTGCCGTATTGATAGAAGGCCATACGGATGATGTTCCATATGGAGGTAATGGACCATTGAATGATAACTGGGATTTATCCACCAAGAGAGCAACAGAAGTTTTAAAATTATTGCTGAAGAATGGTGAAATTGATCCACAAAATTTAACTGCTGCAGGTAAAGGCGAATATGCTCCTTTAGCCCCAAACACAACAGAAGAAGGTAGAGCTAAGAATAGAAGAATTGAAGTTGTATTGACTCCTAAACTTGACGAGATATCAAAACTATTGAGTGAGTGACAAATAAATTGTTACGTTAAAAAGAAAAGGGATTTTTATTATAAAAATCCCTTTTCTTTTGCTTTTTCAAGAAGAATCTTATCATTTCTGTTGGAAATATCAAAGAATTGTTTCATTTGTTTTTTTCTTTTTTCTATCGCACTTAGAGAAAGTCCCATATGTTCTGGCAAGTTTTTTGTCAATATACCTTGAGACAATAAAAAAAGAATTTTGAGATCTTCTTCATCGATATTATGAGAAAATTCTACAGTTTTTTTAAGCATTTGATGAACTGTAGAGCTCTGATAAGTTTTTCCTTTGAGCAAATTTTCTATAGCAGAAATTAATATATCTGGATTGGTATCAGACTTTACCAAAAAACCATCTGGATCTATCCTCCGCATTACATTAAGCACCTTGTAATTGTTCTCTAACATTGTACAGATAAGTAATTTAGCATCAGGCTGATGTTTCCTTGCCAGTTTTGCTAAATCTTCTCCGGAACTATACTTTCCATCTTTGCTCCCAGGAAGAGAAAGATCAAGACAGATAAGGTCATAACTATTTTCTTCATCAGTTATATATTCGGCTGCAGTGGTACAGTCTAGAGCAGAATCTTTACTGAATTTCATTTTTTTACTTTGGTCCTTAATGATATCCAATGCTTGCTCGAAGCCAGCAATTATCATTGGGTGATCATCGACAAGTAATACGTTGTATTTGGCCATAACATTTAATTAATGGGTATAAAAATACTGATTTTGGTTCCGGAACCCTGCTTAGAATCAATACTTATTTTACCATTTATATCCTCAACACGAGATTTTATATTTTTAAGTCCAATTCCAGGTTTCTTGTTGCTGCTAAATCCTTTCCCATTATCTTTTACAATGAATTCAATTTCGTTTGCTTCTTCATTCAAACTAAATTTTATGAACACAAAACTCGCCTTCGCATGTTTCTGAATATTCATAATCGTTTCCTGAAGAATTCGATATGTGTGCATTTTGATATTGGAAGCAATCATAGACCAGTTTACAGAATCATCTACCGTTAATTGATGAGATCTCTCAAGTTGTAGTTTATGGAGAAGGTCCTGAATCAAATCACCAAATTCTTTGTGCTCATCAAAGTAAGTATTAGAAAGTTCATGAGATAGATTTCTAATTTGCTTTTCTACATCCATGAGATTATCAGTAAGTTTACCAAATTTCTCATCTCCTTTAATGCCAGTTTTGTATTTATAAAACATCAGGTTCATACGGTTAGCATAAAGCTCTGTAAGTATATTATCATGAAGTTCCCTTGCAATACGATCGCGTTCCTCGCGCTTCCCTTCGTCTTTCCTGGCGCTTTGGATTAGTAGCAATTCGTAAATCTTTTCGTCAGCAATTTTTTGATCGCGCTCCAGCTCAAGAGCCCTGTTTTTGGAGCGTTGTATATAGAATACAAAAACCGAACTGCCTATAATAATGATAAGTGAAGAAATAAGGAAAATAATGGTTCGTTCCTCCTCTAGCATTTCTGCACGTTGCATAACCTCATCTGTCTCGAAGCGTATGCGTTCAAATTTATTTCTAACTTTACGTTCTTCTACCTGTAAACTATCGCTTAAATCTATATATGAACTGGTATAAGCGTAGCTGTTTTCTGGCTGAAGATCTGCCAGTAGTTTCCAAGATTTAAGAATGTCTCGATTATTGTTATTGCTTTTTGCAGTAGTGTTAGCAATTTCAGCAAATTCTACTGCCTTAGAAATATTTCCTTTGAATTGGTAATATTCTGCAATATGAATTTGACTTATGGAAATACCAGCGAGATGATTTATACGCTTTCTGATATTTAATGCTTCTTCCATGTCTGGTAATACATTCTGAAGCTCTCCCGTTTCAAGGCGATTGTAAGCTAAATTATCTAAAGCCATCGCATAGAGATACGGATCTCTTTCGTAAATATTTTTGGTTGAAAGTGTCTTTCGATAATTTTTGATGGCAAGGTCATATTTTTCTTGCTTTTCGTAAACATTACCAAGATTATTAAAAGTGGCCGCTATATATATGTCTGCATCTTCAACTTTACCTAAAGCTTGTAATGCATTATTGTGATACTTAATAGCTACATCAAGATTTCTCAAATTATAATTGGTCGTAGCCAATAGGCTATATGCTCTAAATAAAAGACTGAAATTTTTGATGTTTTGAGAAATTTCAACTACTCTTATTAAGTTAACCTCTGCTCCTGTAAAATCTTTGGCTTGACTCTGTATTAATGCTTGATTATATAAAATTTGAGCATAATTTGCTAAATCTCCTTTTAAATTATAAAGATATTGAGCTTCATTATAAGCGTAATACGCTTCATCAGCCTTATTTGAATTTAAATTATAATCACCTAAATTCCAATATAATTTAGCTAAAGATAAAGAGTCATTATACTTTTCAGCTTTTTTTCTAGCAAGATCGTTTATACTCTTATAAAAGTTAAAACCTTCGTTAAGAGCTCGGTAATCTAACGCTTTTAAATACTTAATCTGTAAACTATCGTTTTTTATTTGCTTTACAAATTGAAATGTCCTTTTTAAATTAATTTCTTTATTACTATTATTATCGAATTTTTTAAGATAAGTTAGAATAGAGTCTCTTAATTTTGAGTCAACTTCTACATTATCATTTTTAGGGGATTGACAACTAAAAAGAAAAATAAATCCGACAAGACAATACGTATAATGCTTCATTAATCTGCGCTAAATCTTGCCTAATGTATTAAATTAAATTTTACAAATCTCCATCTTCATGAGTATTTTCTGCTTTGTAATGTCTGTTTTCTCCACCTGTTCCAAAAATATCTTCTGGAGTTTTTCCTTCGTATTGATCATCGCTAAATGATTCTGGTGAACATCCTGCAAAGAAAAATAAACATACCATTGTGAAAATTCCGATTACTTTTTTCATGACTTATTGTTTTAAATTAAAGTTTGTTTTATTGTTTATACAAATCTAAATCATTGAAAACCATTTGGTTTACGGTTCGACCGTACTTATATTACGGGAAAACCGTACATTTTTAATGAGGTTAATGTGCATGAAATAGCAACGGATTCTTATATAATCTGGCTTTGCTAAGCTTTCAGGGCTAAAAACAATCTATTTTCAACTATACGATTAGTCGATAATGATTTTTTCTTAGCTGTATTTTCTTTGAAAAATGAAAAAAGGAAAAGATTTAAAAAAATTTACAGACGGCTACAAACGATTGTAATCGTAAACAAAAGGAAGTAACTGGATAACAGACGACTATAACAAAACTACTGTTGCATCTTTGCCCTGTCGATTGGAAACACCATCGATTTGGCTTGGATAGTCCCAGTCAGTTTTAAAACCATTTAAATTTTATAGTTATGAGTACTTTAAAAAATCACGTACAGTTAATGGGCCACTTAGGCCAGGATCCAGAAGTTGTTAATTTAGACTCTGGAAAGAAATTAGTCAAATTCTCACTCGCTACTAATGAATTCTATTACGATAACAGCGGAGAGAAAGTCACAAACAACTACTGGCACAATATCGTCGCCTGGGGTAAGAACGCCAGTTTTATAGAAACCTACGTCAAAAAAGGGCAGGAAGTCCTACTGAGGGGTAAACTCGCTCCACGTTCCTACGAAACCAAAGACGGCGAAAAACGTTACATCACCGAAATCAATTGTTCGGAGATTGAAACGACATCGAAGAAAGCCTAAGCAAGTTGAATTAATTTTAAAACCCTTACTTGTTTTACTTAAAACAAATAAGGGTTTTTATTATTTCATGACATTAAGAGTGGATTCTGTTCTCTCAAATTATCATTTGTAATGATTAAACTATAGGTTCAATTCATAACACCTTTTTTAAGCGTTTCCTATATCAAAATCTGTATTCTATTTTAAATAGCACATATCTTGGCGGCAATCTATATTCAGCAGTGGAAGAACCTATATCGCTAACTGAGAAGGTTCTGAATTTTTCAGTATTGAACAGATTTTTACCTGAAAGCCCTAGAGTTAATTTGTTTTCTACCAGTTTATAGCGCGCATCAAAGTCTAAGAAATAATAGGTGTTGTCCGTTTCCAAATTCCCAAAATAATAAAGTTCCGATTGGAATTGAACATCAAATTGATCACTGAACACAAACGACAAATCCAAAAAGCTCTCATTATTCGTAAATGAATTATCAATAGTGGTTTGAATTTCTGTAGTTGTCCATTTTGTTCCTATATGGTAATTAAAAACACCTGTAAATCCCGAACGCAACTCCAATCCATAATTATAATTATTTGAGGTGACTTCTCTTAAACCAGAACTATTGACGATATTCTTAAACTCGCTTTTGGTGTAGCCTAAATCCAATTTTAAGTTTGAAGAAATGAACTTAAAATAAAAATCTAAATCTGAATTGATATTAATAAGTTCACGGTCTTTAATAAGTATCTTCTCTGCCTGAGCAAAATTTTGCTGAAGTTGTGTGTTGGTTGAAAAGAAATCGTGGTTTTTATTATATATGATAAATGTATTGGCAAAAAAACGGTCACTCCAATTACCCAATTGATAATTGAACACAAGATTTGAGGCATCTAACTGATTAAAATCGCCTGTTCCTTTAGTAAATGAACGAAAGCCAGTCAAAACAAAATCATCAAACACATCCAACACTCCAGCATTGGTGGTATTATATGAATAGGAAATCATAAACTTGTTTTTATCATTTAATTTCCAGTCCATACCTAAACTTGGATTAATAAATAATGGTTTTTGAGTATCTGATGTGTTTCTATTTTCTAACCGATTAAAAAGCTGATGCGCATCTAATTTTGCTGTTATACCAAAATCTTTGATTTTAAAAAGGTATTTACTTTTGAAGTACAAATCATTCACCTGGTATTTGGTTTGATTTTGATAACCCTCAGGTTGATTAATTATAGAACTGTCTTCCAACAAAGAAAATGTTGTTACCAACTTGTCTTCTCTATACTCATTACCCACCTGCAATTCCAGTAGACCCCCCTTATCTCTTCGGTCAAGCAAATGCGCGTTGATACCTGCAAATTTCATCTGGCTGTTGCTTTGCTGCGAAACATTATTTGCATTATCAAAAGCCGGAAATAACTCTTCATAAAAGAATTCATTAAGACTGTAGTGTTGAGGTGACTCCTCATCGATAAAACGTCCGGTCAATAAGAATACTTTTTTATCCTTGAACTTATTGCTATAACTTATTTTTTGATCAAAAAGGGTGTTTTGATGCTGCAGATTTTCAATCGTGGAATTCCCATTGAAGGTAAGATTGGAAACATCATCAAAATCTCCATTGTTATACTTGGTCGTTGCTTCCAGCATTTTGGTTTTGGAAAAATTATATATAAAATCCAGTTTACCAAAGCCTATCCGTTTTGTGTTACGCAGCTTATAGTCTTCTGTATTGGTAAAACTAGCTCCGCTCACGTTTAAGAAGTCAGTGGAATTTCTAAAAAAATCTGTTTCATCCCAGTTGAAAAACCCAAGTGTTTTTATTTTGAATTTTTCGGTGGGATTAAATATTGCATTGAGTGATAATAACTCGGCATTATTAAAATTGGTTCTGCTTTTTTTAAAGTTAAGCTGACTTGGAGATAAACTTAGAAGTGTATTTACACTTTGATTATCTCCAATACTGGCAGGTTCATTGAATCTGAACGGACGAATCAAACTTTGAATATCTCCAGTCGCATTGTATCCAATACTGTTTAAATTGGTTAAGAAATAATACTTATTCTTTTTACCAAAATTCATCAAATTACCTTTCAATTGATAGAAGCTGTCATTACCAATACTGGTTTCTACATTTCCAAACCAGATGCGTTTGGACTTTTCGTCCAGCTTCAAATTAAGAGCTACCTTATTACTTTCTTCTACCCCTTTTAAAAGCCGGTTGTTGGAGTAGTTTTTTAGCACTTCCACTTCTTCAATGGGATAGGCAGGCATGTTTTTGGATAAAATTTTATAGCCTCGTTCAAAAAGATCATCCCCATCAACCATCAGCTTTTCGATTTCCTGATTACCGACTTTTATGGTTCCTTGATTGTCAACCTGAAGTCCGGGAATTTTCTTAAGCAGATCTTCGACTGTTTGTTCGGTTCCATCCACAAAAAATTTAGTTTTTAAAGAAATGGTATCATTATTTACAGTAATTGGTCGTTCAGATTGTATGATGACTTCATCTAAATCCATTTCTTTTTCTTTCAACACCACATCAATCTTCAGTTCATTTGTATCTGAATTTAAAAAGACAGGAATGGTTTTAGACGCATAACCTAAAGAAGAAAATTGCAGTATGTGCTTTCCTTCCCTTTGACTCTCTAATAGATACTCTCCCGACTTATTGGTGTATGTATACCCTACGATACTTAAACTATCTGATTTTAAAATAACACTGACATTTTCGATTGAATTACCTAAGCTATCCTTTAAACTTCCTTTAATACTAAATGCTTGAGAGAATAAATTTGAGGATACCAAAAATAAAATTGCCAACACTTTAAAATTCTGTCTCAAGAGCATAATCATTAGTTGTATTTACAGTGACTGTTGCTCCTCTAGGAAGTTTAGATTTAATTTTATTCGTTATATCATTTACTGTGCTTTTTTTCAGCTCGATGTATTGCTTCAAACTCATTTGTTTACCATCGGTTGGCACATTTATAGCTTCTTCAGATTTCATTATATTCTTTAAAATAAATTGAATAGTTCCGTCTAAAGAATTAGCTTGAACTATCATTCCATCAAGACCTCTAAATTTCCAGGGGCCAAATTGGTTGATTATTTCAGGTGTAAACAAAACTTTGTAGGTTCTACCTCTAAAAGATCCTGTTGCTTTTAAGCATTGGTAGGGTCCTATTTGTTTGGTTTCTTTAGATATTTGCCACTTAAAATCGGGTAAATCATCTTCTACAATGACATATTCTTTACCGCTATTAAATACGACGTCTCTAAATATCAATTTATCTGAACGGTTATAGTACTGATTACCAATGGAGTCATTAAGCGATATTTTAAAACTCAATTCACCTGACTCATCCTGGGTCAAGTTATTTTCTCCTTGAAAATTAAATATTGATATGGATTCATTCGAATTAAATATATGCTTCACTGGTATAGTTTTTCCTAATCCAACATTGATGTAATCATACTGTGATTCGTAGTTGTTTTGTCCAAAAGAAAAAAACATAAATGAGAGAAAAATGAGAGATATAAAGGTTTTCATAAGTTAAGTTTTGATTTCATCTAATTAGAAAATTGCTTGATTTTAAAAATTATATTTTTGATTTTTTTTCCTGATCTTTACTTATTTAGTACTTTCATGAAAAAAAAGGATATTGTTAGAATTAAAGAATTCATAAGTTTATTTCTCTTCCCATTCGTAAATTTTTTCTATACTCACCCGTTCTGTTTTATTCAATGTTATAGAACCTCCTCTTGAAACCCTAGCTTTCATTCTTTCATCCATTTGTTTCAATTTGTTATCAAATTTTTCGACAATACTTCTATAGGTAACTAACGGTGAATCATACAGTTCTTCTGAAAACTTTAAATTTAATTTTTGATTAAATGGGCTAATAATTTTTATTGCCTTCCAGTGATATTTTAATCCGCTATCTTCATTATAAGCTTCTAAAATTAAGCCTGGTAATCCCTTAAATTTAAAAGGCCCGAATCCGGCTGGGATTTCGGGAGTATAGAATGCAACTATTTTACTACCCCTGAATGTAGTCTTTGCTTCAAAACAAGTAAATGTATTGATCTCTTTAGTCTTGTTTGGGCTCAATTCCCATTGCAGTTTTGGTAAACTATCTACTACAACGATGGTGTTCTCAGTATTTTTGGACTGACTTACAAAATACAAGTAGGGTGAGTCCAGCTGGCTATAATACTTCATAGCATTAACTTTTACTATTTCAGGATTGATTCTGTAGTCATCACCATCCTCGCTATCTATAGTCTTGTCATTCTTCACTTCTATAAAATCAGTGGTATAAAGCGCATTATTGGTATTAGCTATTAAATATTCAGTACTATTGATAGAACCTTTATTGACAGCGTACTCCACATAAATTTTTGAAGATTTATCTTGGCCGTTTGTAAAATGAACTGTAATAAAGGTAATTAAAAGACATATTATATTTTTCATTTGTATCATTTAAATAAAATGAGGCTGACAATATTTTATCAACCCCATCTGTAAAATTAATCTTAACTGTTTAACTCAGCTCGAACTAATCTGGCTTGTAACATCATAGTAGTCTTAGCATATGCTTTACATTCAGTTTCACTTGAGACATTAGCTGTTTGAGTCTAATTTCTAGTTAATACTTCACCAGATACTTGATTTGTAATAGTTATAGTGTAACTAAAAACACAAAGTCAGATTCAAATTCATTAAATTATAGTGTATCTCTAAAATAAAGTTCAAAATCTAAGGTATAACCATTTCTATCATTATCTAAAACAAACCAATCATCGACTGGTGATTTTTTAAGCAAGCTGTGACTCTTTTTAAAATTCAAAGCTCTAACTTTCAATTTTTTAGAATATTTATCATTGCTAATCAATTTAAAACCAATATAAAATTCTTCATTTTTATTGAATTTCAAGGAAAGCCTCGAAAAGTCAATTAATATTTCTTTATCATTTTCAGAAATGTTAAGCATATCAGGGTTTTCAAATAAGTTTATCAAACTATCTTTAGCTTTTCTGAAAATGAGTGGTTTAAGCCTATAATCAGTCAAATTAATCGTAGAATCAGATTTAATAAATAAAACTAAAGTGCTCAAATAACATTTTTTGCAGGTTTTATTTTTGTAATAGGATAAGAAAGTTGCATTTGAGCCTATTATATCCGTGTAGTATTTTTTCTTAGATTTAAACTTAAAGGAGGAATCGTATTCAGGTATCTTTTTAACCTTGACAATTATTTCATCTAATGTTTCAAATTTACGCTTCAGAATAATTGCTTTTTTCTGTTTCAAAATATTCTCTACGCTTAAATTTAAATTTTCATATCCTGAAAGGTCAAAATTAATGATCTCACTTTTATTTTTATAAATTATTGTCGTTTCTCCTTTTTTATTTGAATAATCAAAAGTTTTATTCTTCTGGTTAATTGTTAAAACACCATTGATCGGCTTATAATCGTTTGACTTTATTTTCACTAAAATTGAGTCTTGACCGTTTACTAGGGATGTTATAAAAAAACCTAAAGCTATAATAATTTTATACATTCATAAGATTTTAAAAAATGGGGATATTATATAAAATAAAATCCCCATTAAGTTTTAGTTACAATCTACAGTCATTAAAGTCTTTGAACTACCTACTTTTATCCAAAGTACGTAAGTAACTTCAGTTTTATAAGAACATACACATTAACCACATTGCTCAGTCACAGTATCACTTTCGCTCCCTATAAAAGGACGTACAGAAACGAATTGAACGTTCTCGTATAACCGTCAGTTACGGGATTAAAGTTAATGATTTTCGGTTTGGCACTGACTTTAGGAATTTCGAGTGGATTCGGACGTAGTCGAATCCGCCGTAATTGCGGTTATACATTGTGCCTGTTGCACAACTGAATTTCTTGTAAATATATATAATTGATTGGCATTGAAAAGTTTGGAATTGATTATCTTTAGTAATGCAAGGAAAAAAGGAGTATCAAGAGAAACTGTTCACTCAATTCTTACTCAGTGAACGTGTCCCAGAACACAATTTTTATCGCAGATTAAAGTCGGTTTTGGATTTAGAGGATCTGTATAAATTAACCAAGCCTTATTACGGATCAAGCGGTCAAAAAAGTATTGATCCTGTTGTGTTTTTTAAGTTGTGCTTGGTGGGTTATTTGGAGAACATTATCAGTGATCGGAAACTGATTGAGCATTGCAGTATGCGCTTGGATATTTTGTTCTTTATAGACTACGATATAGACGATGAATTGCCCTGGCATTCTACAATAAGCAGAACTCGTCAGCTTTTTCCAGAAGAGATATTTGAAGAGGTCTTTACCAAAGTTTTACAGATGTGTATTGATAAAGGTATGGTGATCGGTCATACCCAGGCTATAGACTCTGCACCAGTCAAAGCCAATGCTTCTATGGACAGTCTGGAACTCAAAGTACCTAAGCAGGACCTGGAGGGTCATCTTGCAGAAGTTCGCCATATCAGCCACCGAGATAAAGAAGTCTATAGAAAAGCTAAGGAGAATAAAGCTAGCAAAGAGCAACAAAGCATCAGTGCTAATAAACAAGAGCTGGCAGCCCTAAAGTCCAGAAA
>NZ_JBHTIV010000010.1:0-299740 GCF_042677225.1 Psychroflexus salinarum
TATACCGCCTATCCCAGGGATGCTTCTTAAAAGATAATAATCCTTTTTGTAGTGTTTTCTGCAATATGCTCGGAGCTGATTGGAAATTTCTCTTAATTCTTTATCAATAAACCGAAAGCTTCGCATCTTGCTCTCCAGGCTTCCTTTACCCGTTGAATAATCAAACTCCAATTTATCTATCCACTCTCTAAACTTATGGCTCCAATGGTCATTATCATGCTCCTCAGGGATATGAACACCATAGTAAAGTAGCTGCATTTTTATTAAACTCTTAATCCTTCGATAATCCTTCACCAGATCATTTCGCCTTCTGAAGAGACTACGTAATTCCTCTCGCTCTTTATCAGGGATAGGAATACTCTTCAAGCGTCCATCTTTAAGCTCTCGACTGATGAGCTGGGCATCTATCTTATCGGTCTTAGTAAAGCGTTCCTTGCCCTTCCGGTGAATATCTGCTGGGTTAACAACCATTGAAGTCCAGCCATAGCTTTCAAAACTCCTGTGAGCCTTGTATCCACAACACCCAGCTTCATAAGCTGTGGTGACTTCATAGCCTGGAAAGTGTTTAGTGACATACTTATGCAATTCCTCAGGATAGGGTTTCATACTGAAAGACTTACCTGAAAATAAATCTGTAGCACAATGCACTTTCCAGCTTCGCTTGTGGATATCAATTCCAATGTATAACTTTAACTCGGCACTAAGTTCAGTTTTCATACTTTATATGTTTTGGTGAACTTTAAAGATACTGGACTTAGTGCTTTTTCATGGATGCTAACAAAAATGGCGAATTTTGTGCTGAAATGAAAGGTTTGTGTATTTTTAGAAACTTAAAGTTTAACCGAAAAGTTTGCGCATTTTAAGTCGCCACTTATGTTATGCGCGAGACGTTGGCAAACATTGGAAACGCTACATATCTAACCACAAAATTCTACTAAATGAAACTTAAAGGTCTCACAACATTTACTCTTGTATTAATTATTTTAACTTCCTGTAATCAACCTAAATCCAATAGCAATGCTTTTACATTAAAAGGTACAGTTGAGGGTCCTAACACAGAATATGTAGTCTTAAGTTATGTTGACAGTTCCAATGTTTACGTAACCGACACAATAACAGTAGAAAATAAATCTTTTTTTAAAAAAGGTTATCTTATCCATACACATTTGGTTTCATTGACAAGTAATTTAACAGGTATTTATTTGGAAGACCCTAACCGATTACAATTTTTTTTAGAACCAAATAAAATTGAAGTAACCCTTAAGGAAGGGCAATTCTCCGATGCATTAATCACTGGTTCTAAAAGCCAAATTGAAAATGAGCACCTGGCTAAAGAAATTAAACCATATTATGAAAAACTTAAATTAAAAGAAACTGGAAGGGAAAAGGCGCGAAAAATATTGGCTGAAGTTAAAAATATCCAACTCAAATATGCTATTAATAATCCCCATTCATATGTAAGTGCAGAGATGATTAATTATCATAGTGATAAATTGCCGATTGATTCACTTAAGATGCTTTATGCTGGTCTGGACCCAATTATAAAAGAGTCGTTATATGGTTTAGATATACAGGAGTCAATCGAATCATTCATACCTATCGTTGATTCAGGAGATGTTGCGCCTGGTTTTTCTTCAGAAAATAGTGATGGCAATGTTTTAAGTCTAAATCAATTTAAAGGAAAAACTGTATTATTAGATTTTGGAGCAGGTTGGTGTGTGCCTTGTAAAAAAGAAATTCCCGAAGTAAAGAGAATTTTTAATAAGTACCATTCAAAAGGACTGGAAATTATAGGCATTTCATTTGATAAAGATAAACCCAGTTGGAAAGAAAACATAAAAAATGAAAAATTAAATTGGCACCACATTTATGTAGGATTGGACAATATCCGAGAGAATGGCTCTATTAACGTATTATATCGAGTGCAGCCCATCCCAGCATACATTTTGATTGATAAAAAGGGAATTATAATTGACCGCTATCGTAATGCAGACAAGAACGATAAAAGCTTAAACGATTTGGAAGGAAAACTCGAAACATTGTTATCTACTAACTCCCTTTAACTAGAAATAAAAACGTTTGCCAACAACATATAAAAACAATGCTTAAATCAGTCTCAATTCGAAGATCCGTACTCGCTTGCTTAGCGGATTGTCCTGCGGACAATCACGCACCCCAGCTCGCACAGTTTTTATACGGGACGTTGTAAGTAATACTAAGTATGCCAAATACCAGTAACTGGGCATAAACCGCTTCTTACCCCACAGTTTTTTTGTCTACCACATTCACACGTACTACTTACAACATTGTGTATAGCAAATGCCTTTTTTATTTTTTGCCAAAGTTTTTTCATTATTTCAATCTTTAGTGTTATTAATTAAGTTCTGTGATGGCACTTGCCATACACTTGTCCGTTGCATTTAATTGAGACGCCTTTTTGGAACGGCTGTAGTTCTGAAGATTTATAAGGATGATATAGGCACGTTAGTGCTCAAGTCTTTTGCGATTAGCATCGTGNGATTAGTGATTGAAACGAAAATTTTGGTATTTTTAGAAAAGTAAAAGTATAACCGAAAAACTTGCGCATTTTAAGTCGCCACTTTCGTTATGCGCGAGACGTTGTAAGCCATTTGAGAAAACCAACATATGAAAGAACAATTCCAAGAAACTAAAAAGTTAATCCTCTTCGAAGAAAAAGTTGGAGATAAAAAAGTCGTATATCGTCAACACAAAGAAGATGAAGAAAAGGAATTCGTTAAAATCTATGAACAAAAAGGAAAAGATTATTTTTTCGACTACGATGGACAAACTATAAAACAAATTGAATTAAGAGATTTTGAAGAAATTCCTTACCTGTTTAGTTCATTTGGTTATGGATTTAGTGACAATACTGTAAATAGTTTTTTTAGGTATCAATTCGATGATAAACGAATAAATAAAATCATAATATCTGAAGAAATTGAGTCTAAAAAAGTTAGAAAAACCCTTTTTCTAAATCTAAATGACCTTTCGGCATTAATTTCAAGTACAAATCAAGAACAAAGAGCTTGTAATGACACTAAAAAAATTCTAATTAAAAATTTTTTAGTGGATATATTTCCTGAAATCGCTTTTGACTATAAAGAGACAAATAATAACAAAAAACTGATTTTAAGAAACCTTAATAAAAAACTAATTGACCAACTAACAGCTGATGACATTGAAAAAATTGGGGATTTTTATGTTGATGCTTCGAAAAAATATAAAAGAGCAGATTTAGTCAAAAGAATGACATTTGGACTTCAAAAAAATGCTCAAATCTTAACACTTCAAGAAATCATTGCTAAATATGAATCTTTGTTAAAGGAAAATCCACCAGAAAGTTCTTGGCAGAAATTTTTTGATGAATACATTACACTTTTTGACACACGATACGCACATAAAATCAACTATAAAAATATTGCTACAGGAATAACAAAATATCCTGATTTGGTTTTGATTGATATTTATGGATACATTGACTTTTATGAACTTAAAAAAAGTAGTACGCCTTTAATTCAATACGATTCAAGTCATAAAACTTGGTATTGGACAAAAGATGTTTCTATGGTAATCGCACAAGCAACTGATTATTTACAAAAATCAAAGGAAAATGCAATTAGCTATACAAAAGCAATTAAGGAAGAAACTGAAACAGAAAGTGAAGAAGGAATTGATGTTAACATCATTAATCCAAGAGTAATAATTGTTGCAGGTTCAACAAAAGAGCTGAATACAACGAAAAAGCTTAATCACTTTAAAAACCTTCGAGAAAGTCTAAAAGACATTGAATTTGTATTATACGATGAACTTCTCGAAAGACTAAAGAATTTACTGGACAAAATAAAAATTAAATAAAAAACGGCTTACAACAATGGCTATAAGTAATTGCTTGTTCTCGCCTACTTCTGAAAATCCTCGCGGATTTTCAGTTTGGTGTGTACCTGCAAAGCTAAGTGCTAACCCACGCAACTACTCATAGCCGAGACCGTTGTATGTCATACTGAAAAAAAACTCAAATGCTGATAAAGACTAAGATGACGTAAAGATGTCATAAGGATGGCGCAATGAAACTTTCCAAACCTATCTAGTTTTGTTTTGAATTATTAAAACAAGTAAAATGAAAAATAAGTTTTTATCAAAAAGAGTAAAAGAACTAAGGAGGAGAAAAGGTTTATCTCAGGAAGAACTGACAGAAAATTCTGGACTAAGTTTAAGAACAATACAAAGAATTGAAAATGGGGAAACTGAACCAACTGGAGATACACTCAAAAGAATTTCTAAAGCGTTAAATGTAAATCCAGAAGAATTAACTGACTGGGCTATAATTGAAGATCGTGGTTATTTAAAAGCTATGAATCTTTCTTCATTAACTTTCATATTATTTCCACTGCTCGGGATATTAGTGCCTTCGATAATGTGGATTGCTAAAAAAGACAAACTTAAAGACATTAATAAAGTCGGAAAAAATATAATTAATTTTCAAATCACCTGGAATATCATCCTTTTCGCAGGCTTAATATTAAATGTAGTAGTTCTGACTAACAAAATAAATTCAACTGGAAATATTACAGCGGATTACTTTATATCCAGTCAAAAGTTCAATATTATTTTTCTTTTAACAATGTATATCTTAAACGTAGTTTTCATAATTTTCAATACCTACAGAATACAGAAAATCCAGAATGTATTTTATCAACCGAAAATCAATTTTGTGTAAAAAAGTACGACATACAACATCGCATATAGCTTATGGCTGGGGTTTAGGTCAGAAGGAAAATTATTGTATTTTTAGAAAAATTAATCCTCAACTGAAAAGCTTGCTTACAGATCATCACCACAAGCTATATGCGAGGAACGTTGTAAACAATTTGACACACATATTCTGATTATTAATTATTTAACATTTAAAAACGAGATTACAATGAGAAAAATTATTTTATTATTCGTTACCGGAATTTTTATTATGGGTTGTTCCTCTGATGAAACTGATTGTTGTACAATTATAGATACGGCAGTTTCTATAAAGTATGTGAATGGAGATGGCGAGAACTTATTTGACCTAGATAATGGATTAACTGTTTCCAATATAACCACCTATCACAAAATAAATAATGAGTGGGTTAAATATTATAATGGAAATTTGGACAATCCAAAAGGCATTAGTACAGCAGAAACTGAAGACGGTACTTTTTTAGTAATCTTTCCAAGTACAACTATAGTAGAAAACAGTTATACAGAAACAAAAATTGAATTTTCGGAATCTGATTTTGATATTTTAAGAACAGAATTGAATAAGAGAAATTCTAATGAGTTTGTTACTAAAGTATGGTACAATGATGAATTGAAGTGGGAAAGAAATCAGACTGATAGGGTGATTGAGATAGTGAAATAGAAACTGTTTACAACAACATATAAAAACAATGCTTAATTTGTTCTTAAATCGAAACTTCGTGCTCGCTTGCTCAGCGGATTGTCCTGCGGACAATCACGCACGCCAGCTCGCACAGTTTTTATACGAGACGTTGTAGCAAATTTAAAAACCACTTTAACTGTAACAGATTTTGTTAACTAAATATTTATATTATGAAAAAAGCTCAATTTATTTTATTCATTCTTACTGCCGTTTTATTCTCTTGTTCTGATGAAAAAGATGGAGATTGGGATGATAATATTGGATTATCTCAAAAAGAAGTACAATTTAATGCTTCAGAAAATTCTATTGTTATTACAACCAAAGGTGAGGGTTGGTGGATAAATGGTGTTTCTTTAAATGGCGAGACGGACTTTGAACAAACTGAGAATTCTGACGGTGATTTTCTTGTGGACGAAAATGAATTTATGATCGAAAGAAGAAATTCGAAAGAACTTTATATCGAAATGTCTCCTAATACAACGGGTACCGAGAGAAAATTAATAATCGGACTTCAGAACGGAAATTACTTTGATGGAATTACTATTGTACAATCTGCAGAATAAAACTTGCTACAACAGCATATAAAAACAATGCTTAATTTGTTTAAAAATCAAAAGTCTGTGCTCGTTTGCTCAGCGGATTGTCCTGCGGACAATCACGCACGCCTGCTCGCACAGTTTTTATACGAGACGTTGTAAAACATTTAAAAATGAAATCTTTAAGAATAATTATTATTTTATTTTCCTTATCTGTTGTAAGCCAAAATGTTGAGAAAATACCTGGTATTTATAAAACATATAATGAATTCAAAAACAATAGCCCATCAATAAAACTAGAAGGCACAATCAAAAGTCAAGATATTAAATTAGGCGGATTTTACTCTGAACAAAGAATCTTTACTGAATATTTATTGAAGATAAAAAAGGAAAAAAGTAAAATGATTGGAAAAATATTTGGCTTTTCCGATGGTGAAGAATTTTATATTGGAAATGACGTCCAAACAATCTATGATATGGCTTTTTTCAAAGTTGAAATTATTGGTGAAAAATTATATTATTTTGAAAGCCTAGAATCATTTGGAGATGGAAGCATCACAAGAAATCATAATATAATTTTAAAGTCAACCGGTGAAATACAAAAAATGACCAAAAGAAAAATGAAAAATCTTTTAAAAAGCAAACCCGAGCTTTATCAAAAATTTAAAAAAACCAGAAACAAAGAAGACCACATAAAGCAATTTTTAATTGAATATCAAAAAAAATAAATCCACGGAAGTAACTGCAAAGTTATTATTAGTTAAATAAAAAATTAAATATATACAAATGAAAAAGTATCTTTTGTCAACATTATTAATTACTCTTTTAAGCTGTGAACCAGATGAAGAACAATGCGAATGCAATAATGGTGCAGGCACAATTGTTTATCCATGCGAATTTAGTAATCCATGTGATTAAAGAAATTCAAAAAAAACGTTTTACAACACAATGTATATTCAATGGCGAGGTTTAGGAGCTGAAACGAAAAGTTTGGGATTGATTTTCTAACTTTACGATTGAAAACGAAGGGCTGTGCTTCTTTGGTCGCTACTGAAAGATACACAAATCCGTTGTAAACAATGCTGAAAAATCCATCGATGAAAAAAATCCTCTTAATCTTATTATCAATTGTTAGTAACATATCTTTTGGACAAAGCCTAGACGTTAATATTCTTAAAGGAAAATTAAACGAAGATAAAATTATAAATACAACTCTCTTATTTTCTGAAAACGATGGTAATGATGGTTTGATAATCGTCAGAAATACAGAAACGGTTCTCAGTTATAATCCATATCCAAAAGAATACTACATAGAACATTATGATAAAGAATTAAAACTCGTCAAAAAAATCACTTTAACTAATGAGAAAAAAACTCATTTAAAAGGAATGATTATTGAAAATGGTAATGTTAGCCTAATACAATTTGATTATGACAATGAGAGTCAAATTGTTAATGTAAATATTTTAGAATCAAAAATTAAGGACTTAGAATTTGAAAAGAGATTATTGAAGTCTTTTGACAAGAAAACTTTTAATAGATATTTTGGGAATTTTAGCTCAGACTACCTATCAGAACAGTTTAGGTTTATCAGCGAAAATCCATTTGGTAAAATAGAATTTTCAGAAAATAAAAAGTTCTTCACTATTCAATTCGAGCATATCGAAAAGAAAAATCAAATTTATTATTTCACAGTATATGATAATAATTTTGTTGAGAAATTTGATGTAAAGCATTCTAACCAAGATAAATATTCTGATTTTCAAAGCATTGATGTAAGCGACTATGATGGAACACTATTTTTGTTAAAAAAGAATTATGAAAATGAATCTAGAAAAGATGAAAAGCGAGGAAACACTAATTATAATTATGAATTGTATAAATTCAAGGATGAATCTAACCAACAAATTAAATTAAAAGAGAGTAGCAAGTTTATTTCGTCTTTGTTTATACTTCCAAAAGCTGAAAGCGTAAGTTTAGTTGGATTTTACAGTACTGAAGGACAAGATTATCTGGAAGGAGTTTGTCATTATAATTTAGACTTAAATAATTTAAAAATTAATAAAAAATCTTTTGAGCCTCTAACCGAGCAATTTTATAGAGATAAATACAGAAAAGGAAAAGATGAAAAGTCAAAAAGAATAAGAAACTTGGAAATTAGAAGTTTATTTTTTGATAAGAAAGAAAACATAATTATTACAGCGGAAGAATATACTATTGTGAATCCAAATTTTTCTCAGCAAAACATGTTTTTTTCAGAGCGGTCAAATTCTGGTTTAAGAAAAAAAAATGTACATCATTATGATGATATTTTAAGCATAAAAATTAATAGTAACGGAAAAATACTTTGGTCAAGAAATATTAACAAAAGACAAACAGGAACTTTAAAATCATCTTTTATTTCGGCATATGTAAATGGTAGAATGCATTATTTTATTAATGGTAACCTTAAAGAATTAAAAGATGGCAGATTTGAATTTATACAGGCTGGTTCTCGAAAATCAAATCTTTATTTAATATCTATTGATGAATTTGGAGTAAAAAACCAAAAACTAATAGAAGACAAAAGGTCAAAATTTTGGTATGATGTTCGAAATGGAATTACTTCTTTAGACTTAAAATCTGTTATTTTTCAAGGCATAAAAAAAAGAGATAAACAAATTATTAAGATTTCTATTCAATAATAATTGTAAAAAATAACTTTTGCGTGTAAGTACTGTTTACAACATCTAGTATAGCCAATAGCTACTAAGGGTTAAGCAAAAGTTTTGGTATATTTAGACACTTGATAGTAAAACTGAAAATTAAGCTACTATTTGCACGCTACTTGCCATACTAAAGAACCGTTGTCAGTAATATCGAAAAACTGAAATAAACTGAACATTTTTGTAACATAAAAAGAAATTCTACACTAATTTTTGAATGATTAAAGATATAATATATCAAATTAAATACACTTTTACTCAAATAAAATTCAATCGAAAAAAAGAGTTAAATTATAGATTAAAAGAATCATTTGGGAAACCGAAAGATGACTCTTTTGACTTTGATTACATTGAAAAATACATTAGAAATAAAGATAATTCAAAAGCATATCAAATATTATCAGATAAAACCTGTAATGACTTGGATTTTGACGATTTGTTTATGTTTCTTGATAGAACTCATTCAAAAGTTGGGCAACAATACCTTTACAATATTCTTAGGACAATTGACATAGATGAGAAGCAAACAAAGCTAAACGAAGAAATAATAAATAAATTATCAGAAAGTCCCGAATTAAGAATTTCAGTTCAAAAAAAGCTAGAAAAACTAAAAAATACAGATTCTTATCATATTTCAGAATTATTTCAAGAGGAACATCTTGAACCTCCAAATTGGTNTAGTTTATGGCGGATTTTGTGCTGAATCGAAAATTATTATATTTTTAGAAAATTAAAAGTTTATCCGAATGGCGAGCGGTTTTTAACTTCGCCACAAACCATATGCGCGAGACGTTGGCGGTAATTCCAGAAACTACAAACATAAAATGAAGATTATAGATATTGAACAATGGAACAGAAAAGAACATTATGAATTTTTTTCTAAAATGGCGAATCCCACTTTTGGAATTGTTACGGAAGTCAATTGTACCGTAGCACACGAACATTGTCAAAATACAAATATTTCTTTCTTCTCCTATTATCTCCATAAATCAATGATGGCGATAAATTCGGTCAAAGAATTTAAGTTTCGGTTAGTAGAGAACCAAGTTGTAGAATTCGAAACAATACATGCTGGAACTACAATTGGAAGAGAAGACGAAACCTTTGGCTTTGCATTTATTCCTTATAGCTTAGAATTTGAAAAATTTGATGCTGACTTAAGAATAGAGATTGAAGCTGTAAAGTCAACGACTGGTTTGAGATTAAATGAGAATGATATGAAAAAAGATCTAATTCGCCATTCAACATTTCCCTGGAATTCTTTCACCGGACTTCTACATCCGACTAATCATGATAAACAAGAATCTGTTCCAAAAATAACTTTTGGAAAATTTGCGATTCGTGACGGAAAAAAATATTTACCCATATCAATCGAAGCCCACCACGGTTTGGTAGACGGTTTACACTTTGCTAAGTATTTAGAGAAATTTCAAAAGCTACTTGATCAAACCTCATAAGAACTACCACCAACAACAGTAACCCTTGCACCTGTCCGACTAGCGTAGGCGGACAAGCCAATTGCAACTCTAAAAAACAACTTATTTCAAGCCCTTTTCAGGGCTTTTGTCTTTTTGTAGAATTCAATTAACTTTAAATATTGAGCTTAGAAATTGATGCAAATAAAAATTATGTTTTGATAAATAAATAACCTTCCAGCCATCCCCACTACGGCACTTGCTCATTCTTTCGTTGCGTAAACTACACTCAAACATTCGCAAAAGCCTTCGTTCCCTCAGTATGAGCAATGATTTGTAAATACTTCAGAATTAAAAATTTAGGAAGAAAATCATTGCACATACTTTTGCCTTTGCCCTTTTATACGTTGTCAACTAAAGTAGACAACAAACTTAAAACATCACGATAGGCAGGTAATAAGGAGTTCGCAAGTCGCTCCATTTTGTTTCGTAAAACATATCTGCAAGGCTTTCAAATATCCGTTAGTGTTATGAATAGTAATCAACTATCTAATCAATATTAGACTTTAAGTTGTAATGACCCTTGCATATACCATACATAGCACTACTGCGGTGGCACATCCTCGTTAGCACTATGTATTTGTTTTACTACACACATTACGCAACTTGCTCACGCATAGCTTTACTAGCACCCCAATCCCCTTTTAGGTCATGAGCTTCGCTCAAGTGAGTTGTTGGGGTGCTATCGCTATTTCATAATGTGCGAGCCTGCGTGTCGCTTTGGGCTGATTGGGCTGTCACAGTTTTTGATAGCATCCACGTTCCCATATAAAAACAAATTAAAACTTTAAGTTCATTTGATTTTTATAGACAATATTATCAATTGAGTAAATCTAATGTTAGATGAGTTTGTTTATATAGGGCAACCGCGCGCAAGAGCTACTCTTAAGTAAGCTATACATCCATAGCTGAATAAGGTTTTGCATTAAAGTTAGGATCATCTTCAATTTCTCGGTTTCCTTAAAATCTTCAATTCCTTAAAAGCCCATTTCAGGTAAAATGCAAACCTTATTTTCCTTTCCCTATAGCTTTACTTATCGCAGCACTTGCATTTCCCTCAGCATCAAAAAACTCCGCCAGCCCAGTGTCTAGACATTACTGTGAGCGCCTTCAGCTCGCCATACAATTGAATAAAAAGTGAGCCTGAATTCTCATCAATATAAAAAGAGTTCTCGCTTCAGGCTTTCCCTCACAGTACCCAAGCTCATCTCGCAGTCGGCTCGCGCCTTTGGATTACCTGCTGAAATAAAGTTCTCGTTTTTTCAGAATAGAACAATCACTAAACAATTGTATGTTATACTTCTTCAATAGTAGCAATTGGTGCATTCTTTTTAACCGATGCAATTCCACTTAGCATCCCACCCAGAGACTCATACATCTGACTAGTTCCTATGATTTGGTCATTAGCAGCCTTTAGATTGAAATAGTGTTTTTGATTGGAAGACTTATTTTTAGCATACATGCTATCGACTTGTGAATTAGTCTTAACGGATTCGATTCCATTTAAACAGGCAGATTTAGAAGTGTATCCCTCACTAGCTAAAATATTCAGACCATTTGCTGCTTTTAGCCTAAAGCGATATTCACTAGCAGTATCTGTGTAGATTTCAAATGTTGTCATGGCTGGTATATTTTTATTGAAAGTACGAAAAAAAGAAAGCAAAGTTAGATGGCTTCCTTCTCCCTTGCTGTATTCCCATAAAGCTCAAGCCACAAGGGTTTTGAAAAAAAATAGTACGCTGGCATAAAGCGTACTTTTTTTTCAACCCTTTCGAGCGCACGATTTTTTCCAAAAAGCTTGACAGGAATGCCACGCCATCACTTATTTAGCCATCTTTTTTTTCTCTTGCTTTTGAAAAAAATGTTGGTCACATTTTTAATCATTAATTAATGTACTGAGAAGTAACTAGGAAATTGATTTTGAGTTGATTCATGTTTGATCAAATAAAAAAGTCCTGACAAACAGGACTTTTCGTATGAATTACTTTCTTTTCTTCTTGCGCTTAAGGCGCTTTTTTAACCAATCTTTCATATAGAGCTTTAGCATAAGAGAAACAATAAAACTCACAAAAGCACCTAAAACAGCAAGTAGGATAGTGATAATAAAATCATCGACTGAAGTAGCATGTAATGTAGCAGCTGCAGTACCGCCAACCGTCCCGATCTTAGTAGAAATATATCGATGAGGTATGGTGAACATCTTTTAAATATTTTTCTGAAGTTTCAACCTTTTTTTTCCAAACTAGAATCAGAAGTGTCTTCACTTGTAGTAACTGCTTGACTTACTGCTGTGGCTACAGTGCCGGCAACAGTCATGTAAGTTGCAATTGTTATTACTAATGTAGGTAAAGCTACTGGAGCTGCAATAATTGCTCCGCCTGCAGTGGCTAATCCTATCCCAATATTTCTAAGAAGACGAAAAAATTTCGGAGTTGGTTTTTTATAACGTTCTAATAAAGTCATAATTCTAAGATTTAATAATTAATGATAAATTTTCCTTTCTTTCAAACACCTGATGACAAATTAATAAGAGCTTATCTAAGCTAAACCTGGAGGACCAGCCAGTTCCAATCCCACTCAGTTGAGATACTGGTGCTATGCAGCCTTCAAGATCACGTAGAGCAACATTCGCTGTATGAATTAAAATCAGACTTCGGTCTGGAACATTCATAATTTGCAGATGATTTTTAAATCGCACTGAATATCTTGATTCTACCTGATAACATCCTTCCGGAATACAAGACTTATTCCTTTTGTTATTCAGCCAGGGCAATTCGATCGTGAAACAAATGAATTGATTGTTTATAAAAAGGGCACCATTAGTACCCTTTTCGAAATAACATCGTTTCAGTATCAACTCCATACTAAACTTTATCAATAGTTGTAATGGAAAGAGCATTGTAAGCACCGTTTTTAAGAGGGTACATCTGCCCATTGACTTCTTGATAAAATTCAATGCCCACAACTTGCATTATTGGCAATACAGAACCTGCGGGTAGAGTAACTTCAAGATTTATTGCCGCTGTATCTGCTGCATTGTAAGGCAAAATAGCAGTTTCAGAGTTCCCGAAAGTTGATCTTTCATTACTGAAATCCAGTTCTGCAGCACCAGTAACTACTTTAAAGTGAGTTGTACCGCTTGGAGCAGCAATTCTCACCGCTGGAGCAAACGAAGCCAGATCTAAGGCAACAATGCCAGTGGCACGATCCAGAGAAGTTGAGAATGGAGCAAATAGGGTAGAACCCAATTTACCATTCAAATTAAACTCAAAGCCTTGCAAGGTGTTCATGTCGCCATCTTCAATAGTCCTTTGACCACGCTCGTTGACAGCGTCTGTTTTGGTAACAGCAACTAATGCCTTTGTCAGACGGCTAACGACACGTTTGTCTTTAGCATTTTGTAATAACACACGAATTCCGTTTCGAATCACTTTACCGCCTTTACCAGCACGTCCAAATTCAGATCCATTTTCACGTGTCCTTTGAAACGCTGGATCATTAGCAATCCGATTAGCATCCACACCGCCTTTAGTACGAGCTAGATACCCGTCAGAGCTTTTGTAAAAGGAAATATCACCGATAGTTCCTTTAAGTTTGATAATACCTGTTTGTTTAGCCATTTTATATATGTTTTTGTTTACATAACAAATCAAGCTAGATTTGTGTTTATAGAAGAAAAAACACAACCATCTCAACCGATTAGTACGGTTTTTGCCAATTATTCAGTATTTTTAAGTTATTGATAAAGTATAGTTGAAGTATAGATAATGTATAAAATGAAGATTGTAAGAGCTTGCATATTTCCTAAAGATGTTCATTGCCTCACGGGTAGGAGTGAGCGCTATGGCAGAAAGCTATTACAGGATATCAAAAAGCATTTTGGCAAGCAACCTCATCAATTTGTAACTGTCGAAGAGTTTGCTGAATACAGCGGGATAAAAGAAGAAATCATTACAAATTACTTAAGTCAAGTTTCATAAAATTTGTTAGTATTTAAGTTGGTTTGACACTCGAAATATGTTATCTTTATTTTGGATTTGAATAATATTTTAGTCAAATTAAGTTCATTTAAAATTAATGCAATTCGATTACCAACTATTAATCGAAGCTCGCAATCCCAAGAATAACGCAGGATATAAAACAAAGTTTGAATCCTGCCGTGGTCACATTTTTAAATTATATATCTAAGTATATTCTTTAAACCTCGCTTTTAGCGAGGTTTTTTATTTTGTAAAATACCTAAACTAGGTCATGATAAGTCAAATGGGGCAGCTCTTAGTTTTTATGAGCTTTTTTTGACTGGTATATTTTTTTGGAAATTTCTTATTTAAGGATAGGATCATAATAAAAGGCAAAAAAAAACAAAGAATATAATAAACTTGAAATAAGATTGTCTAGAAAAATCTATGACTTTTAATTATAAAAAAGATGAATAAAGAAAGCCTTACACTCAGGTTTTATGCTCCTGCATATTATGTTTTTAAATCCTACAAAATTTATACTTCCTGTAATCAATACTCCACTTAAATTAAATATCTAAGTAAATTCTTTTTAGCCTAAACAAACTTCTAGATTCTTTACATACAAGATTTTTTAAATGCGTTAGATTAAATTAAGAAGACGTTCTGAAGCTTCTTCAGAAAAAATCCCTGTGTAATTCATGGCAATACTCAATGGATCCATAAAAATTAAGAATCTACTTGCATTGTCGTCTATATTGATAAGTGGATTAAAAAGTACAGCACTTATATGAGGAAGAAAAGGCTCTAAATCTTTGTCGTAGACATTTTTCAAATTATGCTGGAAGATTATTTCAGGGTCGGAATCCAGAATTATTTCCAAATATACTTCAGTTGAAGTTTGCTGTAAACCAATGTAAATAAGATCCGGATGAATTAAGTTTTTGTATTTTGATTTGAAATTATCAATTAAGTTAATACGTTTCATAATAGTAGATTGATGAAGTAAAAAAAGTAAATTTAGGATGAAAACTTTTTTTAATTTCTACAAGAATAACTATATTTTTTCCTATTTGCAAGATTCTTTATTTTGTTTCCTTTTTTAAGTTATTACTCAACCAGTATTTATACTAATAATTTGTAAATTCAGCGGATCTTTTAAAATTTTAAATTCAAACAGTCCTATGCTTAAAAATAGTTCAATTATTCTTATTCTTTTATCGGTATTCTGCTTGACATCGTGTAAGAAAGAAGACTTTCCAGAATTTCAAACTTGGGTTCCATATGATGAAACAGGATTGATAAAATCCAATGAAGACCATGAATCTGAACGCTTGCGATACAAACTCATACAGTCGAAGGTCGCAGATAGAAATGAATTGATTACTACCATAACTTCTCAACTTAGCGGTTTTTCAGAAGAAAGATATAATGAGTTATCTCCATTTATTTTGGAACAAGATATAGAAACTCTCCAGGATTATATTTCAGAAGGGAAGTTTTCGTATAAAGAATTGACACAATGGTATTTATACAGAATAGCGAAATTTGAAAGTGATAAAGATCTTTCTCTTAATGCTATGATTTCAATAAATCCAAAAGTTGTCATGCAGGCTGAGAAACTTGACATAGGAGACCTATCAAATAAACATCCTATCTATGGAATGCCCGTAATTTTAAAAGATAATATCAATACCAAAAACATGCCTACAACAGCTGGTGCTGTAGCTTTAATGGAGAATCAATCAGAAAATGATGCTGAAATTGTCGCTAATTTAAAATCTTATGGTGGTCTTGTTTTAGGAAAAGCAAACTTGAGTGAATGGGCAAATTTTCTTTGTGATGGATGTCCTAATGGATATAGTGCAATTGGTGGACAAACTTTAAATCCATACGGTGTAAGAGAATTTGATACTGGCGGTTCCAGCTCTGGAAGTGCGGTTGCTGTTGCAGCTAACTATGCAACTGCCGCAGTAGGTTCAGAAACTTCTGGTTCTATTATTTCTCCTTCAAGCCAGCAATCTGTAGTTGGTTTAAAACCTACTATTGGAATTCTTAGTCAGGATGGGATAATTCCTATATCAAGTACTTTGGATACGCCAGGACCAATCACTAAAAACTTAAGAGACAATTCAATATTATTTTCTGCAATGGCTTCAGTTCAAAATAAAACTTTAGGTGCAAAAGTGCCTTGGGAAATTGAAGCGAGAAAAGATTTGAAAGGTGTTCGGTTAGGAGCTTATAAAGCTTACCTAGAAAATCCTTTATATCAAAATGCGATGGAAGAGTTGAAAAGTCTTGGAGCTGAGATTATCGAGATTGAGCCAAAAGCCATGAATTTTGAAGGTTTCCTCGAATTGTTAAGCGGTGATATGAAAATAGACCTCAAAAATTATTTATCTGCATATGCTTCAGAAAATGTTGAGGTAAAAACCACTAGTGATGTTATGAAATTTAATCTTAAGGACACAACCGTTAGAATTCCTTATGGTCAAGCTAGGTTTGAAGGTATTGAAGACCTTGATATTACAGATGATGAACTCAATGAAATTCGTAAAAAACTTTTGATTGCAGGTATAGAATATTTTGAAAACCCAATGCAAGCTAATAATCTTGATGCTATTTTATCCATCAATAACTACAATGCAGGTCAGGCAGCAGCTGCTAAATTCCCAGCCTTAACTGTTCCTATGGGGTATAATGAAAGTGGTGAGCCAGAAGGTCTTACTTTTATTACAAAACCATACCAAGAACCTGATATTTACAGTTATGCTAAGCTTTATGAAAAGGCTTCAAAGCAAAGAAAATCTCCACAAATGTATCTTAACTAAAATATTAAAAAAATGAATTTTATACGTTTTAGCTTTTTCATTCTTAACTTTATACTTTTCTCTAGTTCTCAACTTCAAGCGCAGGTTGAGGAAAATCATTTTGATTATATGGATCTTTTTGATCTTCAAATGGTTTCAAATCCAGAGATTTCTCCAGATGGAAATACCATCATTTACGAAAGGCATCAATTTGATGTGATGTCAGATCGAAGATTAGTTAATCTATGGCAAATCTCTTTTGATGGTAATAATCATTATCCAATCACGTCTGGAACCAGAAATTACGGTAATGTAAGTTGGTCTCCGCAAGGTGATAAATTTGCTTTCACTTCTAATCAAGATGGATCAAATCAATTATACGTGTATTTTTTAAAGTCAAAAACAACTGCTGCGCTCACCAATTTCACAGAAAGTCCTGGAAGTATAAGTTGGTCTCCAGATGGATCTCAACTTCTATTTAGCAAGTTTGTGTCTGAATCTTCAAAAGCTATCAAACCTAGTTTACCAACACCTCCTTCTGGAGCAGAATGGGAAAAAGGAGCTGATGTTATAGATAAAACTGTATACCGTAGAGACGGTGGTGGGTATGTTCAAGACGGATATCGTCATTTATTTTTAATTTCTGCAGAAGGCGGAACTGCACGTCAATTAACGTCAGGATCGCATCAATACAGTTCGCCTTCCTGGGCTCCAGATGGAAAGCATATTTTATACACAGTCGACAAATCTGAAAATGCTGAACTTGATCCCAATAATGAGCAAATCTTTCAACACGACATAGTAACAGGAAAGGTAGAACAACTTACAAATCAGCGCGGACCTTTCAACTCTCCAAAAATTTCTCCAGATGGGAAATATATTGCTTACACAGGTTTTAAAGATAAATTTGTAGGTTACCAATTGACAGAACTATATTTAATGGATAGAGATAGTAAAGAAGTTGAAGTTCTATCTAAAGGTTTTAAACAAGACATTTCCTCTATAAAGTGGTCTAAGAATAGTAAGTCTATCTATTTTAGATATGATGAGGAAGGTAATAGTAAAGTTGGTGAAATAGATTTAAAAGGTAATGTAGCTCCAATTGCAGAAAACCTTGGCTCTGCAAGTATTGGTAGACCTTATGGAGGAGGAAGTTATTCGGTTTCAGATAAAGGTAATGTTGCTTTTTCTCATGTTACTACTTCAATCCCAGCGGAATTGGCTGTAGTGGGAAGAAAATCGAATTCACAACCAAGACTTCTTACTAACCTAAATGAAAATCTTTTGAAGTCGAAAAAAATAGGAAATGTCGAAGAATTCTGGGTTGACTCTTCAGTAGATGATTTCAAGGTTCAGGGTTGGATCATAACACCTCCAGATTATGATTCTTCCAAAAAGTATCCAATGATTCTTGAAATTCACGGTGGTCCTTACACAAATTATGGCTCACGGTTTTCTCCAGAATTGCAACTTATGGCAAGTCGAGGATATGTAGTGGTTTATACAAATCCCAGAGGAAGTACAAGTTATGGTGAAAATTTTGCAGGATATATCAACCATAATTATCCTAGTGAAGATTACAATGACTTGATGGATGCTACAGAGTATGTGGTAGATCAAGGCTATGTGGATGAGGAAAATTTATTTATTACCGGAGGAAGTGGAGGAGGAGTTCTCACTGCCTGGTCTATTGGTAAGACAGATCGATTTAAAGCAGCTGTGGTTGCAAAACCTGTAATTAACTGGTATAGTTTTGTATTAACTGCAGATAGTTCACCTTTCTTTTCAAAATATTGGTTCAAAGATAAGCCGTGGGAATCTCCAGAAGATTATTTGAAGTTTTCTCCAATTTCATTGGTAGGAAATGTAAAAACACCAACGATGTTGCTGACAGGACAGCAAGATTACAGAACCCCCATGAGTGAAACAGAACAGTATTACTCAGCATTAAAACTACAGGGCGTTGATGCCGTAATGATTCGGATAGCAGGCTCTGGTCATGGTATTGCAGGAAAACCGAGTAATTTATTTAGAAAAGTGGGATATATCACAAGCTGGTTTGATAAGTATAAAAACTAATTTTTATTCTGAATTTGAAACGAACACAACTTCAGAGTTACACTATTGAATCACTCTTTGTTTAATTATTAATAAAATTAAGGTGAAAACTAAAGTAGCATTCATTTAGTTTTCACCTTTATGTTTTTTAAGTTTTATGTCTCAAATTACAACACTTACGATACTAACTTATAATGGCTTTTTTGATAAATTCTGGGCATTGTCAATGATGCAATTCGGTCATCGGTATATGAAAACTGTTGAAGGACAGAGTTTTTATAAATTACTAGGGAGTGGAAAGGATAATTTCAACCCGTTCCCAGATTGGAATGTATATGCAGTGCTGCAAGTCTGGGATGATAAGTCTTGTGCTCAGGATTTTTTTGACACACATCCTTTAAGTGAGCTTTATAAAAAGCATGCGACAAGAATGGAGGTGCTTTATCTGGAAAGTATTCAGGCCAGAGGTTTGTGGAATGGTAAAAATCCATTTCAGTCTTCAGTTCAAGCCAAAGACATAGGTGAAAATGACCAGATTGCCGTAATTACTAGGGCAAGCATTAAAACTAATATGCTTTTAAAATTTTGGAAATTCGTCCCTGAATCCCAAAAACCACTAGAAAATGCTAAGGGCCTACTTTATACCAAAGGTTTTGGAGAGTTGCCGTTTGTAGAAATGGCAACATTTAGTATTTGGGATAATATTGAAAACCTTCAGTCATATGCCTACCAAAGCCACGAACACATCAAAGCAATTCAAAAAACCAGAAAGCTCGACTGGTATAGTGAAGAACTGTTTTCAAGATTCAGACTTCAGGAGAAAGTAGTTTTAAAAGATGACTAGGTGTTGAAACCGCTTTTTGCGTGCCTTAAAAACCCCTTGATAAATGGAGATGAGCTTAAATTTCTAATGATTTTTAAATCCTCTTGAAATGTGGATTTTTCGTCAAGAAATCTGAAAATGGTTTGGATTGAATTGTTTTTGTACATCCTGTAAAATAATTCCTCTCCGAAGGTATTTTCCTTTGTGAGTACTTCAAGAAAAATTTTATCGTAATGCTGATATTTTTTGGGTGAAGAATCTTTATAAAATTCTCGATTTGACTTCAGAAACTTGATAATATTTTGACTTTTTCTCTCGCAATTTTTAAAAGAATAACCAGATGAAGCCTTTACCCAACCCCCAGCAGTTCCGATTTTAATAATGTGTTTTTGATTGAAATTTTCAAAAGGAAAATTGGTCATAGGGATAATTCCTTTTTCAGTTTCAAGGATATCATAATTTTCAACATTCAAATTCTGAATAATGTATTTTTTTAAATATTTATCATAAGTTGACTCACTGACCAAATCTGGACTAAAATAGGTAAACTCCACAAGTGCCTTCGTTGATGAAAGAGGTAATATATAAGTAAAGCTCGTAGTCCCATTATCCTTGAGATCGTAATCCATCATTGTAAATTTAGAATCATCAAAAACAGGTGTCTTAGTTTCAATAATCCAACCCTTAAAATGCTGAGCTATGTTTAGATAGTTTGTGTCTTCAAGAGAATAACTAGGAGGGATCCTACTGTCAAACACATATTTAGACTCATAATTTCCTTTATCTGTTGTAACTATGGCACTTTCTTCTGACTGAACTATTTTTTGAACCTGCTTTGTTTTCCAGATGAAGTTAGATTTTTCGAGCTGTTTTTTAGCATGAGCATAAAAGTCAGCAGACCTTAACATTTTATAATTGTACTTCTTCAAGTCGAGCGTGATGCTTTCACCGTTGGCTTTTACAATGCCTTTATTCCAAGTCTTAGTGATTAAACTATCCCATTTACCATCTCCTTTTTCCCAAAAACTCCAAGTCCTATCGTTCTTTTCTTTTTGATCTTTATCTAAAATTAATATGGATTTATTTTTAAAAAAGACATCATCGTTCATCGCAAGAGCAAGATTTAATCCAGCTGCACCAGCACCAACGATTATGTAATCATATTTAGAAATAGACATAGAAATAAATAAAGAATACAAGTTGAACTAAATATAAATTGAATGAGATAAGAAATTTGCCTTTGATCTTTGCCAGGTGGAATATTAGATGAAATACAAAGGAAATAATACCCCAGGCAATATAATTATCTATTGGAGCATATCCGCCTGAAAATTCCCAGAAATCAAATATTGGTGCAACCTTTTCCATGAATAAATCCAAAAATAACATCATGAAAGTTCCTAATAAGGATTTCAAAATAAGGTTTTCAGAAAAATTATTTGCAATAGCACCACATATAAATGTAAGCATGGCCCAATTGATACCTATAAGAACTGGCACTTCAAAGATTTTTGGACCGAAATTATCTCCATATGCATATTCTCCAAAAAATAAACCGAATGTGACACCCAGGTATTCTGCGTAGATACCCAGAATTCCAAATACAACAAATAAAATCCACTTTTTGATAGAATCCAGAGGGAAAAAAAATATGAGAGCCAGAAACATGATCATAAGATTGAGAGCAGTTCTGCTTGCAAACCAATCTTGAAAACCTAAGCTGATTCCTATTATACCTGAAATGTGGAAGAGCCATAGAATACCAATCGCGATTAAAATATATTTTCTATCGTTATAGAGGCTTTTCATCAATTTAATTTAAGCTTGTGGTACTAAGTCTGAAACAATTTTCGCGGAAAGTAAACATAGAGGAATTCCTCCACCCGGGTGCACGCTACCACCACAAAAGTACAGGTTTTTTATTTTAGAACTAAAATTTGGATGCCTCAAAAATGCTGCAAATTTATTGTTGCTGGACGTGCCGTACAGGGAACCTTGGAAAGATGAGGTTGCTACTTCTATTGTTTCGGGAGTCTCTACGTGTTCTACTTCAATATGGTTCTCTATTTTAGTTCCTAAACATTTATTTATTTTGGCAATTACTTTTTCTCTTATATAAGTAGTTTGTGCCTTCCAATCCTGACCACAATTTGTTGGAGCATTTACCATGACAAACCAATTCTCGCATCCTTCTGGAGCATCACCATCCACTTCTTTGGAAGTAATATTTATATAGACTGTGGGATCGTCTGTAAAGTATTTTTTATTGAAAAGATGATCAAATTCTTTTTTGTAATCTTCAGTAAATAAAATATTATGTAAATCCAGTTTTTTGAATGTTTTATTGACTCCCCAGTAAAAAATCAATGCTGAACTTGAGCGTTCCTGTTCAAGTGTCTTCTTTGGTGGTGGTGTTTTCTTAAGTAAAGAATTATATGCTGAATAAACATCCATATTGCACACTACCAGGTCAAATGCATGTTCTTTTTGGTCGATTTTCAATCCTTTTATGTTTTCTTTTTCATACAGAATCTCATCTACTTTCTGATTAAGGTGAAAGACAATTCCATTATCCTTTGCTAAATTAGTGAGGCTTTGCGATATATCATGCATTCCATGTTTTGGAATAAATGCTCCATAATTCATTTCTAAATGAGGAATCATAGACATAATTCCAGGAGTTTTATATGGTGAAGAACCGTTATAGGTAGCAAACCTATTGAAGAGTTGAACAAGTTTTGGATGATCAAAATACTTTTCATTAACATCATTAAGACTGCTATCCAAATGAAGTTTGCTCAAGTTAAATATTGCTTTCAAAGTATCTTTTGAAAGATAAGTACTAAATTTATGAAGGGATTTTTCTAAAAAAAGCCGAGATGTAAGGTCATATTTAATTTGTGTACTTTCTAAGTAATCGCTTAAATTGCTTTCGGATTCATTAAAAGTCTCAGAAGCATTTTTTATAAATGCATTTTTATCTGCATCTACTTGAAATTGCTGGCCATCCTCCCAGAAGTAATTACAAATAATATCTTTTCTCTTGTATTTAAAATAAGATTTAGAATCTATATCAAAAAGTCCGAACAACTCATCTACAAGTTGAGGCATTGTAAATAGTGAAGGCCCGTAATCAAACCTGTAGTCACCTCTTTGGAAGCTATGAAGCTTTCCGCCTGTGTAACTGTTTTGTTCAAAAACTTCGACATCATAGCCTTTGGCTTTTAGTCGTAATGCTGAAGCAATTCCGGCAATGCCAGAACCAACTACTGCAACTTTCATTTTCATCTACTTATCGTTTTTTAGAAAACGTTTGGGTGGTATGAGCATACCAAAACATTCGCTATCATCTTTTCCTAAATGTTTGTGGTGTATTTTATGTGCTCTTCTTATGCCTTTTGCATACCAATGGTCAGCTTTCCGAAATAATTTAAATCTCTGATGAATAAAAATATCATGAACAAGAAAATATGCTAAACCATAACCTGCTATTCCAGCACCTATAGCTATAGCGAATTGAAATTCTGCAACCATAAAAAAATACATACTTACTACAGCATAGAAGACAAAAAATAAATCGTTGCGTTCCCACCAGCTTTTATGGTCTTTTAAATGATGATCTTTATGAAGAACCCACAAGAAACCATGCATTACGTATTTGTGCGTAAACCACGCCATAAACTCCATCCCCAAAAATGTTGCAATAAAAACAACAATCCAAATCAATATATCCATAACGTTAAACTAAATTAAATCTACAAGAAATGTAAGATTTTGCAAGCAGACTAGCTTTTTGATAATTAGGTACTCTTATTCTTCTATTTTTTATTTCAAGTGACGGTGTATTCTTTAATTTTTGAAGCAATTTTGAATAATAAATATATGCTGTATATACTCCTAACTTGGCTTCAACTGGCAATTTTCCTATACCTCTCAATCCAGCTTTGAAATCTACATCGATTTCAGATATAATAATCTTTTTAGTCTCTTCATCCAAACAACTTAAGTCTGCATTTGGAAAATAAGATCTTTCCAATTCTTCACAATCAGCTTTTAAATCTCTCAAAAAGTTTACCTTTTGAAAAGCAGAACCTAGTTTCATCGCATCATCTTTTAGGTTTTCATAAGCTTCTCTATCCCCCTTGACAAATACCTTAAGACACATCAATCCCACCACGTCAGCACTTCCGTAAATATAAGCTTCATATTCCTCTTGAGTAAGATAATTGGATTTGTGCAAATCTTTTTCCATACTATCCATAAAAGATTCATACAAATGAGCATCAATATTGTACTTATGAACAGTTTCTTGAAAACTGTTTAAAATGGGGTTGAGGCTGATTTTTTGGTCAATAGCTTTATACATTTCTTCTTGGAAACTTTTAAAAAGCCTTGTCTTGTCATACTCATGAAAAGTATCTACAATCTCGTCGGCAAACCTTACAAATCCGTAGATATTATAAATATCTTGTCTAATGGAAGGAGCAAGTAATTTTGTAGCAATTGAGAAAGATGTACTGTAAGAATTAGTTACAAGCTTACTGCAATCTCTGGAAACTGTATCGAATAATGACTTCATTATTTTAGTTTTTTTCAATTAACTCAGATACCAATTTACCTGAAATTAATGCTGGTGGAACGCCAGGGCCGGGGACGGTTAGTTGTCCCGTAAAATATAAGTTATTAACTTTTTTACTCTTCAATTTTGGTCTTAAAAAAGCTGTCTGTAACAACGTATTTGCCATGCCGTAAGCATTTCCTTTATATGAATTATAGTCCTCTTTAAAGTCGTTTACACAAAAAGACTTCCTAAATATAATATTTTTCTGCACTTTTTGCTCAGTCAAAGATTCAAACCTTGTCATGATTTTGTTAAAATATTCTTCTCTTAGCTCTTCTGTGTCTTCAATTCCTGGAGCGATAGGTACCAAAAAGAAGCCGTTTTCATGACCTTCTGGTGCAGTACTAGGGTCTGTCTTTGAAGTGAAATTTGCGTAAAATAAAGGCTCCTCTGGCCATTTTGGAGTGGTATAAATATCTTTTGCATGTTCATTAAAATCAACATCAAAAAATAAATTATGGTGTTTTACATTATCAAGTTTTCTATCAAAACCAATATAAAATAGGAGCGATGATGGTGCAAAAACTTTTTTATCCCAGTATGCTTTAGAATACTGACGATGCTTTTGTTCTAGAAGAGTCTCAGTGTGATGGTAGTCTGCGCCTGATAATATTACATCAAAGCTTTTTAATTCACCATTAATTTCAAGTGCTTTAGCAGTTTTATTCTCAACTATAATTTTATCGATATTGGCATTGGTGTTGACTTTGACGCCTAAAGATTTTGCTAATTTAACCATTCCAGCTATAACCTCATGGAAACCACCTTTGGGATGCCAAGTTCCAAGGCCGAAATCAGCATAATTCATGAAATTGTAAAATGATGGTGTTTCACTTGGTTTTGCGCCTAAGAACAAAACAGGAAACTTAAGAATCTGTTTCAGCTTTTCACTTTTAAACTCTTTTTCTACGTCCTTATCTACTGTACTAAAGAATTCTCCTAGTTTTGTAATCGTCTTTGGAGTCACAAGCTCTAAAGGTGATACGCCAGGTTTGTAAACTAAATCTTTGATTGCTATATCGTAATTACTGCGAGCATTCTCTATGAACTTTTTTAATTTTCTAGCTCCATTTTCTTCTTCTTTATCAAAAATTTTATAGATCTTATCTAAACTATCACCAATCTCAATAGTTTCACCTCCTTCGAATACAACTTGATATCCAGGGTCTAATTTTTCAAGTTCATAATAATCCGATGGTTTTTTGTCGAAGTCTCCAAAAAATCTTTCAAAAACATCTGGCATCCAATACCAGGAAGGCCCCATATCAAACGTAAAACCTTTCTCTTTAAAGCGTCTTGCACGACCTCCAAGGCTATCGTTTTTTTCGAAAATCTCAACTCTATTGCCATTTTGGGCAAGATAACATGCTGCTGCCAATGATGAAAAGCCAGAGCCAATTACTGCAATCGATTTACTCATATTACAAATTTAATGTCAATTCTGAAATATCTCTAAAGGCTCTTATACCTTCAGGAAGTGTAGTATTATTCTCAAGTAATTCAGTAGACTTCCGGCCTAATAACCAATATTCACAAAGGCCATTAGGGCATATATGTTTTTTAAAATCTTCTAAATATTGGATAAGATTATCAGGTTTTACTGTAAGGTAACTCACAAAAACCGTATTATCATACAGGGTTGAAAGATAAGTTAAATCTTCCATAGGAAGGCTTTGTCCTAAAAAAATTACTTTATAGCCATGTGATAAAATCTCATAATTAGCATAGTAAAGGCCAATGTCATGGATTTCTTCATTAGGAAGGAATAAAACAAATACCTTATCATTTTTTGAAGCCTGAACTTTCTGTAGGCTTTCAATATTGATAAATAATTTTTGTTTTATCAAATTAGAAATAAATTGCTCATGAGCTGGAGTTATAGTGCCAGCTTGCCAAAGTAATCCAATCTCAACCATTAATGGAATAAAAACTTCTTCATAAATATCTGAAAATGTTTTATTGATCATGAGATTTTCGTAAGTTCTTAGAAATAAAGGCTGGTCAAAGTTCATCATGGCAACTTTCATAGATTTTAAAGCTCTATTAGAATTGCTTTTGCTTGTGGTTATACTTTGTACAAGCTCGGAAATTTCTCCATCATCCATTTTAGAAATTCGCGAAATTTTATATCCATTTTCATTTAAAAACGCGATGTTCAATATCTTCTGAAGTCCAGTGACTCCATAATTTCTAATATTGGTTTCTGTGCGTTCAGGCTCCAAAACATTGTAGCGTTTTTCCCACATACGTATTGTATGCGCTTTGATACCGCTCAACGATTCTAAATCTTTAATACTGAAATTTTGTTTAATGTTTCCCATAACTATATTTAACAATAGTCAAAAATATAGATTATTATAATACTTTGTTTAAAAAATCAAGTTAAAACTTAAACAATTAATCTATTTAACTTCTAAGCTATAGCTTTAAAAGCTTAATTTTTTTAAGAAACGTGTAAACTTACTTAAGAATTAGATTGGAACTTACAGTGTGGAAATGTCGAGTCTATATGGATCTTCTTCGTCTGAAGAGATGCCAAGTGCTTCATGTACATAATCGAAAGTAGATAAAAGTCTTGGCTTACCATCAACAATAGCAACATCGTGTTCAAAATGTATACTTGGTTTTCCATCAGATGTTAAAATAGTCCAGCCATCTGGTAATTGTTTGATGCGTTTGGTCCCCATATTTATCATAGGTTCTATAGCAACAGTCATCCCTTCTACAAATTTTTTACCTCGTCCCCTTTTGCCATAGTTAGGCATTTGTGGATCTTCATGCATCGTTTTACCAAGACCGTGACCTACAAGTTCTCTTACAACCCCATAGCCATGTTTTTCAGTATACTTTTGGATAGCATAACCAACGTCACCAACACGGTTTCCTTCTACAAATTCAGCTATACCTTTATAGAGCGATTCTTTTGTAATGCGTATAAGCTTTTTTACCTCTTCATCTACCTCACCAACTTCAAATGTATAGGCATGATCTCCGTAAAACTGATTTTTTACAGCACCACAATCTACAGAAAGGATGTCACCTTCTTCTAAAGGTTTATTATTTGGTATACCGTGAACTACTTGTGCATTTGGACTTATACAAAGAGTATTAGGGAAATCATAAAGTCCTAAAAAACCTGGAATGGCTCCATGGTCTCTAATAAATTCTTCTGCAAGTTTATCTAAATATAGTGAAGTAACTCCTGGCTTTATTTCTTTGGCAATCATTCCCAAAGTTTTAGAAACAATTTGTGCACTTTCGTGCATAAGCTTTATTTCCTCCCTTGTCTTTTTAATTATCATTTATTTCTTTTTAAAAATAGATTTAAAAAATCCTTTTTTTTTATTTTCTAATCTTAATAACTCGTCATCATCACCAATCAATTCTCTGTAAATTTCTCCCCACCCCAAAAAACCGCCTATATTTCTGTCATCTATAAAAATATCAGCATTGATTTTTCTGCTTATCTCACTACTGTAAACTTCTTCAGGATAACTTTTATTTACTGCGTAAAATTCAATTCCTTGCTTTCTACAAAACTCAACAGCTTCATTAAGATACTCACCGTCTCTATAAGTCCAAAGAATGAGAACAAAGCCTTTCATCTGTAACTTTTTTAAGGTCTCAATAGCAAACAACTTAGGCTTACCAATCGATGGATATTTATTTTCCACAATTGTACCGTCAAAATCTATTGCTAAAACTGGTCTTTTAGAAGAAATCATATAGATAGATTAAAAATCGTAGACGTGCTTATAATCTTGTCTAGAAAATATTTTAAGAAGATCTTTTTCTAAAGTCTCTTGAGGAAATTCAACAAATCGATTTATCTCCTTTCCATTTTTATCATAAATTATTATAGTAGGGACGTTAAAAACGTTTAGTTCCCTTCTCTCTTCATTTGTAATGTTTGGTACAATTTTATCTTCATCAACACCTATGAGAGTAAGGTTTTTGTAGTTAAAATTAATCTGGTCTAATATTTTTATAAACCCAGGAAACTCTCTTTGACTGTCCTCACACCACGTTCCCATATAAACGGAAATTTTAAAATCCTTATTCTCTACAACTGAAGCTATTTTATTGACGACTTCAGTTTTAGGTGAGTAATTTTTATATCCATCTTCAAACCATGCTTTATTATTTGTAGACTTAAGATCCTCTAATTTGAATTCACCTAATATAAGCTCGTTTTCTTGACTTGCTTTTTTATTGCCTGAATTTAATTCAATAAGAGTGAAACTGGAAGAACTTAATAAAATTATTAAAACAGAAAGTATTGTGAGTGTTTTTCTCATTTTAAGAGTGAGTTTTGTGTCATTAAATCTGGTTTTTCTATCCCCATTAAATCTAAAATAGTAGGAGCGATATCTCCAAGAATTCCATCCTTGACCGATTTGATATCTTTGTCTACCAATACAAAAGGAACTGGGTTTGTTGTGTGTGCTGTATTTGGTGAGCCATCTTCATTCACCATAGTCTCGCTATTTCCATGATCTGCAATAACAATCACTGAGTAATCTTGCTTCTCTGCCTCAGTCACTACTTCCTTAAGACATTGATCTACAGTCTCACAAGCCTTCACTGCAGCGTCAAAATCTCCAGTATGACCAACCATATCAGGATTGGCAAAATTTAAACAAATGAAATCACCTGTCTTTTCTTCGATTTCTTTTACAATTTTATCTTTCAGCTCGTAAGCACTCATTTCTGGTTGTAAATCATAAGTTGCAACTTTCGGAGAGTTTACCATGATGCGCTTTTCATCTCTGAAGGGTTCTTCTCGTCCTCCAGAAAAGAAAAAAGTGACGTGAGGATATTTTTCAGTTTCTGCAGCACGTATTTGAGATTTGCCGGTGTATTCCAAAACTTCACCAAGTGTAGCTTTGATATTGTCTTTCTTGTAAACAACATTTATATTTTTGAAGGTGTCGTCATACTTGGTCATGGTGACATAATATAAAGGAATCGACTTCATATCATAATCAGGAAAATCCTCTTGACTCAAAGCTTGAGTGAGTTGTCTTCCTCTATCTGTCCTAAAATTGAAGAAAATTACGACATCGCCTTCAGCTATTTTTGCTACTGGTTTGCCATTGGAAGTAACAGCTATTGGTTTTATAAATTCATCAGAAACGCCATCATCGTAGCTTTTTTGTAAGACTTCAAGTGGATTTTCACTATAAGTTTCAGCTTCACCCTTCACGATGAGGTCGTAAGCTTTTTCTACTCTTTCCCAGCGTTTATCTCTATCCATGGCATAGTATCGTCCTATAATACTAGCAAGTTTGGTATCTGTTTTTTCAAAATGAGGCATTAATTCTTTAATATAACCTTTACCAGAATGGGGATCAACATCTCTTCCATCTGTAAAGGCATGAACATATTTTTTTGAAATTCCATAATCTTGAGCGGCAGTGACGAGACCTTTAAGATGATTCATATGGGAGTGAACACCTCCGTCGCTCACAAGACCTAGAAAATGTACAGCTTTGTTATTTTTTTTAGCATAATCAAAAGCCTGTTCCAAAACAGGCTCATCTTTTAGCGTATCTTTTTCAACAGCCATGTTTATTTTTACGAGATCTTGATAAACAATTCTTCCAGCTCCAAGATTCATATGACCGACTTCAGAATTACCCATTTGCCCTTCTGGTAAACCAACGTTGAGCCCATCTGTTCTTAAAGTGGCATGTGGATATTTTTTATACAAACTATCCATAAAAGGGGTTTTTGCCTGATCAACAGCAGAAATTTCTTTATTTGGAGATATTCCCCACCCATCTAATATTGTTAAAATGACTTTTTTGCTCATTTGAAGTAATTTTATGCTAAAATAAGAATTATTGATTGATACAATAGCGTGTTTTAAGAAGGCATTAAACTAGGATTGATTCCAGATCCGTAATTTTCAAAATAGGAATCTATAAATTTCTTAGACATTTTTGACTTTCCATTAAACTCTAAAGCGCTCCAGGCTTCTCTATAATCTTTTTGCAGTTGTACATTTAGAAAAGACTTAGATTTTTTAGCAAAAGAATAGTGCCAAGGTTCGTAGTTAAATCCAGTTCGGCTTTTATTTTGTGTATAAACCAGTTCAAATCCAAAGTCTTTTGCATGATTATCCATCCAAGATTTCATTTTTGAAAACGGGGCATCGCCATGGTAATTTTGTTCTAAAAGCAAATCTCCCTTTGGTAATTTCACTGAGCCATCAATTATATCTATGTCGGTTCCCCAATGGTGCCTTGAGGTTCCAGGAATAGAGGAGTAGGTGATTATTTCTGAAATAGCTTCAGTTGGTTTTTTTGTTATGATAAGCTGATTAAATTTCCGCTCCCAAATTGCCTTTTGATGCTTAAAACTTCTATATCCAGATACTATTCTTAAGTCGATATTATCTTCAATAGCTTTAGATTTCATTTTAGAGAAAGCTTCGTAAGTTTCATTTTCAAGTAAAATTGAATTTGATTTTAAGTGAGATTGACTTAATCCTAAAAGATTTTCAATTTTTATATCATCAAAACCTAGTAAATTTAATACTTCAGAATTAATTGAAAACTGTGACCCAATAAAAACTAAGGTTGCAGTACTGATAAATCTTTTTCGGTTCATCTTAAGTTAGTTTTTTTGCCATAATAAAGTGAGGGCCAACATCCGCGATTTGGAATAGATCTGAGATGACTTCAAAGTTAAGTTTTTTGTAAAAACCAACTGCGATTTCTCTAGCATTACACCAGAGTACATCAACATTTTTCTTCTTAAGCTCACCTTCAGAATACAATACCAATTCTTTTCCAATATTCTGCCTCTGATACTGAGGGTCTACTGCCATGCCTCTAAGTTGATACTGAGATAAGTTTGGTAATTTATGTGTTTTTGAAAGAAATAAACTCAATACACCAACACATCTAGAATTAAGAAAAGCACCAATGTGTATGGTGCTTTTTAACTCATCTCCTTGCATATCACAAAAATTTCTAGGTTTCCCTTGTCTTAAAACAAGATGCCTTAAATCTTTGGTTTCGCTTGAAGAAATATATTTAAACTCAATAGGCATGTTTAAGATAGAATTCCATCTACAATACCATAATCAACAGATTCTTGTGCATTCATCCAGTAATCACGTTTAAAGTCTTTCATTACCTTATCAAAGTCTTGACCGCAATTGTCTGCTAAAATTTGAGCACTCAGTTCTTTAATTTTTAATATTTCTTGAGCTTGAATTTCGATATTGGAAGCCTGACCCTGAGCTCCACCCATTGGTTGATGGATCATTATTTTGGCATTAGGCTGTATAAAACGTTTTCCTTTTTCACCTCCAGACATTAGTATTGAGCCCATAGAAGCTGCCAAGCCACTACAAATTGTAGACACAGGACTTTTTAATGATTTCATGGTATCATAAATCGCAAATCCATCGGTGACGTAACCACCAGGACTGTTAATGTAAAATTGAATCTCGTCATTGCTTTCCATGTCCAAATACATCAATCTATCTATTAAATGTTTTGCACTCTTACCATCTACTTGACCGTTTAAAAAAACTTTTCTTTGCTCTAAAAACTTTCTATCTATAAGATCTTGAACTTTTCCTGGTTTATCGCTCATATTATTTTTTTTGAAATGTAAAAATAAAATTATATTTTGAAGACATCCTATAATTTGAAGAGTATTAACGTAACTCTAAGTCGTTGATGTATAAACATAAAAAAGACCTTGTAAGAAGGTCTTTTTTAATATAAAGTTTTATTTTAATCTAATTCAATAATTTTTGCATTAGGCATAGTTTGCATAAGTGCTTCGTAGCTATTTAAACTAGGGTTATTTTCAGCGAAATCAGCTGGGATAATTGCAATTCTGAATGTTTGATTCAATAATAAATCATTTGAAACGGTATTCAAATCCACATTCCCGCCTAGGAAAAATTCAACATCAAAATAAGTATGATTATAGTTATAAACTAATTGACTTCCATCATCAAAGAAAAAACTTGTAGCTAGAGGAGTCCAAACATCAGCTGGACCTCCAATATCATCAATGACATTTTCCAATAAATATACCTGGATGACATCGCTTTCAAAAACTTCAACCTCATTAGTAGGAAATTCATAATTAAATGAATAACCATTTTGAGGAGTAAAGCTGCCGTTTACTTCAAGTATAGTTCCTCTTTCAATTCCTCCATCGAGTCCAGGAGGTCCTGCAGGTCCGCGGTCGCCTTCACAGCTTGTAGCTATGAAAACAAGTGCTAATAATAAACTTATTTTTTTCATGACTTTTAATTTTCGAAATTAATGCTTAACGAATTTACACAGTAGCGTTTTCTTGTTTCTGTAGGACCATCATCAAAGATATGGCCAATGTGCCCGCCGCAATTTGAACATAGTATCTCAATGCGGGCCATACCAAATGTAGTGTCCTTTTTATATTCAATAGCACCTTCTGCCGAACTATCAAAACTTGGCCAACCACAGTTGCTTTCAAACTTTGATTTACTGTCGAACAATAACGCACCACATCCGTTGCAATGGTACTTTCCGTCTTCAAAATGAGTGTTATATTTACCAGAATGAGGAGGCTCAGTTCCTTTCTCTCTTAAAACATGATATTCTTTCTCGGAAAGTTTTTCTTTCCATTCTTGATCTGTCATTTGATTTTTATCGGACATATTTTTTATAATTTTTCTTTTGGTATAAATTCTAAAGCTACACCATTAATGCAATGTCTCTTACCTGTAGTTTCTTTTGGGCCATCATCAAAAACATGCCCTAGGTGACTACCACAATCTCCACAAAGCAATTCTGAACGCTCGTAACCCAGTTTTCTATCAGAACTTAATGCAAGGCTGTTTTCTATAGCTCTATCAAAACTTGGCCAGCCTGTACCACTTTTAAACTTATGTTTCGTTTCATAAAGCTGATTTCCGCAAGCAGCGCAGACAAACACTCCAGGTTCTTCAATATCATTCAGCGGACTAGAAAAAGGTCTTTCTGTTTCAGCTTTTCTTAAAATACGATATTCTTTGTCTGTGAGTTCTGCTTTCCATTCGTTTTCTGTTTTCTGAACCTTAAATTCTTTAGTGTTTTTTTCTTTTTGTTGCGCTTCAGATTTGCAAGAGATAAATAAAACAGCAAGAATTAAAATTGATATTTTTTTCATATTGTTTTTTTATAAAATTAAAGTTTAAAAGTTTAGAATCGACCAATTTTCACAAATCAATCACATTTCAAATTCAATATTGGATATAATGATTAATTTTGATAAAAATTTATATTATGAACAATTTCAAATTCTATACCAGCTTTTTATTAATGTTCATTATTTTGAGTTGTGGTACTAATCCTTTTACAGGAAAAAGCACTTTAGCATTGGTTCCTAATTCTCAAATCTTACCAATGTCTTTTCAGCAATATAATCAAGTGTTAGAGGAAAGTGAAGTTGTAAGAGAAGGAGAGGAAGCACAAATGATACAAAGAGTTGGTCTTAAAGTAGCCAATGCTTCTGAGCGTTGGTTAGCAGAAAATGGTTATCCAAATTATACTGATGATTATAAATGGGAATTTAGTCTTATAAAGGGCGACCAAGTAAATGCTTGGGCTATGCCAGGAGGCAAAGTAGCATTTTATACTGGCATACTTCCGATTGCCAAAAACGAAGCTGGCGTAGCAGCAATCATGGGGCATGAGGTGGCTCATGCATTAGCCAATCATGGACAACAGCGCATGAGTGCTGGACAAATACAACAAGCAGCAGGAGCAGTAGGAATGCTTGCTATAGGTGACGACCAGCAAAGTCAGGAACTTTTTTCCATGGCTTATGGCATAGGTTCACAAGTAGGAGTGATGTTGCCATTTAGTAGAAAACATGAAACTGAAGCAGATAGAATTGGTATAAAACTAATGGCAATTGCAGGTTACAATCCAGAGGAGGCTGCAAGACTTTGGGTGCGTATGAAAGAAAATTCTGATGGTGCTGGTCCACCACCATTTTTGAGTACCCACCCTTCCAATGATGAGCGTATTCAAAATTTAAAAAAATGGTCTGACGACGCCAAAAAAGAAGCTGCTAAATATGGTGTGACTTCTTTTAAAGATTAAATTTTGAAGGTGAAGTCGCTTTCCAAAGGTCATAAAAAACTTATTCATGCCTGGGCTTTCTACGATTGGGCAAACTCTGTTTACCCTTTAGTTATAAGTTCTGCGATTTTTCCTATTTATTATGGTGCTCTAACCAATATAAAGAATGATCAAGGTCTCGTTATTAATGATACTGTACAATTTCTAGGCTATAGTTTCAACAACGATGTGTTGATAAGTTACGTTACAGGTTTAGCGTTTATTGTTATTTCTATCATGAGCCCACTCTTGGGAGGAATGGCTGATTATATTGGGAACAAGAAAAATTTCATGAAATTTTTCAATTACTTGGGAGCTTTAGCTTGTATCGGTTTGTTTTGGTTTGACCTTGTAAATCTTTGGTTTGGTTTGATTTGTTATTTTTTTGGATTAATAGGATTTTGGGGAAGTATAGTCTTTTACAATTCTTATTTACCTGATATAGCTTTCAGAAATCAACAGGATAAAGCTTCAGCTAAAGGGTTTTCATTAGGATATATTGGCAGCGTCATCCTTCTAGTGATTTGCCTTATTCTCATTATGTTTTATGACACTTTTGGATTTGAAAGTGAGTCACTTCCAACAAGAATTTCATTTATTCTAACTGGTGTTTGGTGGATAGCATTTAGTCAATACACGTATGCTTATTTACCTAAAGGCAATCGAAAAGGAGATGCGAGAACCAAAGATTTAGTATTGAATGGTTTTCGAGAGTTAAAAACCACTTATAAGAAAATCAAATCATCTTTTGGATTTGAGCCTTATCTTAGAGCCTTTTTTGTGTATAGCATGGCGGTACAAACCATCATGTTGATTGCCACTTATTTTGGAGTTGGCGAAATCCAATGGGCAGAAGGAGAAACAACTAATGGACTTATCATAAGCATACTTTTAATTCAACTTGTTGCTATTGCTGGTGCGAATGCAGCTTCAAAATTTGCTAAAATCTACGGGAATATTAATGTTTTAATTGTTATTAATATAATTTGGATCGGTATATGTGTTTATGCATTCTTCATTACGCAACCTATTCAATTTTATATTACTGCATTTTTTGTTGGATTAGTTATGGGAGCTATCCAGTCTTTATCAAGATCAACCTATTCGAAGTACATTCCTGAAGATGAAAAGGATACGGCCTCTTTTTTTAGCTTTTATGAAGTGACTGAAAAGATAGGAATTGTTATAGGAATGTTTATGTATGGATTTATAGCGCAAGTGACAGGCAGCATTAGAAATGCAATTTTGTTTTTAATTCTTTTTTTTGCAGGCGGTATTTTTTTACTTTTTAGATTGAAATTGAAAACCAAAACTTAACTCATGGCGTTTCTTTGGCACTTTACAGCAGTTGAATTGAAAAACACTGTGTTAGTTACCGGTACAGTATTAAGAAATCAAACTTCTATTGATAAGTCTCCTCGGTCAATATTTACAAATACTTGGAACGTTTTAAGCTCTTATCACAAGAAAGCTTACAAACGAAAACATCTTTATATTGAAACTAATGGAGAGTCTTTTAGTATAAAAACCAATAAAAAAGGTTATTTTTTTGAACTCCTTTCTATCGATTGTTTAACTGATTTTAAAGTATTTGATGAGCAACACAATCAACTAAGTATAGATCAAATCCATCCTTTTTATTTTAAGTATCCTTCTACATCTATAGAGGTGATTTCAGATATTGATGATACGGTGATTCACTCTCACACAGCTTCTGCATTAAAACGAATCTCCACGATTTTATTCAAAAGGCCAAAACGTAGAAATAAGGTGTTATTCAGTAATGCTCTGCTGGAGTATTTTGACGAAAATAAATTTAGAATAGCGTATTTATCTAAAAGCGAAAGCAATTTGTTTGGTCTAATTACCGCGATTTTTAGATTTAATGAAATTCCTTCTGGTCCTTTGTTTTTAACCCCTTATTTGAAATTTAAATCCTTATTTAAACCGAAAAAAGGAAAGCATAAAATAGATTTTCTGCATCAGCTTATTACTAATTTACCAGACAAAAAATTTATTTTAATTGGAGATGACACTCAGAAAGATATGGATATCTACTCTGAAATAGTTAATACTTACAAGTCTCAAATTATTAAAGTTTATATTAGACAAACTACATTTTCAGTAGATGAAATTCAAAGAGAAAAGTGGGAGGCATTACAAGATACTGGTGTCTCTTGTATGTATTTTCAAGATGACGATGACATCAATCAAGAGATTTTGCAATTAAAAGAATTTTTAAGTTTGAAGTGATGGATATTCTCATAATAATCAACCCAGTATCTGGCGACAAAAACAAAGTGGAATTTGTGGACTTCGCAAAACATTTTCTGGAAAAGTCCAAGCTTAGCTATCATTTTTATAAAACAACAGGAAAAAATGATAGTGATAAAATTGAGCAATTACTCATCGAGTATTCCCCTCAAAAAGTAATTGTAGTGGGAGGCGATGGGACACTTAATATGTTTTTGAAACCTCTAATGGATTTTGATATTCAAGTCGGTTTTATACCTATGGGATCTGCAAATGGAATGGCTGTAGAACTGAATTTGACAGATTCTCCACAGATTTTATTCAAAAGATTTTTAAAATCTAAAGAATCTAAAAAACTGGATTTACTTTCTATAAACGACTCTCATTTATTACTTCATCTTGGAGATATAGGAGCAAATGCAAATCTGGTGGCAAATTATGATAAGGATGAAAGTCGAGGTATGTTTACTTATGCCAAACACTTTTGGTCTGAATTTCAAAACCTAAAAGGCTTTGAGTTTGAGATTAAAACCGATCAAATGGATTATGAAAGAAAAGGGGTGATGCTGGCTATTTGTAATGGAAGAAAATTTGGTACTGGAATTCCACTAAATACAATAGGTAGAATGGATGATAGTTTTTTTGAATTTGTTGTGGTGAAAGCTATGGATTTTTCAGATTTATTGAAAGCGGCGTTGTCTAAATTTGATGAGGATTACAAAATAGAAAGCCTAGAAACGATTCAAGCTAAATCTGCAACAGTGAAGTTGAAGGAACCTCGATTACTTCAAATTGATGGAGAGGTTATTGAAGAGTTTACTGAACTAAAGATAGAAGTTTTACCTAAAGCTTTAAAATTTATTCAATAAAAAAATGCCAGCTAATTCAGCTGGCATTTTTGATTTCGATATTTTCAGAAGTGTTTACTGACCCTCTTTGAATGAGTCAAATTCACTGGACTTTTCTTCTCTTGGCCAAGTATTGTTAGATGTATCTACATCTGCAGTTTCCTGCTTAGGATCTACAATCATCTTTACGATTTCTTTTTCAGAAAAAATTGCTTTTTTGACTTCAGAATCATTTTTTCTCCACACTTGAACAGGATATTTTATAGTTTCTGCAGTTCCGTCAGCATATTGAAATTCTACAATAATAGGCATCACCAAGCCACCTGGTTTATTGAAGGTGATTTCATAAATATGCTTAGGTTGTTTCATATTACTTATTTCTTGCTGAGTGAAATTATCCATCAAATACTCTCTAAGTTTAGGAGCATTTTCTAAAGGGTCACCATCTTTCATAGAGGCTTCAAAGCTTTCACTATCTGCAGTTAATAAGTAAACAGCATCTTTGGTGCGAGGATCATTTGCTGGGTCATCGATACCATATCTAGCTAACAGTGCTTTTCCTTCAACAGTAGGATTGCTAGTCATGAAATAGTTTTTCACATTTTCAATACCAATATCCACATAGTCTGTTGTGTAAAACCATCCTCTCCAATACCAGTCTAAATCTACTGCAGAAGCATCTTCCATTGTTCTAAAGAAATCTTCTGGAGTTGGGTGTTTGAACATCCATCTTTGAGCAAATGTTTTAAAAGAATAATCAAATAGTTCTTCGCCCATAACGGTCTCTCTCAATATATTCAAAGCAGTAGCAGGCTTTCCATATGCATTATTACCAAGCTGGTATACTTGCTCTGGATTGGTCATGATAGGAGAAATATAATCTTGATTCCCCTTCATGTAGTTTACGATTTTAGATGGCTCTCCACGTCTTGATGGATATTTTTCATAAACCTGATTGTTTCCTTGCAATACTTCAGGATATTTATCCGCAAATTCTTGCTCAGATAAATATTGCATGAATGTGTTAAGACCTTCGTCCATCCATCCCCATTGTCTTTCGTCACTATTTACAATCATAGGGAAAAAGTTGTGTCCTATCTCATGAATAATTACACTCATCATTCCGAATTTCACACGGTCAGAAATAAAACCTTCCTCATCTGGTCTTCCATAATTCCAGCAAATCATAGGATATTCCATGCCTTGACTTTTTGCATGGACTGAAATTGCTTTGTGATAAGGATATTGAAAAGTAAAGTTACTGTAAGTCTCTAGTGTACTTGCAACAGCTCTTGTAGACCAATCTTCCCATAGTGGATTTCCCTCTTTTGGATAAAGAGAAACAGCCATTACATCTTTGTCTCCAACTTTCACAGCCATCATATCCCATATGAACTTTCTTGATGTGGCAAATCCAAAATCTCTTACCATATTGGCTTTAAACTCCCAAGTTTTAGTTTTGGTAGCGTTTATTTTTTCATTAGCGATAGCTTCTTCTTCAGTAACAATTACAACTGGTTCATCGTAAGATTGTTTTGCTTTTTCAAAACGATCTAACATAATCTTACTGAAAACTTGATCTCTATTTTGTAATTTTCCAGTAGCATCAAGGATGTGGTCCTCAGGAACTGTAATTTTTACATCATAATTTCCGAATGGTAAAGACCATTCTCCACTTCCCCAAAACTGGTAATTTTGCCAGCCTTCCTTATCATTATAAACAGCCATTCTAGGGAAGAACTGAGCAATAACATAAGCTCTGTTGTCATCATCTTCAAAATATTCGTAACCAGAGCGTCCTCCGTTTACTGTATGGTTGTTGATTAAATAATCCCACTCAATTGAGAAGTCAAAAGACTCACCAGGCATAAGAGGTTTTGCTAAATCTACACGCATCATTGTATAGTTGATAGTGTATGGGAGAGCTTCACCATTTCTATGGACTTTTTTGATGTTGAATCCACCGTCAAAATCTGCTTTCATATGAGAATTCACAAAACTACCTGCTGGAGTAACAGGAGCAAATTCACTACTGTTTCTTTCTTTTGCTGGGCTATCTTTTGCTCTAATGTTTTGATCTAGCATTACCCAAAGGTATTCTAGTGCATCAGGCGAATTATTTGTGTAAGTGATTGTTTCTTCACCATATAACATTGTGTTTTCATCATCCAATGTGATGTTCATCTCATAATCAGCGGTGTTTTGATAATATTGATGGCCAGGAGCTCCAGAAGCAGTTCTGTAAACGTTTGGTGTAGCAAATTCATCGTAGAGTTGTCTAAATTTATTCTGATTGGTGTGGCCTTCTTGCTTTTCCTCTGCTTGATCTTCTTGAGCATATCCAGAAAAAGACAGCACAAAAACAGAAAGAAAAAGACTTGTGTACTTAATTAAATTCATAAGCTGTAGGTATTATAATTTAAAATTAATTGTGTAAAATAGTTTTCTTTGAAATATCCTTTTCAAGAATAAAGCTTTTTTTAAAATTATCAGATTTATAATGAATCATATTTTTTTGCTCCAAGTACAAATCAGTTAAAACTGAATTTTCTATAGTTAAGGCTTCAAGATTCTCTAAGTTCTCAGCCTCTAAAAACAAATAAATCATATCATCCTCATATTTTCTTCCTAAATACTTATAGGACAATACACCTTTTTTAGTTTCTAAAATAAATTTATCACGAATGTATTTTTCGATGTAAAAATCTATTCCTTCGACTTCAAGATTTGGAATAAGTTTAAAATCTTTATCATATCTTTTATTGATAACGTCTTCAAAATCATCTGTAAATACTCTTGATATGATCTGAAGGCTTTTTTCACTTTTTACATAAGTGACATCTGTTACGCTAAGATAAAATTCGTGATATGTGTTTGTTGCTGAAGCAAATGACAGCCAAATAAGTAAAACTCCGAAAAATTTCATTCGTTTACATTTTTAATTTCCAGATAAGCAATGGCTTTTAGCTTAAGTTCATCGATAAAAGCTAAAGGATCATTTTTATTCATTATTGAAATAGTCTGCTCATCTTCAGCGCAAAAGTAAGCGAAATCTTCGATATATTCTTCTGGTATTCTTAAGTCTTTGGTGATAAGGTTCTCTGAAATATTTCGTAAGACTCTGTTTTTATTGGATTGGACAATTGCATTTGCTTTTCTCTTCTTAAGTTTTTTCGCTTTACCGTTCAAAGCATAAATAAGTGGAGTAAGCATTCCGGTGCTTGCGGAGTAGATCTCCCTGTCTATTTTATTCAATTTTCTAGGAACACCAAATCCAAATTGCCTTTGGTCGATAAAATCTACTTTAACTTGATCTATGTCGTTACTTAAATCTCCTGAAAGTTGGTACTCATTAAGTGTTACTTCTGGAAGTTCATTAATTTCGAGTTCTAAAAAAATAGAAGTATTGGTTTTTAAATTGCTTTCTTCAACACTGATAGTATAAGTCTTATGCTGTAGAGAGGTGAACAAAATAGAGTCTCCAATAGCAGCTTTTATTTTATACTTTCCTTCGTTATTGGAAATACTCCCAATTTCTTGATTAATATTGATGACATTGACCTGATATGTATCGACAGAGTCTGCGAAAATCTGACCTTTCAAATATGTATCCTGTGCGAATATTAAACAGGGAAAAAGAACAAGCAGATATAAAGTGTTTCTCAAATTAGTCTTCGGCTTTAAACTCTTTTGATTTCTCAATTAAAAACGAAACGAGATCAAGCTCGTTATCTTTTCTTAGCATTTCTTTGGTAAGTCCATTATCCTCTACAAAGAATATGAATTGATTTATATTTTCTTTTTCAATATTGAGATGTTCTTTAAAAAATGAATCCTTGTAAATTTTTCTAACCATAACATCTACATCTCTAGGAAGCTTTTTGTCCTCAGCAACTTCCTTAGAGGATAAAATTTCCCTGAAAATATTAGCGATATTCAAACCATTTTTAATAAAACGCTGTTCCGTAGTGTAATTTTCTGTTATGGTTTGTGATCTTACATACGGTTGCTCGCCTTCGTATTCATTTAGCACAGTTTCTGCTTCTGGAGCAGTGTAAAATTCTGTTTTTACTTTCTTAGCATCTACTTCTATATTTCCCTCCAGGTCGTAAGGTTTAACTATAACTTCATCTAAGGTGTTGATTTCATCATTGATTCTTATGGTCATTTTTTTATTTTTGACGATATTCTCATCAATAATTACAGTAAAATTTTGATACTGGATAGCCTCAAATCTTAATCTGTCACCTTCTCTTACAGATATTCCAAATTGACCATACTGATTAGTTACTGTTCCTTCTTTAGAGTTTTGATTGATGATTTCTATTTGTGAAATTTCTCCGTCTATAGGAACTATGACTTCACCAGCAATAAAAACACGATTGTCTATTTGTGCAGTTAAGTTTTGAATTAAAAAAAGTATTATAAAAGTAGAGATCAGTCTCATATGTTATTTTTTGTACAATCTACTTAAAAATTCAGATACGCCATCCTAATTTTGCTACTAAATTTATGTTAAGTCAAACCAATGTAATCTAAGTAATTTTTTATGCAAGCCATTATTGCCAGTACATCAACCGTTTACGGAAGTTCATATTTAGAGTATCTTTTACCCGAGCTTAAAACTCATTTTAAGAATATAGATGAAGTTTTATTTATTCCTTTTGCAAGACCTGGAGGTATTTCACATGATGATTATACAGCAAAGGCTTCTGAAGGTCTAGAGCCTTGTGTGGAAAGTGTAATTGGATTGCACAAGTTTGAAGATATGAAAGAAGCAATTTCAAACGCGAAAGCCATCTTTGTAGGGGGCGGAAACACTTTTTTATTGGTGAAACAATTACACGAATTAGGTTTAATGTCAGTTTTAAAACAAAGCATTGAAAGTGGTGCAAAATATCTTGGAACTAGTGCTGGTAGCAATATTTGTGGGTTGACAATGCAAACTACCAACGACATGCCAATAGTATATCCGCCTTCTTTTGAAACTTTAGGCATTCTCAACTTCAATATAAATCCGCATTACTTGGACCCGGATAGTTCATCTACGCATAAAGGAGAAACTCGAGAGACTAGAATAAAGGAATTTCAATCCTTAAATTCTACAATTGTCGTTGGACTAAGAGAAGGGAGTTGGATTAAAATTAATAATTCCGAAAATACTCTTCAAGGAGACCTTCCAGCTATTATATTTGAGCCCGGAAAACAAGCTTACGAATTGAGCCCAAACAGTCATTTAAAATTTTAATAAATGGATTATCAAGCGATCTTAAATATTCTTCAGAAGGAATTCACACCTAAAGAGGGAATGGGAAAAGTAGCTAGTTATATCCCAGAATTATCTAAAGTAGATCCCCTCAAATTTGGAATTTATCTTTTTTGCCAAGATGGATCTTCATTCGAATTTGGTGATAGCCAAGAAAAATTTTCGATACAGAGTATTTCTAAAGTCTTCACACTTACTATAGCCAAAGAATTGTTGGGAAGAGATTTGTGGAAAAGAGTGGATGTTGAGCCTTCAGGAACCTCATTCAATTCACTTATAGAGCTTGAGCGAGAAAACGGAATTCCTCGTAACCCTTTCATAAATGCAGGCTCTATTGTTGTTGCTGATGCATTGCTGAGTGTGCTGGATGATCCTAAAAATGATCTTTTGATGTTTGTTCGTAAACTTTGTGGAGATAATGATATTCATTATGACGAGGCTGTAGCCAAAAGTGAAAAGAAACATGGTTATCGCAACAAGGCTTTGGTCAATTACATGAAATCTCTTGGTAATATTACCAACGACACAGATAAAATTTTAGACTTCTATTTTTACCAATGTTCAATTGCAATGACATGTGAGCAATTATCCAAGGCTTTTATGTTGTTTGCAAATGAGGGTAAGCACTTTCAGACTCAAGAAAAGGTAATTGATAGACAAAGTGTAAAACGTATCAATTCTATAATGCAGACTTGCGGTTTCTACGATGAGGCAGGAGAATTTAGTTACAGAGTTGGACTTCCAGGAAAAAGTGGAGTAGGTGGCGGTATTGTAGCGGTTCATCCAGAACAATATTCAGTAGCTGTTTGGAGCCCAATGCTCAATCAAAAAGGAAATTCTGCTTTGGGAATGAAGGTTTTAGAAGAACTTACCTCACTCACTGGCCTGTCTATTTTTTGAGAATCTTATTTAAGTTTTAAAATTTAATATTTCGCAGTTCAGAAGCAGACTAGTATATTTGCAATATGATAAATTTCCCCCTTTTTATTAGTGGCGCAGAAATAGCTTTTATCTTGTTTATTTTGATAATGGTTTTTGGTGCTGATAAAATTCCTGAAATGGCTAGATTTTTTGGAAAAACGATGAAGTCTTTCCGTCATGCTACAGATGAGATCAAAACTGAAATCACTAAGCAAAAAAAAGATCATAATCTAGATTTTGACATCAAAAAAGAGGTTGAAGATCAAACTAAAACTCTCGAATCTAAAACTTCAAAACTGAAAGATGAAGTTGAAGATGCTATTGGCCCTATCAAAAGAAGATTTTAATGGAATTAAATCTGTCTCGATGGGACTGGGAATTGATGGTTTTTCTGAATAATGCTAGTCCCGATAGTTTAAATCCATTTTGGAGCTTTGTCACTTATACAGAACACTGGATCCCTTTTTACTTGTTACTACTCGCTTTATTTTTCTACAAATCTGATATTAAATCTAGTGTTGTGAGAATATCATATCTTTTAGTATGTGTTGGAACTACTCATTTTTTGACAGAGCTAACAAAATATTTGGTTGAAAGACCAAGGCCAAATGCTACAGAGGAAATTATGAATTCTCTGAAGATTCTATATGAGCCTTCCAATTTTAGCTTTTTTTCCGGTCATGCATCTACATCTTTCGCAACGACTATATTTATATACCTCCTATTAAATTCAAAATTTAAATACCTTGAATTAATATTTATCTGGCCTATTTTATTTTCTCTAAGCAGAATATTTGTTGGTGTTCACTTCCCTGTTGATGTAATAGTTGGTGGAATTGTTGGGGCGATAATTGCAATTTTATTTTCAAAACTTTATTTCTATTCAGAAACTAAGCTACTGAGTGTAAGTAATTAAGATTATACTTAAAATTGCAACTGCAATTCCTACCCAATTTTTGGTTATCATTCTTTCTTTAAAAAACAAAATCCCTAGAATAGTAGATAGCAGTACAATGCTTACGTTATTGATAATAAAAATATTAGAACTATCAAGTCCCTCAATCCTAAGTGCTAAAATGAAAAAGTAAATTGAAAAGTAATTGGGAATACCCAGTAGAATACCACCTAAAAGATCTTTTCTTTTAAAGCTTGTTTTGTGTTTTAATTTTCTAAGTCCAAAAACTATAAGTCCTGTTACACAAGCAAAGAAAAAAGTGTTTGCTGAAAACAGAGAAATTTCGTCATTTGGAACATAAGTGTTTTCAAGAAATTTAATGCTACTTTCTATAATTCCACTACCAATAAAAACTAATAGTGGATATATGAAGTATTTCATATCAATGCTTAAGCCTTTTTTTCTTCTTACAGATACAAGGTAAACTGAAATCAAAGCTGTTACAATGCCAATAATTTTCAATATGCCTAAGGATTCATTGTAATAAATAATCACAAAAATAACAGGAATAGCAACACTCATTTTGCTAGCGACAGAAACAACGGACATACCTCCTTTTTGAGTAGTAATTACCATAAGAGTAAAGACCAAAATAAACATGGCGCCCAAAACCATAGAGCCGTAAAACCAATCCTTGGTCGTCGCAACCAGAATTCCTTCTAGAGATATATCTCCCTGAATAAGTATCCCAAGTACAAATGCAGTGAAATAATTCACAATAAGTGCATTAAGTGTAGTCACTTTGTGCTTTCCGAAAAGCTTAAAGACAATATAGATTGCGCTTGAGGATAAAATACTTAAGATTAGCGCTATCAAAATAAATTAGCTTTTTTTAAAAATAATTCAGTTACATCTTCTTTCCCGGCTTTTAGATGCCAAGTATGAATTCCTATTTTTTTTGCAGTTAGTGTATGTTCCAAAGTGTCATCTATAAAAAGAGTTTCTTTAGGGTTTAGATTATTTTCATTCAAAACAAATTCAAAAATAGATTCATCAGGCTTTCTGAAATGAATTTCATGAGACAAATAAAAGTGGTCGAAGCACGATCGAAATTCTTCATAAACTGAAATATTTTCCTTCACCCAATCTATATGTAGTTCGTTTGTATTGCTAAGTAAAATCAGTTTGTAATCTCCAGAAGCTTTAAGTTTTTTTAAAAAGTTCAATCTGTGTTCTGGAAATTCTATCAGAATAGAATTCCATGCATCTTTAAATTCCTGGGAAGTAAGTTTCTTAAATCTATTGGTATAGTGTTGGCTAAACTCATCAGAAGAAATCAAGCCTTTTTCGTAAGAATTATTGATTCCGATAAGCTCAGCGTCTAATTCAGAAATACCGTTTTCTTTCAAGTGCTTACCTGTTGCAGATTTATCCAAAGTGAGAAACACATCTCCAAAATCAAAAATGATGGTTTTAATCATTGTAAAAGTAATTCAGTTTATCGCCTTTTATGTCAAAAGTTTTAGAAGCTTGTTTTTGCAAAGTTGGAGCTTTTACTCCAGTTTTAATATTGTTTTGTCCTGTAAACACCCGAGCCTCATCCCATAAACCAGAGTCTATAAAACTCTGCAGTGTTTTACTTCCCCCTTCAATAATTACAGACTGTAGTTCAAGATCATATAGCTTTTTCAAGAGTTGAGGTAAAATATCTTCATCATAATTCAAATTTTCAAACCTGAGTTGACCCCTGTTTTCTGAGTTCAATTTATCCTGATGAAAAATGACAGTAGGTTGAGAAGAATCTACGACTGCAAGGCCTTTCTTTAGTTTCAGAGATTTGTCAATCACAATCCGAGTAGGATTATTTCCTTTCCAGTGCCTCACATTAAGCTTAGGATTATCCATGACAGCAGTTTGTGTTCCAACCAGGACGCTTTGTTCCTCACTTCTCCATTTATGTACAAGTTGCTGAGAATATTTATTGGTAATCCAAAAGATTTCATTTTTTTGTTGATCAATAGGTGCAATAAATCTACGTTTGGTCTCTGCCCATTTCAAAATGATGTAAGGCCTTTTCTTTCTATGAAATGTAAAAAAACGTTTATTCAACTCTTCACATTCATCTTCACAAACCCCTACACTCACATTTCTGCCCGCACTCAGAAGTTTTTTCACTCCCATTCCGGCAACACTCGCAAAAGGATCTATAGTGCCAATGACGATATTTGGTATTTTTCTATCGATGATAAGATCACTACAAGGAGGAGTTTTTCCAAAATGACTACAAGGTTCCAAAGTGACGTACAGGGTTGATTTCTTCATTAAAGATTGATCTTTTACAGCATTTATTGCTCGCACTTCAGCATGAGCATCTCCAGCCTTTACGTGCCATCCTTCGCCTATAATTTTGTCTCCATAAACGATGACACAACCAACTAGAGGGTTCGGGTAAGTAGTGCCCAGTCCATTTCTGGCCAATTCCAAGCATCGTTTTATGTAAAATTCTTTAGTATTCACAGCGTAAAAATAGAAAAAGACTCAAGTATATGACTTATAATCAAAGTGCATTTTTAAATTTTAATATTCAATATTTATTCTGAATTTGCCACAAGCAAAATTTTAAATTTTTAGATAGATACACCTATAACTTCCAATATTCATTTAATTTCGCGTGTGGTATTTAGTTCATCTAAACCCCAGGAAACACATTGTAAATAAATCGCTCAACTGAAGCTAACATGACTGAAATCAATATACGCCCAATACAGAACAAAGATAATGCAGACGTTGCCGAGATGATTCGGTGTGTATTAGTGGAACAGGGAGCACCCAAGGTAGGTACTGCTTATGAAGACAAAGCTTTAGATCAGCTTTTTGAAACTTACCAGAAGGAAAGGTCAGAGTATTTTGTATTATTAGAAGGAGATAAAATTTTGGGAAGTGCTGGAATATCTCCATTAGAAAACGGCGATCCAGAAATCTGTGAATTGCAGAAAATGTATTTCGACCCCAAAGCCAGAGGTAGAGGTCTGGGTGGGCAAATGATGCAGAAATGCTTAGATTTCGCAAAATCCCAAGGATATAAACAGTGTTATATAGAAACATTACCAGGCATGAAAGCTGCTCAGAAACTTTACTTGAAGTCTGGCTTCGAATATATTCCAGAAAGAATAGGAGACACTGGCCATTATTCGTGTACTGTTTTTATGAAGAAAAAAATCTAATCAGACGATGAAGAAAATCGCAATTATTGCCCACGATGGAAAAAAGCCCGAAATGGTTAATTTTCTCAATAGAAATCTAGAAAAACTTAAAAAAGTAGAACTAGTTGCTACCGGAACAACTGGTACTCACGTTGAAAACACAGGGCTTAAAACAGATAAAAAGCTTTCCGGACCTATTGGTGGAGATGCACAGATCGCCGCTTTGGCAGCAGAGAAAAAATTATCTATGATTCTTTTCTTTAGAGATCCATTAGGGAAGCACCCGCATGAACCTGATGTACAGATGTTAATGAGAATTTGTGATGTTCATAACATCCCCATCGCTACAAATCCTGCAACAGCTCAACTTCTTCTAGATGCATTTTTTAAAGATTAATCTTTTGGAACAGCATCTTCAATTAGCGTCATAATATTATCTGGACATCGTATTGGTCTTTTGGTTGTCATGTTTACAAATACCAAAATGGTTTGCCCTAAAGTAAGAAGTTCGTCATCTTGATTTTTGATTTCATAATCAAAAATAATAGTTGCGCCAGGCAATTTTTTGAGGCTTACTTCCACATTTAAAATGTCGCCAAATTTTGCTGGTTTCTTATAATCTATTGTTAATCTACTTAAGGGTAGCATCACACCATTATCTTCCATTTTTTGATAATGCATTCCCATTAATCTTAACCAGTCTACTCTAGCTTGTTCAAAATAAATTGGATAAACGGAATGATGCACAACGCCCATTTGGTCTGTTTCTGCGTACCTTACTTCTATTGAGGAAGAGGTGATAATTGGGTTTATTTCTTTATAATTTTTGCTCAAAATTTATATATTAACATCTTTTTAAGTATAGGTAGAAAAAACGAGAATTTCAACCTGAAATCGATTTTTTTATTAAAAAGTTTGTTCACATATTTGTCGTCCCAATGAAGAAAAACCAACTTCATTAGAATTTAATTTTAATACAAATACCTTAAGTGTAACTATGTCAAAATCAGCAACTTCGGTTTGGGAAAACTGCCTTATTTTTATCAAGGATAACATCTCAGATCAAGCTTACAAAACTTGGTTTCAACCAATCAATGCTGTAAAACTCAATGACAATGCTTTAAGTATTCAAGTACCCTCAAAATTCTTTTATGAGTGGTTGGAAGAACATTATGTTGACCTATTGAAAGTTGCACTCACCAAAGAGCTTGGAAAGACTGCAAAATTGGTTTATGTCATTCGAATGGAAAATGCTGAAGGTAACAAACAACCCTTCACAGAAAAAATCCCTAGTACTCAACGTTCCAACGTTCATTCTCAATCTGTAGATTTTCCTGCTAGACAGAAAAATCCAGAACTAAAAAATCCGTTTGTAATTCCAGGTATAAGGAATTTGAAAATTGATTCTCAGTTAAATTCAAATTATAGTTTCGATAACTTTTTAGAAGGAAGTTCAAATAGATTAGCAAGATCTGCAAGTCTTGCAGTAGCCAATAAGCCTGGGGGAACTTCATTTAATCCATTATTGATTTTTGGAGGAGTAGGATTAGGGAAAACTCATCTAGCACATGCTATTGGTTTACAGGTAAAGGATAAATTTCCAGAAAAAACAGTTCTTTATATATCTGCAGATAAATTTACTCAACAGCATATAGATGCTGTCTCAAAAAATAATAGAAATGATTTTATTCATTTCTACCAAATCATCGATGTTCTTATTGTTGATGATATTCAATTGATTTCTGGTAAAAAAGGAACTCAAGATGTTTTCTTCCATATTTTTAACCATTTACATCAAAATGGTAAGCAGGTGATCTTGACTAGTGATAAAGCACCTGTAGATATGCAGGATATTCAACAGCGTCTTTTGTCAAGATTCAAATGGGGACTTTCTGCAGAACTTGAGCAACCAGATTACAATACGCGAGTCAAAATCATCAAAAATAAACTCTATAATGATGGGGTTGAAATGCCAGATGAAATTTTAGATTATGTGGCTTCAAGAATCACTAATAATATTCGTGAACTTGAAGGGGCTATCATTTCGCTCATAGCACATTCTTCCTTTAGCAAGACAGAAATTACTATCGATCTTGCCGAGCAGATTGTAAAAAACTATGTCAAGAATAACAAAAAGCCAATTTCATTGGACGACATCCAGAATGTAGTAAGTGATTATTTTCATATTGAAATCGATGAATTGCAATCTAAGAGTAGGAAGAGAAACGTAGTTCAAGCCAGGCAAATTGCCATGTATTTTGCTAAGGAAATTACTAAAACCTCACTTACAAACATTGGAAGGCATATAGGGCAAAGAGACCATTCTACAGTTTTACATTCTTGTAAAATCGTTTCTAACTTACAGGAATCTGATAAGCAGTTTAGAAAATTTATTCAAGACTTAGAGATAAAATTTAAGCAGTTATGACCAAAATTTTGATGGTTTGTTTAGGGAATATTTGTCGATCGCCACTGGCAGAAGGCATTTTAAAATCTAAACTCGATTCTTCAAAATTCCAAATCGATTCTGCTGGAACATCAGGTTATCATGAGGGTGCGTTGCCAGATCAACGCTCTATTGATGTAGCAAAAAAAAACGAATTGGATATCACATACCAAAGGAGTAGGCCTTTTAGAAAGGAAGACTTCAAAACCTTTGATTATATTTTTGTGATGGACACTTCAAATTATGAAGATGTTCTAGAGTTAGCAGAAAATCAAGATGAAAGAGATAAAGTTAGTCTTATTCTGGATAAAATATTTCCAGGAGAAGATGAGAGCGTTCCTGATCCTTATCATAATTCAATAGATGGATTTAAACAAGTATTTGAAATGTTGGAAGAATCCTGTTCTGTAATTGCTAAAGAACTGGAGAGGTCTTAGTCTAAATAAAACTTCAATAAATGGAAAATGTACATCAAAAGGGTAAATTATATCTTATTCCAAATCGTCTTGGCGATTTACCACCCTTAGAGGTGCTTCCTCTTTCAATCCGTAAAGTGATCAATGAAATAGATCATTATATCGTAGAAAACGAAAAAGTAGCTAGACATTTTATAAAGAAAATAGTTCCTTCAAAATCTCAGCCAAGTCTTGATTTCAAACTTCTTAATAAATTCACTTCAGACTTAGAAATTCCTAACTTTTTAGACCCTTGTGAGCAAGGAATCAATATGGGATTGTTATCCGATGCCGGATGCCCGGGAGTAGCAGATCCTGGAGCTCAGGTGGTTGCTTTAGCTCATCAAAAAAACATCCAAGTTGTTCCATTAGTTGGTCCGTCTTCAATTTTATTGGCTTTAATGTCTAGTGGGCTCAACGGCCAAAGTTTCTCTTTTCATGGGTATTTGCCTATCGATAATCAAGAGCGAAAGCATTTTGTGAAAAAAATTGAAAAAGCTTCTAAAGAACTCAATCAGGCTCAGATTTTTATCGAGACGCCTTACAGAAACAACAAATTACTGATTAGTCTTATTTCAACTTTACAGGCTTCAACTAGAATTTGTGTAGCAGTTGACCTTACACTATCGACTGAGTTCATAAAAACACAAACTGCTGCGGAATGGAAGAAAACTTCCATAGATTTGCATAAAAGACCTGCGATTTTCATAATTCAGGGCTAGCAGCAAACTTCATTTTCAAATTATATCTTATTGGAAAAAGACGCTTACATAACGATTGAACGTCCTGGTTCTGAAATTCTTTTTAAGGAAAAAGCAAGTAAGTTTTTTGGTTATGCTTTTCCAGTATTCTGCGAAGATGATGTAGAAACTGCTCTTCTTGAATTAAAATCCAAACACAATAAAGCAGGTCATTTTTGTTACGCCTGGCAAATGGGAGAAAATTACGAACATTTTAGAGTCAACGATGATGGCGAGCCTTCCAATTCTGCAGGTATGCCAATTTTAGGTCAGTTACAAAATTTTGAAGTCACCAATGTTTTGGTAGTTGTTGTAAGGTATTTTGGAGGAACTAAGCTTGGTGTTGGAGGCTTGATTTCTGCTTATAAATCCGCAGCAAAAATGGCTTTGGAGAACAGTAAACTTGTATCTAAAACCATAAATCTTGATTTTGATGTCACTTGTGAATATGACAAGATGAACTTGGTGATGAGGCTGGTAAAGGAATACGATTTAGATATTTTAGAACAAGATTTAAAGTTGAATTGTCGTTTTAAAATTAGCGTGAGAAAAAAAGAATTCGAAAAAATATACGATAAATTTGAAGCTGTTTTCGGCTTTGAAGTTTCCAGCGAATATAAGTCTGAGGAAGAATGACGAATTTGAAAGTTTTAAAAAAAGAATTTTTAGAAGATCTTTTGCCTGTTTATGAGGCCAATGAAGCTTCAACTATGTTTGCATGGCTTGCAGAAGATTTGTTGAATTTGAAAACTCACGATCTATTGCTTAAAACTGAAGTGGAGCTGAAACAAATTCAACTTTTGAAATTTGAAGATGCTATAGCTAGACTCATAAGGGAAGAACCGATTCAATATATTTTAGGTTACGCTGAATTTTTTGGTTTGAAACTAAAAGTCAATTCGCAAGTATTAATTCCGCGGCCAGAAACAGAAGAACTTGTGCAATGGATTCTGGAAGACCCTCTGTCTTCCAACCTTCAATTGTCAATAATAGATTTAGGAACTGGTAGTGGCTGCATTCCTATAGCACTAGCCAGACATTTGCCTGAAGCTAAGATAAAAGCTTTAGATATATCTGCAGAGGCATTAAGTCTGGCAGAATTAAATTCCAAAGAAAATAAAACTAAAATAGATTTCATACAAGCTAACTTGCTGGAACTTGAAGAGCTTGCAGAAGTGGATATCATTGTCTCTAACCCTCCTTATGTGAAGTATGACGAACAGCAGGGAATGAAGAGGAACGTCTTGGAAAATGAGCCTCATTTGGCTTTGTTCGTCGAAAATGAGGATCCGTTGATATTTTATAGAAAGATTGCTGAATTAGCTTCAAAAATGATCAAAACGCCTTTGGTTTATGTTGAAATCAATCAATATCTAGCAAAAGAAACTTGTCAGTTGTTTAAAGACTTTGGATTTGAACAGGTTGAACTGAGGAAAGATTTTCGAGGTAATGATAGAATGCTAAAAGCCTATTAAAGTTGATTAACAGCTAACTTTGAGTTCAATTTTTCAAAGAATTTAGTTTAAATTTAGACTCAAATAACTTCAATAATTTACAGATTTCATGGATGTACAACAGAAGATAGAACAGCTAAGATCAGAGCTTCACGAGCATAATTACAAGTATTATGTGTTGGATAAACCTGAGATTTCTGACTATGATTTTGACATGAAGTTAAAAGAATTACAACAGCTTGAGGAAACGTATCCAGAGTTTAAAGATCCGAACTCTCCTACGATGCGGATTGGAGGCGAGGTGACCAAAAACTTCAAAACCATTGTTCACGATTTCCCGATGTATTCGTTGTCAAACTCTTATTCTAAAGAAGATCTTGACGATTGGGAAGCTCGAATTCAAAAAATAATTGAAGGACCTTTAGAGTTTACTTGTGAGTTGAAATATGATGGCGCCTCTATCAGCTTAACTTATGAAAATGGTGAATTTTTAAGAGCTGTAACCCGTGGAGATGGAACTCAAGGAGACGAAATCACTCAAAACGTAAAAACTATAAGATCAGTTCCACTTAAATTGAAAGGCGACGATTTTCCACAAAGATTTGATATTCGTGGAGAAATTGTTCTTCCTTATGAGGGTTTTGCAAAGCTGAATGCTGAAAAAGTAGAACAAGGAGAAGAACCTTATGCTAATCCTAGAAATACTGCATCTGGAAGCTTAAAACTTCAAGACAGTGGAGAAGTAGCAAAAAGACCTCTGCTGTGTTTGCTGTATAGTTTGGCAGGAGAAAATCTTGGTGTGAAAACTCAGATGGAAAGCCTTAACAAAGCTAGAGAATGGGGGTTTAACGTTCCGAGAGAAGCTCAACTTGCTAAATCTATGGATGAGGTGTTTGCTTATATAAATTATTGGGATGAACACAGGCGAGATTTACCTTATGAAACTGATGGTGTTGTAGTAAAAGTAAATAGTCTGCAAGACCAAGAGGAGTTGGGGCATACTGCAAAATCTCCACGATGGGCTATGGCTTACAAATTCAAAGCAGAACAAGTATCAACGACTTTAAAAAAAATTACTTATCAAGTAGGAAGAACTGGAGCTATAACTCCAGTGGCAAATTTAGACCCTGTCCAATTGGCTGGAACCACCGTGAAACGCGCGTCTTTACACAACGCTGACCAGATTGAAAAACTAGATATAAGAGAAGGGGATGTGGTTTTTGTAGAAAAAGGCGGTGAGATTATTCCAAAGATTATCGGTGTAGATTTTACACATCGCGATCCAGACTCTAAACCCACAGTGTATATCGAAGAGTGCCCAGCCTGTGAAACCCAGCTAGAACGAAAAGAAGGAGAAGCTTTACACTTTTGTCCCAATACAGAAGGTTGCCCCCCTCAAATCATTGGACGTATCCAGCATTTTATTTCTAGAAAAGCCATGGATATCGAAGGTCTTGGAGGAGAAACAGTAGCTTTGCTCGTAAAAGAAAATTTAATTGAAGATTATGCAGACCTCTACACTTTGAAAAAAGAAGATGTTCTTCCTTTAGAACGTATGGCAGAAAAATCTGCAGAAAATTTGATCTTAGGCATTGAAGCTTCCAAGGACGTTCCTTTTGAGCGTGTGCTTTTTGGCTTGGGAATTCGTTACGTTGGCGAAACCGTCGCTAAAAAATTGGTTAAAGCCTATAAAAGTATAGATGTCTTGGCATCGGCAAGTATAGAAAACCTTGTGGCTGTAGATGAAATAGGAGAACGCATTGCTCACAGTTTAGTCGATTTCTTTAGTAATGATGCCAATAAAGAGCGTATCATCAGACTTCAGGAATATGGTTTAAATCTAGAAATTGATGAGGAAGAGCTGGGAAATCAAAGTCAGAAGTTAGCAGATTTAACCTTGGTGATTTCAGGAGTTTTTGAAAAAGTATCTAGAAAAGAAATTCAAAACTTGATTGAAACCCACGGCGGTAAGAATACCAGTTCAATTTCCAAAAAGACAGATTACCTAGTTGCCGGAGATAATATGGGACCAAGTAAACGAACTAAAGCAGAAAATCTTGGTGTCAAAATTATCACTGAAGATGAATTTTTGAAGATGATAAATTAGTCAGCAAGTAAACCAGTCAGCTATTTAAATTTCAATCACAAAACTTTCATTTTTATTCCCTCCAGCTTCATCGAAGTAAAAATCAATTCTACCAACGTTTATGCCAGCCCAACCGACTTGATTAACGAGAACTTTTTTACCATTCAGATTATCCACAACGCTCGGTTTTTCTAGAAACGTATGAGTATGTCCGCCGATGATGAGATCAATATCCTTGGTTTGTGCTGCTAGTTTTAAGTCATCAATCTTATCGGATTTGTAACTGTAGCCAAGGTGCGACAAGCAAATAATTAAATCGCATTCTAGATCTTCTTTCAGGATTTTCGCCTGATCTTGAGCAATTTCAACAGGATTAAGGTATTCCGTTTCCTTATATAAATCTTTAGAAACCAAACCTTCCAACTTGATTCCAAGTGCAAAAACGCCTACTTTGAGGCCATTGACTTCATAAACTTGATGAGGCTTCACAAGACCATCCAAAGTGGTGTTGGATAGGTTGTAGTTGGAATTGAGTAAGTCAAATTCTGCATGTTGTAATTGTGCAGCTATATTATCAATCCCGTTATCAAACTCATGATTTCCAATGGTTGAGGCGTGGTAACCCATTTTGGTCATCAATTTATATTCGAGTTCGCCCCCGTAAAAATTAAAATAGGGCGTGCCCTGGAAAGCATCACCCGCATCCAGAATTAGTGTGTTTGGATTTTCAGATTTTACATTTTGTATAAAGCTATATCTTCTGGAAACTCCTCCAAGATTAGGGAAACTACTGTCGTTTGCAGGAAAAGGATCAATATGGCTATGCACATCGTTGGTGTGTAAAATGGTGAGGTGTTTTGAAAAAATTTTAGGTTTGAAAGCACTCAAAACACCAAGACCTCCTACAGCCACAAAACTAGTTGCTGCGCCAGTAGTTTTTATAAATTTTAATCGATTCATGCGTTTAGTTTTGAAGTTGAATAAAGCGTTGATCCCTTACTGGTGCAATGGTGTCTTTCTTTTTGAAATAGTCAATTAATAAATTTCTCAACTTATAGTCTAAGCTTTGGACATCTTTGGCTTCCAAGAAAAAGTCCATGCGATCGCCGCCTTTTATTAAATAATCTGAAGTAGCTACGTAATAGTTTTTATTTTGAATCTTTTCTCCGTTCACTTTAGCCTCACTTAAGTTGCCTTCAGCATCAAAGATCACTTGAAGCCCTGCGATGGGATGAGCTACTTTGTTTTGAACCAGATAATTAATTAATGCTTCAAGTTCACCTGAAGCCAACTCAGCAATCACAACTTCATTTTCAAACGGCATAATATTATAAGCCGTTCTCGTGGTTATATCACCAGCGTTGATCCCAGAACGAATGCCGCCATAGTTCAGAATCACTACATCAATATTCTTCCCTGTTCTTTCTTTGAAAATAGGGTTAGCCATCTCAAGAACAGCATCAGCCATCATGTTCCCTATAGGTGTATTGAATTGAAAATCAGACTTATTCATAGCTTCTGGAGTGAAAGCAAGAGTACCTTCCATTTCTTCTTTGATTCTATTTCGATATGGAGCTATGAAGTTTTCCAGTTCTTCATTCTTTTTGATAGAATCTGATATCCGAACTTGTTTCCCTTCGATTTTGGCAAGTTTTTGTGGTGCATCTGCACAAGACCACAAACTTAAAATCAAAAGGAATATCCCGAGTTTTTTCATTTAAATCAATTTTGGTGTAAATATAAATAAAACCCATAAAGAGTTGATACTATCAAGGCTTAGCCAGGATATAATTTGAAGTTTTGGTATTTTTTTATTTAGCATTAGCAAATGATATTAAGAAGTTTATTTTGGTATTTTTGCAAAACTCTTAAATAATACCATGGAAATACCTCTGCTCAAGGAAATCGTTGTCGTTTTAGGCATTTCAATTGTTATCATTTTAGCTTTTCAAAAGCTGAAAGTGCCTTCTATTCTAGGGTTTTTATTTGCCGGTATTATTGTAGGACCAAGTGCGTTTAATCTTCTAAGTTCAAGACATGAGGTAGAGTTACTTTCAGAAATCGGGATTATTTTTTTGTTGTTTATTATCGGTATCGAATTATCCTTTAGTGGATTGATGAAAATTAAGAAAACCGTATTTATTGGTGGTGGACTGCAAGTAGGGGGAACAATACTTGTTACTGCTTTAGCAGCAATGGCTTTGGGTGTAGAGATTAATACTGCAGTATTTATAGGCTTTTTGATTTCCTTAAGTAGTACAGCGATTGTTTTGAAAATGCTACAAGAGAAAGGGGAGATAAAGTCTCCGCATGGTAGAGTAGCCTTAGGAATTCTTATCTTTCAGGACATCATAGTGGTTCCTATGATGTTGTTGACACCAATATTAGCTGGAAAAGCAGATAATGTTGGGATGACCGTTCTTATACTCTTAGGTAAACTTGTAGGTGTTGGAGTAGTCGTCTTTGTTCTTCAAAAATTCATTGTGCCTTTCATATTTAAATTGGTCGTTAAATCTAAAAATAGAGAGTTATTTATCTTAACGACGATTGTGTTTTGTTTTGGTGTAGCTTGGCTGACTTCTTCTGTTGGACTTTCATTGGCACTGGGCGCATTTTTTGCTGGCTTAATTATATCAGAATCTGAGTATAGTCATCAGGCTACAGCAAATGTGTTGCCGTTTAGAGAGATATTTATCAGTTTCTTTTTTATCTCTGTCGGTTCTCTTTTAGATATTAACTTCTTTATAAAAAACGTAGTTTACATTTTACTTTTTGTTTTAGCTGTTATGGTAATCAAAATGTTAATTGTAGGACTTGTAACCTTGTTCTTGAAAACTCAACCTCGAACTGTTTTTATGTCGGCTTTTAGTATTTTCCAAGTGGGTGAATTTTCATTATTGCTTTCAACCGTTGGTTTACAAAATGATATACTCCCGAATGAAATGTATCAGTATTTTCTTGCCGTTTCTATAATTACTATGGCTTTGACGCCTTTTGTGTTACAGAAATCTCATAGCATGTCAGATTTCCTTTTGAGAGCTGCTATTCCAAAACGTGTGAGAAAACGTATGAACAAACGAAAAATTGATAATAGCAGTCAAGAGGTTGACCAAGATCAAGATTGGAAAGATCATGTTGTAATTGTGGGGTATGGTATAAATGGCCAAAATATTTCTAGGGTGACTTCACATATTGACATTCCTTATGTTATCGTAGATATGGATTATGATGCTATCAAGATGGCAAAACAAAAAAATCAACCTATTGTATTTGGAGATGCTTCGGATCCTGAAATTTTGAAACATATAAATATTCAAAAAGCAAGGGTGGTAGTAATCGCTATTTCAGACCCTAATGCTACTAAAAAGATTATTTCTTCGGTTAGATTATTTTCTCAAACCGTTTATATCATTGTAAGAACCCGTTACGTGAAAGAGATTGAAGAAAACATGAAAGTAGGTGCTGATGAAGTTATTCCTGAAGAATTTGAAACTTCCATTGAAATATTTACCCGAGTTTTGAGACAATATATGGTGACTCAAGGTGATATAGAAAATATTGTGACTAGCATTCGGTCATCAGACTACGAAATGCTGACAAGTATCAAACCAACTTCAACCAATGCTGTGTTCCAACAACTTAATATTCCAGATAAAGAAGTGGCAACGCTTCATGTTCAGCATGGAAATAATAATATTGCAGGCGCAACTATAGGTGAGTCAGGAATTGGAAAAAATTACAATGTGACCGTTTTAGCCATAAAGCGTGGTAGAAAATATATTTCAGACATCCAGCCTGATACCAAGATCGAAATCGATGATTTAGTGTATATTTTTGGAGCTTCAAGTGATATAAATGCATTAAATAAAGTGATAAAATTTTAAGCTTATAGCGTAACAAATTCAGAATAAAGAGTCCAATAATAAATTGAAAATCATGAAAAAAATAATTTTAGCCTTTACAATTTTGATAAGTGTAGTTGGCTGCAAATCGGTTTCTCAAAAAGAGAGTGACCTTATAGTTGTAGATGTTTTTCTCCATGAGGTTGAAAATGACAGAGTAAAAATAACTGTGGATCCAGGATCAATAGCTCAGGATTCAATTAAATTCTATTTGCCAAAAACAGTTCCTGGCACTTATGCTATTAACGATTATGGTCAATTTTCCAGCGATCTTGTTGCTTTAGATTATGATGGAAATAACATGAACGCGACCCGTCAAGATGATAATACATGGGTAATTACTAATTCTTCAGATTTTGATAAACTAAGCTATTACGTAGAAGACACTTATGATATTGAAGGTGAGGGAGGTGTGTTTTCACCAGCAGGAACAAGTTTTGAAGCTGGAGATAATTTTATGCTGAATTTGCATGCGATGGTTGGTTATTTTGAAAATTCTAAGGAAACACCTTATAAAATAAATGTTCACAGACCTTCCAGTCTAGTAGCTTCGGCTTCTTTACCAGTTATCAACCAAACTGATAAAGAAAACTACGTGATAGATGAATTTTCTACAGACCGATATTTTGGTGTTATAGATCATCCTATTTTGTATTCTGAGCCAGACACCACAAGTTTTGATATTGAAGGAATGAAGGTGTTGTTGAGTATTCATTCTCCAAATAATGTTCATTCTACTGAGGATCTAAAGCCTGCTTTAGAGAAAATGGTCCAGGCTCAAAAATCCTTTTTAGGAGAAATTGATAATACCAATGTTTATGCGATTCTTCTGTATTTATCTGATATGGAAGCTGCAGATGCACGCGGGTTTGGAGCTTTGGAGCATCATACTTCTACAAGTGTTGTTTTACCAGAAACTATGACTTTGCAGCAGCTCGATGAATCGATGACAGATGTAGTTTCTCACGAATTTTTCCATATCATCACTCCTTTGAATATTCATTCCAAAGAAGTACATTATTTTGATTACAATGACCCTGAAATGTCTCAGCACTTATGGATGTATGAAGGTGTTACAGAGTATTTTGCAAACTTATTTCAGATTAATCAAGGTTTAATTTCTGAAGAGGAATTCTACCAGAGAATGAATGAGAAGATTCAAACCTCAATGGCGTTTGATGATACGATGTCGTTTACAGAAATGAGCGAGAATATTCTTGATGATAAATACAAAGACAGTTACTATAATGTTTATCAAAAAGGCGCGCTTATAGGAATGGCGCTTGATATTAGGCTTAGAGAACTAAGTGGTGGTGAAATGGGGGTTTTGGATTTGATGAAAAAATTGATTTCAAAATATGGAAAAGACACTCCATTTGAGGATGATGAATTAATCGCAGAAATCGTTGACTTGACTTATCCTGAAATTCAAATCTTTTTTGATAAGCACGTTAGTGGAAATATACCAATACCATATGATGAGTTTTTCGCTAAAGTAGGTGTAGAAAAAACTGAAAGCTTATCTAAAACAGGGTATTTTTTAAACGGTAGAACACCATTTATAGATGCTAACCAAGATAAGGGAACTGTATTTTTTAGAGAAAGTTATCCAATGAATTCTTTTTTCAAAGACTTACGAGTTCAAGGTGGTGATGTTATAAAGTCTATTAATGGCACTAAATATACTTTAGAAAATATAAGACCACTTATCATGACATCTATGGGGTGGCAGGAAGGAGAAGATTTTACTATGACTGTGATAAGAGACGGAGAAGAAATGACTTTTGAAGGAAAAACTTCTCAGCCTTACATCGAGAAAACAACATTACAATCTGTTGAATTGGAAAGTGAAAATCCTAAATTCAAATTAAGACAGGCCTGGTTAAAAGGCTAAGCTTATTTTCTGACAATTTATATAAAAACTTATATTTGATCCAAAATTTAAAGGTGCTTACATCAATTCAAAATTTTTTTCTTAATAAAAAACTGGAGTCTTCAAAATCGTCTAAACTCGACGATTTTGCAGGATCAAAAATTGGGATATTATTCAACGATGATGTTTCAGATAGATATCAATTACAGCAATTAATTGAAAAGAATTTTGATGTTGATCCATCAGAAATTAATTTTTTAGGATTTAGCAGGCATCGGTATGATAGAGTTGAAAAGCCTGGTTTCGTTTTTATTCAGAAAGATTTTTCTCTTTTTGGCCAACCGAAATCAGAAGTGATTAATAATTTTACACGTCACAAATACAAGTTGTTGTTCAATTTTTTTGGAGAAGAGGAGCTTTGCTTAGAGATTGTAGCACAACTTACTGAAGCAAAATTAAAAGTGGGTTTAAGCGAATCAAACGAAAAAATAAATGATCTCTTATTGGCTTTAGATTCCAAAAACCTTGATTTTTTTAAAGAAAGTTCAAAATATATAAAACATATAATATAGTTAATAAATGAAACAATTCATAGGTACGGGAGTTGCTTTAGCAACACCATTTGATAGTGATAAAAAGGTAGATGAAAGTGCTTTACGACGTTTAGTTCAGTTTCAGATTAAAAATGGAGTAGATTATATTGTAGTTTTAGGAACTACAGCAGAAAGTGCTACATTAAATAAGAAAGAAAAAGAACAAGTAAAAGATATTATAAAGGATGAGAATAATGGTAAGCTTTCTTTGGTGCTAGGTGTTGGTGGAAATAATACGTCACAAGTTGTGAAAGATATTTCTGCTGAAAATCTTGATGGTTTTGATGCAATATTGTCAGTTTCTCCTTTTTATAATAAACCAAGTCAAGAAGGAATTTACCAGCATTTTGCCGCGATATCTCAGGCATCACCACTTCCGATTATTCTTTACAATGTTCCAGGTAGAACAGGTTCTAATATGTTGCCACTTACAGTTACCAGATTAGCAAATGATTTTGATAATATCATTGGAATAAAAGAAGCAGCAGGGGATATTGTTCAAGCCATGCAAGTGATACGGGATACACCGTCAGATTTTCTAGTTATTTCTGGGGATGATATGATTACCTTGCCTATGATTCTTTCAGGTGGCGCTGGAGTAATCTCAGTTATGGCACAAGGTTTTCCTTCTGAATTTACTAAGATGGTCAATTTCGGCCTACAGGAAAAAGTGAATGAAGCATACCAAATTCAATTTCATTTGATGGATGGAATTGACCTTATTTTCAAAGAAGGGAATCCGGTCGGGATAAAATCTGTTTTAGAGCTTAAAAAATTAGCTGGAAGTGACGTGAGATTACCATTGGTGAATGCAAGTTCAGAATTAAAGTCTGCTTTGAGTGTTTTCATTAATCAATTGAAATAAGGCAGAATATATTGCGTTTTTATTATCGAAGATTTATCCCTAATTTTGCACGATATTTAAGTTTATGAAGCGATTAATTGTTTTACTTATACTAGCTCTTGGCTTCACTTCATGTAGTGAATATCAAAAGGTCTTAAAAGAGAAAGAAATTCTCCCAAAATACGAACTGTCTAAGGAGTTCTACGAAAAAGGTATTGAGACAGGTAAGAACAAATATTTTCGCAAAGCTATACGTTTGTTCGATCAAATTTTGCCCCAGTATAAGGGTAAGCCTTCTGGAGAAACAGTAAGTTACATGAACGCCAATGCTCATTATTTAGTTGGGGACTACTTCCTGTCAGGTTATCTTTTTGAGCGTTTTTCAAAATCCTATCCTAATAGTGAAAAGGTAGAAGAGTCTTTTTTCAAAAGTGCAAAAAGTTATTACGAAGTATCTCCTATCTACAGTAAAGATCAAGAAGACACTCGTACTGCTATATCTAAACTTCAATTCTACATCAATACATATCCTGACGGTGAGTATTTTGCAACTGCCAATGAGATAATTCAAGAATTGAGTGTTAAAATAGAAAAGAAATTTTATGAGATAGCAAAGCAATACCACCATACAGAGCGATATAAAGCAGCTATACAATCATTTGATAACTTTATACTTAAGTTCCCAGGCTCAAAATTTAGAGAAAAAGCTTTTTTCTATAAATTTGAATCTGCATACTTATTAGCAATTAATAGTATTTCATCTCTCGTTCCAGAACGATTGGCAGAAGCTAAGACTTACTACGAAGATTATATTAAATATTTTAGCGGGACTGAGCTATCAGAGCAAGCTAAGATATACGCAATAGACATAGAAGAACGAACAAATACCTTAACAGAATTATGAATTCAAATATCAAACACACCAATGCTCCGTTAAGCACAACTACTATCAATAAGAATAAAGTTGATGCTGCTACAGGGAACATTTACGAAGCAATTTCAATTATTTCTAAACGTTCCAACCAGATTAATGTCGAGATGAAGAAAGAGCTTTTGGAAAAATTAGATGAATTTGCAACTTACAACGAAAACCTAGATGAGGTTTTTGAAAACAAGGAGCAAATTGAAGTGTCTAAATATTACGAAAGATTACCTAAGCCACATTCTATAGCTATGGATGAATGGTTAGATGATAAAATTTACTATAGAAATACTAAAGAAAATACTGAAGAATAACAAGTATTGCTAATGAGTATTTTAAGCGGCAAAAATATCCTATTAGGAATTACGGGTGGTATTGCCGCCTATAAATCTGCTTTTCTTGTAAGACTTCTCAAGAAAGCTGGAGCTGATGTGAAAGTTGTTATGACTCCAGAATCAGAGCAATTTGTAACTCCACTTACGCTTTCCACACTTTCTGAAAATCCAGTAGTTTCCTCCTTTACAGATGAAGAGAAAAACTGGAATAACCATGTAGATCTTGGATTGTGGGCAGACTTTATGTTGGTTGCTCCTGCAACAGCAAACACTTTGTCCAAAATGGCTTCTGGGAGTGCCAATAACATATTACTTACCACTTATCTATCTGCAAAGTGTCCTGTCTATTTTGCACCTGCAATGGATCTTGATATGTACAAACATGCATCTTCAAAAGCAAGCATTGACAGATTAATAAGTTTTGGAAACAAATTTATAAGACCAGAATCTGGACAACTTGCGAGTGGACTTGTAGGTGAAGGAAGAATGGCTGAGCCAGAAATTATTGTGGAATTTTTGGAAAAGGACATTTTATCCCAGCTACCACTTTCAGGTAAAATGGTTACAATTACAGCGGGTCCAACTTATGAAGCTATAGATCCTGTGCGCTTTATCGGGAATCATTCTAGCGGGAAAATGGGTTTTGAGCTTGCTCACCACGCCTTAATCCTCGGAGCTAAAGTAAACCTTATTACCGGACCTACACATTTAAGCCTGGATCACAGTAACTTGAACAGGATAGATGTAGTTAGCGCTCAAGAAATGTATGAAGCAACAATATCTTATTTTGAAAAATCAAATATAGTCATAGCTGCAGCCGCAGTATCAGATTACAAGCCAAAACAACAATTTGATAAAAAATTAAAGAAAAGTGAAGATACGATGCATATCGATTTGGAGCCGACTCCAGATATTTTGAAGTCTTTAGGTGATAAAAGGACTCATCAAATTTTAGTTGGCTTTGCACTAGAAACCAACAATGAAGAAGAGAATGCAAAAGCTAAACTGGATAATAAAAACTTAGATTTTATTGTTTTAAATTCACTCAATGATAAGGGGGCAGGTTTTAAAAAGGACACCAATAGAATTAAGATCATAACAAAAACTGAAATAATTCGTTTTGAAACTAAGCCTAAATCTGAGGTTGCCATCGATATTATAAATTATATTTTGAAAATTGCTGATTGATGAATTTAAAATATTTAATACTTACAATATTTTTTCCTTTTGTAGTTTTTTCTCAAGCTATTGAAGCTGAAGTTTTTCTTGATGCTCAACAAACAGGAAGAAGTCAATTATCGATTTTTTCAACTTTGGAAAGAGACTTATCCGAATTTATTAATAATACACAATGGACAGATTCCAATTTAAAATCTCATCAACGTATTAAATGTAGTTTTAATATTATTATTCAAGGTTACGATTCAGACAATTTTCAGGCTACTCTTCAGGTACAATCATCGAGACCAGTGTTCGGTTCATCCATGAATTCAATTTTATTGAATATCAAAGACAATGATTTTAATTTTAGATATAAGGAGTTTGAACCCCTAAATTATAACCCAAATGTATTTACTAATAATCTAATTTCTACGATTAGTTTTTATGTGTATACCATTTTAGGATACGATGCAGACTCATTTGTAGAAGATGGTGGAAGTGAATTTTACGAAGAAGCTAGAAAAATTGTGAATGCCGCAAGTCAAAGAGGTGGTAACGGCTGGACAGAGTCTGGAGCATCTCAAAGTAGATTTGGAATAAACAGAGATTTACTCTCTGGAAATTTTTCAAATTTCAGAAAAGCATTGTACGTCTATCACAGAAAAGGTTTGGACGTTATGCATCAAGACGTCGAAGCAGGTAAAGAAAATATTCTTAGTGCTATAAACTTGATTTCTGAAAATTCTAAAAGCAGGCCTAATGCAGCATTGTTCAGAATTTTCTTTGATGCAAAATCAGATGAAATCATGCAAATACTTAATGGTGGACCTGAAATGAATATTGACTCTACTGTGAGTACTTTAAATCAAATAGCTCCAGTCCATAATCGAAAATGGCGAATGATAGCCAACTAATTGTGGTGAAGATCTCTCAATATTTAGTAGATTAGCTACTAAATTAATTTCTAAATTATTTATTTGTGCTAAGAGTTCTTGGGATAAAAAATTTTGCACTTATTGAAGACATAAGTCTTGAGTTTACAGATAATTTTTCGATTATAACTGGTGAGACTGGTGCAGGTAAATCTATTATACTTGGAGCTTTATCCTTGTTATTGGGTAAAAGAGCAGACTTAAATTCTATCAGGAATTCTGATAAAAAATGTGTGATAGAAGGACATTTTTCTGTTGGTGCATTTCATTTGCAATCTCTATTTGAGAGTTTGGATTTAGATTATGAAGAAGAGACTATCATCAGGCGAGAAATATTGCCTTCAGGTAAATCTAGGGCTTTTGTAAATGACACTCCAGTAAGACTTTCAAATTTAAGCGAACTTGGTGTTCACCTCATAGACATTCATAGTCAGCATGAAACTCTGTCAATTGGAAACCAGGATTACCAATATGACGTTTTAGATACAGTAGCCCAAAATTCAGAATTGAAGGTTGATTATTTAAAGAATTATAAACTTCTGAATAGATTCAGAAAAGAATTTGATGAATTAAAATCTAAGCAAGTCAAAGCTGATGAAGCTTACGACTACAATGTGTTTTTGCTTTCAGAATTAGCCGAAGCTAAGCTCAAGCCTGGACTCCAGGAAGAGCTGGAGTCTATGCAAAGCAAGCTAAGTCATGTAGAAGAACTACAAGAGAAATTAGGTCAATCCTACCAACAGCTAGACGATGAATCTATTGGTGTAGTAGCTCAATTGAGAGAAATTAATTTGCAATTGAGAAAAGCCTTTCAATTGGATTCAAGTCTTGAAGAACTTCACCAAAGGGTAGAAAGCATGTTGATAGAAGCAGAAGATATCAGTTCTGAAACTCAAATTCAACTAGAATCTTTGGATGCAGATCCAAAAGCATTGGAAGAGGTGAATGAAAAGCTTCAACTGATTTATACCTTACAAAAAAAGCATCATGTTTCAGACGTTGAAGGCTTGCTTCAAGTTAAAGAGGACCTTGAAATACAGGTTTCAGTAAAAGAAAATGCAGAAAAAGAACTTAAAGAGGCTGAATTACAAATTTCAAAACAACAAGAGAAACTATCAAAACTTGCTAAAGAACTCTACGAAAGCCGATTGAAAACAACATCTACTATATCTAAAGTTGTGGAAGTTATGTTAAGTGAATTGGGAATTCCAGATGCTAAACTTAAAATCCAGGGTAGCTTAAATTCGACTTTCAGTTCTAAAGGCGCAGATGATTTTGAGTGGTTGTTTTCTGCTAACAAAGGTAGCGCGCCTCAGGATATCAAACGAGTGGCTTCTGGTGGGGAGTTGTCGAGAATAACGTTGGCTATAAAAAGCCTTTTGGCACAATACGAAAACTTGCCTAGTATCATTTTTGATGAAATTGATACCGGAGTTTCTGGAGATGTAGCCACAAAAATGGGAGTGATTATGAAAAAAATGTCAGCTTCCTTACAGGTGATTTCGATTACACATCTACCGCAAATTGCTGGTTTGGGACAACAGCATTTCAAAGTATTTAAAACTACACAAAACGAGAAAACGCAATCCAATATAAAAGTTCTTAAAGATCAAGATCGAGTTGTTGAGCTCGCTGAAATGCTTGGAGGTGATAAAACCTCTGAATCTGCTCTTGCTCATGCTCAATCTTTGTTAAAATGATTAACTTTACAGCATTCAAATAAAAATTTAACTATGTCATATAATTTATTGAAAGGAAAACGAGGAATTATCTTTGGAGCTTTAGATGAAAACTCTATAGCATGGAAAACTGCTGAAAGAGCACATGAGGAAGGAGCTCAATTTGTACTTACCAATGCTCCAGTAGCTTTGAGAATGGGAACCATTAACTCACTTGCTGAAAAAACCAATTCTGAAGTGATTCCTGCAGATGCTACCAAGGTTGAGGATTTAGAAAACCTGATTGAAAAATCTCAAGAACTCCTTGGGGGTAAATTAGATTTCGTTTTACATTCTATCGGTATGTCCATCAACGTGAGAAAAGGCAAACACTACACCGATCAAAATTACGATTGGACTCACAAAGGTCTTGACGTTTCTGCAATGTCTTTTCATAAATTGATGCAAACGCTTTATAAAAAAGACGCTATGAATGAGTGGGGAAGTATTGTGGCGCTTACTTATATGGCTGCTCAGCGTGTGTTTCCAGACTATAATGATATGGCTGATAACAAAGCTTATTTAGAATCTGTAGCTAGAAGTTTTGGTTACTTTTTTGGAAAAGATAAAAAGGTGAGAGTTAATACCATTTCTCAATCGCCAACACCAACCTCTGCAGGTCAAGGCGTGAAAGGGTTTACAGGCTTTATGAATTATGCAGAAAAAATGTCACCACTTGGTAATGCTACAGCATTAGAATGTGCAGATTATACCTTGACACTATTTTCAGATTTGACAAAAAAAGTGACTTTACAAAACCTATTTCACGATGGAGGATTCTCAAATATGGGAGTAAGTCAGGAAATCATGGAAGCAATGGAAGAGTAGTGTTTTAACATTTACGGAATTATTTAAAAACCCTCCTAGTGAGGGTTTTTATTTAAGCAAAAATTAATAATATTTAGCATTAATGAGTTAATTTAACAACTTTGTCTGAATGTTTAGTTAAAAATCAAAGTAAATATTTCGTAATTTGATAAATAATTAACTATATTAGTCTTGAACTAAAAATAATAAATTATGAAAAGAATTACAATGACGCTTTTTAGTCTTGTTTTTGCATTATCACTAAATGCGCAGGATTACTCAGTGAAATCAGTCAAGCCTGCAATGGCTCCAGAAATTCCTAAAGAAGTTTTGTTTGATCAATCAAATCCGCCAGATGTTACAAATGGCATAGTCTCTGATTTTTCCAACTTGGATAATGCTGGTGTTTGGTCTGCAGATGATTTTGTATTAACAAGCGAAAATAACATCACCTTTATTTCAGCTTTTGGCTTTAATAACAGTGGAGCTTTTTTAACGGATGCTACAGGTATTAGTGTTTATATTTATGCTAATTCAGCAAGTAATACTCCTGACGGTGATCCTACTCAAGCTGGGTCTGGACTTTTGGAGATTGTTGATTTAGATCCAACTGGTCCTGCAGTAGATGTTACAAATCCAGGGGAAGGTACATTCAATATTAAAATTGATATTGAAGAAGCTTTGGGGACTACTTTTACTTTACCAGCTGGAAATTATTGGCTTGTTGTAGCTCCTAGCATGGACAATATAGGTGGTTTCAACGGAGACAATAGATGGAACTGGTATAGTGCCGGTCCAGGAGCCTTTGGAAATAGTGAGGCGTATTTGATAGATCCAAGTAACGCTTTTGGAGGAGGATTTACAGATTGGACGGCGTTTTCTGTATTAGGCTTAGATTTTCAAAGTACCGCATTTGTAATTGAAGGAGAGACAACTTTAGTATTTCCAGAACCTTACTGTGGTCCATTAGACTTTACTGATGGAGTAGAACCTATTTCCAATGTAGAATTTGCGGGTATTGCTAACGCTTCAGATCCTGTTGTAAACGGATCTCCAGGTCACGAAGATTTCACTTCTGTAAGCGGTGATGTGTTGGCTGGTGAATCCTATGATATTGCTATAGAGGGTAATACAGATGGTGGTACATTTACTAACAGATTTGCTGTCTTTATAGATTGGAACCAGAATGATGTTTTAGATGATGCTGGTGAGGTTTATGAAATTACGCAGACTTTAACTGGTTCTGATGGACAAGATGGTCAACAGGTTGTTCAAACACTAGATGTTCCGATTGACGCTCTAGAAGGTCAAACTAGAATGAGAGTTAAAAAAATATTTGGGACCACAGATTATCTTGACCCATGTCTTGGAACTGAATACGGTCAAGTCGAGGATTACTCAATAAATGTATCTATTCCTACTGCAAGAGCGCAAGTGGTTCATAATTCTCCAGATCCAGCTGCATCAGTTGTTGATGTTTATTTAGGATCAGATTTACTTTTAGATGATTTCGAATTTAGAACTTCTACACCTTTCGTAGATGTGCCAGCTAATCAGGAAGTTACTTTAAGCGTTGCCCCAGGGACAAGTACAGATGTATCTGAAGCTTTATATAGTGTTGATGTGACGCTTGTTGACGGAGAAACTTACATTGTAGTTGCAGATGGAGTTTTAGATCCAAGTCAATTTAATGCTTCAGTAAATGCAATAGATTTCGGATTACAAGTTTATGCGGGCGCTAGAGAAGCTGCTGCAACAGTAGGTAATACAGATGTTTTAGTTCATCATGGTTCTCCAGATGCTCCTACAGTAGATGTTATGAATCAAGCTGATGGTAGTGTATTGGTTGATGATATAAGCTATCCAGAATTTCAAGGCTACTTAGAATTACCAACTTCAAATTACTTTTTAGATATAACTACAGCGGATAATTCAGTAATTGTAGAAAGTTACTTAGCACTTTTAACTAGTTTTGGTCTAGAAGACCAAGCCATTACAGTTTTGGCTAGTGGATTTTTAGATCCTTCGGTAAATCAAGATGGTCCTGATTTTGGACTTTGGGTATCTTTAGCTAGTGGTGGTGCTTTAGTAGAGTTGCCTACAGCAGACGTAGATCCTGGATTCCCAGGTTTTTATTGTGGACCTTTAGAATTTGATTTCAGTGTGGAGCCAATATCTAATGTTGAATTTTCTAACATGGCAAATTCTTCAAACCCTGCTATTGATGGATCTCCTAGTCATGAAGACTTTACAACAATCGTAGCTGATGTTACAGCTGGAGAATCATATGAGATTACATTAGAAGGTAATACAGGTGGTGATTACTCTAATAGTTTTGCAGTTTTTATAGACTGGAACCAGGATTTCTTATTTGATGGCCCAAATGAAGTCTATGAGATTACACAAACGCTTACAAACTCAAATGGACAGGATGGTCAACAAGTAACTCATATTATTGATGTGCCTGCTGGTGCTATGGAAGGACCAACTCGTATGAGAGTTAAAAAGATTTATGGAACAGGAGATCTTTCAAATCCATGTGTAGGAGCTAGTTTTGGACAAGCTGAAGATTACACAGTAAGTGTAGGAACGTTGTCAAGTGATAACTTTGATTCTATAGACTTTAGCTACTATCCAAATCCAGTCAAAGATATACTTTCTATTACAACAGCATCATCTGTTGATAATATCAAAGTATATAATATGATAGGACAATTGGTTAAAGAAACTGCACCAAGATCTGCTAATCCAAAAGTTAATTTAAGTGAATTCAATTCTGGGGTTTACTTAGTGTCTTTGGAAGTAGAAGGACGTGTAGAGACTTTTAAAGTTATGAAGCAGTAAGATATCTTACCATTAATTAAATATCAATCCCGGAGCAAAGCTCCGGGATTTTATATTTATAATATCTTTACCGCATGGTAGAGCTTTATTTTTCATTTATTATCCCCGTCTATAACAGACCTCAAGAAATAAAAGAATTGCTGGAAAGCCTGTCTTTGATTGATAATGCTTTTGAAGTGGTGATTGTAGAAGATGGTTCTCAAAACACTTGTGAAGATGTAGTTGACGAATACAAGGATAAATTAAATATTTCTTATTACTTCAAGGAAAATTCAGGACCAGGAGATTCTAGGAATTTTGGAATGCATAGGGCTAAAGGTAATTATTTTATCATTTTGGACAGTGATGTTATAGTGCCTGAAAAGTATTTGAAAACGGTTAGTACGGCTTTGTCCACCAATTATTTGGATTGTTTTGGTAGTGGTGATAAGGCGCTCGATTCGTTCTCTTCAGTTCAAAAAGCGATAGATTTCTCAATGACATCGTTAATAACTACTGGTGGTATAAGAGGAGGCAAGCAATCTAAAATTTCAAGATCCTACGAGCCTAGAAGTTTTAATATGGGAATCTCAAGAGCTGCTTTTCTTGCGTCTGGAGGTTTTGGCAGGATTCACCCTGGTGAAGATCCAGATCTATCAATTCGATTGAAAAAGCTAAAATTTAAAGTTGGATATATACATGGTGCACATGTTTACCATAAGAGAAGAACAGATTTTAATAAATTTGCTTTACAGGTTTATAAATTTGGTCTGGCAAGACCAATTTTAATATCACGCTATCCTGAAACTTCGAAGCTCACCTATTGGTTTCCTTTTTTTTATACAATAGGTCTACTTATTGGTTTAGTTTTACTTTTATTCAAATTATATTTCATAATATATTTTTATGCTCTTTATAATTTTTTAGTTTTTGTAGACTCTTTTGTAGACTATAAAAACTTGAAAATTGCATTATTAAGCTTAATAGCTACTAATATCCAATTTTCAAGTTATGGCTTAGGATTTATTTCGAGTTACATAAAAATATGTATATTAAAAAAAATACCTGAAAAAACATTTCCGAAATTATTTTTTGATAAATGAGTAAATACAAGCAGATTGACAAACTTAAGACCAATTTCAAAAAAAGAAATTATAAGGCATTTTTCTTTTTTATAGGGTTTACCTTACTTATTTGGATTTTTGTTCAGATGTCAAAAGTATATGATCATGAGGTGAAACTATTATTTCAACTTGAAGAAATACCTCAGCATATTGTAATCGAAAATGAAACGCAAAGTACATTAGTACAGGTAAAGCAAACTGGCTTTAAAATCTTATCAATTAATCTTTTCAACTCAACTCTCAAGCTGGATTTTAATGAATTAGATTCTGTACAAGGTGGTTATATATTCCATCTTGAAAAGAATAAATCTAGAATAGCTAGACCCTTAAATGTTTCGACCAGTGAATTAGAAATTCTTCAAGACAGTCTTTATTTCAATTTTTTTAGGCTGGCAACAAAAAAATTAAAAATTAAACCGAACTTTAAGGTTAGTTTCAGCAGAGGATATGACTCTATCAAAAATTTCAGTTTTGAACCAAGTTATATAGAAATTTCTGGTAATGACTCAATTTTAAAAGATCTCGAGTACATATCAACGGAAAGGAAAAACCTCAAAGAGGTTTCAGATACATTATTTGGTGCTGTTGATATCCAAAAGATAGATAGCATTTCTATTAATTATTCAGTTGAAACCATAAATTACACATTACCTGTAGCAAAATTTACAGAAGGTAGTTTTGAAATTCCAATAGAGGTAATCAATACTAAAGTAAATGAAGAGCTTGTAATTTTTCCTAAGAGTGTGAATGTGAACTTTAAAACAAGTTTATCTAACTATGAGAAGATAGATGAATCTGGCTTCAGGGTGGTTGCTAAGTACGTTCCTGATGAAGATTTTATGATATTAGAACTCGTCAAGCAACCAAAGCTTGTGAAGAATGTTTCTCTCGAGAATTATAAAGTTGATTATTTAATAAAGCGATGATAAAAATTGGACTTACAGGAGGTATTGGAAGCGGTAAAACTACGGTGGCTCAAATGTTTCAGGATAAAAATGTTCCCGTTTTTACTGCTGATATTGAAGCGAAAAAAATACTAGATCGTCCTGATATTGCTTCTGAAGTTTCTCAAGTTTTTGATATAAAGCTGAATTCTGAAGGATTAGTAAACAAGCCTGAGCTTGCTTCATTAGTTTTTAGTGATAATGAAGCTTTACAAAGATTGAATTCTATAATTCATCCTGAAGTACATAAATATTTTGAAAGCTGGCTTTCAAAGCAAACCGCACCTTATATCATCTACGAAGCTGCTATTATATTTGAAAAAGATAGAGCTTCAGATTTTGATTATACAATTCTTGTTACCGCTCCGGAAAAAATTAGGATAGAGCGTGTGATGGCTAGAGATACTGCAAGTGCTGAAGCTGTGAAGTCTAGAATGAAAGCTCAATGGGATGAATCAAAAAAGAAGAAATTAGCTGATTTTATCATAGAAAATATTAATTTAAAAGAAACTCAGCAAGAGGTTGGTAAACTTCATGAAAAGTTTCTAAGCTTTTCAGATAAATAAAGACATTGCCCTGTTAACTTTCGGTTAAACATCAAGAAAGCATTTTGTTAAAACTGTAATTTTGGCAAAATGAACAAACGTATATTTACATTCATAATTGTATTGATGAGTGTTTCCTTAATAGGAATCATCTTCGTTCAAGGCTATTGGATTAAAAACACAGTAGAGAGCAACGAAGAGCAATTTTCTATGGGAGCTAAGCAAATTCTCATAAACGTTGTTCAGCAATTAGAAAAGGAAGAAATCGATAAATATTATTTCAAATTTGCTTCCATTGCAGATTCTGAAACACCAGTAAGAACTCAGCTTAGTGAAATATTTCAACTGCCTGATGATGGTATTTCAACTGAATACTTTATGTATTCCAATCGTTTGTTTCAAGAGGATTACAAAGTAGCTTCTCCTTTCTTAGCAGAAAACCAAGATTCTATTGAATTCAAAAAATTTATTAACCGAAAGGTTACTGCTGTAATGAGAAGAGATGGAGTGGATGGAACTTCTCTTAACGCTATGGAGCGTTTTGAACGCATCAACAATTTAGAGGAAGAGCAAAAGTATCTTTGGTTGGACGCGATTAAAGAAATGGCTTCTAAAATACCTATACATAAACGTGTTGATACTCTAGAAATTAAAAAATTGATTGATGAACAAATGAATAAACGAAATCTGAAATCTGATTATGATTTTGGTATTTATAGCAACGCCTTGTCTACTAAAGTAAGAACATCAAGTTTTGAATTAAACTCACCTTCAACTTATGGTATTCCTGTTTACAGTTACAATGACGAATTTTCAGATTATCAGTTGTTTATCAATTTCAAAGACAAAAATCAGCAGATTTTATCTTCAATTGCTTTAATGGGTGGACTTTCTGTTATGTTTACATTAGTTATAGTTTTAGCATTTTCTTCAGCTATAGGGCAATTGATAAGGCAAAGACAAATATCTCAGATTAAAACTGATTTTATAAATAATATGACGCATGAGTTCAAAACACCTATAGCAACTATTAATTTGGCTCTAGATTCAGTAAAAAATCCTATGATTTCCAAAAACCCTGAAGCAGTTGATAGGTATATGAACATGATAAGAGAGGAAAATAAGAGAATGCATGCACAGGTAGAAAATGTTTTGAGAATTTCTAAACTTGAGAAAAACGAGCTTGATATAGAAAAAAGTAAATTAAATCTTCATGAAATTATTGAAGATTCTATAAGCCACATTAGTTTAATTGTGGAAGACAGAGAAGGTCATATTGAAACTAAATTTGAAGCAAAGCGGGATAGTATTCTTGCCAATGATTCTCATTTTTCTAATGTGATCGTTAATATTTTGGACAACGCAGTTAAGTATTCAACTGAAGCTCCAAAAATAAAAGTAACTACTGAAAATGTAAACAATTACATCATTCTTATCATTTCAGACCAAGGAAACGGAATGACAAAGCAGGTTCAGAAAAAAGTATTTGATAAATTTTACAGAGAGCATACAGGTGATGTACATAATGTAAAAGGTCATGGACTTGGTCTAGCTTATGTGAAACGAATTATTGAAGACCATCACGGTGAAATCTCCGTAAAAAGCGAAAAAGGAAAAGGAAGTTCATTTATAATTAAATTACCATTAATATCATAAATATATGGAAACTGAAAACAAGAAAATTTTATTAGTAGAAGACGATCCAAATTTTGGAATTGTTTTGAAGGACTATTTGTCCATGAATAATTACGATGTAACTCATGCTAAAAATGGCATGGAAGGCTTCGAAAAATTTAAAAAAGGAAATTATGATCTATGCATTTTAGATGTCATGATGCCCTACAAAGATGGTTTTACCTTAGCAAAAGAAATTAGAGCTAAGAATGAAGATATTCCAATCATATTCCTTACAGCAAAGGCTATGAAGGATGATGTATTAAAAGGCTATAAGGTAGGTGCGGATGATTATTTAAACAAGCCATTTGATAGTGAAGTGCTTTTAATGAAAATAAAAGCTATTATGCAACGTAAAAATTCAGATACACTTGCTGATAGTAAGCAATTTGAATTTGCTGTTGGTAATTTCCACCTCAATTCTAAGCTAAGATTCTTAACTTATAAAGATGAGGAGCCAATAAAACTATCTCCTAAGGAGAATGAATTGTTACGTTTACTTGCATTGTATGAGAACGATTTAATGCCAAGAGAACTAGCATTAACTAAGATTTGGAGAGATGACAATTACTTTACTTCAAGAAGTATGGATGTTTACATCGCCAAATTGAGAAAATATCTGAAAAAAGATGATACTGTGGAAATTTTAAACATCCATGGTGAAGGTTTCCGTTTGGTCGTAAAAGGCTCTGATGGGAAAAGTGCTTAATACACTCACTTTTTTCAGTTCCAAATAGATATCAAAAGACTAATCGTCGAGGACGTTTAGTCTTTTATGTTTTTAAATCAGATAGTATATCTTCTAAGGGTGTCTCGAAATGGAACCATTGAATATCTGAATCTTTTTTAAACCACGTCATTTGTCTTTTTGCAAACCTTCTAGTATTCTTTTTTATTTCTGAAATAGCTTCAGCTAGACTTAATATTCCCTCAAAATGAGCGAATAATTCTTTGTAACCAACCGTTTGTAGGGCATTGAGATGTCTGAAAGGATATAACCTTCTCGCTTCTTCTATCAAACCCTGCTCAATCATAAGGTCCACCCGTTGCTCTATTCTGTTGTAAATTACTTCGCGAGGAGCATCCAGGCCAATCTTGGTTATTTCAAATGGGCGTTGTTTTTTATTTTGATTTTGAAAACTGAAGAAAGATTGACCTGATACTTCGATGACTTCCAAAGCTCTTGTTAATCGTCTAGGATTCGAAAGTTTAATAGTCTTATAGGTTTCAGGGTCTTTTTCCTGAAGTAAGGCTTGTAATTTTTCAAGGCCTTCAGTTTTTAAAATAGTATTGTATTTCTGTCTAATTTCTGAAGGGATTTCAGGAAAGGAGTCTAAACCTTCGGTTACTGCTTTTTGATAAAGTCCACTTCCACCCACTAGAATAGCTTTGGAGCTCGATTCAAAAATATGATTTAAAACTTCAATAGCATCTTCTTCAAATTTACCGACATTATAGTCATCCTGAATTGAAATGTGTTGAATAAAATGATGTTTTGCTAGTGATAGTTCATCTTCCGAAGGAACGGCAGTTCCAATAATCATTTCCTTGTAGAACTGTCTGGAGTCTGCCGAAACAATTTCAGTAGAAAAATGAGAAGCCAACTTTATGCTCAAGGCTGTTTTGCCTATGGCTGTGGGGCCGACGATGCAGACTAAGGATGGTTGGTCCGTTTTCATTTTTTAATCTCTTTTTTCTCTTCTTTACCCCTGTTGAGATTATAGCCGCAGTTGTGACAGAATTCTGCTCTATCCTTATGTTCGTCTTCACCGCAATTATAACAAACCTGTGTGTTGGATCGCATGTTTTCTTTAGCCATTTCTGCAGTGACAATACCAGTAGGTACAGCTATAATACCATAACCAAGTAACATAATAAGCGTAGCAATGAACTGACCCAAGGGCGTTACAGGATGTATGTCTCCAAAACCAACTGTAGTAAGGGTAACAATGGTCCAATAAATACCTATGGGGATAGAGGTGTAACCATTTTCAGGGCCTTCTACTAGATACATAATGGTCCCCGCTATAAATGAGATGATGATAACACTGTATAAAAAAATAAGAATTTTTGGTAAACTCTTTTTTAAAGCAACTAAAACGACAGAACCTGCTCCAGTATATCTAGCCAATTTAAAAATTCGAAAAACCCTAAGCAATCGTAAGGCTCTTAAAGATAATAAGGCTGCAGACCCAGCAAAAATCAAAGAAATATAAAGCGGAATTGTAGAGAGAAAATCAACTATGCCATAAAAGCTAAAAATGTAATTCTTAGGGTTTTTTATACTGATGATTCTTAGAATGTATTCAAGGGTGAAAAAGATAGTAATGATCCATTCTAAAGTGATAAATAAGGAATGATATTCGATGCTAATGTGATTAACGGAGTCCAAAACTACTAAAGCTAAACTTACAAGAATAACTATTAATAAAGCAACATCGAAAGCCTTGCCTGCAGTGGTATCTGCTTCGTAGATGACTTCATGAACTTTTTCTCTCCAAGTCATAGGTGCAATTTAAATGGGTTGAGTGTGTTTGTAGACCCTGAGTCTAGTCGTCTTGATTTTCTTCTGATGATTTTTCACCTATAAAAGAATCTATACTGGAGTTTTTTCCAAAAATGACCAAAATATCTTTTTCTTCCAATTCCACATTCGGATCTGCGATTCCTTCAATTTTATCGACTTCCTCTTTCTCACCAATCTGCGTCGTTTTTTCTTCTCTCTGGATAATGGTTAGAATAAGCAGGTCATGTTCTTCTCTGATTTTTAACTCCTTGATGGTTTTTCCCACATATTTTTTGGGAACCTGTGCTTCAATAATGCTAAAGTCGTCGTTGAGTTCAAAGGAATCAATTACGTTTTTTAAATGAAGTTTATTAGACCATCGCTCTGCGGTTTCTGATTCCGGATGTACGATTTCATCGACCCCAATGGCTTCAAGAACTTTTTTATGTAAAGGATTTATGGCTCTGCTTATCAGTCTTTTGGCGCCTAAATTTTTAAAGAGAGCGGTCGCCATAAGATTTGAACCCTGATCTTCCCCGATAGCGATTAAAACAATATCGGTTTCATCGAAAGGCAAATCGGAAACGGCAAGCTCATCGGTAGCATCCATGCGGATGGTGTGGGTTACTTTTTCTTTGAAGTGTTCTACCTTTTCCATGCTATCATCAATGGCAATGACTTCGTTGCCAAGAGCCGTTAATTTCTGAGCCAGAGAAGATCCAAAATTGCCCAAGCCTACTATGATATATTTCATGTTTAGTTGATTGTTATTTCCTCGGTTGGATAATCATAATTCTTTTGTTTTATTTTCTTAAAAATAGCGATTACAACCGTAAGCATACTCACTCGTCCTACAAACATAGTAAAAATGATTACGGCTTTCCCTAAATCGCTTAGCTGTCCGGTGATTCCCAGGCTCAATCCTACTGTAGAATAGGCGGAAATGGTTTCAAATACCAAATCGAAAAGACTTAAGTTTTTATCGCTAATACTTAAGATCAGGACAGAAAAACCTATCACTATCAAAGATAAAGCAATAATGGCATAAGATCTTCTAACCGATACACTGGATATTTCTCTTTTAAATACTTCTATTCTGGATTTGCCTTTAGCTAAGCTCAATATATTTAAAACAGAAATGGCGAGGGTGCTGGTTTTGATACCGCCACCAGTTGAAGCTGGTGAAGCCCCAATCCACATCAGTAATAAAACTAATAACAAGGTCGGCATGCTTAATAAGGCCGTGTCTACCGTATTAAATCCTGCGGTTCGGGGAGTGGCTGCTGTAAATAAGGCAGTCACTATTTTTCCAAAACCAGTGTGTTCAGCAAGGGTGTTTTCATATTCTAAAACATATACGGCGACCAATGCAATTGCCGTTACTGTAAAGGTGGTTATCAATGTAATCCTGCTGTTGATATTCAACACCCAGGGTTTGAAATCTCTTCTTCCGCTAATCAATCTTTTAACGCTGTACTTGAGATACTTATCGATGTTTTCAACAATAGGAAATCCAAGTCCGCCTAGTATAAAAGATATAATGATGATAAGTTGTAGTCCATAATTAAACCGAAAGCCTTCCTCATAAAAGCTGCTGGACAAAGTTGAAAACCCTGCATTACAAAAAGCTGATATCGAATGAAATACGGAGAAAAAGGCTTCCTCTATAAAACCGTCAAAGTCGGCACTATCCAGTGAGGTGTAAATAAGGGTTGCTGAAATCAGTTCTATTCCAAAAGTAATCACAATAATGTACTTCAATGTTTTAAAAACAGTGTTTAAGGATTTAGAGCTGGTAATACTGTTTAAAGTCAGTTGATTTTCATAGGTGGAACCTCCCTTGAAAAAATAACTAAAAAAACTGGTAAAGGTTAGAATTCCAAGACCGCCAATCTGTATCAAACAAAGGATAATGGTTTGACCTAAGCCCGTAAAATAGCTTCCGGTATCTACTACGATAAGCCCTGTGACACAAACTGCACTGGTGGACGTAAATAAGGCATCGATAAAACTGATTCCGGAATGTGTGGCATTGGGAAGCAGGAGAAGCAGGCTGCCCAGAAAAATAATAGTCAGAAAACTCAGTATAAAAAGTTGAGCCGGATTGAGTATGGTGCGATCTACGGAAATTTTAATGTCAGACGATTCTCGGATAAACGTCAAAAGAATGGCAAACTTTAACCAATAGTCGTCAATGGAAAAACTTTCCAGAAACGAAATATCCAGGAGCATAAAATGCCTAACGAGCACAAAAACAGAAAATAAAATCGACAACACATCAAAAATAACAACTTCCTTTTTTGGCAGGCTCTTGTTTTGATAATACCTGATTGAGGTAGAGGTAATTCCCAGGACTAAAACAACTGCATAAAAAACAGTATAGATAGTGGTCAAGTTCACAGGATGCTCGAAGCCTAGATCAAAAATCAGTATTGCTAAACCTAAAAGACTCAGCAAAAATGAAATGCTATGAACAAGGGTGTTTTTACTCATTTTAGAACTTAAGGATCTTTAAGTGGTGATTGCTTTTTCTCAAATAACTCTGTATGATATGTTGAGAATCTCTGTCGTTTTGCATTGGATTAATAATATTTTTGAGGATAGACATATTTTCAATTTGAAAATTTAATTCGGTATATCCTACACCTGTAAGTTCTCCGTTTTCGATTAAAACTACACTTTTCTCACTGGCATGTCTTCCCTTGTCCTGTATAATCATGTTTTTATTTTGGTAATCATAAAAGTCAATAAGCTGTCTGACTCTCTCATTGTAGCTTTCCGGTGATTCCTCATGAACACATGCACCATGACAAAGTTTGATGGTATAGTTAAAACAAGCGCCTTTGGTCTTATGAAGTCCCGTCAGCTTCTGGCAGAGGTCGTAGGTTTCTACTGCCCGTTCCATAAAAGCTTTACCCTGCTGGTAATTGGTAAAACTTGTAATGTAGTTTTCTTTGGATTTTAGTTTTGACACCGAAAGATTGATATAGCCATTTTCATCTTCAGAAGCATAAAGACCATGCGTAAATAAGCTTTTTTTGAGAGCCGAATTAAACTTTGGCTTTAGTTTTTTAATAGACTGATTTTCCTTGAGTAAAGCTAGAAGTTCATTGCCAGTTCTTTCAAAATCTATTGAAGTTACATGCTCCTGTATTTCTCTGGATTTGGGTGCATCGCTCGTAAAATGCTGGTTAGCTCGTTTTTTAATGTCTTTACTTTTGCCTACATAAATTATTTCACCTTTATGATTAGAAAAGTAATATACACCCACAGTATTTGGTAATTCATTTATTAGTCGAATCAATTTTTGATCAACACTACTTATAGAGTTCAGCTTTAAATTTGAACTTATAATCTCTTTATCAGTATCTTTTTCTAGCAATAGCTTAAATAACTTGACAGTAGCCAAAGCATCACCGTTGGCTCGGTGTCGGTCGGTGATAGGAATCCCTAGGTTTTTCACCAATTTACCCAAACTATAAGAGTCGAACCCTGGCAATAATTTTTTAGATAATTTCACGGTACACAAAGTTTCACGCTCAAACGCATAGCCTAACCGGTCAAATTCTAGCCGTAGCATTCTGTAGTCAAACTTCGCATTATGAGCAACGATAATACAGCCTTCGGTAATTTCGACAATACGTTTGGCGACCTCGTAAAACTTAGGCGCTTGATAAAGCATTTCATTATTGATGCCTGTCAGCCCAATTACAAAAGACTGTATTTTTCGTTCAGGATTTACCAGAGAGATGAATTGATCCACAATCTCATGTCCGTCAAATTTATAAACAGCAATTTCCGTAATTCCCTCTTCGTTATATTTCCCTCCCGTGGATTCTATGTCTAGTATGGCGTACAATCTAATTTTTTGAAATATTCTATATAAGCTACAAAAATAAAGATATAATTCTGTTTCAAAGCTTTATAGCTAAAAGTTTAAGCTTGAAAAAACCTGTTTTTTATTCTGATTTTGATACTGCTAAATGAAATTGTTCAAGACAAAATGACATGACATAGCTAAGTGATTCAGAACTGCCAGTTTGACGTAATACTGAATTTAACTTCTTAAATTTCTGCTATTTATAATCAAAAAAACATTATATATGTCTGAAAATCAGTGCGGTACGTATTTTGATTAATTTATATCATATAAACCTTTAAACCATAAGACTATGTTACCAACACGATTCGCAAACCAGGATGTAAGTCTTTTTGATAGACTTTTTAACAACGACATGTTTAACGGAGATTTTTCTGATCCTAACTCAACTCTACCTTCGGTAAACGTGAAGGAAGACGAAAACAAATTTAGTGTAGAAATGGCTGCACCAGGACTCAACAAGAAGGATTTTAATATTGAGCTTAATAATAACGAGCTCAGCATTTCTTCAGAAAAAAAGGAAGAAAAAGAGCACAAAGAAGGTGAACGCTACACACAAAAAGAGTTTAGCTATAGGTCGTTTAAAAGATCTTTTACATTACCAAATATTGTGGATGGCGATAATATTTCTGCTCAATACAAAGACGGAGTGTTGCATGTGGATATTCCAAAACTAGAAGAAGCTAAGCCAAAACCGCCAAAGCAAATTTCAATTAAATAACTGATTTGGTTTCATTTTAAATTAGCTAGATTTTAATTTGACACCCTGAACTTGTTTCAGGGTTTTTTAATTAAAGTTTTTGTCAGATTGAGTATTTGACTTTACTGATAAGGAGAGAGAAATAAAGAGCCTTAACTCTTAATTCATAACAGGAAAACTCATAATACTAATATTGTTCTTTCTGTAATTTATTATCTCGCCCCAAAAATTGAACTTCCTATCCTTACCATATTGGTTCTATGTTCCATAGCGATTTTATAATCACCACTCATGCCCATGGATAAAATGCTGAAATCTGATTGAGTTTTTGAAGTCTCCTCATAAAGATTCTCCAAAACTTTAAATTCTCTATGAATCTGTTCTTCATCATCGGTGAAGGTGGCCATTCCCATCAAGCCTTTTAGTTTGACATTCTTCAATTCTGAGAGTTTTTCGTCTTTCAAAAAGTTTCTTAACTCGTCAGGTGACATACCATATTTAGAATCTTCCTCAGCTATTTTTACTTGTAATAAACAGTTGATGACGCGATCGCTTTCTTTGGCGCGTTTGTTTATTTCTTTCAGCAATTTCATTTTATGAACGGCGTGAACAAGATCCACATAAGGTGCCATGTACTTTACCTTATTGGTTTGAACGTGCCCAACCATATGCCACTTGATGTCTTTGGGAAGGGCTTCCCATTTATCGGTCATTTCTTGAACCTTGTTTTCACCAAAAATCCGTTGACCAGCATCATAAGCTTCCATCAAGTCTTCGTTGGGTTTTGTTTTAGAAACGGCAACCAGGTCGATGTTTTCACCAAGCTCATCTTTGAATGATTTGATATGTTCTTTAATAGTTCCTTCCATGTAGTCTTGTTTTAAAATTCGTAAATTGTAATACCACTCCTTAATCTTGGTTCAATAAACGTCGTTTTCGGTGGCATTTTCATGCCTTCATCGGCAATTGTTTTCATCTCGTCAATTTTAGCAGGATACATACCAAAACCAACTTCAAACTCTCCATTATCAATCATTCCTTTCACGTATGCCATATCTTTTTGCCCTTGACTATACTCAAGCCTTTGATTATTTCTCAAATCATCTATGCCAAGTATTGGCTTTAGAATAGTTTGATACAAAATCTGAGCATCTAATTTTGACAAGGCATCATGAAAATCATAATTCCTGAATCTCAAATTCAATTCGTAAAAGTCTCCATCAAGGTACATACTAAAGTGATGAGGTTTTGAGGGCTTATAATAATTTTGCTTAAGATTTTCAATCTTGAACTGCTCATCGAGCCTAATCAAAAATTCATCTTTGCTTAAACCGTTCAAATCCTTAACAAGTCTGTTGAATTCGTGAATTCTCAAATGACTTTCAGGAATAAAAAAGCCCATAAAATAGTTGTAAGCTTCAGCACCTGTATGTGAATCATTATCCGCCTGAAGCTTTTTCTTTAGATCAATAGAAGATAAACTTCTGTGGTGACCATCAGCGATATAAATATGCTCCATAGCTTCGAATTCAGCTTCAATTTGCTTTTGCAGCTGCTCATCTTCAATCACCCAAAAGTGATGCGTTTCTCTGGACGTTGTGGTAAATTCATATTCTGGTCGTTGTTGCATTAACTTCTGAGAAATACCTTCCAGGACTTTGTTGTCTGGATAGGTAAGAAGTACAGGATCTGCATTAAACCGAACTGTTTTTAAATATTCTGTAAAGATATCTACCTTCTCTTTTAGCGTGTCTTCATGTTTTCTGATGATATTGTTTTCATAATCTTCGGTGCTTGCTGCTCCTACAAAACCCACAAACTGAATTTCATTTCTGTAGATGATTTTGTGTAAATAGTAGCAAGGCTTTTCATCTTGCTGAAAACTTCCATCTTCCTTAAATTCTTCAAATCTATTTTTGACAAGACCAAAACGTTCTTTACCAGAGATTTCTTTGTTGTATTTGTACCCAGGGTTTACAATATGCAAAAATGAAAATGGATTGTTGTCTAACCGAGCCTCAATCTGAGCTTTGGTATAAGTATCGTAGGGTTTTGAAGCTATAAGACCTACTTTATCTCGAGTAGGTCTAGTAGCTTTAAAGGGTTTTACAACAGGCATGTCTTAAGATAAAAATTGTGAAGACACTTTTTCAGCTTTTTTACTTTCGCTGTAATCGTAGAAGCCTTCACCGGATTTTACCCCTAGTTTACCAGCTCTTACCATATTGACTAATAATGGGCAAGGGGCATATTTTGGATTTTTAAATCCATCGTACATAACTTCAAGAATTGATAAGCATACATCTAAACCGATGAAGTCAGCTAATTGGAGTGGCCCCATAGGATGAGCCATTCCCAGTTTCATAACGGTGTCTATTTCCTCAACTCCAGCTACATTGTTGTATAAAGTTTCAACGGCCTCGTTGATCATCGGCATCAAAATACGATTGGCAACAAATCCAGGATAATCATTCACTTCAGTAGGGACTTTACCTAGGTTTTTAGACAATTCCACTATTGTTTTGGTAATCTCATCACTGGTGTTGTAACCTCTTATGATTTCTACCAATTTCATTATTGGCACTGGATTCATAAAGTGCATTCCAATGACCTGCTTTGGTCTATCTGTGACGGCAGCAATTTTAGTAATTGGAATCGAGCTTGTATTTGAAGCTAAAATTGCTTCAGAAGGACATATCTTGTCGAGTTCTCTGAAGATATCTAACTTGATTTTCTCATTTTCCGTAGCTGCCTCCACAACAAGATCAGCGTTTTTAGCGCCATCAGCTATACTCGTATGAGTTGAGATGTTGGCCAATGTCCTTTTTTTATCGTCTTCACTTATTTTTTCCTTGTTCACCATACGGTCTAAGTTTCTGGTGATGGTAGCTATTCCTTTGTCTAAGCTGTCTTTAGAAACATCGATTAAATTGACTTTGTAGTCAAATTGAGCAAAGGTATGTGCGATACCGTTCCCCATTGTTCCAGCTCCTATAATTGAAATATTTTTCATGAAATGTATATTTTAAAGTTATTAATTATCAAATGCTTTTATAATTTGTATTGCAACTCTCAACGCTTCTGAGCCTTGTTCCAGAGTTACTATAGGTCTAGTGTCGTTTTCGATAGCTTCAGCAAAAGTTTCCAATTCGTCTAAAATTGCATTGTTGGTTTCAACTTCAGGATTATCAAAATAGATTTGTTTTTTTACTCCTTCCGCATTTTGAAGAATCATGGCAAAATCATCTGGTTCTTTTGGAGCGTCTTTCATTTTCACAACTTCGGTGACCTTCTCTAGAAAATCTACAGAAACATAAGCATCTCTTTGGAAAAAGCGAGATTTACGCATATTCTTTAAAGAAATTCTGCTAGCGGTTAAGTTGGCGACACAACCATTTTCAAACTGAATTCTTGCATTGGCAATGTCAGGCGTTTCTGAAATAATTGAAACACCACTGGCATTGATGTTTTTGACTTTGGATTTGACTACGCTTAAAATTGCATCGATGTCGTGGATCATCAAGTCTAAAACTACTGGCACATCTGTGCCTCGCGGATTAAATTCAGCTAAACGGTGAGATTCGATAAACATCGGGTTATCTATTTTATCAATCGCTGCTCTAAAGGCAGGATTGAAGCGCTCCACATGACCTACTTGTCCTTTAACTTTGTGTTCTTTTGCTAATTCTATTAAGTGTTCCGCTTCTTCAACAGTAGAAGTAATAGGTTTTTCTATAAAAACATGGACTCCAGCTTTAATAGCTTTTTCTGCCATTTTATGGTGATTGGTGGTAGGGGTGACAATGTCGATCACATCTACTTCCTTAAGTAAGTCATCATAATTTTCAAAATAGCTATAGCCAAACTCTTTTTCTATGGCCAGGGCATGATCTTTATTTGTATCGTGAAATCCAATAAGCGAATATTTTTTGGACTCGTTGAGCAATCTAAGGTGAATTTTACCTAGATGTCCTGCTCCCAAAACACCGACTTTTAGCATAAATATTAAGGTTTTACACAAAAGTAACATTTCTTTTTCAGTAAACTAAACTCCCTGAAGTCTTATAGGATTTCTTTTAGAGTTTGCTAGATGATTTTGATTTTGAAATCTCAAATTTTAATTAGTTACTTTAATATTTCTATTTATGGAGATAAACATTTAAATTAGAGATCTACAAGCTGGTAATTATAAAAATAAAGGCAAGCTTATGGGAGGGAGCAGTAATATTTTTACTTCTTTACAAAACATTTGTGCTGTTCAAGGAAGAGCAAGCTTAATAAAGTCTGATTCGAAAGATGAAAGAACTCAAGTTGAACAAATCTGCTTCAAGACAAGCTAACTAAACTCAACACACTTAAAACTTAAACACCAATCTATGAAAACAGCAAACTTTAACAACGATAAGATTTTTGGAGATAAAATTGTGACGAAAGTCATTCTAGAATCAGATTTTTCCAAAGAAATCCGGATTTTATTAGGTGCTGGGCAAGTTATGAAAGAGCATGAAAGTAAATTCCCAATTGTGATTCATGTATTGAGTGGGTCAATTGATTTAGGCGTGAAAAAAAAGACTCATAAACTTAATAAAGGTGGGATAATTGCTCTGGAAGCTAATGTTCCTCACGATTTGTCCGCTTTAAAAGATAGTGTCATTCGATTGACCTTGTCAAAGTCTGATTCAGTTGAGCGTGTAAATAGTGTAGCAGATAATTCCGTAAAATGATCTATTCAAGTTTTGTTCTGCTGTTTTGATTTTTTGAAATTGAATTGTTCTGGCTTTGTGAACTATTTACTGCTAAAGTTATTTTTCAATAACATATATCTGAGAACTGCTGGTGCATGCAAATAAATTTAAATTTGGATTGATGCTTATTAGGGGTAAAGTTTTTGTGTGATTTATTTATGCCGAAAGGCATTAAAATATCGTTTATATATTGATTATTCCAGGTTTTTTTGATGAAAATTGAATTATATGGAGGTGAAATGAGTTATCTTCAATAAGAATTCAAATTATCTTAAACAATTTAAACATGGATGATCATCGTGAAACAAATCAAAAAAAGGAAAGTAAAAATCACTACGCTAAGTTACTAGGGATGCTGCTAGGGTCTTTTATAGCAATGTATATTACAATGTATTTTAATACTTACGAATTCGGACACGTTTATTTTAGCCTAACCCGATTTTACATGGCTTGCTTAGGAATCTCTGCCATGGCCGTCATAATGCTGTTGTTTATGTTAAATATGTATAAGAATAAAAAGAAAAATATGGCTATTGTTTTAGGCAGTGTAATTCTTTTTGCAAGTGCATTAACTTTAGTAAGAACACAAACTCCTGTTGGCGATATTCTTTATATGAAAGCAATGATTCCACATCATTCAATAGCTATTCTTACAAGTGAAAGAGCAGAGATAAAAGACCCAGAAGTAAGGAAATTGGCTGATGATATTATAAAAGCACAGGAAAAAGAAATTGCAGAAATGAAAGCATTGATCACAAGATTACAGTCAGAAGAATAATTCGCAGATCTTTTACGGTCTCTAAATTAAGACAGAAAGCATTGGCTAAGGAATAGACTTTTTCCTTAATATATTATTTCAAATTATTGAATATAGGTCTTAAATGAGCTTTAAAACTTTTTTGCATTCGGATTGTAATATCTATATTAGAGAATTAGCTAGAAATTTAATAGAAAATCAAAACATATATACCATGCAATATTATCATTCAACCTTGTTGAAAAACAAATCTTTTGATCAAGCCATTGACTTAATTACAGAATCCCTTAAAGAAGAAGGCTTTGGAATTCTCACAGAAATAGATATAAAAGGGACCATGAAGAAAAAGATGGACGTAGATTTTCGTCAATACAAAATTTTAGGAGCTTGCAATCCACCATTTGCTCTCAAAGCACTTATGGCCGAAGATAAAATTGGTACCATGTTGCCTTGCAACGTCATCGTGCAGGAATTGGATGAAGGTATCGAAATTGCAGCTATAGATCCAGTAGCTTCTATGCAGTCTGTAGGTAGTGATAGTTTGTCTGAGATCGCAAATGAAATCAGAGACAAATTGAAAAAAGCTGTTGACAAGCTAAACTAACCCTACTAATTTGAATAAAACGACCTTCCTTATAAGTCAAATGGATTGTTCTTCAGAAGAACAGATGATTCGAATGAAGCTGGAGGAGTTAGATGAGGTCAAGCAACTTTCATTTGATATTTCTCACCGAAAATTAGAAGTCTATCATACAAATAATCTGGAAGGTATTCATCAGGCGATTCATGAGCTTGGTCTCAAAGACGAATTAAAAGGAACAGAAAAAGCAGAGTTGCCTTTTGCCAGTGATAACGATGCTCAACAACGAAAAATTCTTTGGTGGGTATTGGGTATCAATCTCACTTTCTTTGTTGTCGAAATGACTACTGGTTTGATTTCCAACTCTATGGGTTTGATAGCTGATTCTTTAGATATGCTTGCGGATTCAATAGTTTATGGATTAAGTCTGCTGGTGGTTGGTTCAACAGCAATTCGGAAGAAAAAAGTGGCTAAATACAGTGGTTATTTTCAAACGATTTTGGCTTTAATCGGTTTTTCAGAAGTTTTGAGACGGTTTTTTAGCGACAGTGAAGCGCCTTTGTTTCAATTTATGATCATCGTTTCTGTTTTTGCTTTATTAGGAAATCTGATTTCACTTTGGCTTATTAATAAAAGTCAAAGTGATGAAGCTCATATGCAAGCTAGCGCTATATTCACATCAAATGATATTATTGTAAACGGAGGAGTTATACTTGCTGGTGCTTTGGTTTATTTCTTGAATAGCAAATGGCCAGATTTAGTTATAGGCGGAATTGTTTTTGCTTTTGTGCTGAAAGGTGCTATTAGGATTTTAAAATTATCTAAATAAAATGCCACATAACCACGATCATTCTCACGGCACTGGTAACTTAAAAGTTGCCTTTTTTCTGAATCTAGGTTTTACAATTATAGAAATTATTGGTGGACTTTATTTCAATAGTTTAGCTATTCTGTCTGATGCCTTGCATGACTTGGGGGATAGTCTGAGTCTAGGACTTTCTTGGTACTTTCAAAAACTTTCAAATAAAGGGCGAACCAAAAATTATTCATACGGCTATAAGCGTTTTTCTTTACTGGGAGCAATCATTAATGCCGTTGTGCTAGCAGTGGGATCTATATTCATTCTTGCTCATGCAGTACCGCAACTTTTCAATCCAGAAGAAACAAATGCTGAGGGCATGTTTTACTTAGCGATTCTTGGGGTAATTGTGAATGGCGCAGCAGTTTTAAAATTGAGAAAAGGTGAATCCATGAACGAAAAAGTAGTGTCTCTGCACTTACTCGAAGATGTACTCGGATGGGCTGCGGTTTTAGTTGGAAGTATTATAATGATGTATTTTGATGCACCGTTTATCGACCCGCTTTTATCTATTTTGATATCACTATATGTGATTTACAATGTTTATAGAAATCTGAAGAAAAGTATGTTGATTATTTTACAAGCGACACCATCAGAGATTTCGATGGAAGAGGTTAAAAGTCAGCTTTTAGAATTGACTGAAATTATAGAAATTCACGATCTGCATGTTTGGTCATTAGATGGAAACTATAATGTGATGTCTGTACATGTGAGATTAGAACAAGATTATAAACTTTCAGAATTATCAGATTTAAAAGAAAAGATACGTTCCAAACTCCATGATAAATCTATCGAACATGTCACTATTGAAATTGAAGCAAAAGATGAAGACTGTAGTTACCTGGAGTCAAAACTTTAGATACAATCTGGATTTTTAAATTCTTCAATACACTTAATTTACCTAGATTTTTTTCTACTTTTACTTTATTATTAGTCAAAATATAAACTCTTGGAAGACAGTTACAGACAGCAAGGAAAACGCAAATTACTCGTGGAATTGATTCGGGAAAAAGGCATCAAAGATGAAAAAGTCTTGAGTGCCATCAACGCGATTCCAAGGCACTTGTTTATGGACAGTAGTTTTGAAGACCACGCCTACCAAGATAAAGCCTTTCCTATTGCTGCTGGGCAAACTATTTCTCAACCTTACACAGTTGCTTTTCAAACGGAACTACTTCAGGTAAGGCCTGGAGATTTAGTTCTAGAGGTAGGGACGGGCAGTGGTTACCAAGCGGCTGTTTTATGTGAACTGGGGGCCAAAGTCTATACCATAGAGCGTCAACAAAAACTCTATAAGAGAACTAAAAACTTTCTTCATCAATTAGGTTATAGGCCTAAATTTATGAGTTTTGGAGATGGCTATAAGGGCTTGCCAGAGTATGCGCCTTTCGATAAAATCATTGTCACCGCGGGTGCTCCATTTATCCCTAAACCTCTTTTATCTCAACTTAAAGTAGGAGGAAGATTAGTGATTCCAGTTGGTGAAGAATCACAGATTATGACTTTAATAAAAAGAACATCCCCTACAAAGTTTCAGAAGGAAACTTTTGGAGAGTTTCGTTTCGTACCGCTTTTAGAAGATAAAAATTAAGGAAAATCAGAATTGATCCAATAACTTAATACCGAATATAATAGCTCCATTCTGCCACCCATCCTGATAGGGTTTCACATAATCTATTCTGAAAAATCTAAACTGACTAAATCCTAAATTATCTAAGCCTACAGAAAATTCAGAATAAGGTCTATTTGAATCTGTAAACAAGCTTTTGGCACCAATTACCAAATTGAAATTCAGTTGATTAATTAAAGGGATCTTATTCAGAAGATACCCTTTGAAATTGTGTTCTAAATGCATGTCTGCATAATCAGAATTGGTGGAAAGTTCGTAATAAGGTAACAAATTGAATTTGTTGAGGTAAGAATTTGAAGTTCCAACTCTCGTCTGATTTCCATTAAAATGTTTGTAGTCCAAAAAAGAAATATTCTCTGCATTAAAAAACAAACCTCCGTTCAGGCTATATCCCAATTCACCAAATCTTGAAAGTGTTTTGGTTTGGGAAAGTCTGGCTTTTACCAAATCATAATTAAAATCATCAATGTCTGAAGCAAAACCCTTTTCATAACTAAAAGTCAGCACTGGGAATCTATCGCTAAAGGTGTTGTATTTTCCATTGGGAGTCAACACATATTCTTGATCAAAATTTATTCTCCCAGAGATTCTTAGTTTTCCTATATTGTGTGAAGGGAAAAGTAATGAACCGAAGGCTTCTGGGGCTAGTGGGTTATTGGCAGTAAAGCCTCCATTTTTGTTGCTGATAATTGGAGAGTTGGTTGAGTTGGTCAAAGCACGCCTTCTTTCAAACCCTAATGTCGCACTCATTCTGAACCCATTAATTACCTCCTGACTATAATTTGCTTCGCCAAATATCTTTTCATATAATTTGAAATAGTTTCTCTCGAAAAAGATGGATGCTATGGAAGATAACCTCTCATTGATAGGATTGGTAGAATTGATTTCTTCTAGTTTAGATCCACCTGATAGGGTAATGAAAGGCTTTGAAAAATTATTGAATTTTTTTGTAAAACTTCCGTAGACTCGAAGCTTTTCTTCAGAAAAACCATAGTCAAAATATGAGCGAAGTTCCCAGTAATTTCTATAGGTGCCAGTTGTATCTTTCTGTCTGAAATACACATCAGATTTTATGTTAAAACCCTGTACTGTGTTGTAATTGACATCGGTAAGTCCGCTAAATCCAGCTTCTTGATGAGTTGTCGAATTCTGCCAAGAATATCCAAAAACAGGATCTGTAATGCTGAATTTGTTTCTAGCTGCATCTATTGAATCTTTATAAGCTTGAGAATTTTTAAGCGTTTGAATGCTGTCTTTGAAGGTGTAGTCTTTTAATTCTAAACTCGTCAATGGGACTGGTCTGTTTTTGTCCCAAAATAAACTGTCTTTTGTATTAGCTTCTTTGTCAAAAACAATCACCGCATTGCTGAAATCTTTTTTGGTGAGCTGTGGATTGAAATTGTAGTTGTTGTAAGAGGCTACAAAATTACCACTTCCTGAAATTCCAAATATTCCCCAACTGAAAGACACATCTTGAGAAATTAATACCCAAAACTTATTGTCTTCGCTATAGCTGAAGGTTTGGTTAAGGTTGATTTCTTCGACTACCTCAATTTGAAGTGATTTCCCCGTGGTTTTTAGTTCCACGCCAAAAACCTCCCAGGTATCTTCTAGGATATAAATGTGTCCGCTAAAAACTGCGTCATTTGGCCTTTTGGGAATGACTTTAATTTTATTAACGAGAAATCTATCGTTATCATAAAAAGTGCCGACCAATTCATAATCGTAATAATTCATCGCGAAATTAGCGATAGGGGATACCAAGTTGTTTCCAAGATCGAGAGTGTTTTCGTAAACAGAAAAGTTAAAATCTTCAGCAGAATTAAAACTAAAACCCCTGTCGTTTCCACTTACTTTAGAAGCAATTACGTTTTCTTTAAATTGATTTGGTGCTTTGTAAGCAATTTTTGAAACCGTTTCGCTGAGGTAAACCACACCACTTCTTGTAGAATCCAAACCGCCACCTAGATCACCAACCTCTTGGCCGAGTATTTTTTCTGGAGCATTTTGAATTTCCCAAATGCCTTTGGAATAAAAATCAGCCTTAAATTCTTTGATTTTTGCTAGATTTTTTTTGCGTTGAGCAATTGCACTTCTAATGATAGCATAAGCAGGATCTTCGTTATTGGCTATTACCACATCATCCAGACTTGTCACTTTTTCAGTTAATTGAACTTCTAGAAAGGAATTTTTATTATTTACGGTTCTATTTTCAGTTTCAAAGCCTAGAAATTTAAAAACTAAAACTTGTTCTTTAAGAGAATCTATGTTTATTCTGAATTCTCCGTTAGCATTAGTTGTCGTTCCGTTGAAAGTTCCTTCTACATATACATTTACGTTTTGTAAAGGCAAGTTTTCAGTATCAGTTACTTTTCCAGTAATCTGAGCTTGAGTTATACTTGAGAACAGAAAAAAAGTAAAAAGCAGAAGATTAAATTTCATTAAGACGAGCTAAAGGAGAATTAGGTGTTGTAAGTTTTGTTGATTCGGTTGAGTTTCCTTTTCGTATCTCTATCTTTTATGGTTTCACGTTTATCATGAAGTTTTTTACCCTTACAAAGAGCAATTTGCAATTTAGCAAAACCTCTGTCGTTGAGAAATAATCTTAGCGGAATGATAGTAAGCCCAGTGTTTTTGACTTCTTTGTAAAGCTTTTTCAGTTCTTGCTTATTCAGTAAAAGTTTTCTGGCATTCTTAGGCTTATGGTTGAAGTGAGTGGCGTGAGAATACTCCTGAACGTCCATATTAATCACAAATAACTCACCTTTATCATTAAACTCACAAAAACTTTCAGCTATGTTGGCTTTGCCTTCGCGAATGGATTTGATTTCGGTGCCTGCCAAAACAATTCCTGCTGTATATTTGTCAAGAATTTCATATTGAAATCTTGCTTTCTTATTTTTTATGTTGACTTTATTTTTTACCATAGAATTTCAAGTAATTCATTCAAAAATAAGACTTTTGAAAGGATAGAGGTAAGTAGTGACTAATATTTAAACTAATACTATGATAAAATATATTTTTGGTCTTTTAATAATTGCTCTAGTGAGTTGTCAAAATTCTGAGAAGAATTTATCTTCAGAAGAAATTATAGATAAAGCTATAGAGTATTCTGGAAAATCTAAGTTGAATGAAAATATATTGAAATTTACATTTAGAGCTTATGATTATAAAGCAACTCCAACCTGCGATGGATTTAAATTTGAAAGGCTTTCAAAAACAAAACCCATTAGAGATGTTTTAGTGAACGATGAATTGACTCGTTATTATAATGACTCAATCGTAAAGCTAGCAGATACAACAGCTTTCAATTATTATGAGTCAGTAAATTCTGTACATTATTTTACTCAACTTCCTGTTAGACTCAAAGATGAGGCTGTAAATTTATCCAATCTTGGAAAGGAAAAAATCGAAGATAAAACCTATCATAAACTCGAAGTTAAATTTTCTGAAAATGGAGGAGGAGTCGATTTTGAAGATATTTACATCTATTGGTTTGATGTTGAAGATTTTTCTATGGACTACTTAGCTTATAGTTTTATTGTAAATGAAGGTGGTTTGCGTTTCAGAAAAGCGATCAACAGAAGAACAATAGACGGCGTTGTCTTTCAGGATTATGAAAACTATAAACCTAGAGTTAAATCTAAAAAGCTTGAGGATATCGGTAAAATGTTCGAAAATGATCAACTTGAACTTTTATCCTTAATTGAAAATGAAGATATTGAGCTTAGCCCGGTCAAGCTTAATTGTAACTAAAATCTTCAGGAACTTTTTTGGTGATCTTTGTGTCTTTGACAGTTAAGTCTTTATCAATTTCAACTTTGAAAAAGACATCGTAGTTGTTTTCGTCTAATTCTTGATATTTCTTTTCTGCCAAAATTTCGTTTACAAATTTTGGGTTTGTATTGCTATGTCCTATCACTAAAACATTTTTCCCATAAGTTTTCTTCCAAAACTCTTCAGTAAACAATGTTTTTTTTCGCGTCGTAGCTTTGGATATTCCCTTTGTATTTGTGTATGGTTGGGATTAGAGTCTGTATTGTTCTGCTATAATCTGTAGAATAGAATAACTCTAACTCTTTGTCATCAAAATAAGTCGCTAAGTAGTTAGCACGTCGAATTCCTTCCTCAGTAAGTTGCGGGTCGTCGTCTTTAGGATTTGTGGTGTCCTTTTCGGCATGTCTAACAAAATAATAAGTCGTTTTTTCAATGTCTTTCCCTTGAGGAATGTCAAATTGAAAATCATATTCGTTGGATTGATTACAGGAGCTCATCATGACTAATATGAAAATGAATAAGTAAAGGTATGTGGATTTCATCTAATTTGATTTTAATTCTAAAACTATAAACTGATTGAGCTGAAACCCAAAGCTATTAAAATTATCATCTGATGCGATAATAAGAGTTCTATTTCCATTTGGTAGAGTGGGGCCAAAGCACAAGCCTTCCAGATTATCAATAATATTATTTGTCAGTTTAGACTTGATGTTTTTAAAGTCAAAAAGCAGACTTTTTTTGGTATAAATAATTTCTTCTGAAGTGCTTTTGAGCTGCTTTATATCTTTTGTATTTGTAGCATCACTAATGTCCACCAAAAAGAGCTTCACCCTGTTACCCTGACTCTTATGTCCTGCTGAATAAGCTCTTTCCAAAACTAAAAATTTATTGTTTTCTAATTGTAAAATTTCAGTCAAGCCATTAATGGCGAAAGGCAGAAACGGGATTTTTGAGATTCTGTCTAGGTCCATGACGTATTGACGAGTCACCTGATTTTGATCTCTATCAAAATAGCTAATGCGAATTGGTGAATTTGTATTGTAAAGTTTTGGAGCTTTACCGTCATTTTCCAGCGGAAGTTCATTTGCAAACCAAAATCCTTTTGAATTTAAAATCATAGTTAATCCTTCAAAAACACCGTTTTGTCGTGGATAATTATTCCCTTTCGGAAGAAAATAGTCTGGTAATGGATAATTTTCAATAAATTTAGCTTTGTTGCTAATTTTAAAAATTCTTGGCGATAGATTTTTATTGATATTTCCTTCAGTAGAAATTAAGTAGTCCTTCCCGTCAAAACGAATGGACTCCATGTCTAAGGCATTTTCTTTAAAAAACACGTCACCTTTTAGTTTTAAAACAGAAGTAAAAATAAGAGTATCTAGTTTTAAGCCATCGAGATTAAGTTCAGCAGTAAAGATTAAAGGATTTGAAGGTGAATCGTTGACCATGATGAGTTCACCATTTTTAAAATCAATTCCAGAAATCCCTCCAAAGATTTCATTTTTATATTCAAAATTAGTGGGAAGGGTATATTCGTCTATGAATTCTACTTTATAGGTTGGGTTCTTCAAAGTTTTAGTGGTACTACATCCAGCTAATAAAATTAGAACAAAACTCAAACTTAAAAGTTGAGTTAAATAGGAGCGTGTTAACATAAATAAAACAATTGATTAATATATTAGTGTGCAACTTTAAAATTAAACATTATGAACTTAGATCAATTAGAAGGAAAATTTAAAGAAAATAAAGGTAAATTAAAACAAAAATATGCGGAGCATATTTCTGATGACGATTTACAATACTCGGAGGGTAAATTTGAAGAAATGCTTGGTAAACTTCAAGCTAAAACAGGAAAAACAAAAGAGCAACTAGAAGAGGAAATCGATAATTTATAATCGATATTCAAGTATTAAAAAAGCCCCATTTTTAATGAAAATGAGGCTTTTTATTTTACCTAAATAGAGCCTGTAAATATCAAGTTCTAACAGGTTGTATTTGGTTGATTATTTATTTTTTTCAACTTCTAATAATTCAACTTCAAATTTTAAAATTGAGTTCGCAGGAATTGGTCCGGCTTTTCTTGCTCCATAAGCTAATTCCGAAGGAATAACCAATTCAGCTTTTTCTCCAGTTTTCAAAAGCATAATACCTTCATCCCATCCTGGAATCACTCTACCTGTTCCAACTGGAAATTCAATAGGTTGATCTCTATCTAAAGAGGAGTCAAATTTTGTTCCATCTAGAAGATATCCTGTATAGTGAACTTTTACTAGACTTCCTGCTTCTGGAGCTGTCCCGCTTGGGTTTTCTTCGATGATTTTATAACGAAGTCCACTTTCAGTCACATCAAACCCTTTACTGGCTTCATTAAGTCTTTCTTCTCTTCTTGCATAAGCCTCTGCTTCAGCTTCTTCAGCTAATTTTACTCCTTCTTTGAAAGCTTCAACTGCATCAAAATCTTTGGCTTCACTTCCTTTTCTTAGAATATTTATAGTTTCTATAACTACATCTTCAGCAGGCTTATCTCCCGGTGTAGTCTGAGTTTTGCCGATGCTGTCTACAACTTTCTCACCAACGACTAATTTCCCAAATACACTATGCTTACCGTCTAAATGTGGTGTAGGTGCAAGCGTGATGAAAAACTGACTTCCATTTGTGTTTGGTCCAGCATTAGCCATAGAAAGAACTCCTTTTTCATGTCCTAACTTCGGAGTAAACTCATCTGCAAATTTATAACCAGGTCCACCTTGACCAGTGCCATCAGGATCTCCTCCTTGAATCATAAATCCTTCAATCACTCTATGAAAGATAATACTGTCGTAGAATTTTTCACCTTCATATTTTTCGTCGACAAGAGGGTGGTTTCCTTCTGAAAGCGCTACAAAGTTACCAACAGTCATAGGTGCTTCTTTGTAGTATAATTCGGTTACAAATTCACCCTCAGAAGTTTCGAATTCTGCATAAAGCCCATCTTCCAAATCTGGGTATTTGGCAGAACAGCTATAAATAAGTAATCCCAATAATGCAATTAGTGATAATTTTAGTGTTTTCATCTTATTTTAGTTTTAATCGTTTTTAATTTTATTTAAAGTAACAGTGGATTTAAGTGCGATGTGAGTCCCTATTCTATCATTATCTCCATAATAGCCGTAAGCTTGATGAGATGGAAATAAAAAAGTAACTGTTTCACCTTCTTTCATCAATTTTAGCCCTTGGCGCAAACCTGTGAAAATCTCTTCCTTGTCGATGACATAAGCTCTTTCACCGAGCTCTTCTCTGGAATAAATAGTATCACCTTGTAAGGTTAGAATATTGTAGTTGAATTCTACTTCGTCACCGAATTTTGGTGTGATAGAATCTTTTTCATTTTGAGAATTGTAATAATACCAAAATCCGTCTGCAGATGTAATGTATGTGTTTGCAGAATCTTTCCGTATCATATCTTGAATATATGACTCCTCCTTTTCTACAATGGCCTTATTAATTTTTAAAGATTTGTTTGTAAAACTTTTGGAAGCCCTACTAATTGGTTTCCTTGGTTCAGGCGATTTGCAAGCCTGAAATAAGAAGAGACAAAAAACTAGATAAAGTAATTTTTTCATGTAAGTGCTTCTCTGTAATTATTTAAAGTGTTTTCAAATTTTTCCAAAGTTGAATTGAGATCCAGATCACTTTTTCCTCCAGCGGCATTTTTGTGACCACCTCCACTATAATGTTTTCTTGCAAATGTATTGACATCAAAATCTCCAATAGATCTAAAGGATATTTTCACAATATCTTCAGCTTTATTTTCAATAAAAATCACAGCAAATTTAATCCCTTTTAGGGATAAAGCATAATTTACAAAACCTTCTGTATCTCCTTTCTTAAACCCGTTTGCATTAAGGTCTTCCTGGGACAAGAATGTATAAGCTGTGCTGAATTCTCTTATCACTTTTAAGTTTTGAAGGGCTTTGCCCAACAGATGAAGGCGACTTTCAGCATTATTATCATAAGTGTCTTGATGAATCTGACTGTTATTTGCTCCTGCATCAATTAAATCTGCAATTATTCTATGCGTTTTGCTTGTTGTGGAGGGAAATCTAAAAGATCCTGTATCTGTCATGATACCTGTGTAAAGACAACTTGCGATGTCTGCCGTCAATTCAACTTCTGAATATTGTGTCGTTACAAACTCATGCACGAGTTCGCAAGTAGAAGCTACCTGTGTGTCAACAAGCATAAAAGAAGCATAGTCTGCAGGTTCTTGATGATGATCTATCATGATAAATCTCGAGTCTAAATTTTTGAGGAAATTACCAAGACCACTACCAGTTCTGTCTAAATGATTGAAATCTAAAGTAAATATAAAATCAGAGTCCTGTAGGACTTTTTCACATTCGGTTTTATCCGTATCATAGCATAGTATTCCATCAACAGCAGGTAGCCATTTGAGGAAATCCGGGTAACCATTTGGCATAATCACCTGAGAAGAAATTCCGAGTTGTTTTAAAAATAAAGATAGACCCAAAGTCGACCCTAGGGCATCACCATCTGGATTTTTATGACCAATAATGCTTACTTTTGATTTTGTATTTAGTTGGCTTTTGAGACCAGATATTGTATTTTTCCTCATAAGATTCAAATGTACGAATTCTTAATAATGCAATAACACTGGAAGTTATAGATTTGTTGAAAATACTTAATCATGAAAAAAATATACCTGTTTTTAGTTCTAGTTTCATTTTCTCTTTTGTCTTGTAAATCCAAGTCTGATGAAGAAAATCAAGAAAAATCTACTAAAAATGAACAGACAACAAGCTTTAGAATTGCTCTGGGAAGTTGTAATCGCCAGGATATGTCGCAAGAGTTCTGGTCTACAATCGAAAAAGATTCTGCAGATATTTTTATCTGGGGTGGGGATAATATTTACGCCGACACACCAGATATGAAGTTGATGGAAGCTAAGTATGACACGCTCAAGAATAATAACTATTATCAATCTTTTGTGAACCAACTTCCTTATGGGACCATAGGTGTTTGGGATGACCATGATTACGGTAAAAATGACGCAGGTAAAGAATGGAAGTATAGAGATGAAGCGAAGTCGCTTTTTATGGATTTTTTTGATATAGATTCTTCGCATGCCATGGCAAGTAGAGGTGGAACTTATCAGTCTGAAGTTGTTGAGATTGGTGAAAAAAGCATAAAATTTTACTTATTAGATACTCGTTATTTTAGAGATGGATTAAAGGAAGCTGAAGAATCTAATAGGAGATATCAACCTCACAAATCCTCAGATTCCACGCTTCTTGGAAGCGAGCAATGGAAATGGCTGGAACAAGAATTTAAAAATTCTGAATCTGATTTTAATATTATTGTTAGTAGTATTCAGTTTTTATCTAGCGAGCACGGTTTTGAAACATGGGGGAATTTTCCACATGATGTTGAAAAAATGGAAACTTTACTCAAAAAATATCAGCTTGATAATGTTTTGATGTTGAGTGGTGATAGACACATTTCTGAATTTTCTCAGAAGCAGGTTGAAGCCTTAGATTATCCTTTAACTGATTTTACCTCTAGTGGTTTAACGCATTCTTATACTTCTTATGATGGTGAGCCAAATCAATATAGAATAGGAGAGGTTACTGCAGAAACAAGCTATGGAATAGTAGATTTAGACTTGATAGAAGAGAAAGCAGATTTAAAAATAAAATCTACAGAAAACGGACGTATTTTACAAAATTTAAGCCTTGAGTTCTAATATTCTTACTTAATTTTAAAGTCTAAAGAATTGTTTACTTTTGCACTCAAAATAAAAAATATTACAATGGCAGGAACTAAAACATTCACTATGCTTAAGCCAGATGCAGTATCTAAAGGCTATATTGGTGATATCCTAAAACAAATTACTGGCTCAGGTTTCAGAATTGTTGCGCTTAAAATGACGCACATGACAGAAAATGACGCTAAAGCTTTCTACGAAGTACATAAAGAAAGACCATTTTACGGAGAGCTTGTAGACTATATGACAAGCGGACCTATTGTCGCTGCTGTTCTTGAAAAAGAAAATGCAGTAGATGATTTCAGAACTTTAATTGGTGCAACCAATCCAGAAGAAGCTGCTGAAGGAACAATTCGTAAAAAATACGCAACTTCCATCAGCGAAAATGCTATCCACGGAAGTGACAGTGATGAAAATGCGATGATAGAAAGCAACTTTCATTTTTCGGGAAGAGAGCAGTTTTAACTCTAAAACTACTTTTAAAAAATAAAAAGGGCTGTTTTTGATTTGAAACAGCCCTTTTTTATTTGAATCATAATCCAAATTCAAAGCCTAAGGAGAGAGCATCAAAAGAACCTCCGTCTAGGCTTACACCTCTGTAAGAGAGAACAATATCTATTAATGGAGTTAAACCGTATTGAACCTTTGGAGCATAATAAAAGCCGCCATCATTCCCATCAGGATTTAAACCTATAGCATATCCTACATCTGCACCAATGGTAAATTGCTCAGTAGCATTAAAACGAGCTGCCGCAGCAATTGGAAGAAATCCAAAATCTTCTGCCTCTACTGTACCAAAGCCTTCTAAATCAATATCTTCACCAAAATAGTGATGATAACCAGCTGTAAGACCTAGATCAAACTGTTCAGCTACTGCCCATAAATAATTCAAATCTAGGTTAAGACCAAATGTGGTAACGTCTCCAGCATCACCAGTTGGTAAGGCTCCACTTAGACTAACATTAGATTCTTGGGCAGTCATACTTAAAGTTGATATTACAAGTGCTGTAATTAAGATAAACTTTTTCATAATTATTTGATTTTTAAGTTATTACAATCTAAATTATGATTTTATTTTAATTTTAACAAACTTATACACTATATTTTAATATAAATTAAATTATTTGAGTCAAGCTTAATGGAATTATTAATTCTTTACTTGGTGTTATGTGATGTTGTGATTTACTGATACTTTTACTTAGCTTGAGTAATTATCATTTCATCTAAGGCAGACGATTATATATTGAGGAGAAAGAGAGGGCGTAAAAATTAAATTCAGTTTTCACAAAGTGTTATCAATTGGGAGGATGTTACTTAAGTCTTATGTTTTGTAATAATTAAGTATAGATATATAAACAAAAAGGGTTGTTTCGAACGAAACAACCCTTTTAAGTCATTAAAATTTATATCTACTTGGCGATATTAATTGCTCGTGTTTCTCTAATTACAGTCACCTTCACCTGGCCTGGGTAAGTCATATCGGTTTGGATTTTTTGAGAGATTTCGAAAGATAAAGCAGAAGCTTTTTCATCGGTTACTTTTTCACTTTCTACGATGACTCTCAATTCTCTGCCCGCTTGTATGGCGTAAGCTTTTTTTACTCCACCAAACCCAAAGGCAATCTCTTCAAGGTCTTTAAGTCGCTTCACGTAAGAGTCTAGAACTTGTCGTCTTGCGCCTGGTCTTGCGCCACTTATAGCGTCACAAACCTGAACTAGAGGAGAAAGTAGTGAAGTCATTTCAACCTCGTCGTGATGAGCTCCAATCGCATTACAGATTTCAGGTTTTTCACCGTATTTCTCTGCCCACTGCATTCCTAAAATAGCATGTGGAAGTTCAGTTTCATTTTCGGGAACTTTACCGATATCATGAAGTAATCCGGCCCGCTTTGCAAGTTTTGGATTTAGTCCTAACTCTGATGCCATGATCCCGCAAAGGTTTGCTACTTCTCTTGAGTGTTGTAGAAGGTTCTGGCCGTATGAAGATCTGTATTTCATTCTACCAACCATCTTTACCAGCTCAGGGTGTAAGCCGTGAATTCCAAGATCAATGATTGTTCGTTTACCTATATCTATTATTTCTTCGTCAATTGCTTTTCTAGTCTTCTTGACAACTTCTTCGATCCTAGCTGGGTGAATTCTACCGTCTGTGACCAGTTTATGTAAAGATAATCTAGCTACTTCACGTCGAATGGAATCAAAACAAGACAAAATGATAGCCTCTGGAGTATCATCGACTATAATCTCCACTCCGGTAGCAGCTTCAATTGCCCTTATATTACGACCTTCACGGCCTATTATTCTACCTTTTACATCATCGCTTTCTAAATTGAATACAGAAACACAATTATCTATAGCTTCTTCAGTTCCAACTCGCTGGATCGTGTTAATAACTATTTTCTTAGCTTCCTGTTGAGCAGTCAGTTTAGCTTCTTCAACAGTATCTTGGATCATCTGCATAGCTTCTGCTTTTGCGGTTTCACGCAGAGACTCCATGAGTTGAGTTTTAGCTTCTTCTGCACTAAGTCCGCTTAGTACTTCAAGTTGATTAATTTTACGCTGAAGGATTTTATCTATTTCTTCTTGTCTTTTTTCTAAATATTCCGTCCTGTAGTTGTAATCCTTTAATTTTTCTTCAAGGTCAGAATTGAGTTTTTTGTTTTTAGAAAGTTCGTTAGAAACTTGGGACTCTTTGTCTTTAGTTCTTTTTTCGGCTTCGTTTATTTTTTGATCTCTTGAAAGAATAACCTTTTCATGCTCAGACTTCAGTTCAATGAATTTCTCTTTAGCCTGAAGTATTTTGTCTTTTTTAAGGCTTTCTCCTTCTTTTTCAGCTTCTTTAAGAATTTTATCAGCTTCTTTTTCTGCTTTTTTTAAAGTGCCGGTTGCACTTTTACTATCAATCGTTTTTGATATGATAAAACCGATGATAAGTCCAGCTATTGCTGCTATTATAATAAATGTAATCTCCATAGTTGTGTATATATAAAAAAAGCCTGCATTAGCCTAGTTTTGTATAAAACTCCGTGTAAACAGGTTTAGGGATACTCAGTTGATCAAGGATCCGCTGCACCGAAGTGGCGGCTTGCTTTAGCAACTGAAACTCACCCTTTTTAAATAGTAAATGTTGAGTTTATCAAAAAGGTACGACTAATACAGGCAGTGTCGATTTATGTAATGAACGTTAGTTTAATTGTTTTTTGAGCATTTCATCCAATTCTTCAAGTTTAATTTCTGCATTTTTTAACTCCGAAGAAGAAGATAATTGATTTTGTTCAATTTCTGCAGCAAATTGCAAAGCACTCATTGCTAATACATCTTGCTTATCTCTAACTGCATAATCTTGCTCAAATTTTTTAATAACTCCATTTATTCTTTTAGCTGCTTTTCTTAAACCTTCTTCCTGTTCTGGTCTGATGGTTAGTGGATAAACCCTATCTGCAATCGATAATTTTATTTTGAGTTTATCTAAAGCCATTTCATTCTGCTAATTGAATAATACAAGTATCTATTTCCTTAATTAAACTATTTATTTTAAGTTTTGTCTCTCTTTTGTGCTCGGTACTGCCTAGCATTGCGTTGGCTGTTCTGAGTGTTTTATTTTCTTGTCGTAATCGTTCTATTTCCGAATTCAATTCTGAAATAGAATTTGATTTAGAATTAAACTGGTTTTTTAAATCATTATGTTGAATCTTTAGATCTTCATAATTAGAAATCAATTTTTTTAAATTGACTTCTAATGATTCAACGCTTGTTACCAATTTACTCATTTACAACTTCCGCATTGCTTTAAAGCAAATTTAGCATCTATTAATGAATATGACAACCTACTTTGCATAAAATTCAAAATCAATTGTGTTGTTGTTTTATAATCAAATTCCGAAACATGATTTAGATTTGCTCAAAAATTAAAGAATGTCTCCAGAAAATGTTTTCTATCTCATCATAGCTATTATTGTTTTCAATTTCTTGCTTGATAGCTTTTTGGACTATCTTAATTATAAGAGATTTGATTCAAAGCCACCTAAAGAAGTTCAAGACCTCTACGATGAGTCTGAATATAAAAAATCACAGAATTATAAGAAAGATAAATTCAGATTTGGTTTAATTCAATCCACCTTTTCTGTGATTCTGATTCTTGTTTTTTTAAGTTTTGATGGTTTTAAAATTGTGAATTCCATAGCTCATCACTATGTAGATCATTCAGTTTTAGTTTCTCTCCTCTTCTTTGGTATTCTATTTTTAGCTAGTGAACTTCTTAGCTTACCATTCGATTATTATTTCACATTCACTATAGAGGAGCGTTATGATTTCAATACATCTACTCGGCTTTTGTTCTGGAAGGATAAATTAAAGTCATTGCTTTTAACTGTTATCTTAGGGGGGATTATTCTTGGCTTGATTGTAGTTTTCTACAATTATGTGGGAACAGATTTCTGGTGGTATACCTGGATTTTAGTGACAATTATTTCTGTATTGCTGAATATGTTTTATGCCAAATTATTTGTTCCAATATTCAATAAACAAACTCCGTTAAAGGAAGGTGACCTGAGGTCTAAAATTGAAAGGTATGCTCACAAAATGAACTTCAATTTAGAAGATGTTTTTGTTATTGATGGTTCTAAGAGAAGCAAAAAAGCCAATGCTTATTTTTCTGGCTTTGGTAAAGAAAAGAGGATCACTCTTTTTGACACTTTAATTGGTGATTTGGAAGATGAAGAAATTGTTGCCGTTCTTGCACATGAAGTTGGGCATTATGAGAAGAAGCATGTCATTATAAATCTATTTGTTTCAATAATTACTGTGGGTTTTACCTTGTGGTTGCTTTCTTTGTTTGTAAGTGAACCTTTATTGGCTCAGGCTTTAGGTGTTGAAGAACCAAGTTTTCACATTGGTCTAGTTGCATTCAGTTTTTTGTATGCCCCTATTTCCTTGGTATCGGGCATTTTTACAAATATTTTATCACGTAAATTTGAATTTCAAGCAGATAATTTTGCAAAATCTACTTATTCCGGTGGATATTTGAGCTCGGCACTTAAGAAATTATCAAAAAATAGCTTAAGTAATTTGACACCTCACCCTGCATACGTATATTTTTACTTTTCTCACCCACCACTGGCAAAAAGGCTAAGAAATCTGGAAAATAATTCGTAATTTCATTTAAATAAGAGACAAGATTATGGAGATCACCGATGCATATCTAGAGCATGAAAGCAAAGAGATTACAAAAGAATACAAGGAGCTTTTGCGCATCAGTTACAGAACTTTAAGCAATAAAGATAAAAAGCTAATTCGCAAGGCTTTTGAAACCGCAGTAGAAGCCCATAAAGATCAAAGGCGTAAATCTGGAGAAGCTTATATTTTTCATCCTATTGCTGTGGCAAAAATTGTAGCTTACGAAATAGGTCTTGATGCTACTTCCATTGCTTCAGCTTTATTGCATGATGTTGTGGAAGATACTCGCTATAGTTTATCCGATATTGAGCGTATGTTTGGCGAAGTAGTCGCTCGAATTGTTGATGGATTAACGAAAATTTCTAGCCTTAAGAAGGACGGGGACATTTCCATGCAGGCAGAGAATTTCAGGAAGATGCTGTTGACTCTCAATGATGATATACGAGTAATTATTATCAAAATTGCAGATAGACTCCATAACATGCAAACTATGGATGCTATGCGCCCTGATAAGCAGGTGAAAATTGCAAGTGAAACACTTTACATTTACGCACCTCTAGCTCACCGTATAGGCCTTTACAATATAAAAACTGAGTTGGAAGATCTTAGTTTGAAATACACTGAGCCAGAAGTTTATAATGATATTTTAGGAAAAATAAAAGAGAGTAAAGAAGAACAAGATCAATACATTAAAGATTTCTCTAAGATATTATCTACGGCCTTAGAAAAAGAGGATATTAATTTTGAAATTAAGGGGAGACCAAAGTCAATATACTCAATAAGGAAGAAAATTGTAAATCAAAATATATCATTTGATGAGATATATGACAAGTTTGCACTTAGAATTATCTATGAATCTAATCCTGAAAATGAGAAGTTTCTAGCCTGGAAAATTTATTCTATTGTTACTGATTATTTTAGGCCCAATCCTACAAGACTTCGTGATTGGATTTCTTCACCAAAGACTACTGGATATGAAGCATTACATATCACTGTCATGGGACCCAAAGGAAAATGGGTAGAAGTGCAGATCCGTAGCGAGCGGATGAATGAGATAGCAGAAAAAGGCTATGCTGCTCATTACAAATACAAGCATAAGGATGAATCTCAAGACGAGCAAGGTCTAGATTTATGGCTTAATAGGCTTCAGGAAGCTTTAGAGAATAATGAGATGAATGCTGTAGACTTTGTAGAACAATTCAAACTGAACTTGTACTCTAAAGAGATTTTTGTTTTCACTCCGCAAGGGGATTTAAAGTCTTTGCCAAAAGGCGCTACAGTATTAGATTTTGCATTTTCTATTCACACCGATATAGGATATCAAACTCGTGGAGCAAAAGTAAATGGTAAAATTGTGGCTTTAAGTAGAGTGCTAAAAAGTGGTGACCAAGTTGAAATTATAACTTCTTCAAATGCAAAGCCAACCAAAAACTGGCTAGACTATGCAACTACAGCAAGAGCTCGAACTAAAATAAAATCAGCACTTAGAGAAAAACGTAAACTTATTGCTGCTGAAGGCAAAGAAATTTTGAGGCGAAAATTGAAATCACAGCGCATTAGCCTAAACGAAAGAACTGTGAACGAAATGGTTGTTTTCTTTAAATTGAAAACAAGTCTTGATTTATTTTACAGGGTTGGTATTGGTACCATCGACAATAAACAAATAAAAGACTATGCATCTTCAAGAAGTAATGCTTTGGTTTCCTTTTTCAAAAATAAAATTAGGCGTTCACCAACCAAAGACACTACACAAGAAGAGGAGGATGTAACAAGTAATTATGATCAACTCGTATTTGGAGATGACGAGCAAAAATTAGATTATAAACTAGCTGCATGTTGCAATCCAATTCCTGGGGATGAGGTTTTTGGTTTTACTACCATAAAAGAAGGGATTAAAGTACATAAGAAAAATTGTCCAAACGCGATTCAGCTTCAAAGTAATTACGCCTATCGTATATTGAAAGCAAAATGGATTGATTCTTCTCAAGAGGAATTCAGCGCAACCATAAGACTTACAGGAATTGACGACCTTGGCTTGGTAAGTATTATTACTAATGAGATCTCTAAAAACTTGAATGTAAATATTTTAAATATTGCCTTCTCAAGTAATGATGGTGTTTTTGAAGGTAAACTCGTTGTAAAAGTGACAAACAATTCAATATTGACAACACTTATAGAAAGATTGAAAAAAATCGATGGTATCGATAAGGTTAAGCGTGAATAAAAGTATATTTTTGTAACTATGGTAAATAAAGATAATTTGAAAAACGATTTAGCTGTTGTAAAAAATGTATTTACAAAATTCCTAGAAAACAACGGGCATCGCAAAACTCCAGAAAGATACGCTATACTTCAAGAAATTTACGAAAGTGATGACCATTTCGACATTGAGTCTCTCTACATCAAGATGAAGACGAAGAACTACAGGGTGAGTAGAGCAACTTTATATAACACTATAGATCTACTTTTAGATTGTGGTTTGGTAAGAAAACATCAATTCGGCAAAAACCAAGCTCAGTACGAGAAATCTTATTTCGACAAGCAACATGATCACGTTATTCTCACAGATACAGGTGAAGTAATCGAATTTTGTGATCCGCGAATCGAGTCCATCAAGAAAACAATAGAAGAAGTGTTCGACATATCCATAGATCGACACTCATTATACTTTTACGGAACTAAAAACGAACCTAAGACAGATTAAAACATGGCAGTAGACTTACTACTTGGACTCCAGTGGGGAGATGAAGGCAAAGGAAAAATTGTTGACTATCTAACCAAAAATTATGACATTATTGCAAGATTTCAAGGAGGTCCAAATGCTGGGCACACTCTTGAATTTGATGGTATAAAGCATGTTTTGCATACTATTCCATCAGGCATTTTTCACAAAGATGCTGTAAATGTAGTAGGGAATGGAGTGGTGATAGATCCAGTTATTTTTCAAAAAGAATTAAATGCTCTTGATAAGTTTAATTTAGACTTTAGCGAAAGTCTTTTAATTTCAAGAAAAGCCCATATCATCCTGCCTACACACAGATTACTGGATGCAGCTTCAGAAACTTCCAAAGGTAAAGCTAAGATTGGCTCTACACTTAAAGGTATTGGTCCGACATATATGGACAAAACTGGCCGAAACGGCTTGAGAATAGGAGATTTAGAATTTGATAATTGGAAAGAGAAATATAGACAACTCGCCAATAAACATCAAGCACTTATAGAGTTTTACAATGTAGATGTTCAGTATAATTTAAAAGAACTCGAGCATGAATTTTTTGAGGCCGTAGAATCTATTAAATCTTTAAAATTTATTGATTCTGAAGAATATCTTCATCAAGCTCAAGTCAACAACAAAACAATTTTAGCCGAAGGAGCTCAGGGATCTTTGTTGGATATTGACTTTGGAACTTATCCTTTTGTTACTTCTTCAAATACAACCGCTGCCGGGGCTTGTACAGGTTTAGGTATTGCACCAAATAAAATTAAAAACGTATTTGGAATTTTTAAAGCTTATACTACAAGAGTTGGTAGTGGGCCTTTCCCAACAGAACTTTTTGATGAGGATGGTGCAAGAATGGCCAAAGTTGGTAACGAATTCGGAGCAACTACAGGTCGTCCAAGACGTTGCGGTTGGTTAGATTTAGTGGCTTTAAAATATGCAGTTCAAATCAATGGTGTAACAGAATTAATGATGATGAAATCTGATGTGTTAAGTGGGTTTAAAAGATTAAAAGTGTGTACTGCTTATAAATACAATGGAAAAGAAATTCAGCATTTACCTTATAACATAGAGTCTGAAAATTTAGAACCAGTTTATAAAGAATTCAAAGGATGGAAAGAAGACATTTCTAATCATTCTTCTTTTGAGACTCTCCCAGAAGCTTTAAAAGATTATATCAAATTGATAGAAGATGAACTCAATGTTCCTGTCAAAATCGTTTCAGTAGGTCCCGATAGAAAAGAGACTATTCTTAGATAAGCACAACTATTTTATTATAATGAACAAAGCCTTCAAATTTTTTGAAGGCTTTGTTCATTATAGATATTAATAAGTCTCTGAATGTGAAATCTTACAATTCTATTTTTTATTGGAAATGCTTTTCCCACTTACAATTCTTGAAAGAATACCTTTTTGGTTGGTAAATTCTGCTATGAGAACTCCCGATATATGAATGATGATATAAGCTACTAAATAATAGATAGAAAGTTCATGTATTTCTTCGGTTATTTCTTTCCATGATTTCGGTCCAAATTCAATTAATAAACCTGTAATTAAAGAAGTGACAACACCTATATAAAAAAAGATATAAGTCCATTTTTGGAATTTTTCTTTAGCACTTAAATTTCTTTCTAATGGATTTTGAATTTTCATTTTTCCAAATAATGGAAGTAAAAATCGTAAACTAAAAAGACCAACTAATACATAGCCCGTGTAAATGTGCCACTCCCACATTGGTTTCCTGATTTGCTTTGCTAAAACGATTAACTGATCTTGAGATAAAACTTGTCCGTTTTCGTTAAGGAAACTTCCTATTATGTCAGCCATATGTTCCTTTTCCATCCACGTTAACCTTAGGAAAATGGTCATCAATAAAAAAGAAAATGATATGGCAATGGCCCAGTGGAGGATGCGGTAAATTTTTGAATATGTCCTTTTCATGATGCTTTAGTTCAAGATTATTTTCTATCTAAAAGTGTTTTAGAAATTATTCTGTGTTAGACTTAGTTTGAATTGTATAAATAAAAATAACATACCGATCTCGAAATTTCCTATCGTCTCTCTCTTTAAAATAATTTCTATCGAAACTATCTATTGATAGCACAGTATATTTTTTCTCAATTCTATCTTCAAATTCCTGAGCGGTATTTTTATTGACGATCACTTGAATTTGTTCTTTGACATTTGGGGTTTTTGAAATCTTAAAAGGTTTGGATTTAGTTCCGGATTCCCAAATGACTTCAGGTCGGATTCCATGGTAGTAGTATAAAGGATTTTCTATCTGGAAAGAAGCTAAGGTTTTGTAATTTTCGTTTTTCTTTAAAAATTTGATACCGTAAGTTCCAATCGATGTAATGATTACAATTAAAAAAATATTCGAAAGAAATAATTTCTTTGGCTTGAGTGGACTAAAATTAAAGAAAATCAATACTGAAACTCCAAACATTAATATTATAAGCACATAGTACCAAATCCAAAATTCAGTTGTTTTTAACTCAATAAAATAAGGCAGAGTAACTACAGAAATGCCAATCAAAAACAAGATCAAATAATGAAATTTCATCATGTATTTGCTAAGCTCGTCAAGTTTTTTGGTTTTAAATTGATAAACTAGAATTTGAGCTATATTCAATGCTAAGGGAAACAAAACAGGCACTAAGTAGCGCGACTTTTTTTCTGGAATAATTGATAAAAGTATCACGACTCCAATAGTCCAAAGCCAGCTAAAAAGATATAATTTTTTGTTCTTTACTTTAGTCTTGAAATAAGGGTAAATCAAACTAAGAAATGCAGGAATGGTCCAAATGCCAGATTGTATAAAAAAGCTCCAGTAGTAATAAAAAGGTCTTACATTATAACTAGACCAGTTATTGGTTTCCTCATTAGCTATTTCTAAAAACACTTCAGGGTTTTCTAATCGAACATATAGATACCAACTTGCTCCTAGTACTGTGCCTAAGATTAATAAGACTAAAGTGAGTACTTTATGTCTAAGTGTAGATTTATACGTTATCCAATAAGCTATAATAAAAGGAAGAAAAAGAGCGTATAAGCTTACTGGCCCTTTGGATAAAACTGAAATAGCAAAGCCTAAAATCGCAAGAAGTGCATACCAAAACTTAAGTTTTGCAGCCTGTAAAGCTTTCACCATAAATAAAAGACCTCCAATCATGGCCACGTGTGTGTAGGTGTCTGATGGTGCTTCAAACCTTATGGCTATATAATATAATGAAGTGCCTAAGATTAACCCGGCTATTAAAGCTAGTTTTTTGCTGGCACTCAATACTTTAAACAGATAATAACTTAGTAAAACACCAAGCGTTGCCATTATGCTTGTTGGTAGTCTATTTAAAACGACGGAGTTGATATCAAATTGAATAAATGGAGTACTAAACCAGGCAGGAAAAGGAGGCTTTTCATATCGTGGAACATCATTCATGGTCGTTAACAACCAATTGCCTTCAGTCAGCATTTCTCTGGCGACATTAAAATTTCTTGCCTCCATAATACTAATGGGCAAATCAGCTAGGTTAAAGAAAAATAGTAAAATGGAAGTTACTAAAAGGACTAAAACAGGGTAATCGTATATTTTATTAAGCATATTCTTTTTTTATCAGAAACAAATTGCGACTATATATGGCGATACCAAAAAAATGCCCTAAGAGTAAGACAGGGTCTTTTCTGAAAATGGCGTAGATAAAAATTAATAGGGAACCAATTAAACTCAACACCCAGAATCCTTTCGGTAATTTTGAAATTTTAATACGCTCAGAATAGATCCACTGATATACAAAGCGAAGAGTGAAAGTAATCTGACTTAAGATTCCAAGCCATAAAACTGAATTTGAAAATTCTTTTTCAAAAAGGAGCTTTTCTATATCGAATGTATTGTTATTGTAGTAATAGATTACTACTAGAATAGGAAAGAGCAAAAGAAAAACCCTTGATACTAGTGGAAATTTATACCACTGATTTTCCAATTGAATATTACGGATGTAAATAAAATAGGTAAGACTCTGGCCTAGCATAATGGCAAAATCATTTCTTAAATAGCCATAGACAAATAACAGAATAGAAGCAAGCAAACTCATTTGCCAGAAGAATCGAGGGGCGATTACTTTTTTTTGTTTTTCAGAGATGAGCCATTGATAGAATGTCCTGCTGGAAAAAAGAATCTGAGCTATAAACCCAATGCCATATATGTAAGCTGAAGAGTCTAGCATGATTTTGATTCTACTTCATAAGTGATGTATTTCTTTTTCATCCATAAATAAGCAAAACAATCCATTAGCGGCCCAAGTAGTCGATTCATCAAACCGAATTTGGCCTGTCCCGCGATTCTGGGAAAATGCCGAACATCTACTTGTTTTATTTTACCCTTTTGAAGCAGAATCATAGCAGGTAAAAAACGGTGAAGCCCTTTGAACATGGGTATTCTCTTAGCATAACTTGTTTTGATAACTTTTAAAGGACAACCTGTGTCATCCATGCCATCGTTTGTAAAAGCTCTTCTTATGCTGTTAGCAATAGTAGAACTCATGTTTTTCACGAAAGTGTCTTTTCTATTGTTTGAACGATTTCCAGTGACTAAATCGTAAGTACTAACATACTCTAGAAGCAGTTCAAAATCTTCAGGGTGAGTTTGTAAGTCAGCATCAATATACCCTGTCAATTCTGTAGTCACATGATCAAATCCAGCTTTTATAGCAGCACTCAGCCCACAATTATATTTAAAATTGACATAGTCGAAAACATCGTTTTGAGCACATAGCGATTTTATGATAGAAAGACTTTCATCTTTGGACCCATCGTTTATAAAAAGAAGTTTTATGTTATGTTTAGTCTTTTCTATATAAGCAGTGAATTCTTCCGCAACGCGGTGTAGATTTTCAGCTTCATTATAAACTGGGACAATAACAGTCAAATTATAATTCTCCATACTTTTCAGTTATTTCTTTATACCATTCAATTTGCTGTTTGAGTCCTTCTTTAAGATCAGTTTTTGGAGAATAACCGAGCAGATCTTTTGCTTTAGAAATATCTGCAACTGTCTCTTTTTGATCTGCTTCGCGTGGAGGTTTTATTTCTAACGAAATATGTTTCTTTAATAACTCCTCTACATATAAAATTCCATTTTCGGTTGTTTCCTGTTGATTATGACCAATATTGATAATTTCAAGGTTGGTTTTTTTATAACTTTTGAGGCATAAATAAATGCCTTTTACAATATCATCTACGTAGGTAAAACTTCGTTTATGAGCTTTGCTTCCCTCAAAAAGCGGGAATTTCTCATTCTTGAGACCCGATTTAATAAGCTTTGTATAGAGTTTATCAGGTCTTTCGCGAGGCCCATAAACTGAGTATAAACGCAGAGAACAAGCCTTAAATTCATTCTTTCTTGCTTCAGCAAGGACTAATTGTTCTGCCGCTAATTTTGTAACTCCATAATGTGAAGTAGGTTGAGGTAAAGCCGTTTCACTTTTGGTGGCAAATTCACCGTAAACTGATGATGTTGAAATGTTTATAAACTGAACTAACTGCTTTTGTTGTTTTGCAAATTCAATTAATCTTTGAGTAGCAATAAAATTATTCTGAAGATAGCTTTCAAAACTACTGCTGGCAGAAATGCCAGGCTGAGCTGCAAAATGAATGATAAATTGATAGTTTAGAGATAATTCTTCATAGGTTTTATTGTCATTAAGATCTCCTTCAAAAACTTTGATTCCATATTTAGTAAGATTTTTGGCATTTATTCGTTTAAGTTTTTTAGAGTAGTAAGGATTAAAATTATCTATTCCATCAACTTTAAAATCTTTATTTACTAAATATTCTGCCATGTGGGATCCAATAAAACCCGCAAGACCAGTGATAAGTATATTCATGTTAGCTTTGTTAGTTCGCAAATATATTAATTTTAATTTCCAACAAAATTGAAACTGATAGATGTGATATTGGCATTAAAATTCAATGAGGTTCTTGAGTAATAATTATACTCAAGACTGATGCTCTTTAAACCAAAACCACCAATTTTAAATTTATTTAGCGGGTCATAATATTTTATGCCCAAACCATATTGATGCGCATCATATTCAGCCAGGTCATAATCTGAAGTATAAAATTCCTGAGTAGATAATAAGGTGTTGAACTTTCCAAAGGAGTCCGCTTCAGTTTGAGTATAATATCGATAGCTCGGGTAAAGTGTATAATTCATTCCTATTTTCACAGGTAACTCGGCTTTAAATGTATGCGAATCTATGTTCCAATCATCTGTATAATAGCGATAATAGGTTCTTAGAATAAAGGTTTGATTGATGTAAAAACTAGTTCGATTGCCAAGAGCGATTTTAGATCTCGTATCTGGTAAACGTTCGATATCATTGCCAAGGATGAAACTTTCTATCCTTGTGTCATCGATGTCCGAAAAGTAAACACGTTGATGTGGAGTAGAAAGCAGTCCATCCTGATAAACAAAATCTGCCATAAAAGCGGTTTGAATAGATTTTGAAAGAATTTGAGAAAAATTGAAACCAACACTATAAGAGTTTCTGTTCAGCGAAGTAAAATCAGTATACGTTGCAGCAAAATCAGCTTCGCCATTAAAATCAAAATTAGTGAGACTGAAATTGTTCCTAAATTCAATTGGATATTGCGGGCTCCAGGTGTCAAAATAAACGTTGGCTTTAAGTTGAACTTCTGTGTTTTTTTGATTAAAAAGCTTGGTTAGACTTCCGCCAAACCCAAAGGATGTATAATCGTATTCATTGGCAAACGAAACATTTCCACTCAAAATGGTATTTCTATCATCCGAAGAGTGGACATAATTGGCGGTTAACCCAAACCAAGTGTCTTGTCGTGAGGCTCCAGATGAAGCTACAAAAGGATCGGCTGGCTGGTTACCATCAAAAGGATCAATATTACTCGATGAGGCTGAAGTATAAGCTGAAACGGTAGCGTCTATGGCTAACACATCGTCATCATTGATTGGGATAGCTACATTTATAGACGGGGCGAAGTCGGTCAATTCTTCTGTCCCTCGACCTCCTGTAACAGCAGCATTACCACCATCTTGTGTATAATAACTCGATAATAAGTTGACTTCTATAGTTTCTAAAACACGTTTTTTATAGTCTGTAGATTTGCTTTCTTGTGCGAATAAGTTTACTGTGAAGAGCAAACCCATTGAGTATAGAATGATTGTTTTCATGAATTTATTTTAGTTGCAGCCACAGCCGCCTCCTGTTTTACCTCCATTTGCTCCTGCCGCTGCTTCACGGTAAGACTGAAAAGTCGATTTATATTTATCCAGATCCCTCTCAGATAGTTTCATGTCAGGATCATTGATGTGTATTTTTTCATACTCTTTTACCGCCACGCAGGAAGTGAAGAATAAGCTTATTAATGCGAGTTTAGTGAGGGTTTTTATCATTTTGAAGATATGTTTAGGTGAGTTGAAGTGGCAAGACTGCCATCACTTTTCACTATGATGGTTTCCACTTCAGGAATCTGGTTAATAATATGAAGCCCTATATCAGTACCCATCACAAAAACGGAAGTTGCTAAGGCATCTGCCAGCTCTGCTTTTGGTGCAAAAACAGTCACACTCAAAATACCCTTGGTTGGCATTCCTGTTCTTGGGTCGATAATGTGGGAATATCGTTCGCCATCGATGAGGGTGAATTTTTCGTAATTTCCAGAAGTCACCACCGCCCGATTTTCAAGATCAAAAAGCCCATAGCTTTTAGATTTATCCATTGGATTTGTGATAGCTACTTTCCAAGGCTTTCCGTTGGGTTGGACTCCCCAGGTATTCATGTCTCCTGAGGCATTGATAATTCCGCTAACCACGCCATTATCGATCAAAAGTTGTTTGGCTTTGTCTGCAGCATAGCCTTTTCCAATGGCACCAAAACCGATTTTCATATCTTTTTTGGATAGGAAAACAGTTGAATTCACTTCATTTAAAACGATATGCTCGTAGCCTATAGCTTCAACAGAAGCCGAAATTTTATCCTGATCTGGAATTTCAATATCTTCACCATTGAAATTCCATATCTTATATATGGCGGCGAAACTAATATCGAATGCACCATCTGTAATTTTTGATATATTTATTGAGCGCTGTATCAGTTGAAACAATTCACAATCAACTTTCACGGGCTTCAATCCCGCATTCCTGTTGATTTTCGAAGTTTGAGAAGTGAATTTCCAAGAAGATATTAAGTTTTCAATGCGTTGTATTTCTTCTACAGCTTCATCTATATAAGTGTTGGCTTCTTCTTTTGAATTTGCTACAACTGTAATATCAAACTTACTGCCCATCAAGCCTAAATCCCTTTTGAAAATGGACTGGCTTTGTACTGAAATTCCTATTAAACAGAAAGCTGTTATTAGTATTTTACTTCTCATAAATCGCTTTTATATAGTCTGACGGGGGTAAATTTTTGTAACCTAGTTTATTCAGAACTTCAGCCTTTTGGTTGAGTAAAACTACCAGAGGGAAATAACCATAGGTATTGTATTGTTCAGCCAGAGCATTATTTTTTTTCTGTTGTTCTTCGGGTAATTGATTGTTTTTTCGTTTAGGAAAGTCAGCTCTTACTAAAACTAGATGTTTTTTGGCATACGTTTTAAATGCTTCACTTTGCCAGATTTGATTGTCTAGTTTTATGCAAGGCGCACACCAGTCGGAGCCAGAAAACACCAAAAGAATATCTTTTTGCTCTTTTTGTGCTACTTCTTTAGCATGATCTAGATCATGGGTCCATTCTTGAGCAGTAGACACAAGATTTAATAAAAAGCAAAAGCTTATAAATATTGATTTCATCATTTTCTTGTATTTCTTTACAAAAAAACGCCGAAAATCTAATGCAAATACATAATCACCTGATTCTTAAGCGAATCTTAAGTTAGAGGAAGTTTAGGAATTTTAAGGCTAAAACAAGTTTGCTCTTCAGAATAGACTTGAATTTGAATATTGAGTTGTTTGGAAGCTTTGGCTACAATAGCAAGCCCCAAACCATAGCCTTCCTGGAAGTCTTCATGATCTTTATTTCTATAAAAAGGATTGAAAATATCGTTGAATTCTTCAGTTTTTATCTGTGGCCCCTTATTACAAATACGGACTTCAAAATGAGCTTTGGTTTCTAGAATAGAAATAGTAATGCGGGTGTTTTCGTATGCATATTTTACAGCATTAGAAATTAAATTATCAAAAATTAAATTCAGATATGTTTTATGCACCATTACTACTGATTCTGTAGTTTCAAAACTAATACTTAACTGCTTTTTTAAAATCTGAAGTTTGTAATTTGTAAGAATAACTTCAATTTGTTTATTTAATGAAATGTTTTCTAAATCATTATAAGCCGTTTGATTACTATCGAGACGAGCCAATACTAATAGCTTTTCAACAGCATCGGTCATCTCATCAATTTTTTGAATATTGTTTTTTATGGTCTCAACATATTCTTCTGGTTGTCGAGGTTTTCTTATCAAAACTTCAAGATTTCCTTTCAGGACTGATAGTGGAGTCCTGAGTTGATGAGAAGCGTCGGCTGTAAATTGTTTTTCTCTTTTTATAGCTGCATCTATCCTGTCTAGGAAATCATTTATAGCATTGGATAAAGTTTCCAATTCATCTCCATTGTTCATTTCAGGTACACGTTTGGTTAAATCACTGGTTTTGATTTCTTGTACTGTTTTTGCAATGGATGTAATGGGTTTGATTGTAATTCTAGAGATAAATCGAGACGTGAAAAAAGTGATAATCAGTAAGATGGGGAAAATAATGAGCAAACTTTCCTGAAGTGATTTTATAACCAGTTCGGCATCTCCCAGAGGAACTGCAATGACAAAAAATCCTTCAAGTTCTGAATTATGTTTTAGAGAAACCTGAATTTGCCTTACATTTTCTCCACCTAAACGCTCATTTGAAATTTGCGAGTTTAGCTGATTCAAATCCAGATTCATTTCTTTGGATTGAAGATTTGGTGATTTATCCAGGCTTTCTCCTTTTTCATCAAAAAGTTCAACAAATAAAGGATAAACTTCAATCTCTAGATGTTCACGTTCCAGCCACTCATCTTTATAGGCAAAATAAACACTGTCTTTATCGTAAATGACTTCATTTATGTGTTTTTGGGCTTCAAACTTTAGTTTTTCGTCAATTTCATTATATACCGTTTGTTTTACAGTGAAGTAAATAGCGATAAAAACAATAGTCGATAAGCCCGCAATTCCAATAACAGAAAATAAAGCAATTCTATTTTTTATCGAGAGTTTCATTCGTTTTCAATAGCTATAAATCCAACACCACGGACGGTTCTTAAAAGTTCTTTTTTATTTAGATTTAGCTTCTTTCTTATGGCATTCATATAGACGTCCAATACAGCTGTATCATAGTCAAAATGAATATCCCAAACTTGTTCTATGATAGAGTGCCGGTCACAAACCTGACCTTTGTTCTTAATAAGATGAGCCAGGAACTTGAATTCTTTTTCCGTTAAATTGATGATCTCATTATCTTTTTTGACTTCATATTTACTCATATTTAAACGAATATCTCCCAACTCCAAAATATCATCTATTTTGAAATGCATGCGCAGATGAGTTTCAACTCTAGCCAGAAGCTCACCAAAATTAAATGGCTTTTTGATGTAATCGTTTGCACCACTTTTTAGACCTTCTATGGTGTCTTCTACAGTATCTCGAGCCGTAAGGAATATAATGGGAATAGTAATATGTTGTTCTCTTAGCTGCCTGCAAACATCAATTCCTTTGAGTTTTGGCATCATCCAGTCCAAAAGTACTAAGCTTACAGATTGTTGTTTGACAATATTCAAAACATCCAAACCATTTTTTACAGCCAGGCATTTGTAGCCTTCTTCAGTTAAACCTTGTTTTAAAAATTTAGCAATATCCAACTGGTCTTCGGCAATTAGAATTGTGAACTCAGACTTATCCATTTTAAAATTTACTGTTTAATTAGCTGAAGTCACAATATCAAATACACCTTTGGTTAAAAACTGTGAATTAGCATTGATCATTTCAGAATTTAAAATCGGTTTATAACCATTCTGTGGTGCAGTTGTTTCCACCTCTATTTTTTTAAACTTAAAGCCTTCTTTTTTTTCTTCTTCGAGCTTTAATACATAAGTTTTGTCATCAAGTTCAGTAAATGCTGTTTCTGGCAAAGCTAATTGCTTTTTACTATCGGTTTCAAAATAAGCATTTACAAACATGCCTACTGTGAAATTAGTATCTTTATCTAGAGGATGTGCGTGTATTCTCACTTTTCTATTTTCATTTATCTCTGCTCCAATAAGACGCACGTAAGCAAGGAAATTTCGCTCAGAAATTTCGGGAATTTCAAACCTCAAGCTGTCCCCTTTCTGAATTTTCAAAAGATCTTTCTCAAAAACGTCCAGTTCTAAATGAACATGATCTACATCAAGAATTTCTAAGATCATTTCAGATTTCCCAACAAATTTTCCCTGAGCAACATTTAGTTTTGAGATTTTACCATCAATGGGCGCGAAAATCTTGATTTCTGAAGTAAAATTTCCCTCTGCAACCTCCTCCGGATTAAGGTTCATTAATTTAATCTGTTCTTTTGCTGAGGCTAGTTTGGCGTTGGCTTGTAAATAATCATTTTTTGTAGACTGAAATACTTTTTGAGCAATAATTTGATCTGCAAACAAGTTTTGTTTACGCTTAAATTCAGAGCTTAAATACTTCATATTGCTCAAAGCTTCTACATAGTTTTGCTGTACTTTAATAAAGTCTGGATGTTTTAACTTCACTAAAACATCACCTTTCTTAACTTTATCACCAACTAGAAGTTCGGTTTCAGTCACATATCCATCAAAATAGGAGGTTACAGCAGCACGGTTTTTTGGTGGCACATCTATCATTCCCGTAACTTCAAATTCTTCTGAAAAGGTTCTTTTTTCAGGTTTCCCTATAGCCAGGTCATTTTTTTGAAATTGTTCTTGTGTTAATTCAACAAAATTTTCATCAGATTTTTCCTCTGTAGATTCTGCTTGTTTTTCTCCACAAGACATTAGTGTCAAATTAAGAATTACTAGAGTAATATATATATAGCGTTTCATAAGTTTAGTTTAATAAGAAATAATTTAAAGCAATTATGGTTTGGTTGTATTCTCCTAATTTACTTAGGTAATTAAGTTTGATGCGCTGCGCTTGTTCAATGCTTTGCACATATCTGAAAAAGTCGATTTCGCCTGCTTTATAGCTTAATTTTGCTGTTTTCAGTAACTCATCGGCGACTTTAAGTTGATTGGATTCATAAGTAGTTAATGCTTTTTGTAGAACTGAAAGCTGATTGATAAGTTGTTCTTGAGCATTCTTAAATGTTATTTTTGCATCTTCGAGATCAGCTTGTTTGGCACGAGCATTGAGTTCTGCCGATTTAATTTTAGATCGATCACCAAAAAATAATAATGGAACATTTAAACCTATTTGATAGCCATTAAAGTTTTTGTCAATAGCAGAATTGGTTCTGATAAAATAACTAGCCGAAATACCTGGAAGCATTTGATGCTTTGCTAAGATAGAAGCTTGCTCTGCTAATTTCTGATCTAAATTTAAAGCAGAAATACTTAGATTCTTTTCGCTATTGAAAACTGACTTAGGTTGAAGTTTTTCAAGTCGGTTACCTCTTAAAATTAAACTGTCTTCGGTTTGTATCAAAGCTTGAATAGCTTTCCTGCTCGCATTTATATCCTGCTCCAGTTGAGTGATGTCTAATTCAATCTGACTTGCTTTAGACTCAGCAGTAATCTTTTCTAAATAATTAGATTCACCTTCCTCAAATTTGCGTTCGGCCATTCGAGAAAATTCAGAGTAAATTTCATAAATACTATCATAAATGGCTAATTTGACTTTAGCTTCTAGGTAGCTTTGGTAATGGATTTGAAGGTTTTTTATTTGTCTGAGTTCGACAATATTATACTGATTATCAGATATTTCAGTTTTAACCTTATTTAGTTTTAACTTTTTGGAATACACTGTTGGGAAATCAAACTGTTGAACAATGCCCCACTGATAAAGCGGTTGATTGGCAATTGGATCAGCTTCAGCTTCGTCATAATTTTGATAGATCTGTGCTTTATCGAAACTGAATGCCTGACCTTCTGCAGCTTCTAAGCTTTTAGTTTGCAGTCTTGCAGATTTTAATTTGTTATTAGTTTCAAGCATTTTAGCTTTTAAAGTTTCAAATTCGTTGTCTTGTGCAAAACCTGAAAAACTTGTACCTAAAAATAAGATGATTAGTAAACCTAATTTGCCTTTAAATTTCACTTTAGATTTTTTTATGGTGACAGCATATAATACTGGTAAAACGATTAAAGTTAGTAAAGTTGAAGTAACCAAACCACCAATAATTACTGTAGCCACAGGTCGTTGAACTTCTGCACCCGCACCTGTAGAAATAGCCATAGGCAAAAAACCTAAAGCAGTTGAACTTGCCGTAAGTAAAACAGCACGTAAGCGGTCTTGCGTAGCATCGATGATATGTTTTACACTCAATTGATTATGTTCTTTTAAAATGTCTTTAAAATATTCTACCAAAATAATTCCATTTAGAACAGCAATACCAAATAAGGCAATAAAGCCTACACCTGCAGATATACTAAAAGGCATGTCTCTAAGCCACAACAAGAAAATTCCCCCAACAGCAGAGAAGGGTATAGCTGAATAAATAAGCAAAGCATCTCTATGCTTATTAAGGGCAAAGTAAAGTAGGATGTAAATAAGGAGTAAAGCAATAGGAACCGCTATCTTTAAACGTTCTTTTGCACTTCTAAGGTTTTCAAACTGGCCACCATAAGTAATAGTGTATCCAACAGGTAAAGAAATATTTTTTCCTACGACATCTTGAATGTCTTTTACCACCGATTCCAAATCTCTATTTCTTACGTTAACACCAACTACTATTCGGCGTTTAGTATCATCTCGTGAAATTTTTGCAGGACCTTTATCATAATTGATTTCAGCAACTTCATTTAATGGGATTTTTCCTGAAGTTGGTGTGTCAATCATTAAAGATCTTAAGTCGTTAATTCCTTGCCTTTCAGATTCCTGAAGTCTAACAACCAAATCAAACCTTTTCTCGCCTTCAAAGACAACCCCCGTTGTTTTACCAGCAAACCCAGCAGTGATAACTGTATTAATATCTTCAATGTTTAAACCATACCTTGCTATTTTTTCTCGATTAAAATTTACGGCTAACTGTGGCAGACCCACGATTTTTTCAACTGAAATATCAGCTGCACCTTCAACATTTTCGATTAAATCCTTAATCTCATTTCCTTTTCTTGATAATATCTCAAGATCTTCACCAAATATTTTGATAGCAATATCAGATCGAACTCCGGTTATTAGTTCGTTAAAACGCATTTCTATTGGTTGAGTGAATTCTAATTCCATTCCAGGAATAACGGCCAGGGCTTCAGTAAATAATTCTGCTAATTCCTCTTTTGTTTCTGCAGAAGTCCATTCCGATTTAGGTTTTAAGCGAACTATGACGTCAGAATCTTGCATAGACATTGGGTCTGTAGGGACTTCTGCCGCACCAATTCTTGAAACCACCTGAGTGACTTCGGGAAATTGATCTAGTAAAATCTTTTCAATCTCTGTAGTTCGTTCTACAGTACTCTTTAAAGATTTACCAGTTTTCAAAATGGGTTGTATAACAAAGTCACCTTCGTCTAAAGTTGGGACAAATTCACCTCCCATTTTAGTAAATGTAAAGATGCCTAAGGCTAATATGATTATCGCAGAGATTATGACTGCTTTTGTATGATTTAAAGCCCATCTTATAGAAGGTAGGTACAAACGTTTGATACCGTTGATAAGTTTTGTTGAAAATTTAAATGTTGAAGCGTCAGGTTTTAAAATTAAACTACAAGCTACAGGAACCCAAGTAAAGCCCATGATCATCGCACCAATAAGAGCAAAACTGAAGGTTAGCGCCATAGGTCTAAACATTTTACCTTCTACACCGCTTAGTGATAAAATAGGAATAAATACAATCAGGATTATCACTTGACCAAAAATGGCAGAGTTTAGCATTTTTGAAGCACCTTTAAAGGTGATTTTATCTTTTAATTTTTTTATTTCTGAAGATGATTTATTTTTAAATTCATTGGAACGTTGCCATAACTTAAACGCAACAAATTCAACAATAATAACTGCGCCGTCTACTATAATCCCAAAGTCTAAAGCTCCTAAACTCATTAAATTGGCATCTATATTGAAAATATACATCAAACTAATAGCGGTAAGGAAACTCAATGGGATTATGGATGAGATCACCAAGCCAGCTCTCCAGTCACCAATAAGTAGGATTACAATAAAAGCGACTACTAAAAAGCCGAGCAGTAAATTTTCTGCGATGGTTGAAGTCGTTCTTCCAATCAATTCTGAGCGGTCCAAGAAACCATTTATATAAACACCTTCTGGTAAGGTATTTTCAATTTCAGATATTCTTAATTTTACAGCATCTATTACACTTTTGGAGTCAGCATCTTTAAGCATCATCACCTGGCCAAGAACCTTCTCTCCGTCACCATTTCCAGTTATTGCTCCGAAACGCATAGCGTGACCATAACCTACTTCTGCAATATCTTTTATATAAATAGGCTGATTATTACGTACAGTGACCACTACATTTTTGATGTCTTTCAAACCGGAAATCAACCCTTCACCACGAATAAAAAAGGATTCGTCATTTTTTTCAATATAACTTCCACCAGCTATCGAGTTATTTTTCTCTAAGGCTCGGAAAACATCACTGATGAGAATATCATTGGCTTGTAAGCGAGATGTGTTTATACTCACCTCATATTCCTTAAGGAAACCACCCCATGTATTGATTTCAACAACACCAGGAATTCCAGAAAGTTGACGTTTTACAATCCAGTCCTGTATAGTTCGTAATTCTGTAGCATCATACTCATCTTCGTAGCCTGGTTTGGTTTCCAGAGTATATTGATAAATTTCGCCCAGACCTGTGGTTATTGGTCCCATTTGGGGAGTACCAAAGTTTGCAGGAATTTTCTTGGCGGCCGACTTCAATTTTTCTGAAATCAGTTGTCGAGGGAGATAGGTGCCTAAATCATCTTCAAAAACAATAGTGACTACAGAAAGTCCAAATTTTGAAACGGAACGGATTTCAACTACACCAGGCAAATTTGCCATTTCCAATTCTACAGGGTAGGTGATAAATTGTTCTACATCGCTCGTAGATAGGTTGCGAGAAGTCGTGATGACTTGTACTTGGTTGTTAGTTATGTCTGGTACCGCACCAATAGGTACATTCATAAGGGCATAGGTGCCAAAACCGATAATACCACAAACAAATAATATAATGAGAAATTTAGATTTTAAACTAAATTCAATGAGTTTTGATAACATAGTGTTACAAATAATGAATTAAATATTAATACGAAGTTTTGGATAAACTCACTAATATTTTGGAGGCTGAAGGATGTCGGTTTCGTTTAAAAGTGTGAAACCAAATTTGTAGTTAAAATTATGCTGAATTTCTTCATCAGGTTTAAGCAAATCTATATTTAAAAATCCTGAATTTACAAAATAGAAATTTGTAGATATGGACTGATTTTGCTGAAAAGGTAAATTTTCATGGTCTTTATGCTCATCTTCATGCGCTTGTTTTTGGGTACCATAATGCAAATCCAAAAATTCAATAACTGAATTATTATATTCAGTTTTATGGAGTTGGTAGTGCTCTACAAGGTCCGGGAGATTAATTAAGCTTAATACTCCCAGGCTTAATGGTTGAAAACCAATGATGCTTATCAAAAAATAAATGACAAAAGATTTCATAGTTACAATATTACTATTTTAAGTTGCTTTCGAAACTAAAGATTGCCTAAAGATTTTAGTTTGATTCTTTTAATCATGAAGCTTAACAAATTATTTCATTTAGTTATTGAAGAGTAAAGAGTTATTTTTTTTAATTTGTAAATTATTAATAATGAAACTCTTAAAAAAATATGACAAATTCAAAAATTTATGTAATTGATTCTTTACTTCATCAGAAAACTTATCTCAATAATGGAGAATTAGTCTCCTGGGATGGTAAAATGGACGATGTGTATTCAACTATATCGACTGAAGAAGAATATAAACCAACATTACTAGGAACAGTTCCGCATATGGATAAGCCAGCAGCTTTAGGGGTTTTAGATTCTGCGGTTAAAGCCTACGATCAAGGGAAAGGAGATTGGCCAACCATGCGCGTAAAAGATAGATTGGCCTGCATGACTTCTTTTGTAGAAATCATGAAAACCAAGCGATCTGAAGTCGTCAAATTGCTCATGTGGGAAATCGGTAAAACGCTAGCAGATTCAGAAAAAGAATTTGACAGAACAGTTGAATATATTTATGATACGATTGAATATTATAAGCAGCTAGACAGAGATAGTTCTAGATTTAAAAAAGTAGGTGGTATAAACGCACACATCAGAAGAGGCCCGCTTGGTGTGGTGTTATGTTTAGGACCTTATAATTATCCATTGAATGAAACTTTTGCTTTACTTATTCCTGCATTGATTATGGGTAACACAGCTGTTTTTAAACCAGCAAAGCATGGCGTCTTATTATTGTATCCTTTATTGGAAGCGTTTCAAAAGAGTTTTCCTGCAGGTGTTATCAATGTTATTTATGGTAGAGGAAGAGAAGTGGCTGCTCCTATCATGAAAACTGGAAAAATTGATGTACTTGCCCTAATAGGTAATTCTAAGTCGGCAATAGCTTTACAGGATCAACATCCTCATAAAAATAGACTAAGACTTATTCTTGGTTTGGAAGCTAAAAATCCTGCTATAATTCTACCGAGTGCAGATTTAGATTTAGCTATCGATGAATGCATTAACGGAACCTTGTCTTATAATGGTCAGCGTTGTACAGCGCTTAAAATTGTTTATGTACATGAGGACATTAAAGATGAATTCAATAAACGGTTTTCCAAGCGTGTGGATGAATTGAAGTTTGGTCAGCCCTGGGAAGATGGAGTAAAATTGACGCCGCTTCCAGAACCTGACAAACCAGCTTATATTCAGGAATTAATAGATGATGCCAAAGAAAAAGGAGCAAAAATACTCAATGAAAAGGGTGGAAAAACAACCGATAATTATATCTATCCAGCGGTTTTGTATCCAGTGACTGAATCTATGCGAGTGTACCAGGAAGAGCAATTTGGCCCAGTAATTCCTATCAAACCATTTGATGATATTCACGATCTTCTTGACGAAATAGCAAAATCAAACTACGGGCAACAAGTCAGTTTGTTTGGAGATAATGTAGATGCTCTTGCACCACTTATAGATGTTCTGGTGAATCTTGTGTGTAGAGTAAACCTGAACAGTTCTTGTCAGCGAGGTCCAGATGTCTTACCGTTTACAGGAAGAAAAGATTCTGCTGTAGGAACCTTGAGTGTGCATGATGCTTTAAGGTCCTTTTCTATACGGACTTTTGTAGCTTCAAAAGACAACCCCAAAAACAACAAAATTATTCAAGAGCTTTTAAAAAGTAACTCGTCTAATTTTGTAAATACAGATTATTTGTTGTAAAGTAACAGTAATTATATTTAAATCTTAAAGCAGCGAATGAACGCTGCTTTTGTTTTTTTAAAAGCGTAATTTTGCAATTCAACACATTAGATTTGAAGCAACTTATATTAATACTTTCTTTTATTCTTTACAGCAGTTGTCTGTTTGCACAGGAGGGCAAAAAGATAGATTACACTAGTGATAGAAGTCGAGTAGATCAGGAAAATTACCCCGATGCTTTTATTTTATCCAAGGTTCAAAATCAGGTGTATTTTTTACACCAAGGCATAGAAGTGTGGTGCGATCGCGCTATTTTTTACCAAAACGACAACTTTTTCAGGGCTTTTGGTAATGTCAGAATGAAGCAAGGTGATACGGTAAATATGACGAGTAAGTATGCTGAATATAATGGAAATACTCAATTTGCATTTGCCAGTAATGATGTTCTTTTGACTACACCGAGTAATAGGCTCACAACAGATTCTTTATTCTTCAACAGAGTCAAACAAGAAGCGTTCTACCGAAGCGGTGGGAAAGTTCAAGATTCTGCTTCTACGATCACCAGCGTGAGAGGAAGGTATTTCATGAATCAAGAAAAAATTTCTTTCAAACAAAATGTAAAAGTTAGAAACCCTGAGTACGATATCGATTCTGAAAATTTAGAGTTTTATTCTGAAAAGGGGCATGCATACCTGTACGGTCCGTCAACAATTACCAGTGAAACAAGTGTTGTTTATTGTGAGCGTGGTTTTTATGATACTAGAAATGATAACGGTTTTTTTGTAAAAAACTCTAAAGTTGATTATGAAAACCGAAAGCTTGAAGGCGATAGTATTTATTTTGATAGGCCAAGTGGTTTTGCTTCAGCCACCAATGATATAAAAATCACAGACACTATAAATCAGTCTGTTATTACCGGCCATTATGCGGAGGTGTTTAGGAAAAAAGATTCATTATTGATTACTAAAAACCCTATTGTAGCTATAAAACAAGAAAATGATTCCGTTTACTTGGCAAGTGATACACTTATGGTTACAGGTAAGGTTGATGATAGAGACATTAGGGCTTTTTATGATGCCAGGATTTTCAAGTCAGATTTAAGCGGTAAAGCAGATTCGATACACAGCAGTGAAAGAACTGGATTGACCAAACTGATACGAAACCCCGTTCTGTGGTCAGGTGAAAGTCAAATTACAGGAGATACTATTCATTTAATTAGCAATACAGAAGCTGAAAAACTAGATTCCTTAAGAGTTTTCGAAAATGCGTTTATGATCCAAAAAGATTCTATCGAAGGTTATAATCAAATTAAAGGAAAAGAACTTTACGGACTTTTTGAAAATAATGAAATTTATGAAGTAGATGTCATAAAAAATACAGAATCCTTATTCTATCTAAGAGATGATGGCGCAGATCTTATAGGTATCAACAAAACACTATCTGCCAAAATCAAAATACTTTTGGAGAAGCAAGAAATTCTTGATATTATCTATTATAATAATGTAGATTCAAATACTTTTCCAAGTTCTCAATTTCCAGAAAATTCCAAAGAATTAAAAGGATTCAAGTGGCGTGGGGAAGAAAGATTGACTAGCAAAGCCGATTTGCTAAAGGGCAGAAGCCGTTTCGAATTGCCCAAAATAAAAGGAATTAAAGATCCTGAGGTTTATGAAGACTTCTTTGAAGATGTAAAAGAATTGAACTCAAATTCGAATTTAAATAGTTCTTCAGTAAAGAAATCAAATGAAAACAAAACACCTAAAACCCTTCAGAAATCACCTAAAACTAAAGCTATAAAACCAGTTGATGAACAGTGATTTTCTAGAATATCAAGCCCAAACTACGCCACATCCGCTAGGTATGGAAATAAGCCACGCTGAAGGTTCTTTTATTTATACAACAGATGGCCATCGGCATTTAGATTTTGTAGCTGGAGTGTCGGCTTGCGGACTTGGACATCGACATCCAGTTGTAATCAGAGCGATCAAAGAACAACTAGATAAATACATGCATGTGATGGTTTATGGTGAGTATATCCAATCACCCGCGGTAGAGTTTACTAAACTACTCGCAGAACATTTACCAGAACCTTTATCCCAGACTTATTTAGTTAATAGTGGAACTGAAGCTATTGATGGGGCCATGAAGTTGGCAAGAAGAGCAACAGGAAGGAGCCAAATTATTTCAGCAAGAAATTGCTACCATGGAAATTCTTACGGAGCTTTAAGTTTAATGGACTATGAAGAACGGATAGCACCATTCCGTCCTTTGGTTGGAGATATCACTCATATTCAATTTAATGAAGAAACCTGCCTAGATGTCATTACAAAAAACACAGCTGCTGTCATATTGGAAACCATCCAGGGAGGAGCTGGGTTTATAATTCCTAAAAACGACTATTTAAAGAAAATAAAGCAGAGATGTGAGGATGTTGGAGCATTGTTGATTTTGGATGAAATTCAACCTGGGTTTGGGAGAACTGGTAAGCTTTTTGGGTTTGAACATTTTGGAGTAATTCCAGATATTTTAGTCATAGGGAAGGCGATGGCTTCCGGTTTGCCAGTTGGTGCTTTTACTGCATCTAAAGCTTTGATGGGTTTGCTAAGTGATAAACCTAAACTTGGTCATATCACAACATTTGGAGGGAATCCTGTAATTGCATCTGCTTGTAAAGCAACTTTGGAGGTTTTGACAACTTCAAGCATTATCAAAGACGTTGAAAAGAAAGAAATTTTATTTAGAAAACTCCTTTCACATGAATTAATTACCGAAATAAGAGGAAAAGGCTTAATGCTTGCCCCAATGTTTAAGACTTCTGATATTGCCAATCATTTAGTTTTGCAAGCTAAAGAAAAGGGACTTATTTTATTTTGGTTACTGTATGAAAATAAGGCAGTAAGAATATCACCACCTTTAACCATTTCAGAAGAAGAAATAGCCTTGGGCTGTGGCATTATAATTGATATATTGAACTCATATTCAAAATCCACAATAAATGAATAACTTGTGGATAACATTTTTAAAAATTCTACTCTCTATTGAAAAAAGACGTTTATCTTAACCTAAAATTAAATCATTTTATATGCAATTAGGATCCTCTCATAACGAAGACTTCGATTTTCCTATAGAGAAATTTGAAATGATGCTTAAGACCAACGAGGTTTTATTCTTTGATGCTGCTGAATTTGAGAATATTATAGGTCATTATATTGATAGTGGACGTTTAGCTTTAGCAAAAAAAGCTTTAAAACTTGCATTGGATCAGCATCCAAAATCAGTTAATTTACTTTTGATGAAAGCTGAGCTTTTTACTTTTGAAGACAAGTTCGAAAAAGCTATGGAGTTACTTGAGAGTCTTAAGGCCTTAGAACCAAATAATGAAGAAATATACATTCTAATTGCGAATATTTATTCAAAACAAGATTCTCATTTTGATGCAATTGAAATCTTGAAAGAAGCTTTAAATTTTGCAGATGATCTTATAGAAATCCATAGTATTATGGGAATGGAGTATTTATTCCTTGAAGATTTTGAAAACGCAAAGCAAAGTTATATTCAATGTCTAGAGAATGATGAAAATGATTATACTGCTCTCTATAATATTATTTATTGTTTTGATTTTTTAGATCAAAATGAAGAAGCTATCGTATTTCTTAAAGATTTTCTAGATCGCCAGCCTTACTGTGAAGTTGCTTGGCATCAATTAGGAAAAATATATTTTGAAAATAAACAATATGAAAAAGCTCTAGAGGCTTTTGATTATGCTATTATTTCAGATGATTACTTTATCGGAGCTTATCTCGAAAAAGGTAAAGTTTTAGAAAGACTAAGCCGTTATAAGGAAGCTATTGAGTGTTATACATTAACTCTTCAAATTGACGATCCAACCGCTTTTGCTTATTTAAGAATTGGTAAGTGTTTTTTGAAACTAAACGATCCAGAGAAAGCACTAAAACATTATAAAAAGGCATTACATGAAGACCCACTTCTGGATAAAGTTTGGTTAGCACTTTCAGACTATCACGTCAAAATCAAGGATTATAAGAAGGCGCTTTACTATATCAATAAGGCCATCAATATAGACGAAGAAAACGTTTTGTATTGGAAGCATTTTGCTATTATCAATCTAGAATTGGACAATATTAAAGATTCTGCTTTCGGTTTTAAGAAAAGTTTAGAACTGGGTAATTACGAGTTAGAAACGTGGATTACACGCATTGATATTCTTGTTCAATTGAAACATTTTGAAGATGCTTTACTAACTTTAAATCAGGCCGAAGATTTTTTCCCACACTTTGCAGAACTAGAATATAGGTATGCAGGTGTTTATTTTGAACTAGATGCATTAGAAGATTCTAGAGATCATTATGAAAAGGCTGTATTTTTAGATCCTAATTATAGCTTTATTATGAATGATTTGTTCCCGAAATTTAATTTGGGGTAAATTTTTAACCGAAAGTAATCAGTTTTGAAGCAATTTGGATTTGATAAAACCCAAAAGTTTTAGCTATAAATTCAAGTGTTTTTGATGTATAAAAAAATACATGAGTCGGGTCATTGTTGTACCACCAATCCTTGAAGTAATCTTCGTCAATGTCTTCTTTTAAAATACTTGTTTTGCAGAAGAGTTTTCCAGAAGGCTTGAGCAAATCCCTAAAAAGTGCAAATTCTTTTTTAGGATCAAAAAAATGTTCCATTACCTCACAGCAAATGATGAAATCATAAGTTTTTGAAAGATTTTCTTCATTTGGCTGAAAAAAGGGATCGTATAATGCTATTTCTTTAAAACCACTCTTTTCCAACATTACTGATGCAACTGGTCCAGTGCCACACCCATAATCTAGCCCGTCTGCAGTTTTTGGGAATTGAGCTATGATAGCATCTGTGATAGGACTTACGAATTTCTGATATCTTGGGTCTTCTACATCGTTGTTGTGTTCTTTATATCTTGATTTTTCTGAAGCATCATCGATGTATTTATTTGGGGTGAGAAAAACCGAATCACAAGTTTTGCACTTGTAATAATCTCTTCCTTTTTTGCCTATAGAACAAAAATAATCCGCTATGTTGTTGCATAACGGACATTTATGAGTTGATTCTGGTTTTTGAATTTTCACTAGAGCTCTTTTATTTTCTTTAATTTGGTTTTCCACATCTCTAGATCTTCTTTTAACTTATCTATATTATCATAAACTTCTTTTACAAGAGGATTACTTCTATCAGCATCAGCAGAGAAAAATTGAAGGTTATTTTCCAGCTGTTGAAGTTCAGATTTAGTTTCATCTATTTTCTTTCTTAGGAAAGTTTGTTCTTTATAGATGCGTTGAGAATCGTCTGATTCCTCCAGATTTTGAAGTCTGTTTTGGTACTTCATCAATTCAGCATCAGTCTTACTGATATCGATTCTCTTGAAAATCTGGTCCAGAGCTCTATTGAATTTATTTTCAACATAGCGTTTGTTAGCAGGCACCATTCCAACTTCATTCCACTTTGAAATATAAGACTTCACAAGCGCAATTGTTTTGTCTTCATCATCACTTACTTTTTCATCTTTGATTTTTTGAATAAGCTCTCTTTTCTGATTGAAAGCTTTCATCTCCTCATCATTCTCGTTGTTTTTATTAGCGTGAAATCTATCGAAATAATGATTGCATGCAGACTTGAATTGCTTCCAGACTTTATCGGAATCCTTTCTTGGAACGTGACCAATTTTTTTCCAATCGTTTTGAATCTTTTTCATAAGAGGAGTAGTAGCCTTGAAATCATCACTATCCTTATGTTCTTCAGCAATTTTTATAAGCTCTTTTTTCTTTTCAAGATTAGCATATTGTTCTGCCTTTAAATCCTTATAAAAATCGTTTTTATTCTTATTGAATTCTCTAGTAGCTTTTCTGAATGCATCCCAGGTTTGATCTTGCTTTTGTCTGGGAACACTCCCAGCTTTAAAGAACAAATCTCTCAATTTGTTCACATTTTTTATGCGTTCCTGAGCGTCTTTATGCTGAGTTATTTTACTTTCAGTTAATTTCTGAATTTGCTCAATAATCTCTAATTTAACTTTTAAATTTTCCTCACGCTTTTCGTCTAGCTTCTCAAAATGGGCTTGACGCTTGTCGTGAATGAGTTTTGTGGCACCGCTAAATTTATCCCAGATCTCATCTCTAAACTCTCTTGCTACAGGCCCCAATTCCTCTTTCCACATTTTATGAAGCAATTGCAGTTCTCGGAAAGCTCTATTGACATCTTCTTCCTGAGTCAATTCTTCTGCGCGATTTATAATTTTGAGTTTTTGATCCAAATTATATTTGAAATCCATGTCTCTAAACTCGCGATCTAGATGAAGAAAATCATAAAAGCGTTCAATATGGTGGTGATAATTATTCCAAACCGTATTGTAGTCGCTTCTAGGTACTGAGCCTGCATTCTTCCAGCGCTCTTGAAGTTCTTTGAATTGCTTAAAGCTTGAAGTCATGCTTTCTCCAGAACCAATCATATTCTTAAGCTCTTCAATTATGCCAAGTCTTGTTTTTAGGTTGGTGTTGAGGTTTTTCTTCAGCTGAGAGTAATATTGATCTCTCTTCTCACGATAGTCAAAGTAAATGGTGTTAAAGTTTTTCTTGACTGGAGAAGAATAATGGAAATCTATAATATTACCACCTTCAGCGATGAACTCCTCTTTCTTTTCTTCTATGATGTCATTGAATTTTTTATCAAATTCAATTTTAATATTATTGACATGATCCTTTATGGATTGAACTTTTTCCTTTTTAACAAGACTTTCAAGCTCGAGTACAAGTTCATCTAGAGACATCGCATGATAATCTTTCATTTCTATCTCATGCCTTCTCGCCACATCTTGATCCTCGCTATCTTCGGCATTTGCCTCATCAACATCCTGATCTTTTGCCTCTTGATCATCCTCTGCATGATCTTCAGATTCATCAATTGATTCGTCTCTTTCATCTGAATTTGTTGTAGGTCTATTATATGTTTCTCCATCTTTAGAAGTTTTGGGAGAATCATTTTCAGGAGTTTCATCAACTGGTTTTGAGACGTTTTCTTTTTTGCCTTCTCCTTCTAAATTTGCTACATCTTCACTAGGTGCTTTCTCATCTTTAGAAGTTGCAGTAGCATTATTATCTGGAGTGTCATCAGTTGGTTTTGAGACGTTTTCTTCATTTAAATCCTTTGGATCTTTCTGTTCTGACATGTCTTTCAATGTTAAGGTTCGTAAATTCGTTGAAATATAACAACTACTCAGTTACCTGACAAAAATTTAGTTGAAATTCCCTATAAAACAGTAGTAAAAAGTGTTAACTCAACTTTAACGACAACTGATTAAACTGAAATTACTTCTCCAGGTCTTAAGTATGAACTAAAAACGAAAGATAGTGTACAAAAAGATAATGATTATACTCGCATTTCTACCTATAGTAGGATTTGCTCAGAAGTATGAGTTGACAGGAAAAGTAATTGATAAATCTATGGATTATCCTTTGGAATATGCATCTATTTCTGCCAAAAGCATTGAAGATGGAAGCATTGTAAATGGAGGAGTTACCAATCGAAAAGGGGTTTTTTCAATTCAATTAGAAAAAGGCACTTATAATCTAGAAATAGAATATATTTCTTTTGAAGTTAAAGAAATCAACAATTTTACAATAAATAAGGATACTGATCTAGGGACCATAGGGCTTGGTGCAAAAGCAGGAGAGCTAGATGAAGTAACAGTTGTAGCAGAAACCACCCAAGTAGATGTAAGGCTAGATAAGAAAATTTATAACGTTGGAAAAGATCTGACTACAGCTGGAGGAACCGTAAGTGATGCTTTAGGTAATGTTCCATCTGTAACAGTAGATATTGATGGAGCAATTAGTTTAAGAGGAAATTCTAATGTGAGAATTTTAATAAACGGAAAGCCATCATCTGTGGCGGGTTACGGAAGTCAAGACGTTTTTCAACAGCTTCCAGCAGAAGCTATAGAATCTGTGGAGGTAATCACAAGTCCTTCAGCAAGGTACGATGCTGAAGGGACTGGGGGTATAATCAATATTATTTTAAAGCGTGAAAAAACTTTAGGATTCAATGGATCTGTAAGAGGAACTGTTGGAAGCCCAAGAAATACCGGTATCTACACAGATGTAAATTTAAGAAGTGACAATTTTAATATATTTAATAGTTTAGGTTTTTCTGACAGAAAAAGACCAGGTAATGCTGTTTTTGACAACAGATATCCAAATGGAGAGTCTTTCGACAGAATTCTAGAAACTAGAGAGTATGATCGTTCTGGAGAGAATTTTAATTTAAATACTGGAATTGAATATTTTATAGATGATATGTCATCCCTAACAGGAAGTTTTTTCATGAGATTGGGAGATGATTTGGATGTAACTACAAATGATAGTCAAAGATTTTTAGATGGAAACTTTATTGATAGATCATTAAGAAGTGAAGGTGAGACAGAAGAGGATGCGCGATATCAGTATTCTTTCAATTACGAAAAACGCTTTGATAAAGAAAACAGGGATCATAAATTGACTGCGGATATTCAGTATTCTTCAAGTGACGAAACAAAGTCAGCTATAATTGATGAGACATTAGAGACCATACCTGGTCAAGATATTCTAGAAACTGAAGATGAAAAAAGTTACTTAGTCCAGGCGGATTATGTAAGACCTATGGGTGATGCACAGTTTGAAGCAGGTTTCAGAGGTGACTATTCAGATCAAACCCAAGGATTTTTAGTGGAACGTTTTAATTTTGAAACTAATGAATTCGAAATTGATCCTGATATATCAAGTGATTTTGACTTTCAACAAAATGTAACTGCTGTTTATACTCAATATGGTGATAAAATGGGTAAATTTTCTTATCTCTTAGGTTTAAGATATGAGAATACGCAGTTAAAAGGTAAAACTACACCACTTGTACCTGAGAATTTTGATAGAAACTTTGATTTTGATAAAAATTTCGACGGCATATTTCCTACAGTAAATTTAGTTTATGAACTTGGAGAAGAAGAAAACGTAACTTTAGGATATAACAGAAGAATTAATAGACCTAGAAGTTGGTACTTAAATCCATTTCCATCTCAGTCGAGTAGAACAAATGTATTTCAGGGAAATCCGGATTTGAATCCATCGTTCGCAAATGCCTTTGACTTAGGATACTTAAAGCGTTGGGAAAAAATCACATTAACGAGTTCTGTTTATTTCCAAAGAGAAACCGATGCTTTTGAACGAGTACAGAGAGATACGGGAAGAGATACTCAAGATAATATAGACATTATTGAAAACATTCCCATCAATTTATCTACGGAACAACGCTATGGAGCAGAACTTGGTGTTTTATACAACCCTGCTAAATGGTTGAGAACTAACTTAAGTTTCAATTATTTTAAATTTGAAACTGATGGAAATTTCGAAGGCATAGATTACGGAGCTACTAACGAAAGTTATTTTGGAAGATTTAGCTCCAATATCATTCTGCCTTGGAAAATTCAGTGGCAAACCAATGCTTTTTATAGAGGACCACGTGAAAATGCTCAAACTAAAACAGATCCTATAGCTTCTTTAGATTTAGCTTTTAGTAAAGATATTTTAAATGATAATGCAACAATTTCTTTAAATGTAAGAGATCTTTTCAACTCCAGAAGAAGAGATCAGTTTACAGTTACAGATAATTTTATATCAGATAGCTCTTTTCAGTGGAGAGAGAGACAAATTACGGCAACGTTGGTTTACCGTTTCAACCAAAAAAAAAGAGAACAAAACCGAAGAGGAGGCGATAGTGGAGGTGATGATGATGGTGACTTTGGAGGATAATAAATAACAGGCAGAAACAAAAAGGCAGGAAATTGAATAATTTCCTGCCTTTTTGTTTTCAGTAATATGTTGAGTTTAGTCTTTTTCCTTCTTCTTTTTACCTTCTTTAATTTCTTTTAATCGTTCCATCAAAGATCCTCCAATCCAGTAAGGAATGATGGCAGTTAAGAAAATCAATAACCAAAAACCGATGGTTAAGATGAGTAAGAAAAGTAAAAACCCTAAATATTGATCAAATTCGAACATCAGATTAAATTTTGTTTATGCAAAGATAATTAAAGAATGAAATACAAGCCTAGTATTCTACAAAATAATTGTTCACTAATTGAATCTTAAGCTTAACTCAACCTAATATTTATTAAATTTGACAAACAAAAAACTATACTATGTCTTACAGAATAGAGAAAGATACTATAGGGGATGTGAAAGTTCCTTCAGATAAACTATGGGCTGCTCAGACAGAGCGTTCAAGGAATAATTTTAAAATCGGGCCACAAGCCTCCATGCCTTTAGAAATTATTTATGGTTTCGCTTATTTGAAAAAAGCTGCCGCTTTCACCAATGCAGAATTGGGAGTTCTTGAAGAAGAAAAAAGAGATTTGATTGCTCAAGTCTGTGATGAAATCCTAGAAGGTAAACATGATGACCAGTTTCCTTTAGTGATATGGCAAACAGGCTCTGGAACGCAAAGCAATATGAATGTGAATGAAGTGATTTCTAATAGAATTCATCAGCTTCAAGGACATGAATTAGGCAAAGGTGATAAATTTGTTTCGCCAAATGACGATGTGAATAAATCCCAATCTTCCAATGATACATTTCCAACGGGGATGCACATTGCGATTTATAAAAAAATAATAGATGTAACAATTCCTGGTGTTTCCCAACTGAGAGACCAACTACAAAATAAAGCTGATGCCTTTAAAGATGTAGTTAAAATTGGTAGAACTCATTTCATGGATGCAACTCCATTAACGCTGGGACAAGAATTTAGTGGATATGTTTCCCAGCTTAATCATGGTCTAAAGGCATTGGAAAACACTTTGCCTCATTTGCAAGAATTAGCTCTTGGTGGAACTGCTGTAGGAACTGGATTAAACACTCCAAAAGGATATGCTGATAAAGTAGCAAAATATATAGCAGACTTTACTGATTTGCCATTTGTTTCTGCCGAAAATAAATTTGAAGCTCTCGCAGCTCATGATTCTTTAGTGGAAACTCACGGCGCATTGAAACAACTTGCTGTATCGCTTAATAAAATTGGGAACGATATCAGAATGCTGTCTTCTGGACCAAGAAGTGGAATAGGTGAGATTACAATTCCTGCCAATGAACCAGGTTCTTCCATTATGCCAGGTAAAGTAAACCCGACTCAGTGTGAAGCTTTAACTATGGTTTGTGCTCAAGTCATGGGTAATGATGTTGCAGTAGGAGTAGGAGGAATGCAAGGTCAGTTTGAATTAAATGTTTTCAAACCGGTTATGGCTTCCAATGTCCTGCAATCTGCTCAATTAATTGGTGATGCCTGTGTTTCTTTTGATGAAAATTGTGCTTCAGGAATCGAGCCAAATCAGGAGAGAATCGATGAGTTATTGAGAAATTCACTGATGCTGGTTACGGCTTTAAATACAAAAATTGGATATTATAAAGCAGCAGAAATCGCCAATACTGCTCATAAAAATGGAACTACATTGAAGGAAGAAGCGGTCAATTTAGGCTACACAACCGAAGAGGAATTTGATAAATGGGTAAGACCAGAAGATATGACAAATTCTAAATAATACTAATCCTCTATGATTTTAAAAAAGCTGTCTTTCGATTAAAAGACAGCTTTTTTTATTTTGAATAGCCTTTTAAAATTTCTTCAGCTGAAAAACCTTCCAGCTTTCCATATCTATGAATACAGACATCTACGGGTAATGGTTTCATTATACCTTCTAAACCCTCATAAAAGTGGATATCCTTTTTTAGTAAGACTGTTTCGTCCGGAGTATTAGCGGGAGTATGGCTTTCTGGAATAATAAGTAAAAAACTCAAATCTTTATAAGTTACTAACCATTCTTTCAAAATAGAATCAACTTTGGTCATTAATTCTGTGGTAAATGGTGGATCCAAGCACCAATGACCAGGATTTGTAGGTTTATTTAGATTGAAAAAACTTCCAGCACTACCAAATACCTCATCAGTATCTTTAAAAAGACTGTAAAATTGAGCTTCAGATTTTCCTAGTAATCTTGCATTAAATGGTGAAGCAAAACCTTCATTTCTCACTCCCCAGTCATAGAACAAATCATAAACCTTTTGTGGTGGTCCAATGTGTCTAGTTTCAGCATAAATAGAAGCATACCTTAAAGCTGATCTTAAAACTGCATTTGTTGCTGTTTCTTCATTTGATTTTGAATCAACAAAATTGAAAGCTTTGTCGATGTATTGATTTCGCTTTAGTTTGAAACTTCCAATTTCAAAAAGATTAGAGTCAATTTTCGCTTCTGTTTGGATTTCAATAGCTTCAAAATAGGTTTTGACTGCATCTTGAATCAACTGAAAGCAATGGTGAGTTTCGTTTTCAGTTAAAATTAAGTCAGAATATTTAAAGCCTGCCTTGATCGTGTCATAATCAATTTTTAAAAACAAATCCTTGCCAATAGTTTGATGGCTTGAAAGCGTGTTCATTAAAGCATTTTCTAGGCCAGCTTTAACTTGAGGTCGAGTTCCCTTTAGAGATAAATACTGAAAAATATCTTCGAGTATTTTTTGACTTAACATCCAATGTTTATATTCTTTTTTGACTTCAGAATCTATAGTAAATGATTTCATTTTTGTGTTTTTAAGATTCTGGGTTTACAGAGCTGTTTAGCCAGAATTATTTATTTCTAGAGAATTTTTTTTATATCTCCAGGTGGTCTGCCAATCACTGCTTTATTATCCTTTATGACAATTGGTCTTTCAATCAATTTTGGATGTTCATGAAGAGCTTTTAAGATTTCAGGATCTGAAAGCGTTTTATTTTTATAATTTTCTTTCCAAATCTTTTCTTGTTTTCTTACAAGATCAATTGGAGAAACTTCAAGCTTATCAATTATGGATTGAATATCATTTACAGAAGGAATGTCATCCAAATATTTGATAATTTGAAAATCCTTTCCTGATTCTTCTAAAATGGCTAAGCCTTCTCTAGATTTCCTGCATCTTGGGTTATGGTATATTTTTATCATAAGCTATCGGTTTCTTTTTTTTGTCCGCTACTCATGAGGAAAGTTTTCAAAAATGAATCGATATGACCATTCATGACATCGTCAACATTTCCGCTTTCGTGACCCGTCCTAACGTCTTTAACGAGTTTATAGGGGTGCATCACATAATTTCGAATTTGGGATCCCCATTCTATACTTTTCTTTTCAGATTCGATTTCGGTTCTGGCTGCTTGTTGTTTTTTCAACTCAATTTCATAGAGCTGAGATTTCAACATTTTCATCGCCTTTTCTCTATTTTCTAATTGAGATCGGGTTTCAGAATTATGAATTACAATGCCACTAGGGTGGTGAGTAAGAATCGCTTTGGTTTCTACTTTGTTCACATTTTGACCTCCAGCACCACCAGATCTAGCAAAATCCCAATTGATATCTGAAGGATTGATATCGATTTCTATGGTATCATCTACCAAAGGATACACATATACTGAAGCAAATGAAGTATGTCGTTTTGCATTACTGTCAAAAGGAGAAATTCTCACCAAACGGTGAACACCATTTTCACCTTTTAACCATCCAAAGGCGTATTCTCCTTCAATTTCTAATGTCACAGTCTTGATACCTGCAACATCACCAGATTGGTGGTTGAGTTCTCTTACTTTAAATCCTTTGCGCTCAGCCCACATGACATACATTCTCATGAGCATTTCTGCCCAATCACAACTTTCGGTGCCTCCAGCACCTGCTGTAATTTGTAATATAGCTGTCAAAGGATCGCTTTCTTCAGAAAGCATATTTTTGAATTCTAAATCTTCAATAAGCTCTAAAGCTCCATCATGCTTTTCTTTAATTTCATCTTCGGAAACGTCTCCATCTTCATAAAATTCAAATAAAACATTAAGGTCTTCAACTCTTTGTTTTGCCTCATCAAAACTTTTGATCCATTGCTTCTCATTATTGATGGCTTGCATCAACTTTTGTGCTTCTTGTGGTTTGTCCCAAAAATCTGGAGCAAATGTCTTTTCTTCTTCGTTGGCGACTTTTATACGCTTAGCGTCTATGTCAAAGATATTGGTTTAGGGAGGTGATACGATTATTAATAGTCTTAATAGATTCGGAATTAATCATAATTGAAATTTTGTCAAATTTAAAAATTATCTCCCGTGTCATCAATCTAATTATGTTTATTTTCGAATAAAAAGTACTTAGATGAAAATTGATTTAAGAAGTGATACTGTAACAAAGCCAACTAAAGAGATGTTGGAATATATGATGTCGGCAGATGTCGGAGATGATGTTTATAAGGAAGATCCATCTGTCAATCAGCTTGAAACTTATCTGGCAGACCTATTTGGAATGGATTCAGCTTTGTATTTCCCTACTGGTTCTATGTCCAATCAGGCTGCTATAAAACTTCATACTCAACCCGGAGAGCAACTTATTTGTGATAAATGGGCTCATGTTTACAATTATGAAGGTGGAGGAGCTTCATTCAATAGTGGTGTTTCTTGTAAATTAGTTGATGGTGATAAAGGTAAAATTACTGCAGACTTAGTCGAGGAAGCTATTAATCCACCAGATTTTTACCACAGTCCGTTAACGTCTTTGGTATGTTTGGAAAACACTACAAATAAAGGTGGAGGAGCTTGTTACGATTTAGAAACCATTCGTTCAATTAGAGCTGTTTGCAATAAACATAGCTTGGGATTTCATCTCGACGGTGCTAGGCTTTATAATGCTATCGTAGCAAATAATCATGATCCTAAAGATTTTGGGAAAGAATTTGACACAATTTCTCTTTGTTTATCTAAAGGTCTTGGTGCTCCAATGGGGACAGTGCTAATGGGTAATGATAAACTTATGAAAAATGCTATGCGAGTTCGCAAGGTGTTAGGCGGAGGCATGAGACAGGTTGGGTATATGGCTGCTGGAGCTTATTATGCTTTACATCATCATGTAGACAGGCTGAAAGTTGATCACAATAGAGCTAAAGATATAGAAAAAACCTTAACTGATCATCCACTTGTAAAAGCAGTTGATCATGTCGAAACCAATATTGTTATTTTTTATTTACAGCCTCATCTCGACGAAATTAAATTCATGAGGGAATTGGAGGAGAAAGGAATTAGAATCAGTAATATGGGAAATGGTAAAATGAGATTGGTAACTCATTTGGACTATACTGAAGATCAACATGAATATTTTCTGAAGACCTTAAAATCACTTTAAAAACAAAAAAAAGCTGACTCATCCAAGAGTCAGCTTTTAATTTTAGATAACAAGTATAGTTAATTATTCTTGTTATAATCTGCTAAGAACTTTTCTAAACCACTATCTGTTAAAGGATGTTTTAAGAGTCCTTCTATAGAAGATAATGGGCCAGTCATTACATCAGCTCCGAGTTTTGCGCAGTCAATAATATGCATAGTATGTCTTACTGAAGCTGCTAGAATTTGTGTTTCGAACATATAATTGTCATATACCAATCTTATGTCTTCGATTAGATTTAATCCGTCTGTAGAAATATCATCCAATCTTCCTATAAATGGAGAGACATAAGTTGCTCCTGCTTTTGCAGCTAAAAGTGCCTGACCAACTGAAAATACCAAGGTACAATTAGTCCTGATTCCTTTTTCTGAGAAATATTTGATGGCCTTTATACCTTCCTTTATCATTGGAACTTTCACAACGATTTGGTCGTGAAGTTGAGCTAATGCCTCACCTTCTTTTACGATTCCTTCAAAATCTGTAGAAATCACTTCAGCACTCACATCACCGTCAACTATTTCGCAAATTTTGATATAGTGATTTTTAATATTTTCTTCTCCAGTGATGCCTTCTTTAGCCATCAATGATGGATTAGTAGTTACGCCGTCAAGGATACCCAGATCTTGTGCTTCCTTGATCTGATCGATATTAGCTGTGTCGATAAAAAATTTCATATGAATGTGTTTTGTTTACAAATTTACAGTTTATAGTGTTTAAGTAGTAGGTTTTCGAAAACTTTATCAGGTAGAATGTGTTTTAAAAACACTGATATTTTCTGAGTGAAATCACCAACTTTATAATGAATTTTTGGATTTGACTTTTGCATAATGGCATGAACGCTTTTTGCCATTAGATTAGGATTTTTACCATGATCTACATGTTCATCCATAAGTCTTAAGCTTCTTTCGTAAACCTCTTTATAAGGTGAGTTTTCTCGAATAGGAGCATGGTATCTTCCTGCGGCAATATTGGTTGCAAAATCTCCAGGAGCGATATTACACATTTTTATACCAAAGGCTTTCAACTCCATTCGATAGGCTTCTGTGGTTAACTCCAAAGCTCCTTTAGTTGCAGAATAAAAACCGCGAAAAGGCAGTCCCATGTGGCCAGCAATAGAAGTAATATTTATGATAAAACCAGATTTTCTGGATCTCATATGGGGCAAAACCGTGTTGATAACTCTTAAAGGACCGAAATAATTGGTTTCAAATATTTTTTTCTGTTCGAGTTCTGGAATTTCTTCAAGCGGACCAGTGATACCAACGCCAGCGTTATTTATTAAAAAATCAATTTTGCCTTCTTTTGATATGAGGATGTCAATTGCATTTTTAACGCTTTCGTTATCAGTGACATCAAGTTTTATCAAGTTAATTCCATTGAGTTTTTCGTGTTTTGGATGTCTACTAGTACCGTAAACTTTGTAATTGAAAGTGGCAAGATATTCACCTATAGATTTTCCAATTCCTGATGAAGCACCAGTAATCAAAACGATTTTTTGCATGGATGATTGAGTTTTAGCAAATATCCAACTTATAGGCTTAAGAAAAAAATGGAAGGAAATGTTTGGAAATAAAAAAGGGCAAGCGACCTACATCACACCGCTACGACTATCTACCCTTGCTGCGTTCCCGCCCTGGGGGGATTCGAAAGGAGCTGGTTGTGTAGGACTTGCCCGACTGCAAATATACAATCTTATTTAAAGTCAACAAGTTGTTTTCTAGTCAAATTCCCTATTTTTACTCCGTATTTCAAATTTAGAATCATGCGAATTATTAAATTACTGGCAGTCACATTTTTAACGCTTAATTTATTCTCTTGTGATGAAGATTTATCTAAAGATTTTAAAGTTTTAATAGAGGGTAAATCCAAAACTTTTAATAATACTGAAGTTTTAAAAGGAAATTTAAAGGCTTTAAAGGATCATGAGATAAATTCAGTTGAAATAAGATTTCAAAATGAAATCATTTCAGATCTTCAATTTTCTGAGTCTTTTTCTATCGATTTATCTCAAGCTAAACTGGGAAATCATGATCTCCAGGTTATTCTTGACGTGAATGGAGAAGAGGTGAAATTTTCTGAAACTATCAAAATCTTAAATAGTGAAAAGCCGAAAATTTATTCATACGATGTTGTTAATACTTACCCTCACGATATATTAGCATACACTCAAGGTTTAGAATTTCACAGTGATACTCTATATGAAAGTACTGGGCAACGTGGTGAGTCTAGTTTGAGGAAAGTGGACTATAAAACTGGGGAGGTTCTTAAAAAGGTAGAATTGGATCAATTTTATTTTGGCGAAGGTTTAACGATTTTAAATGGTAAGATATATCAACTCACATGGCAATCTCAAGAAGGTTTGGTTTATGACTTAGAAACTATGAACCTGCTTAAGAAGTTTGCATACTCTGAAAGTAAAGAAGGCTGGGGACTTTGTAATGATGGTGAACAACTGTATAAAAGTGATGGTACAGACAAAATCTGGATATTAAACTCAGAGAGTCTTGAAGAAGAATCGTACATTCAACCTACAACCAACAATGCTATTTTAAATCAGGTAAATGAGCTGGAATGGGTAGAAGGAAAAATTTATGCAAATACTTATCAAAAAGATGGAGTTGTTATTATAAACCCAAATACTGGAGCTGTGGAAGGTGTTGTTGATTTTAGAGGACTTCGGGATAAAGTAAAACAACACTCTAGACTTGATGTTCTCAATGGTATAGCATATCATAAGTCTTCGCAACGTCTTTTTGTTACAGGAAAAAATTGGAACAAACTCTTTGAAGTGAAACTTACGGAAAAATAAATCTCCTATTATTGACGTTTAACCTCTCTCATACATTTTTATGAAACAGTTTTTTATTTTTTTTCCTATAATAGCTTTAATTTCATTGAGTTCCTGTAGGGATGATTTTGAGCTGGAACCAAGCTTTGGAGAATTGGAATTTTCCCAAGACACTGTTTATTTAGATACCGTTTTTACCAATATTGCTTCAAGTACCTATAAAGTAAAGGTATACAACAAAAGTAATCAAGATATTAGAATTCCAACAATTCAGCTGAATCGTGGAGAAGACTCAAACTTTAGGTTAAATGTTGATGGAGTTGCTGGAAAAAGAATTAACGACATCAATATATTAGCAAGAGATAGCATTTTTGTTTTTGTAGAAGTCACAGCCGATATTGAAGCATTGAGTCAAAATCAGTTATCATTTCTTTATACAGACCAAATCAATTTTGATTCTGGATCCAATAGGCAACAAATTGAACTCGTAACTTTAATCCAGGATGCCCATTTTTTATATCCAGAACGATTTGCAGATGGCTCTACTGAAACTTTAAGTCTTGGAATAGATGCAGAAGGGGAAGAAATCCAAATAGATGGATTTATTTTAGATGATGAGTATTTGACATTTACCAATCAAAAGCCTTATGTGATTTATGGATTTGCCGGGGTTCCTTCGGGTAGGACTTTAAATATTGAAGCTGGCGCTAGAATTCATTTTCATGATAACAGTGGAATTATTGTTTCCAACGGTGCATCTATGAAAGCAAATGGAAGTTTAAGTTCTGATACTGATCTCTTAGAAAATGAAATAATTTTTGAAGGAGACCGGCTAGAACCAGAATTTTCTGATGTTCCTGGACAATGGGCAGCTATTTGGCTTACTGAAGGAAGTACAGGCCACGAATTTAACTACGTTACTATTAAAAACTCAACAGTGGGAATATTGATGGATTCCAATGATGGGTCTTCTGATCCAACTTTAAAAATTAAAAATACTCAGATCTACAATTCGGCTAATGTAGGATTACTGGCACGGACTGGGTTTATAGATGCAGAAAATGTAGTAATTAACAACAGTGGTCAGTCATCCTTAAACCTCTCTCTTGGCGGTCAATATAATTTTAGACATTGTACTTTTACCAATTACTGGCGAAGTGGTTTTAGACAATTTCCTGCAGTTCTCATAGAAAACAACTTACAAGTAGGTGAAACTCTTTTTGTTTCAGATCTAGACGTCAATTTTAGTAATTGTATTATTTATGGTAATGAATCAATAGAACTACTTTTAAATGAATCTGATGAAGCTGAATTCAATTATAAATTTCAAAACACTTTGTTGCGTTTTAATGACTTTAATAATCAGTTTGCTGATAATGAATTGTATAATTTTGAAAATTCAGATTTATTTGAAAACGTAATTTTAAATGAAACTCCTGAGTTTTTAAATACTGAAGAAAATCAAATGATTATTGGAGAGGATTCTGCTGCAAATGGAATGGGTGATCAGACCACAGCAAACCTAGTTCCATTTGATATTTTAGGTAAGAACAGAATTCAAAGTCCAGATTTGGGAGCTTATCAAAGTACTCAGTTTGAAGAATAAAAAAAATCGCTTTTGTACACAAAAGCGATTTAATATTATACTATCAGTTTTAATCCTAACTTTTTACAATTTCAGCAAATAAGGGTCTTTGACTCATCATTTCATGTACTTGTTGCTTAATAGATTCAAGGTGAGAAGTGTTTTCAAAATTCATGATGACGTCATCGATTAAATCGACAATTTTTTCCATTTCTTCTGTCTGTAAACCTCTAGTAGTTATAGCTGGAGTTCCTATTCTTATCCCAGATGTTACAAATGGGGATTTATCATCAAAAGGAACCATGTTTTTATTTACAGTAATACCTGCAGTGCCTAATGCTTCTTCTGCTTGTTTGCCAGAAATATTTTTATTTCTAAGATCAATAAGCATCATGTGGTTATCAGTTCCACCTGAAATAATTTTATAATCTTTATCCATAAATGCTTTTGCCATAGCAGAAGCATTTTCAATTACCTGTTTTTGATACTCTATAAATTCATCTGTAAGCGCTTCTCCAAAAGCAACAGCTTTTGCAGCTATAATATGTTCTAATGGTCCACCTTGATTTCCAGGAAATACTGAACTATCAAGCATACTTGACATTTTCTTGAGTTTCCCATTTTTAAGCTTCTCGCCAAATGGATTTTCAAAATCTTTGCCCATCAAAATAATCCCCCCACGAGGTCCACGTATAGTTTTATGTGTCGTTGAGGTGATAATATGACAATGATCTATTGGGCTTTGTAGCAATCCAGCAGCAATAAGTCCAGCTGGATGAGCCATATCTGCTAGTAAGATTGCTCCAACTTCATCTGCAATTTCTCTAAAGGTTTTATAATCGATTTCTCTAGAATAGGCAGATGCACCAGCTATAATCATTTTCGGTTTTTCTCTATGGGCGACTTCTCTCACCATATCATAATCGATAAGGCCTGTAGATTCATCAACTCCATAAAAAACAGGATTATATAGCTTACCGGAGAAGTTTACTGGTGACCCATGAGTTAAGTGCCCACCATGTGAAAGGTCGAAGCCTAAGATTTTATCCCCAGGTTTCAAGCACATAGAAAATACTGCGGTGTTGGCTTGTGAGCCAGAATGTGGCTGAACGTTTGCGTATTCTGCTCCGAATAGTTTTTTTAACCGTTCTCTGGCAAGATCTTCAACTTTATCTACTACTTCGCATCCACCATAGTAGCGTTTACCTGGATAACCTTCAGCATACTTATTTGTAAGTACTGAGCCAGCAGCATCCATAACATCTTGGCTTGCAAAATTCTCACTTGCTATTAATTCCAAACCGTTTGTCTGCCTATTTTTTTCTTCAAGAATTAAGTCTGAAATAGCCTTATCTTTCATCTTTATATTTTAAAGTTAAATGTGATTCAAATTTAACTATTTTAGATGGTTAATACAGTTAAAATAATATATTTGAAGGAAGTTTTAAGATTAATTTCAAATCCAAAAACCTTAATTTATGTCTCTAAAAGCAAATGATCCATCAAGAAAAACATGGTTGGATCTTCCAGATAATACCGATTTCCCTATTCAGAATATTCCTTTTGGTGTTTTTCTCACACGTGATGATATCATCACAATAGGTACCAGAATAGGCGATTACGCCATAGATCTAGGGGCACTCCATCAACTTGGATATTTTAAAGATATTCCTCTTACAGATGATATATTTTTACAGGATACTCTCAACGACTTTATAGCAGACGGACGTAAAACCTGGAGATCTGTAAGAAACAGAGTTGCAGAACTGTTTGATGCGACAAATGATGAGCTGAAGTCTAACCAAAAGGATAGGGAGACGATTTTGTTTACACTTGATGAAATCGAGATGCAAATGCCTGTTCAAGTTGGAGATTACACCGATTTCTATTCCAGTAAAGAACATGCAACTAATGTTGGTAAAATGTTCAGAGATCCAGAAAATGCTTTATTACCTAACTGGTTACACGCTCCTATAGGATATCATGGTCGTAGCTCTTCAATAGTTCCAAGTGGCATTCCAATCCATAGACCTCAAGGTCAAAAATTACCAAAAGGATCTGATGAACCAATTTTCGGTCCGACACGTCATTTAGATTTTGAACTTGAAATGGCATTTATTACAACAGCTAGCAATCATCTTGGAGAGCCTATTCCTTCTGAAGACGCCGAAGGTTATATTTTCGGTATGGTACTATTTAACGATTGGAGCGCAAGAGATTTGCAAAAATGGGAATATCAACCTTTGGGACCATTTTTAGGAAAAAACTTTGGATCTTCCATCTCACCTTGGATTGTTATGCTTGACGCATTGGAGCCTTTCCGTGTTGAAGGTCCTAAACCAGTAAAAAAACTATTGCCTTATTTGAAAACTAATGGGAAAAAGAGTTTTGACATCAGTTTATCAGTTGGAATAACACCAGACAGAGGTGAAGAAACTATAATCACCAAGTCAAATTTCAAATACATGTATTGGAATATGAGTCAGCAACTGGCTCACCACACTGTAAACGGATGCCCTGTAAATAGCGGGGATTTGATGGCTAGTGGTACTATCTCAGGACCAACCCCAGAGTCTTATGGATCAATGTTAGAACTTTCCTGGAATGGTTCAAAACCAGTGAAGCTTGACGATGGTCAGGAAAGACGCTTCATAGAAGATAATGATACAGTAACTTTACGAGGTTACTGCCAAAATCACGAAGTAAGGATTGGTTTTGGTGAGGTGTCCACAAAAATACTTCCGATATTTAAGTCTTGATTTTTTTAAATCAATTCAGATAATCTCTGAGAAATATATACCCCGATAGCTGAGCTTCGGGGTATTTTATTTTAAACATCAAGAAATTTAGATTGTTCTTGTTCTGATGGCATTGGACAAGTTTCTGACTTCCCAAACCACTGGTAACGATTTTTCGCGACAAAGTCATATATCAAGTTTCTGAAACCTTCTGGTAAAAATAAAAAAACACTTAATGTAGGATACAACCCACTTAAGTCTTTACTAATTTCTAGAGCTGCTGTAGATTTAATGTAATAAGCATTTCCCGGATCAATTAGAATAATGGAGTCAATTTTAGAAGTATCGATTTTTCGCTCTGAAGTTAATTTTTGTCCTAAATCACTCTGTAAAGATGCAAACCTGAAAATATCTTTCTTATCTCTTTTGATAATGAATCTTACTGAAGCATTACAAAAATTGCAAACCCCGTCAAAAAGTACAATTTTTTTATTTTTTGGTAAATCCATTATTTGGCACGCTTTACAAGTTCAAGTTGATCATCTGAAACACTTGTAGTGAACATTCCATAATTGACAACTACTTTTCCTTTTTCAAATTTATCGATAGTTCCAACAGCTCGTCCGTCTTGCATCCTTACTGAGTCGCCCTCTTTTAATTTTGGTCTCTTTGGAGTTTTGGAACCTTTTTCTTCCTCTTTAATTTTTTCTTTTTTCTTTTTAGTTCTTATTTTTTCAACTTTTTTTTGAGCCTCTTCCTTTACTTTTTTATCTTTTTCTCTTTGGATTTTTTCCTCTTTACGTGTTTGCTTAATTCGTTTTGAATTTTCCCGCTCAATGATTTTTAAAACATTGGAATAGAGTTCCTTCTTGTTTTTATTATTGAAATACTGTAATCCTATTTTATCTATCCTCTCACCAATACCAATCATACGCTGATTACTATCGTAAAGCTCTTGGTAACTTTCTAATTTCTGCTGAATTTTTAAATTGATCTCATCTAATTTTTCTTGCTCTTTACGTGTTTCGTCAGTTTTTGACTTTAATTCTGAATTTGTCTTAGCAAGCTTAGAACGTTCCATCTGAAGCTTAGCAATACTCTTGTCAAATCTGATTTTACCACGCTCAACTTTTTTCTTGGCTCTGTTAATTAAACTGAAAGGGATTCCATTTTTCTGAGCCACTTCAAAGGTAAATGAGCTTCCTGCTTCTCCGAGTTTTAATTCAAATAAAGGCTCCATTGTATAACTATCAAAAGCCATATTAGCATTGACAATTTCAGGATTTTCATTGGCCATCATTTTCAGATTGGCGTAATGTGTTGTAATAATCCCGTAAGCTTTTTTCTCATGAAAAACTTCAAGAAAAGTTTCAGCCAAAGCACCACCAAGTTCAGGATCGGATCCTGTTCCAAATTCATCGATTAAAAACAAAGTTTTGTCATCACATGTTTTTAAGAATTTTCGCATATTCTTTAACCGATAACTATAGGTGCTTAAGTGATTCTCAATACTTTGGTTATCGCCAATATCTGTAAGAATTTTATCAAAAAAGCAAATCCTAGAGTATTCGTGAACAGGGACAAGCATTCCTGCTTGCAGCATAATTTGTACGAGACCAATGGTTTTCAAAGTGATGCTTTTCCCACCTGCATTAGGACCAGAAATCACGATAATTTGTTGAGATTCATTTAAAGTGATGTCTTGGGGATAGGTTTTTTCACCAATTTTATTATGGTTGATTAGTAAAAGTGGATGGTAGGCGTCCTTGAGGTAAATTTCTTTTTCAGTTGTGATTTTTGGAAGTAAGCCTTCGTAAAGTTCTGCATACTTTACTTTAGCAGAAATTAAGTCGACTTCGCTTAAGTAATTTTGATATTGTTTCAAAAGATCTACAAAAGGTCTCAGGAAATTGGTAAGTGCTTTTAGAATTCTGTTGACCTCTTCTTTTTCCTCATATTCAGCCTCATCAAGTTCCCGTTCAGATTGCTGGGTTTCTTCTGGCTGGATATAAACGATATTCCCCGATTTGGAACTTCCTAGCATGCTGCCTTTTGCCTTTTTTTTATGCATTGCAGTCACAGCCAAAACCCGTACATTATCTACCACTGATTCTTTTATTTCATCAAGGTAGCCGTAACTGCTGTATTTTGATAAAGCTTTCGAAAAACTAGAATTGATCTTGCCTTTTGCAACATTTATTGTCTTTCTTATTCTAAAGAGCTCAGGTGTTGCATCATTTTTGATGTCACCAAACTTATCAATGATTCGTCGAATTTCGTCAACAATTGCAGTTGTGTATTCTATAGGCTGAGTAGATTTGTAAAGGTTTGGGTATAATTCTTTGTATTTCTGAAAATATTTGATGTGAATATTGGTAGTTTCAGAAAGATTTAAAATTTTTCTGAAACCATTGAGTTCCATCATAGAACCTTCAATATTTAAAATTTTTATGGCTTCATCAACACTTTCAAATCCATGGTTTGGAATAGGTTTTTCCTGCAGAGCAGAAGATTTATATTCCTCAGTTTGATGCAGGTGAAAATAAATGGATTTATAAGAAGAATAAGGAGTAAGCTTTAAAGCTCTTTCCTGCCCTTTATCTGTTATACAATAGTGACTCAATTGTGAGCAAACTGTTGGAAATTCTAAATCTATTAAGGCTTTTTCGCTAATGTTTATCATACTAAAATTCTACATTCGTAGTCTCACAAAAATACGTATAATATATGGAGGTTGAGATTGAAGCAAATTGGAAAAATATCTTAAAAGATGAGTTTGAGAAACCTTATTTTGAGTCGCTTATTGGCTTTGTGAAATCAGAATATAAGAATCATGATTGTTATCCTAAAGGATCTGACATATTTAATGCATTTGAGTTTTGTCCTTTTGATGAAACTAAAGTTGTTATTCTGGGGCAAGATCCTTATCATGGACCAGGACAAGCTCACGGATTATCTTTTTCAGTTCCAAAAGGAATATCTATACCACCATCACTTTCGAATATTTATAAGGAACTTAAAGATGACTTAGATGTTCAGCCGTATAGCCATGGAAATCTAGAAGCCTGGGCTCGCCAAGGTGTTTTACTACTGAATGCAACTTTGACTGTTCGAGCTCATGAAGCAGGAAGTCATCAAAATAAAGGATGGGAAATTTTTACAGATGAGGTTATAAAAAAACTATCACAAGGAAAAGAGAATGTAATTTTTCTATTGTGGGGTGGATTTGCAAAAAAAAAATCAAAACTTATAGACTCTTCGAAGCATCATATTTTAACCTCCGGCCACCCTTCGCCATTAAGCGCTAACAGAGGATATTGGTTTGGTAATAAACATTTCAGCAAAGTTAATAAGCTTTTACAAGAACAGGGTGATATTCCAATCCAGTGGTAATTTATTTGTCAGCAAAAACACGATCAGAACTTGATTCTTGATGAGACTGTAACCAAATTTTTGGAGTATTAATTTTTAATTTCTTTTTAGTCAATTTTGACTTTACATCCCCACAGTCACAACTGAATCTAAGAAGAAGAAAGTTTATAACAATAAGGCTAGCTATCGCAATAATGTAAATCATATAAAAGAGCTTTTAGGATAAAGTTTTTCTTTAATTAATAGATGTAATAAAAAGGATTGGTTGCGTATTTTAAAAAATAAATTCAGAATATTTCTTTTCTTGGTTCACGAGATTAAGATCTTTTAACTTTTTTTGTGTAAAATAAACATCTTTTTCGGAAAGTTGTTTTTGACTCCATTCAGTTATTTTTAGCCATTCTTTTACATCATTAATTTCTAATTGATAACGTTCAGAAATTTGCTTTTCGATTCGATTTAAACTCTTCAAAGATTTGCTTTTTTGATTTAGAGGTTCTAATAATGAATTAGTGATCTCAGGATTATTTTTCAAAAATTCATTCGTAGTCACAATCACGAAGCAGGGCCATGGTGTAGGTTCATCTCCAAGTCTTCGGAAGGTGCCATTATCAACTAGCGGTTTGGTTGTGAAATGTTCCCACAAGAAATAATCTGAAGAACCTTCAGCTAAGGATTCTTTTGCCCCAGAGAGATTTTGTGTAGTTTCAAAATCTAAATGTTTTGTATCCCAATCTTGATTATGAGCATGAACATAAGTCATAAGATGAGATCCAGAACCAAACCGGCTAATGGCAGCAGTTTGGTTTTGTAGGTCTTCAATCTTTTTGAAGCCTGAATCTGCATGTACATGAATGCCCCACATGAGCGGACTTTTTACATAAGTTTGAATAATCTTGAATGGACTCCCGTCGCAAATTTCTTTTATGGAACCTTCAGTGAGCATTACGGCAATATCGATACTTCCATTTTTTAAAGCTTCACTCATTTCGCCAGTGCCACCATGAAAATCAATCCACTCAACATCTATCCCTTTCTTTTTAAAGCTCCCATCTTCAATGCACAAATGCCATGGTAAATTAAAGTGTTCTGGAACTCCACCAATTTTTAATTTTATCATATAAAAATTCTCTTTTTAGAGTTTGGTAAGCTTGTCTAATGTAAACTGAATTAAAGAATCGACGGCAGCTTTAGGGTCTTTGCTGAAATTTCCTGTAGACCTATTAGCAATTATTGCATTCATAGATAAAGCGCCATGTCCAAGAAGTTTAGCTAGTCCATAAATGGCACTAGTTTCCATTTCTAAATTGGTAATGGTTTTGCCTTTAAATTTAAAGTTAACTAACTGGTCAATGAATGTTGGATCTTGAGTCTCTAGCCTAAGAGTTCTACCTTGTGGACCATAAAAGCCTAAGTTAGTTCCCGTAAAACCAGAGATTACTTTTTCGTCAGTGTTAAAAAGATTAATTAAATCAATATCTCCATCTACAATGTAGGGTTGTGGTTTTTTTGAAGAAATTTTTAGATGCTGACAAAGAGCATCAGTAACTTTCTGATTTATGATATCGTTCTTGTAATAATGAAGTAAGCCATCAAAACCAACTCCAGCTTCACTCATTACGAATTTATCAAGTTCAGCATGTGGCTGAATACCACCTGAGGTTCCGACCCTTATAAAATTTAATTTATGATGCTTTTGTTTAATTTTTCTAGTTTCAAGATTAATATTTACAAGAGCATCCAATTCATTAATTACGATATCAATGTTGTCGATTCCTATTCCAGTAGAAATAACAGTCATTTTTTTACCCTTATAAAATCCAGTTTGAGTTTTGAATTCTCTTTTCTGAGTTTCAAATATGATTTCATCAAAATAGGAAGTCACTTTTGCAACTCTATCTTGGTCACCAACGGTAATAATAATATCAGCAATATTCTCTGGTTTTAAGTTGAGGTGATATATACTACCGTCTGGATTTAAAATTAATTCTGATGATGCTATTGACATATTTTATATTTTAAAAAAGGCTTGAATATGAAATTCTTAACCTCATTTTATAATGTTTTTTTAGGCAAAGCCTGATTAATAAGAAAGAAAGTCTAATCTAAGATTTAACCTCCAACTCGCTTCACCTTAAAACCAAGATTTTTTAATAATTCCATGATTTGATCTCTATAATCTCCCTGAATGATGATCTCTTCATTTTTATGGCTTCCACCAACACCAATCTCTTTCTTAAGATACTTGGTTAGGTTTTGAAAATCATTCTTAGCTCCGGTATACCCCTTTATCAAAGTGTTAGCCTTGCCTTTTCTTTTAGAAAATTCACAGATAAGTGGATCTGATTGCAGCCAAATGTCAAGCTCATCAGTTTTTGAAACCGTTTTTTCCTCTTCTTTAGTCTCATGATCTGGAAATAAATCTTTCAATTGATCTTTTAGATCCATACTTTATTCTTTTATCAGTCCAATTTCAACTAGGCGTTGATGAAGAAATTCGCCAGCTGTGATGTCTTCGTATTGTTTAGGGTTATCTTCATCGATACACTCCTCGAGACAGTCTAGTCTCATATCGCTTCTGGGATGTAAGAAAAACGGAATGGAATATCTTGGTTTGTCCCATTCTTCTTTTGGTGGATTCACAACTCTGTGAATCGTAGACCTGAGTTTATTATTGGTATGTCTTTCCAGCATATCCCCAACATTGATGACGAGTTCGTCTTCTTTTGGCTTAGCATCTATCCATTCACCATCTTTACGCTTCACTTGCAAACCTCCTGCTGAAGCACCCATTAGTAGAGTTATCAGATTGATATCTCCGTGAGCACCTGCTCTTACAGCACCTTTAGGTTCTGTTTCTATTGGTGGATAATGAATTGGACGTAAAATAGAATTACCGTTACTCGCCCAGTGGTCAAAGTAGTATTCGTTCAGGCCTAAATAGAGAGCCAGAGCTCTCAATACATAGATGCCAGTTTTCTCCAGCATTCTATAAGCTTCCATTCCTACTTCATTAAATTTAGGGAGCTCCTTTACTTCAATGTTTTCTGGATACTTTTCAGTAAGCTTCGCATCTTTATCTGGTTCTTGACCAAAATGCCAAAATTCCTTGAGGTCACCTTCTTTCTTACCTTTCGCATGCTCTTTTCCGAAGGAAACGTAACCACGTTGACCACCCAAATCTTCTCTTTCATACTTTTTTTTGGTTCCTTCCGGGAGATCAAAAAAAGCTTTTACTTGGCTGTATAATTCGTCAACTAGTTTTTTATCTAGAAAATGATGATTTAAAGCTACAAAGCCAATTTCTTCATATGCTGATCCAATTTCATTAACAAATTTTTGCTTTCTTTTTGGGTCTTCTGATAAAAAATCTGAGAGGTTAACGCTCGGTATATTTGTAATGGACATGTGATAAATTTTATAAAAACAAATTTAATCAATTTTATTCAACAAGAATTTTAGGTTTCTGTTTAATTATGAGTTTTCATTATGATACATTTGGATAGTTAGATAATATATATAATTTATGAATTTCGACAATCATTCTTTATCAAAAGAACAACATATAGATCTATTTAAAGGTATACTAAAGCCTCGACTTATAGAAGAGAAGATGTTAGTGCTACTGAGGCAAGGCAAAATATCTAAGTGGTTTTCAGGAATAGGCCAGGAAGCCATAGCTGTGGGAGTTACAAAAGCTTTGAAAGCAGACGAGTATATTTTGCCGATGCACAGAAATCTTGGTGTATTTACTGAAAGAAAAATTCCTTTACATCGACTATTTTCACAATGGCAAGGAAAAATGGATGGTTTTACAAAAGGTCGGGATCGTAGTTTTCATTTTGGAACTCAAGAATATAAAATTATTGGAATGATTTCACATTTGGGTCCACAGCTTGGTGTTGCAGATGGTATTGGTTTGGGACATAAACTGAAAAAAGAAAAAGCGGTAACAGCCGTTTTTACTGGTGAAGGAGGAACAAGTGAGGGTGATTTTCACGAAGCTCTCAATGTGGCTTCAGTATGGCAACTTCCTGTATTGTTTTGTGTAGAGAATAATGGATATGGGCTTTCAACACCAACAAATGAGCAATTCAATTGCGAGCATATCGCAGATAAAGCATTGGGTTACGGAATGGAGTCTCATATTATTGATGGTAATAATATTGTTGAAGTTTTTGCTCAGGTAAATGAAATAGCAGAAAGTGTAAGACAAAAACCAAGGCCTATACTTCTTGAATTTAAAACTTTCAGAAGAAGAGGGCACGAAGAAGCAAGTGGAACCAAATATGTCCCAGATGAACTCATGGAACATTGGGAGAAATTGGATCCTGTAGATAATTATGAGTTATTTATTTTAGATTCTAACTTCTTAAATCGAGAAGAAATCAATTTAATCAAATCTGAAATAAAATCTGAAATTGATGAACATCTCAAAATAGCAAATGAAGAACTTGAGATTGAAGCTGATGAAACTATTGAATTACAGGATGTTTATAAACTTCATGAGTTTAAAAATCAAACACCCTCTTCAGAAAAAACTGAATTACGCTTCATCGATGCTATTTCTGATGGCTTAAAGCAAAGTATGGAAAAGCATGATGACTTAGTCATTATGGGGCAGGATGTCGCTGAGTATGGTGGAGTTTTTAAGATTACAGCAGGATTTGTCGAAAAATTTGGTAAAGAAAGAGTTAGAAATACACCAATTTGTGAATCCGCTATTGTTTCAGCAGCTATGGGGCTTTCTATTAAAGGGATTAAATCTATTGTAGAAATGCAGTTTAGTGATTTTGTAAGTTCTGGATTCAATCCAATTGTTAATTATTTAGCTAAAGTTCATTACAGATGGGCTCAAAATGCAGATGTAGTCATAAGAATGCCTTGTGGTGCAGGAGTAGGAGCTGGACCTTTTCATAGTCAAACCAATGAAGCTTGGTTTACAAAAACACCAGGTCTTAAGGTCGTCTACCCCTCAAATCCGCAAGAAGCTAAAGGTCTTTTATTAGCTTCAATTGAAGATCCGAATCCAGTTTTATTTTTTGAGCATAAGGCCTTATACAGAAGCATCAGAGGAGAGGTTTCAGATGATTATTTCACGGTTGAGCTAGGAAAAGCTAATCTTATAAGTGAAGGAAATGATCTTAGCGTTATTACTTATGGGGCTTCAGTTCATTGGGCTAGTGAGGTTTTGCAGAAACATCCTGAAATTTCTGCAGAACTAATAGACTTAAGAACATTGTCACCACTTGACGAAGAAGCTATTTTCAAATCGGTTAAGAAAACAGGAAAAGTTATCATTCTTCAAGAGGATTCCATATTTGGGGGAATAGCCTCAGATATTTCAGCTTTGATTTCTGAAAATTGCTTTGAATATCTAGATGCACCTATAAAACGTTTGGCAAGTCTTCCAACTCCTATACCTTTTTCCAAAAATCTAGAAGAACAATATTTGTCTAAATCAAAATTTGAAAATGCATTGATAACATTAAATAAATACTAAATAAATCTTAAGATGGATTTATTAAAGTATATTAGACATCGAACCAAAAAATAAAAATCATGATACGATGGATAATTACTTTTCTCGTTATTGCATTAATTGCTGCTATTTTAGGCTTTGGTGGAATCGCTGAAGGAGCTGCGGATATTGCAAAAATTATTTTTTACATTTTTATTGTTTTGTTTGTTATTTCTTTAATTGGAAGACTTTTCAGACGATAAAAAATTTTAAGTCCGTAAATTTGTTCGATATGTGAGTTTACGGATTTTTTAAATAAATTAAACAAAATACTTATGAAATATATACTACCTATAATTGTGATTTTTTTAATTACTTCTTGCGGGCCATCTTATGTTGCAAATCAAGTAGAAAAAGATTTTAAAGGAGACTGGGTTTTGGAATCAATTTCATACCCCAACTCTTCAGGTCTTTTTGATGTTGAAATTCTAGATATTGCCAGTGTCTCTTGTTTTGAAAATTCAGTTTGGAGTTTTATTCCAAATAATAGCTCTGGGAGTTTTATTTTAGATGGTAATGACTGCTCTAAGACTGAGCAACAATTTACTTGGTATATCGACAAAGCAACTGCACAAAATTTAAATTCTGAAATGCTATTAAAAGTGACTACCGGGCAGAAAGCTAGAAAAGTCGATACTGGAACAAGAATAAAGATTAAATCTTTGTTAGCAGACCATATGGTTTGGGAACAAAACGCTATGTTTAGAGGAGAACAAATTAAAATTCAAATGACATTTACAAAATTATAATTATGAAAAACTTTCAGAGTAAAATATTAATAATCTTAGTAGCCTTCGCTTTTTTATTTAGTTCCTGTGAGGCTACAAAAAATACTAATAAAACCCAGCGTGGAGGTGCCGTTGGTGCCGCAAGTGGCGCTGTTATTGGTGGTGTGATTGGAAACAATACAGGCGATGGTGATAACTCAGTTCTTGGGGCTATTATTGGTGGTGTCGTTGGTGGTGCCGCTGGCGCTTATATCGGAAACAGGATGGATAAGCAGGCCAAAGAAATAGAAGAAGAAATTCCTGGAGCTGAAGTGACTAGAGTTGGTGAAGGTATCAATGTTACTTTTGATGAAAACTCTGGTGTTTACTTTGCTACTGATAAATCAGAAATTGCTGGGGATTCTGAGATTTCATTACTGAAATTAATCAATATTTTTCAAAAATATCCTAAAACCAATATCATTGTTGAAGGTCATACAGATTCTACAGGTAGAGATTCATATAACATGAACTTATCAAAAGAGCGTGCTCAGGCAGTAACAAATTATTTGACAAGTAATGGAATAGATAGTTCTAGAATTCAAACCAATTGGTTTGGTGAAGAACAACCGAAATTTGACAACTCTACTGCAGAAGGACGTGCAAAAAATAGAAGAGTGGAGCTCGCTATTGTTGCCAACCAAGAATTAAAAGAAGAGGCTAAACAAAAAGCTCAATAATATTTAAAATAATCAACATGAAAATCCTAATACTGTATTAGGATTTTTTTTATGCCTAAATTTCAGCAATGAAAATTTATGATGTTATAATTATTGGTGGAGGTCTTGCTGGATTGACATCAGCAATCGATTTATCATTGAGTGGGTTTGAAGTCTTAGTCATAGAGAAAGACGAATATCCCAAACATAAAGTGTGTGGTGAATATGTCTCCAATGAAGTTTTACCTTACTTAAAACGTTTAGGTATTGATATTGAAAAAACAAATGCAGATCAAATTGATCGATTGACTTTAAGTAATCGGAATGGTAAATCCGTGAATGTAAAATTGCCGCTCGGTGGATTTGGAATGTCCAGGTATGCTTTAGATTATCTACTATATGAAAAGGCAAAGTCAAATGGAGTTAAATTTCAATTTGATACGGTTACTGATGTTGAATTTGAAAATGAAAAATTTTGCATAAAAACCAATCGTAAAGAACTTTATTCTGAATTAGCGATTGGAAGTTTCGGTAAACGGTCGACACTAGATAAAAAACTCGAAAGAGATTTTATTCAATATAAAACTCCTTGGATAGGAATTAAAGCTCACTATAGGAGCGATGATTTTCCAAGTGGGGAAGTGCAACTCCATAATTTTGAAGGTGGGTATTGTGGACTTTCCAAGACCGAAACTGGTGCGGTGAATTTTTGTTATTTAACACATTACGATAGTTTCAAAAAAGAAGGCTCTGTTGAAAATTTCAACACACATATTTTAAAAAAAAATCCTGAATTGAAATCCTTTTTAGATAATTCTGAAATCATTTTCGATAAACACATAGCGATTTCGCAGGTGTCTTTTCAAAACAAAAGTGCAGTTGAAAATCATATGCTGATGGCTGGAGATTCTGCTGGACTCATTCATCCGCTTTGTGGTAACGGAATGGCGATGGCGATACATTCGGCTAAATTACTTTCAGAAGAAATTAAAGCATTTAGAAAACATAAAAACAGAAATCAATTGGAAGAAAATTACTCGAAAATTTGGAAGCAGACTTTTCGAAAAAGACTTACTTTCGGTTCATTATTTCAAAGACTTCTTTTACAGCCGAAACTCACAAACATTGGGATGTTAGCTGTTTCTAAGTCTCCGTATCTACTCAAGAAAATGATTCAACAAACCCACGGAAAGCCTATTTCATGAAACAAATTTCAACAAAAACTCGAAGTCGAGAAGATGAAATCATGGATAAATTTGACTTTAAGGGTGAAGAGCTAAAAAATGTACTTCGTACCATCGATAAAATTAACACCAAACTTGGTGGACATCGAGTGACAATAAAAGGAATCCAAAAACTATTAGAGAACCACTCCAAGAAGCATCTGGTCATTGCAGATCTAGGTTGTGGTAGTGGAGATGCATTGAGACAAATTTCAAAATGGGCAAAAAAACAAGGCATCAATGTTCAACTTATTGGCATAGATGCCAATCCTTTTACTATCGAGATTGCAAGGGAATGGACTAGAGACTACAAGAATATTTCTTACAGAGTTATAGATGTTTTTAGTGAAGATTTTGATGATTTTGAGGCAGATATTATTACTTGTTGTCTGACACTTCATCATTTTGAAGATGATGTTATTAAGAAATTACTTCCTATTCTTTCTGATAAAGTTAGTTTAGGCTTAGTCATTAATGATTTGCATAGACATAAATTTGCTTACCAATTATTCAAGTTATATTGCTCAGTCTTTGTAAATTCAGACATTGCAAGAAAAGACGGACTAACCTCAATTTTAAGAGGATTTAAGTCAGATGATTTTGAGAATTACGCAGAACAATTAAATTTAAAGCACCACTTCAAATGGTATTGGGCATTTCGGTACCAGTGGATTATTTATAGCTCATGAGTGTAAAAATAGAAACAGTGGCGACACAAACGCCTCAATATTTTAAGGAAACTAAAGATATTATTCCTTTTGTAGAGATGTGGCTAGCCAATGAAGATGAGAGATTTCGTAGGAAAGTAATAAAGATTTATGAAGGCGCACAGGTAGATAAACGCTACTCCATAATGGATCCTGAAGAGGTATTTTCAGTAACATCTTTTGAAGATAAAAACCGAATATATACTCGAGAAGCCAAAATCTTAGGAAAAAAAGTTTTGGAGAAAGCATTAGACAAGGCTGGGTGGTCTCCCCAAAGTTTGGATTACATCATAACCGTGAGTTGTACGGGGATTATGATTCCATCTCTGGACGCCTTCCTTATCAACGATTTGGACTTACGACAGGATATTGTGAGACTTCCAGTGACAGAAATGGGGTGCGCAGCAGGAATTTCTGGGATGATTTATGCCAAGCAATTTTTACAAGCCAATCCAGATAAAAGAGCAGCCATTGTAGCTTTCGAAGCACCTACAGCCACCTTTCAGCTGGATGATATGTCGATGGCAAATATGGTAAGTTCAGCTATTTTTGGAGATGGTTCTGCATGTGTTTTAATGAGCTCTGAAGAGGCTTGTACTGGTCCGAAAATCCTTGGAGAATCCATGTATCATTTCTACAATGACACTCACATGATGGGTTTTGATTTGACCAATTCTGGATTGAAAATGATCCTTGATATTGACGTTCCCGAGAAAATAAGTGAACATTTCCCACAAATTATTCATCCTTTTTTGGAATCAAATCAGACCAAAATTGAAGATATAGACCATCTCATTTTCCACCCTGGTGGCAAAAAAATCATCAATACAGTTGAAGCACTTTTTGGCGCAATGGGCAAAAATATAGATGACACCAAGGAAGTACTTCGTCTTTATGGAAATATGAGTAGTGCAACTGTGCTTTATGTGCTGGAGCGCATGATGCAAAAACCAATTGAAAAAGGAGAAAAAGGATTGATGTTGAGTTTCGGACCAGGATTTTCTGCTCAGCGTATTCTTTTGGAATGGTGATTACTTCGGAATTTAATACAAGTAAGATTTAATATTTAAAGATATCCAGCTTATGTCCAAATCATCACTTAAACATTACGCTTTAGTTTTAGGAGGAAGCCAAGGTCTTGGTTATGCTTCAGCTTTGAAGTTAGCTCAAAAAGGCTGGGATCTGCTCATTATTTATAGAGATAGAAAAAGTAATTTACCAGAAATCGAATCTAGATTTGAAGCTATTAAGCAGTATGGAGTTGATCTAAAAGCCTTTAATCTAGACGCGACAAATTCAGAAAAACGAAAAGAATTTATAGCTCAACTTCCAGTACTACTAGGCGAATCAGGGAAAATAAAATTGCTACTCCACAGCATCGCTAAAGGTAACCTGAAAGCAATGACAGGAAATGCACCTCTCAGTCAAACTGATTTACAAATTACTGCCAATGCTATGGCTTATAGTTTTTATGATTGGTCGAAAGACATCTTGGAGGCAGGTTGTTTTGCAAAAAACACCAAGCTTTTAGCCTTTACAAGTGAAGGAAATCAACGGGTATGGAAACATTATGCAGCTGTTTCTGTGGCTAAAACTAGCCTAGAAACACTTATGAAGTATATGGCAGCTGAATTCGCTGAATTTGATATGACTGCTAACTGTATTCAAGCCGGTATGGTAGAAACTCAATCTTTCCAGATGATTCCTGGTCATGAACAATTAAAAAAAAATGCTATAAAGCGCAATCCATTTCATCGTTTGACTCAACCTGAAGATGTTGCAAACGTGGTTTATCTTATGAGTTTAGATGAATCCAGGTGGATTAATGGTTCTGTAATAAAAGCTGATGGCGGAGAAAGCTTGTAAAAATAGAGGGATAATGAAATCATCCAAAATCATTTCGAAATTACCATATCAGGAGCCTTTTCTATTCGTGAAAACCATCGATGATGTGTCAGAAAACTCAATCAAAGGTAGTTACAGGTTTAAAGCTTCTTCGTGGTTTTATAAGGGGCATTTCAAAAACAACCCCATCACGCCAGGGGTTATCCTTACCGAATGTGCCGCTCAAATTGGTTTGGCAAGTTTTGGATTGTACCTGTTATCCCAACAAGAAAATGTTGATTTAGAGCAAGTGAAATTAGCAATGACTTCAACCAATATCGAATTTCTTAAACCTGTTTTGCCTGATGAAAAAGTGATTGTGGAAGCTGAAAAAATGTATTTTAGATTCAATAAATTAAAATCTTCTGTCAAAATGTATAATCTGTCTGGAGACCTGGTGCTTCGTGGAGAACTTGCAGGTGTTATTTTACCTTAGTTATGAACAAAAAAAGAGTGGTTATTACAGGAATGGGAGTAGTTGCTCCCAATGCTACTGGGCTTGCTCAGTTTGAGCATGCAATAAAAGCTGGTAAAAGTGGCATTGAATTTCATCAAGAATTAAAAGATTTAAAATTTAGCTGTCAGATTGGTGGGGTGCCAGAAGTTTCTCAGGAACTTTTGGATAAAAATTTTACAGCTCTTGAACAACGAGGTCTTTTGGCGACAGGTTTGATTTATGGTGGAATTGCTGGTCAAGAGGCTTGGAAAGATGCTAAATTGGAAATAAAAGATGAACTCGATACAGATACTGGAATTATTTTCGGAACCGGAGTTCTTGGAGTTGAGAAATTGAGAGAGGCTTTTAATAAAATAGATGATAAGCAAGTTAGGCGGTTGGGAAGTACCAGTGTTCTGCAGACGATGGCTAGTGGAATTAGTGCGTTTTTAGGAGGGAAATTGGGCTGTGGAAACCAGGTGACATCTAATTCTTCGGCCTGTTCTACAGGAACTGAAGCTTTATTAATGGGTTTTGAGCGTATTCAATACGGGAAAGCCAAACGCATGCTGGTAGGGAGTTGTAGTGATTCTGGACCTTATGTTTGGGGAGGTTTTGACGCCTTACGGATTTTACCTCATCAATATAATGATGCTCCAGAATTAGCTTCTCAACCCATGTCCGTAACTGCTGCAGGTTTTGTGCCTTCGAGCGGGGCAGGAGCTTTGGTTTTGGAAAGTTTAGAATCTGCTTTAGAAAGAGACGCCACTATTTATGCAGAAGTTCTAGGCGGACACATCAACTCTGGTGGCCAGCGAGAAAAAGGAAGTATGACTGCTCCCAATTCCACAGCGGTTAAAAGCTGTATATCCGAAGCTTTAGAGGAAGCGGGGGTAAAATCAAAAGAAATAGACCTTATTAATGGTCACCTCACAGCAACTGCTATGGATGCCACAGAAATTGAAAATTGGTCTCAGGCTTTGGGCTTATCTGGCAAAAATTTCCCTTATATTAATTCGTTAAAAAGTCATGTTGGTCATGCTTTGGCAGCGGCTGGAAGTATTGAACTAATAAGTTCTGTTTTGGAATTAAAAGGCGGATTTATTTTCCCAAACATCAATTGTGAACATATTCATCCTGAGATTTTGAAACTCGTCGATGAAGATAAAATTCCAAGTAGTTTAATTGAAAAAAAAGTAAATATTTTGGCTAAAGCAAGTTTTGGTTTTGGTGATGTTAATGCCTGTGTTATCATAAAATCTTACAATGATGAATAAGAAAAACCTTAAAAAACGTTATTGGATTTATGGTGGAGTAGGGACTGCTCTGCTAGGATTCGGGTTATCTGCTTTGGTGGAGAGTGGATTTTTGAAGCATAGTGAAGCTCCAGCTTGGCAATGGGTTTTGGCAGGAACTTTATCATTAATCATCGTGATGACTGGAGTGAATTTCTTGTTTGAGAGTTTTAGGTGTAAACAGAAATTGAACGATAAGTTTTAGAGTTTTACCTTTTCTCTTTTCTGATTTTGATACTGCAAAGCTTAGAGTTTTGAGACTTATTTATAAAAACTAATTAGTAAATTGCTTTCAAAAAATTTATGACTTCTGAAGCTATACAAGAGCGTTTAAAGCCAATCGTGAAACTTTATGTTAACAATCAGGAAAATTTTAAAAATCTAACGCTTGAATCTAATTTTATCAATGACCTTGAAATCAACTCAGCCAATTTGGTGGATATCGTGCTTGATGTTGAAGATGAATTCGACATCCGTATCGAAAATGACGACATGGAAAAAATGACCAATGTAGAAGCTACTGTTAAGGTGATACAGAAAAAACTTGCTGCAAAGTGATTGGAAATGATATTGTCGATTTGGCAAAGGCTAAAGAAGAATCGAATATTTTTCGACCACGATACCTTGAAAAAGTTTGCTCTACCACAGAAGTTAATTTAGTTTTATCTAATGCCAATTCAATCACTAATTTTTGGAGAATCTGGACGATGAAAGAATGTGCCTATAAGGCTTTTCAAAGAAAATTTAGTATCAAAACTATATTCAATCCATTTGCATTTACTTGTCAATTTGAAGATTCTGAATTTGGAAGAGTTAGTTTCCAAAACTATCAACTTTCAGTGGAGACCATCCAAACTGATGAGTTTATGTATTCTGAAGTGATAAATTCTAAAACAAATCAACGTTTTTTTGGTTCTACATTGGATTTCCTTTTAGACTTGAAAACAAAACTAAACCTCCAATCACTACCCGAAGTTTCAAAAACAACAGAGGGTATTCCAGTATTGAATTTGCCAAATAAGACTTTGCCTATTTCCAAAACCCATCATGGGAAATTCCAAGTCTATCTCTACTAATGAAGTTTATCAGTATTAATAATTTAATAAAGAATTGGTCTCTGGTACAATTCATGTTATTAGTTTAATATATTTGTTTTTATGAGATGTTTTAATTACACATTTTTAATTCTTTTAATAAGTTCAATTGGACTTATGAATGCTCAGAATCGTGATTTTCCAACGCGAGGGTCGGAAGTGAACAATAATCCAAAATTTAAATCTTCGAGTTCTAGCTCAGGTATGAATCGGCTAGGTTTGCCTAACCGAAGCAAAGTCAAAGATATTTTTGCTAAAAATGAAAAGGGTAAAGACTTTAAGCCAAAAACTCAGTTTACCAATCCAAGTGATCTTTGGACCGACAAGCTCAACAAAAAGCCTGAAGACGAAAACAAAGGCATGAGAGAGGAATGGGGTGAAGATATGAACCTTGGCGATTTTGTAACTTCATCGGATAAGATGACTTTTATTTGCCGTGACCATATGATGTTTGACGGTGACAGGGTTCAGATAAGAGTTAATGACAAAGTTATTGTTGAAAACTTACTTTTGGAAAATGCTTATAAAGAAATCACTATTCCCCTTGAAATAGGTTTTAATAAAATCGAATTTATAGCGCTAAACCAGGGAGAAGCTGGTCCAAATACTGCTGAATTGAAAATTATTGACGGTTCCAAATTGCTTTCCAGGAATGTATGGAATTTGTTAACCGGAGTAAAAGCCAGTACTGTTATCGTCAAAAATGAATAATCATTTTTCTAATAAGGCTATAGCAATTCTAATTTTGCCATAACTCATCTTTTCATCTAAGGCTTCAAATATTGGTTTTAATGCTCCTTCATATTCTATTTTTTTAAGAACAGTTTCCACCTCCTTTACTTCTGATTTTGAAACGTGTTTGCTTAATTCAATAGGTTTGCCTTCAGAATGAAGCTTACATAAATGAGAGATTATAGTTGTAGATTTTAAATTTCGTTCTTTTGCTATTTCTTCAATACTCTTGCCTTTTTTGTAAAGCTCATAGGTTTCCGTGTAAGTTGAGATTTTCTTTTTCCTTTTCTTAATGTTGAATAATTTGATGACTTCAATAAATTCATCAGCATATTTTTCAGCCTTTAAGATGTTGACACCACTTATAGATTTAAATTCTTCTTCGCTTTGTGGTCTTTCTTTTTCAATTTCTTTCAGCGTAGCATCGTTGAAGACCAAATATGGTGGAATATCTTCTTCAACAGAAATCTGCATTCTCAGTTGTTTTAACTGATTGAACAAATTAGAAGTTTTAGAAACTTTTTTTATTTCTGTTCCGCCTGTTTGTTCTGCTTTCGGCTTGGTTAACCAAACCTGTTCATTCTCAAATAAAACCTTTTTAGCCAAAGGTGTAAATTCTAAAGCATTTTTTCTATGGAATGCAATTTCGATATATCCTAGATTGATGAGTTGTAAAATGTAATGTTGCCAATCTTTCCAGCTTATATTTGTTCCAATGCCGTAAGTCTTCAAATCTTGATATCCTTTATCGTAAATGCTTGCATTTTTTGCTCCTCTCAATATGTCTATTATAGTTCCAATTGGTTCTTCTTGCTTTACTCTTGCTACAGCTGAAAGTGCTTTTTGAGCAATGACTTTAGCATTAATAAATCGTGGTGGATTTTTACACACGTCACAAAATCCACAATTGTCTGTGAGGTGTTCGCCAAAATACCCAAGTAAAATTCGTCGTCTACAGGAAGTAGCTTCTGCAAATTGTTTCATCCTCTCTAGCTTAGCTTCTTGGACTTCTTTGTTTTTGCCATCTTCGATAAACCGTTTATATTGAATCACATCTGCATAAGAATGAAACATCAATGCATTTGCGGTAAGTCCGTCTCTACCAGATCGACCTATTTCTTGGTAATAACTTTCTATATTTTTGGGCATGTTGTAGTGAATTACCCAACGCACGTTTGATTTATCGATGCCCATTCCAAAAGCTACAGTTGCACAGATGATTTGAGTTTTATCATAGACAAACTCTTCTTGTATTTTGCTTCTTGTCTCGGAATCTAAACCAGCGTGATAAGCTTTTGCTTTAAATCCTTTTTGAGTAAGGTCTTTCGCTAATTTCTCTGTTGATTTACGGCTTAAACTATAAACAATCCCGGCTTCATCTTTTCTTCTGAGTAAGAAGTTTTCAATCTGCTTTAAACGTTGATTGGCAGTTCTTACTTCTAAAAAAATATTTTCCCTATCGAAAGAAGACAAGAACACTTTTGCTTTAGGAATGCTAAGTTGTTTTAAAATGTCTTTTCTTGTGGTTTTATCTGCTGTTGCTGTTAAAGCTAAGACAGGCGTGTTGGGTAAGGATTTTTTCAAAAACCCGAGCTGTTGGTATGAAGGTCTGAAATCATGACCCCAGGATGAAATGCAATGTGCTTCATCTACAGCGATACAACTGATGTAGTTTTCGTTTAAGATTTCTTGAAGGCCAGAAAGACTTTCAGGTGCTGTGTAAAGGAGTTTTAATTCTTTATTGGCTACTTTAGACTTGATTTCTTGTTGAGTTTCTGGAGTTTGGGTGGAGTTAAAAAACTCAGCTTTGATACCGTTGCTTCTGAGTCCATCTACTTGATCCTTCATCAAAGCGATCAGCGGTGAAATAACCAATGTCACGCCCTCAAACTCCAAAGCTGGTAACTGAAAGCACATAGATTTCCCACCTCCCGTTGGCATGACAACTAAGGCATCATTTTTATTTAATACATGCTCGATAATTTCAGATTGATTTTTTCTGAAACTATCATATCCAAAATAGGTTTTTAGATGTGAAAGACTATTCTGAATCAGTTGAGAGGCCATGTAAGAGTTTTCCGAATTGAAGCCGCAAATTACAATTTCAGTTTTAGTTTTTTAAAGTTCAATAATGATATATTTGTAGAAATGATATCAAAAAAGACAAAATACGCTATCAACGCTTTAGTTTTTCTTGCCAAAAGAGAAGGACAGGGTCCAATAGTTATAAGTGAAATCGCTGAAAAAGAGCATATTCCAAGAAAATTTTTAGAATCTATTCTGCTTAATCTCAAAAAAGCAGGAATTTTAGCTAGTAAAAAGGGTAAAGGTGGCGGCTACTACCTTTTACAAGATCCTGACGAAATTAACTTAGCCGATGTGATGCGACTTTTTGATGGCCCTATAGCTTTTCTACCTTGTGTGACTTACAAGTACTATGAGCGTTGTGAAGAATGTAAAGATGAGGAAACCTGTGGCATTAGAGATGTCTTTTTCGAAGTCAAAAAGAAAACCGTTGAGCTTTTGAAACAAGCTAGCTTAAGCGAGATCATAAAGCGTGAAAATCGTTTGATTAGCCTACTCTAATTACTAAAGAATTTAAAAAAAATATTTTACTCTGATAAAGTCTATAGATTTAGTAGACTATTATATATTTGGAGAAAATATTTTTCAATGACCACCGCTGCAATTATTACCATTTGTGTCATTATTCTTGCAATCATTCTATTTGCTACAGAAGCTTTACCAATCGATTTAGTAGCTATTACGATAATGATTATTTTGATATTAACGGGTGTCATCACACCTCAAGAAGGCGTTGAAGGTTTTAGTAATAAAGCCACGATAACAGTTGCTTTTATGTTTGTATTAAGTGCTGCTCTCCTTAAAACAGGAGCTCTCCAAGTTTTGGCTCATCGCCTGTCTAATATATTTCGATACAATTTCAACAGTGGAATTTTGATGATGATGTTTATGATAGCCGTCATTTCTGCATTTGTAAATAATACTCCTGTGGTTGCTGTTTTTATCCCAGTGGTTATTCAGATTGCTCATACCTCTGGTCAGAGTCCATCAAAAATGTTGATTCCGCTTTCTTTTGCCTCTATTTTTGGAGGGATGTGTACTCTTATTGGTACCTCCACCAATATTTTGGTAAGCGGGATTGCAGAAAAGGAGGGAGAAAAGGCAGTAGAAATGTTTCAAATGAGTCCAGTGGCTGGGATACTTTTAGTGGTTGGCGTCATTTATATGTCAGTTTTAGGCATCAGGCTTCTTCCAAAATCCAGACGCTCTAAAGATTTAAAAGAAAAGTATGAAGTTAATAACTACATCACTTTAGTGGAGTTGTTATCAAATTCAACCTCAATCGGAAAAAAAATTATGGAATCTGAATTGATAACAGAATTCAATATGGATATTATTGAGGTGCGACGTAATGGAAGTCAATTTACTTTGCCTCCTGGTGATTTTGAATTGAATGAAGGTGATGTGCTTAAGGTGAGGTGTGATGTTGAGAAACTGAAATCATTAAAAGGCAAGACCAAAACTTTGTCGGTTTCTCCGCTCAAAATTGGTGATAACGATCTTTCCGGAACAAATTCTGCTTTGGTGGAAATGGTGATTACATCTTCATCAGAAATTCATGGTAAAACGCTTAAGGAATTAGATTTTAGAAGGCGATTCAGAGCAATTCCTCTGGCGATAAAGCATAGGGAAGATATAAAGCATGATGATTTATATGATATAAAACTTAAGTCTGGAGACGTGATTCTTGCTGAGGTAAAGTCCCATTATGTTAAAGAATTGAATAAACTGGAATCTGGTCAAAACACTCCTTTTGTGTTATTGTCTGAAAATCACCTCACAGATTTTGACAAGAAGAAATTTAGCATTGTTATTTCTTTAATAGGAATCATGGTAATTCTGGCAAGTATTGGTTTTTTAGACATCATGGTTGGTTCTATTTGTGCCGTAATTATTCTGGTATTTGCTAGAATCCTTAGCATGAAAGAAATCTACGAGGCCATCAATTGGAAGATTATTTTTTTGCTGGTAGGTGCTTTAAGTTTGGGCTTGGCTATCAGCAAGACTGGTCTGGATACGCTTATCGCCCGAGCTCTACTTGATCAGTTAGAACCACTTGGCATTATTGCTGTAATTTCTGGCTTATACTTAGTGACTTCTTTACTCACAGAAGTTATGTCCAATAATGCTTCAGCAGCGCTTATGACACCTATTGCTATTGCCATCGCTCACAATTCAGGAGTGGATGTTTTACCATTTCTGGTTACAGTAATGATTGCAGCCTCTGCTACTTTTATGACGCCTATTGGCTATCAAACCAATACCATGGTGTATAGTGCTGGGAATTATAAGTTTAGAGATTTCTTTAAAGTAGGCTTTCTTCTGAATATAATGTTCTGGATCATTTCAAGCTTTACGATTCCTTGGTATTTCAATCTGATTTAATATAATTCGAATAAGCTATAGAACCTAAAGGCTACAAACAGATTGAGTAAGGCGAAAAACAGAGAAGGAAAAGATTGAACGAAGTTGTCTTTGATCTTTAGTCGAACCCCAAAACCAAGACTCATTAATAGTATGAGTCCAATTGCTGCTAAGAATCCTACAAGGGGCATAAAATAATAACCACCTAACAAACCTAAGGCTCCAGCAACTTGAAAAAAACCTGTGAGCTTTCTTTGAATAGGGGAGAGTCCAAACCTTTCAAACTCTTTATACATTTTTGGACTAAAAAAACAGCCAAGTCCATAAAAGAAAAATGAAATGCTTATAAATAAAACCAAGATTTGTAAAACAATCATATCAACTTAAGGTGCTAGGATTAGAAACGGTTCCAAAGGTATGTTTCTTAAAATCCAAAACCCCAAGACGAATGCTAAAATTAACCATGGTGCAGCATTATGATGAAGTAAATTTTTGGTGGGTTTGGAGTTTGTAGAGTTGATGTATGATACATAAAACTTATAGGCTATAATCAAAACAGCGAGCAAAATCAAAAAGTTGTGCTGTAAACCTGTCCAAATGTTACCATGAAGAATATCATGTAAAGCTCGTTGTGTACCACAGCCAGGACAATGATAACCGGTAAACAGATGAAATGGACATTTTGGGGTAAAGGCAAATGTAGTTGGATTTACTGTATAATAAAATATACCCAAAGCCAGTATGACGATGGGTATACCTATTTTTATTAGTAAATAATAATTCCTTGTCACTAATCTTATCGATTTACTTTTTGCATTTCTGCTTCATAAGCTTCCATAAATGCATCGCCACCAACAATTGCAATAAATATGATGTAGCCTATTATCACTACAAGACCTGACACTATGGCAACTATCCACCATGTTTTAGCATTTTTTGAAGCTCTAAGTGCTCCTTCATAGTCTCCAGCATTGTATTTTGAATTGACCTGAGAAGCATATATAATGCTTACAATTCCAGCAGGTAAACAACATAGAATTGTAGTAATAATAGATAAAGCCAAATGATTTGGCGGCATTGGCGGTTGGTTTTGGTTAGTTTCCATAATATAAAGTTTTAGTTTGGTTAAAATTAACACTTCAAACCAAACTACCTAAATTTTTGTAAAAAAATTATTTCAGTTCGTGTACAAACTCAGCTAGTGCTTTTACTGTATGATCTATATCTTCATAAGACAAAGCATCATTCAAGAAATAACTTTCAAAAGCACTTGGCGGCATGTAAACTCCACGATCGAGCATACCATGAAAATAAGTTTTGAATTTATCATTATTCCCATGAGCTGCAGATTTAAAATCAGTTACAGGTTGTTCACAAAAGTGAATAGATATCATAGAACCTACTCTGTTAATTTGATGCACAACTCCAGCATCATCAAGGACTTTCTTCATGCCTTGGTGTAGATGTTTTGTTTTTTTATCTAGACTTTCAAATATGTCTCTGTTGGAATTCAGTTCAGTTAGCATAGCGTACCCCGCAGCCATAGCCAAAGGATTCCCGCTCAATGTTCCAGCTTGATAAACGGGACCATCTGGAGCTAGATGATTCATAACTTCTGTTTTTCCAGCAAAAGCACCAACGGGTAAACCTCCTCCTACAACTTTTCCAAAAGTTACTATATCTGCTTTTACCCCTAAAAGCTCTTGTACTCCGCCTGGAGCCAGTCTAAAGCCTGTCATGACTTCATCAAAAATTAAAAGGATGTTGTTTTCATCACATAGCTGCCTTAAGCCTTCTAAAAAGCCATCTTTAGGGATAATACACCCCATATTACCAGCAATAGGTTCTATGATAATACAAGCAATATCACCTTCATTTTCTTTAATAAGAGTTTTCACACTCTCCAAATCATTATAATCTGCTAAAAGAGTGTCTTTAGCTGTACCTTTTGTTACTCCTGGTGAATTGGGTTCCCCAAATGTAACAGCACCACTTCCTGCTTGTATGAGGAAAGAATCACTGTGGCCATGATAACAACCCGCAAATTTGATGATTTTATCTTTTCTGGTATAACCTCTGGCTAGTCTTACAGCACTCATACAGGCTTCTGTACCACTATTTACAAAACGTATTTTATCTATGTTGGGTACCATCTCCACAGCTAACTTTGCAATTTTAGTTTCCAACTCTGTAGGAATACCAAATGAAGTACCCTTTTTAGTTTTATCAATAACTGCGTCTACAACAGAAGGAAATGCGTGGCCCAAAATCATAGGACCCCAAGATGAAATGTAGTCTATTAACTTATTCCCATCCTCATCATGTAAATAAGCACCTTTTGCTTCTTTAACGAAAATAGGGTCTCCTCCAACAGCATTGAAAGCTCTTACAGGAGAATTTACGCCCCCTGGAATATATTTTTTGGCTTCATCAAATAATGCGCTACTTCGTTTATATATCATAATACTAGTTTTTTACTTTTAGTTGTTGACCGATTTGAATATGGTCACGATTTAGTTTATTAATTAGTTTCAATTCTTGTACTGAGATACCAAATTTCTCAGAAATATTATAGAGAGTATCTCCTTTTTTTACATTGTAAAATTCTGGACCTGTTATCATTAATCTTTTAGGTTTAGGTAAAGGAATATCGGCTGCTTTACCCAAAACCGCTTTGTCAAATTCGTAGAGATGGTAACGTTCTATTAAGCTTATCAGTTTTTGAGGGTATCTTGGATCTGTAGCATATCCAGCTCTTCTCAAGCCCCGAGCCCAAGCCTTGTAATCATCGCTATCATAATCAAATAAAAAACCATAACGGCTTCTTTCAAATAAAAATAAGGAGTGATCTCTAAATGAAAATTGAGGATCTGCATATTTTCTGAAACACTCTTGAGCTTCATCATCATCATGATATACTTTCTCACCTTCCCATCCATTACATTTGATTCCAAAATGATTGTTGGAACGCTGTGTTAAATTTCCATTACCAGAGCCAGATTCAAGAATTCCCTGTGCTATAGTAATGCTAGCAGGAATCCCGTACAATCTCATTTCTTCTTGAGCTATTCCAGCATAATTGTAAATATATAGCTCAACTGCATTTAGATTACTCAATTCCGAATCTTGAATTTCTTCATCCAGATGGTCTTCTAAATCAATATTATTATTATTATTATTAGGCTGAGACTGTTTTCTTTCATTTGTTGTTTGCGATTGTTGAGTTTGGTTATTTTCTACTGAAACAGTTTTTGTTTTCTTTGACGTTCCACAAGACATCATCATGAGGAGAGACAAAAAACTGAAGGCTAAAGTATATTTCATAAACGATTGATAGTTTGTAATCCTTTTTGTTCTAAACTACGGTTCATACCTTCAACACCCTGAAGACCGCCAGTATGAATTGCTAAAATACGAGTATTTTTAGTAAAAAACCCAGATCGAATCATGTCAAAAATACCATAAAACATTTTTCCAGTATAAATAGGATCGAGAGGAATGTTATAATCGCGCTGAAAAGCATTGATAAAATGAATTAATTCTGAATTTAACTTTGCATAACCTCCAAAATGATAATCAGTTTGAAGAGACCAATTGTTTTTTTGTGTCCATTTTGATATTTCTTTTTCAAGAAAATCACCCTTTAAAGCACTAAATCCAATGCAGTGTTGATTGTTCTGTGCGCCTTCAATAAGACCAGCAATAGTTCCTCCAGTTCCTACAGAGGAACATACTACATCAAAATTATTATGCTTTTCTAAGATTTCTTGGCAACCTTTTATGGCGAGTGAATTGGTTCCACCTTCAGGAATTATGAAAATAGAAGCATTTTTCTCAATTAATGATTTTACAATAGGGATATCTTCTTTAAGCCTGAAATCACTTCTAGAGGCAAAAATAAATTGCATTCCTTTTTGATGTGCAAAAGCCAAAGTTGAATTAGACGATAATGTTTTTTCTAAGTTTTGTCCTAACTCTTCACCACGAATTACTCCGATAGATTCTAAGCCTAAGATGTGACATGCTTCTGCAGTCGCTGCAATATGATTGGAAAAAGCCCCTCCGAAAGTCAAAACCTTGGAGTTTTTGTCCTTTTGAGCTTCAAGAAGGTTGTATTTTAGTTTTCTAAACTTGTTCCCTGAAACAATTGGATGAATAAGGTCTTCACGTTTTATGTATAGGTCAATTTCATTAAGAGTTCCAATATGCTCTGTAGCAGAATCATAGTTTTTTTCGAAAAAAGAAATTGAACTCATAGTGTCTTCTAAAATAAAACTCAAAATTAAAGCCTTATCTTCGATTTAAAGGAAGGTTTAATTAAATTTGATAAATGAATTATTTTAAAAAGCAAATTCCACTTGAGGAAGGAGACTTTTATTTGACGAAGGAAGGATATAGATGTTTTACCGAACAATATCACTTGAAAAGAGGTTACTGTTGCAAGAGTGGATGCAGGCATTGTCCATACGGTTTTGATAAAAAAAATCATAATACTTAAATATCATAATTACTCTTCATGGTCAAAACATTTTCAATATGTAAGAATGGCATGCTAATTGTTTTATAGTATATACTATTTTGGACTTAATTTTTTAAAAATTAACAATCATGAAATCATTAAAAATTATTATAGCTTTATTAAGTATCATTTCTTTTACATCATGTTCTTCTATAAAAGTTGCAACAGATTACGATAGGGAAATTGATTTTACAACATATGAATCTTTTGCTTTTTATAAACCTGGAATTGATGCTGCAGAAATTTCAGATTTAGATAAAAAAAGAATTCTTAGAGCTATCGAAAGAGAGTTGGTATCCAAAGGAATGGTAAAAACAACTGACCCGGATTTACTCATAAGTATTTTCACTGAAACTACAGAAAATGTAAATATCTATCAAAATAATTTTGGATATGGTTGGGGATGGAATCCTTATTTTTGGGGACCAGGAGGCTATAACTCTGTATCTTCCAATATTGAAGGAACACTTTATATTGATTTAATTGATGCTGAAAAGAATGAGTTGGTTTGGCAAGGATTAGGCTCTGGAATTTTGAGTTTAGACATGGATGAAAAAGAGAAAAAAATTAACGAAATCGTAAATAAAATAATGGAGAAATACCCTCCAGAAAGAGACCAGAAGTAAGTTCATGGTTGTTTATTTAGTTTGTTAGGTAAAGCTGTACAAAAATGTTATATTCATTTTGTACAGCTTTATTTTTAATAGAAAAACAGAAAGATATGAGCAGAGGATTTGTAAAAGAGAGTGATCAAGAAGAACCGATAGTAGTTCCTCCAAGGGCTTCATTACCAGAAAATGAAACTAATTATGTTACTCCGCGCGGTAAAGAGATATTGAATGAAGAGAAGGTTTTTTTAGAAAAACAACGCGTAGAACTTGATGCAAAAGATGAAACTGAGCGAAGAAGAGAATTATCTTTGATAGATGGTAAACTTAAACTGCTTACTGAAAGATTGAAAACCGCTCAAATAATTGAACCAAAAAATCAAAATCAAAATGAGGTAAGATTTGGCGCTAAGGTGAAATTTAAAATGAATGGAAATATACAAGAGTTTAAAATTGTTGGTGTTGATGAAGCAAACGTAAAACAAAAGAAAATAGCATTTACTTCACCACTGGCAAAAGCAATGACTTCCAAAAAAGAAGGAGATAAATTTGATTTTAAACTTGGAGAAGAAATTCGTCTAATAGAGATCATAAGTATAAAATACTAACTAAGACATTATTCTTTTTTAATTTGAAACAGAGGTGATTTCTTGAATGAAATCACCTCTGTTTATTTAAAAATTTTCTTAACCTTTTCTACTTCTTTTGTAAATCAATCTTCACTAATTTTTTTAATACTTTCTTGGTGCATCACATGTTTCCCATCAAATTTGATCACCTCTGGAGTGTTAGGGAAAATATACTTAGCTAGTTGGATTTGAGTCTGAATTCTTTCTTCTGATAGATATTCGTCTTCAGTTCCATAAATGATGGAAGTTTTTAATCTGGGAAGGTAAGCGAAACTTGTTGAGTCAAATTCAGCAGGGATGCTTCCTGAATGAATGACCAGATGATCACAATTAATCTTTCGCTGTACCAGCCATCGTGTTACCACAGAAACCCCTTGTGAAAAACCAAGAAGGGTGATCTTTTTGTCAGAGGGTAATTTCTCATTTTCTAAAATTGCATCTAAATAATTAAGAACATTTTCTGTCTCCAACTCCCTGTTTTCTTTAGTAAGCCAAGATGCGCCAACATACTTGTAGGCTTTAGTTTGATAATATTTTGAAGGTGCCTGCGGTGCAATGATATAGTTCAATTTTGGGTCGATATTTTCAAAATAACTGATAAAGAATTTACTTAAAAAGCCAATGCCGTGGCACACTATCCAAACATTTTCAGTGTCTTTGGTAAGTTTGTTGAGAGTTGAGTAGGTATTGGTAGTTTGATAACTAACTTTTTTAGTAAAACTCACTTTATTCTAATTTTAAAAATTCCAACTCAAAGTAAATGTTTAATTCTGTTATGCATGAATAATTTCAGATTTTATTTAATTTTCTTTTTTGAATATTGTTTAATCTAAATTTTCAATCAAATTCCATAAAAGTGTTTTAAAATACTCTGGATAAATAGTGGTGATAGCTTTGCTTTCGTAATTTTGTTAATTCAAATTATTATAATGGATAAACAAAAAATATTAAATCAGTGCAACGCCTACAATAAGAATACTTTGATGGAAACATTAGATATTACTTATGTAGATGTAGGGGAGGACTTTCTCATAGCAAAAATGCCAGTTACTCCAAAAGTTCATCAACCAGATGGGGTTTTACATGGTGGTGCCATGGTAGCTCTCGCAGAAAGTGTGGGAAGTGCTGCCTGCTTTGTATTTCTAGATACTGATAATTTCATGATTCGCGGTTTGGAAATTTCAGCAAATCATGTAAGAAGTTTAAGCGAAGGCGATGTGTTTGCTACTGCAAAATTTATCCATAAAGGCAGGACAACTCAAGTATGGGATATTAAATTGACAGATGTTGAAAGCAGACTTATTTCAGCGGTCAAGTTGACAACTATTGCTCTACCTAAAGCAAGCTAATGCAAAAACTACGCGAACATATTGAGGAGAGATGGTCTTCACAAATGCCTTTTGTGGCCTACCATCTTCCAAATGCTACAGATGTACGCTGTTTTTTTCCGAAAGATTCAGAATTACACTACCTTCAGCGTTATGACGAAGCTGGTTTTATATTTTCATCTTTTGAACCTTCATCCCAACCCATCGTATTTCCAGAAGTTACTTCTAAGGTTTTAAAATTTAAACTTATCGATTATGAAGTGGAATCAAAGAGCAAATTCAGAATAAAAGAAAATCTTAATGAAAAGGAAGGCTATTTAAAATTACTCACCGATGCTATAGATACAATAAAAGCTGATGAGCTTATAAAAATTGTGGTTTCCAGAAAGATTTCAGCTGAATATGACTTGCAAAACCCAGCTCAATTGCTTTTGGAATTAATACAGTTTTATCCTGAAGCTTTTACTTATGTATGGTTTCATCCTGATGTAGGTTTGTGGGCTGGAGCATCTCCAGAATTTCTGGCAAAAACTTATAGAACACAATTTAAAACTATGGCACTTGCTGGGACAAAGCGGGCAGGAGAAGACAGAGATTGGACTGAAAAGGAACTGGATGAGCAACAAATCGTGACCGATGAAATTGTAAATGGACTAAAAAAGCATAGCAAAACCTTGGAGGTTTCTGAGCGAAAAACAGATAAAGCAGGTGGGCTTCTGCATTTGAGAACAGACATTACGGCGACTTTGGAGTCTGCGAAGCTGGGTGATATACTGAAAGAATTACATCCTACTCCGGCTGTTTGCGGTTTACCTAAAGAAAAGGCTTACAAATATCTACAAGCTAATGAAAATTACGACAGACGGTTTTATACAGGATATTTCGGTGAGTTAAACATGCCGCATCATAACCAAAGATCCAGCAGAACCAGAAACCAGGAAAACCAAGCTTATAAATCTATAGTGAGAGCTTCTAATTTGTATGTTAACTTGCGTTGTATGAATTATGAAGATGGAAAGATCAATATTTATGTAGGTGGTGGCATCACAAAAGATAGTATTCCTGAGGAGGAATGGACAGAAACGGTCAATAAATCTAGGACCATGTTAAAAGTGCTATAAGAAATCACTAGACTAAGGCCATTTAGAAATTCTCTCTCTTATTTTTGCATTATGAATCAGATCTATTCTACCATTCCAACAGCTCAATTAATTGCTGAACTTTGTGTTCAAAATGGTATTGAGCATGTGGTGATTTCTCCTGGTTCTAGGAACGCACCTTTAACGATTACATTAGCAAATCATCCAAAAATAAATACATATAGTATTGTTGATGAACGTTGCGCTGGTTTTTTTGCACTTGGCATGACTCAGCGTTTTAATGCGCCAGTTGCGGTAGTTTGTACATCGGGATCTGCTTTGCTGAATTATTATCCAGCAGTTTCTGAAGCTTTTTACAGTAATTTACCATTAGTGGTTATATCTGCAGACAGGCCACCGCACCTTATAGATGTTGGTGATGGACAAACAATAAGACAGCCTGATGTCTTTAAAAATCACATTCTGTATTCTGCAAATTTAAAAGGTGATTATCACAATTCTGAAGATCAATCCATTCTAGGTTTCAATACTCAAGAAACTCACAAAGCTCTTCAAACCGCTATATGGAATCAGGGGCCAGTTCATATTAATGCTCCCTTCGATGAACCACTTTATAACAAAACTGATAAGTTGAATATAAAGATTCCTAAGTTGAACTCTTTACAGCCTGGAAAAACTGAAATTGACGCAACAGATTTTATTAAATCTTGGAATTCTTCAGTGAAAAAACTGGTTTTGGTAGGAGTGAATTTGGATGAGCAAATCGAAGAAGAGGTTTTGAAAATGCTATCAAGCGATCCGTCTATAATTGTAATGACAGAAATAACATCTAATATTTCAGATAAAAATTTCTTTACAAATATAGATTCGATATTAGCTCCAATAGAGTCTGAGGCAGATACTGAAAAATTATTTGAGGCATTACAGCCAGAAATGCTTATTACTTTTGGAGGATTAATTGTTTCGAAAAAGATTAAAAAGTTCCTGAGACAATTTCAGCCTCAAAGTCATTTTCATATTGATCCCCGAGAAGCAAACGATACGTTTTTCTGCTTAACGCAGCATTTTGAAACCTCCGTCAATTCTTTTTTTGACCGTGTCAATTCATCATTAAATAAAATTGACTCTTCCTATTTTGAATTCTGGAATGTGCTCAGGCTGAAAACCTTGCAGTATAGAAAGCTTTATAAGAATGAAATAGGATTTACTGATTTTGCTTTTTATTACAGTTTATTCGAAAATTTGCCACAAGATGAAACGGTTCATTTTGCAAATAGTTCCAGTATTCGATATGCCAATTTATTTGATTCCAAGAGAGAAATTAAAGCCTTTGCCAACAGAGGCACAAGTGGTATTGACGGTAGTACCTCTACGGCTATAGGTTATGCAGTGGCTAGTCAGGAACCAACAACTCTGGTAACTGGCGATTTGAGTTTCTTTTACGATTCCAATGGACTTTGGAATAATTATATACCTAGAAATTTCAAGATTATTCTTCTCAATAATGCCGGCGGAGGAATTTTTAGAATTCTTCCAGGAAATAAGGAAGAAGACTATTTTGCCAATTATTTTGAAACTACCCACAACTTGAATGCAAAGAATTTGTGTGAGATGTATAAGATTCAATACACAGAAGCACATAGTTTGGAAGAAGTAGATAAAGAATTACCTCTTTTTTTTGAGAGAAATGAAACTCCTCAACTTATCGAAATTTTCACGCCAAGGCTTGAAAATGATAAGGTGCTTCTTGGGTATTTTGATTATCTGAGAAAGCATATTGACTTTCAGTCGGTTTTAAATTCCAAATCAATTGAGTCTGCTCCAAACTAAGCCAGTTTCAATTTTAAAATTGATTACTTTTGCAATCTAAATTATTATTGAATGTTAGACTTAGGCATAAAGCATACCTTAACCATAGATAGGGACACTCCTCCAGGATTATTTTTGAAAAATGAAGCGGGAGATGAAGTTCTTCTTCCCAACAAATATAAACCCAGCCAATTTGAAATTGGAGATGAGATAGAGGTTTTTGTTTACCTGGATTTTGATGAGCGTCCAGTGGCTACAACACTTGAGCCTAAGGTAATGTTAGATGAATTTGCTTATTTAACATGTGTTGACAGTAATGATTTTGGAGCTTTCCTGGATTGGGGATTAGAAAAACATCTTTTTGTTCCTCATATGGAGCAGGCATACAAAATGCTAAAAGGAGAGCAGTACCTTATTTTTTGTTATCTAGATGAGCAAACTAATCGTCTTGTCGCTTCAAGTCGTGTTAACAAGTTTGTTGACAATTCTATTCTAACGGTTGAGCATTTTGATGAAGTAGACTTAATTGTTACCAACCCTACAGATATGGGTTATAATGTCATTGTGAACGAAATTCACATCGGATTGCTTTATAAAGATGAAGTTTTTCAAGATTTGAAAACTGGTGATCGTCTTAAAGGAATTATTAAAAAAATAAGACCTGATAATAAAATTGATGTTTCATTACAACGTCCAGGCTATAGAGGTATTGAGCCAAATGCTAAAAAAGTCATGGAAGTTTTGGAATCAACTGAAGATGGATTTTTACCACTACACGATAAATCCAAACCTGAATTGATTTATGATACAGTTCACTTAAGTAAAAAAGCTTTCAAAAAGGCAATAGGAACCTTATACAAAGAGCGTCAAATTACAATTGAAAACGGAGTTGGTATTTTTTTAAAAGGGTAAGTTATCTACTTAAATAGAATACTGGTCTTGACCTTCTTCCGTTTGGAGAAAGTTGGTAAAATGGAGACATTCTACTGAACTTATCACCTAAATCCTCATAAGCAGAGTTTTGTATGCGGTTAAGGCCGGAATAAATTGGCTGTTGGTGGTAAGATGGTGACCAAGGCGATGAAGAACTATTATCAAACTTTGGCTTAAACTTACTAAACATAGCCGACTGTCTCTCTACAAAAGAGAATTCTTGTTTTTGCTGTTGCTGAGCTCTGTATGCTTTTCTGTTTGCAGCAGCTACCATATCAATTTCTGGTCGCTCAGCAAATTTATCTCTAAAAATATTAACTTCAGGTAGATTAAATTCTTTTCCAACAGTTACAGTACTGAAAGGATCTGAGTTGAAACTTAATGAAATAATAGACCTAGCCTCAAAAATTTCGAAGTCAGTTTGAGCCTTAGTTTTAGAAAAACTAAAAATAAGAATTAAACCAAAAGTGAACTTTAATAATTTCATACTACAACATCAACAAATATTATACCCAATCTAAGATTTCCAAATCTTTCCATAACTCTGGAAAAAAACTTCTTTGCTGATGTTTGGGATGAAGGTATTTTTTCCACGGAGAACTTCCGGTACCTTCTTTGGTTTCTCCCTTTTTTTCTAAATACTTTGAAGCTGTTTTTAGATGAATTTTAGGCCATTTGACGTTGTATTGATGGTCAAAATCTTTCATTCTGAAAATTAAATTATCAGAAGGACTTTCAAATTTCTGAAATTGTTCCCAAAGTGTATTTCCTTTTACTTTAGCTGTTAGGTCTTTAAAACTTTGTAAATATTTTTTTTCAAAAGCCATTAAAGTATGAGAAGTTTTGCCAGATTCTCTGTTGTAACCAGCATCTCTCCAATAGATGTTTTCAAAAACTTCATCTACAGAAGGCTCGTCAGAAAGCCTTTTATGTCCTTCCTCATTGACAAGGTTTAATACTGGTGTGCTCATCAATTCTAAATATCGAAATTGAGCACTTTGAAAACCACTAGCGGGAGTAAGAGACATTCTGAATTTATTATAATCTTCATAATCCAAGCCTTCAGTCATAACTTCAAAAGAAGTAATGAGCATGTCCGTGTATCTTATAAGTCGTCTTATTTTTTCAATAAAAACTCTTTCTGAATCAAAGTCCTTAATTTTTATTAGCTGCTTGATTTCATGAATCATGAGTTTCAGTGTAAGCTCCGTGATCTGATGATAGACAATAAATACAGTTTCATCTTCAAAATGAGTTTTTGGCTTTTGTAAAGATAACAGCGTATCTACTTCGATATAATCCCAATAATTCACAGGTTTTGAATACAGAAGTCCTTTGAGGTAGTTATCAGGGTTTTCTCCAAGAGCTTTAAATTTATCCTCTAGTTGTTTTAAAAGCTCGTTATTCATCAGGTAAATTTTTATTCAAATTTATTAAAATATGTCAAGTTTATAGTAATCTTTGATTTTTATATGGGTTTGTTCTTTTATTTCTTTTGTGTTTGAATTAGTTCGAGGATACACATAAGATGTAATTATAGTTATATGTTAATAAGGAATTTAAACTCTTATAGGAGACCTAAAATCTTTCTATCTTTGTATAAAATTTGAAATTATGTCAGAAAATATAGAACGTATTAAATGTCTCATCATAGGATCCGGACCTGCAGGATATACAGCAGCAATCTATGCTGCTAGGGCAGATATGAAACCTGTTGTTTACACTGGAATGGAACCAGGAGGACAACTTACAACTACAACCGAGGTTGATAATTTTCCTGGTTATCCAGAAGGTATTGATGGCCCACAGATGATGGTGGAACTGCAGAAGCAAGCTGAACGTTTTGGTACGGATGTTCGTATAGGGATGGTGACTAAAGTTGAATTATCTGATGAAGTCGGAGGTATTCATAAAGCTCAAATCGATAATAAAACATGGGTAGAAGCTAGAACAGTGATTATTTCCACTGGTGCTTCTGCAAAATATCTTGGTTTACCTAGTGAACAACGTCTAAGAGGCGGTGGAGTTTCTGCCTGTGCAGTTTGTGATGGTTTTTTCTACAAAGGCCAAGATGTTGCTATAGTAGGTGGTGGAGATACTGCATGTGAAGAAGCAACCTATCTTGCCAAGATTTGTAACAAAGTAACCATGCTGGTGAGAAAAGGGGAGATGAAAGCTTCAAAAGCAATGCAGCATCGCGTAGAAAATACAGAAAATATTGATTTACGCTACCATAGTGAAGTGGATGAAGTTTTAGGAGAACAAGTTGTAGAGGGCTTACGAATACTAAACAATCAAACTAACGAAAAAGATGAAATCAATATAACTGGATTATTCATTGCCATTGGACATAAACCCAATACAGATATTTTTAAAGGCTTTTTAGATATGGATGATGTAGGTTATATCATCACAAAACCAAAAACGACAAATACCAATTATCCAGGCGTTTTTGCATGTGGAGATTCTCAAGACAAAGTTTATCGTCAGGCAATCACCGCTGCAGGAACGGGTTGTATGTCAGCTTTGGATGCAGAGCGATACTTGTCTAGTTTAGAGACGACAGAACGATCTGAGCCTCAGGCTGCTCTGAACTAGTTTGAAAATTTATTTTTTTATTGAAGGCTTTTGTAATACGCAAAAGCCTTTTTTATTTGTTCGTCACTGACTTTACAATTGATTTTTGGCTGACCAAAATCTTCCAAAAGCACAAAATTAACATTGCCAGCAGAATTCTTTTTGTCGTGTTTCAGATAAGTTTTTATGCTTGTAATATCATCTTCTGAAAACTCAACAGTTTTAAAATAAGTTCTTATGATTTGACTTGCTTTATCACATTTGTTACTATCAAATTGAAGAACTTCAACTGAAAGTTTTAATGCTAAGATCATACCTATAGCAACAGCTTCTCCATGGAGCAACTTGGCTTTAGATGTAGATTCCATATGATAGGATTCTATAGCATGACCTAATGTATGACCAAAGTTAAGAGCCATTCTGAGTCCGTTTTCAAACGGATCTTCTTCAGCGATATTTGTTTTGACTTTTATAGAGTCTCGAATTAATTCAGGTAATTTATCAACTTGAAACTGAGATAGATCTTCAAAAGAAAAGAAATCATCTGCATTTGCAATCAACCCATGTTTGAGCATTTCTGCAAGCCCACTCCTCATTTCTTCAGGCGGAAGTGTAGCAAGATAACCTACGTCTACTAAAACCAATCTGGGAGGTCTTATTATTCCAACTTGATTTTTTAAACTATCTAGATTTACCCCATTTTTTCCACCAATGGCAGCATCCACCATTCCGAGGAGTGTTGTTGGAACGTGTACAAAGTCAATTCCTCTTTTAAAACAAGATGCAGCATAGCCACCAATATCTGTAACGATTCCGCCACCTAAGTTGATGAGCAAAGACTTTCTATCAGCACCATTTTCAGAAAGAGTTTTCCAGATTTCATTACAAGTTAAAATGGTTTTATGTTCCTCTCCTGGCTCAATTTCAATCCATTCTATCTCTACATTTGCTTCAATTTTTTCTGAAAGAAATTTCGAACAAAACTCATTAGTATTGGTGTCTACTAATATAAATATAGAGGAATAAGATTGCTTTTTTATAAGTTGATTGAGTTCTATATATGCTTGTTCTTGAAATGCTATCTTGTAAGTTTCTAGTTGTAGAGTGTTCATCCTTAAAAAGCTGTGTTAAGATTATTAGAATTGCTTGTTTACAATGCGAAAATACTACATCAATAACTATATTTGACCACAACTTTTTAACTATGATTGATACTAAAATATTTAATGATACTAAACATGCCTTTGTCTTAAAATCTGATGAGGATCTTAAACGATCTTTATTTCTTTTTTCAATGATGAATGTGCCTTATTTCGTCCCAATATCTACAGCAGCTACCAACTTTGCTCTTAAGATAAAGCTTCCAATTGAGCCTATAGTTAAGGCTACAATTTTCAAACAATTTTGTGGGGGAGTAAGCCAAGACGACTGTATGTCTCTAGTGAAGAAAATGCGGAAGGAAAATGTTTACAGCGTTTTAGATTACTCTGTAGAAGGTAAAGAAAATGAAGAAGAGTTTGATAAAGCAGCTAATACTAAAATTGAAATAATAAAATATGCTGCAAGTGCTGAGGAAATACCATTTGCCGTGGCAAAGCCAACAGGTCTAGGTCGTTTTGAAATTTGGGAAAAAGTAACTGCTAACGATACTTTAACTGATGAAGAACAAGAAGAATGGGATAGAATAAAGAAAAGATTTGAAAGAGTTTGTAAGGCAGCCTATGATAACGACACCAAGCTACTTATAGATGCTGAAGAAACTTGGATGCAGGATGCTGCGGATAACTTTATTGAAGATATGATGAGAAAATTCAATAAAGAAAAAGCAATCATATTTAACACATTACAATGTTATCGTTGGGACAGGTTGTCTTATGTAAAAGCAATTCATGAAAGAGCTCAAAAAGAAGGTTTTAAACTTGGTTTCAAGACAGTTCGTGGTGCTTATATGGAAAAAGAAAATGCAAGGGCAAAAAAATATGGTTATCCAACGCCAATCTGTGAGGATAAAGAAGCTACAGATGTGAATTTTAACGCCGTCATGTGTTACATCATAGATAATATTGATGACATCTCTCAATTTATAGGCACGCACAATGAGGTGAGTACTTACATGGCTCTACAATTGATGAGTCAAAAAGATATTCACTTATCAGACGATAGAATTTGGTTTGGTCAATTATACGGAATGAGTGACCACATAAGTTTTAATTTGGGAAGAGTTAATTCCAATGCTATTAAACTTGTACCATTTGGACCAATAAAAGATGTAATTCCCTACTTAATCAGAAGAGCTCAGGAAAACTCTTCAGTTCAAGGTCAAACGGGTAGGGAGCTTGCTTTACTGAGAGAAGAAAAGCAAAGAAGGGATGGTCAGTATGTGAAACGTGTTGAATAAATGACAAAGAAAGGAAACATCTCTGTAAAAGAATACCAACCCTATTATGATTTATATCTTAATAGGGTTTCTTCAAAAACTACCCTTTTTGAGGCATTAGAACAACAAAATGAATTGATTGATTTCTTTAATTCTATCTCTGCAGAAAAGCATGAATTTCGCTACGAACCAGAGAAATGGACTCCAAAACAAATCCTTCAGCATCTTATTGATACAGAACGTATTTTTACTAATCGAGCTTTAAGATTTGCAAGAGAAGATTTTACAGAACTGCCAGGATATGATGAAAATGACTACGCAGAACATTGCTTTTCCAATCAACGATCAATCGAAGACTTATTAGAGGAATATAAGGTAGTAAGATCATCAAGTATTTTTCTATATAAAAGTTTTGATAACCAGGTTTTGACAAATATTGGCCAGGCTAGTGGTGGACCATTTTCTGTAAGAGTAATTCCATTCATTTTATGTGGTCATCAAAAACACCACATTCATATCATTAAAGAACGTTACCTCAATAACTAAGAATGTCTTCAACTTCTAAAACTTCTGTTTATACACTTTTGGACATCGGCAGAAGTTTGCAGAGGATGATAAATACGCACTACAATAAGCCTTACTGGATAAAGACCGAAATAGCAAAATTAAACGCCTATACCAAAAGTGGACATTGTTATCCAGACCTTGTTGAAAAGCAAAACGGTCAAGTTTTAGCACAAATGCGAGCTACAATCTGGGCAGATACTTACAATAGGATTTCTCAGCAATTTGAAGAGATTACCAAAAAACCAATTTCTGAGGGAATGACGGTTTTGGTTTTAACCAAAGTTAATTATCATCCCAACTATGGCTTTTCTCTCAATATTCTAGACATTGACGCTAGCTTTACCCTCGGCGAGATGGCCAAAGAAAAACTCGAAAGTCTAAAGCGATTAAAAACAGAAGGAATTTTCGACTTGAATAAGTCTCTCACTTTTCCTAAAATCCCCCAACGAATAGCCGTTATATCCGTGCAAACGAGTAAAGGCTATCAAGACTTTATCAATATAATCACAGAATCTTATTCTAAATTAAATTTTGAAATAGAATTATTTCCAGCTTTATTACAAGGAGATAAAGCCATAACTTCTATTGCAGAAGCATTAGAAAATGTTAAAAACAGGAAGCAGGAATTTGATGTTGTCACCATCATAAGAGGTGGAGGAGGGGACGTAGGACTCAGTTGTTACGATAGTTTTGTGTTAGCTTCCAAAGTAGCAAGGTTTCCACTGCCAGTGATTTCAGGGATAGGTCATTCTACCAACGAAACTCTTGTAGAAATGGTCACTTATACCAATAAAATCACACCTACAGATGTTGCTTATTTTTTCATTAAAATATTTCAAGAACGTTTGGTTGAACTTCAGAATCTTCACTTACAATTCAAAAACCTAGTCAAATTCAAACTAAAAGAAGAAAAGCAAGAATTAAAATATCTACACCAAGATTTTAAAACACAGGTAAACACGCTTTTGCAAAATCATAATTATGATTTGAAAGAGCAAAGACAACGTATCAAATCAACCATTCCGTCACTTTTAAAAGCAAAACTTGATGGTTTAGATCGCTTTAGCTACAGGCTAAATTGGATTTCAAAACAAAAGTTTCAGAAGCAAGAGCAAGATTTATCTTTATTATCAAAGACATTAAAAAAAGAGACCAAAAGTCAGATTGAAAATCAACATCAACAAATAAATCACTTATCGTCCACACTCAATCTTTTATCCCCAGACCGTTTACTTCAGCGTGGTTATACATTGAATTTGGTAAACGATAGAATTATAAAATCTTCGACAGAACTTAAGTCTGGTGATCGTTTAAAAACGATGTTTGCAGACGGATATGCTGAGAGTGACGTCGTAAAAATTGAACCTAATGAAAAAAACTGAAAGCTACGAAAGCGCACTACAAGAACTAAAAACCATTGTATCAGATATAGAAAACGATTCAGTTTCTGTAGACGAACTTACCAAAAAAGTAAAGAGAGCTTCAGAGTTGATTAAATTTTGTAAAAATATACTCACCAAAACAGAAGTTGAGGTAAATTCTGCTTTAGATGATATGGTAGATCTTAATGAAGAAAAGGAAGACTAAAACTGGTTTATTGTTTTTCTAATATCTACCAATCTGGTTAGCAGACCTTCAAGTAATTCTAAGTCAAGCATATTGGCACCATCACTTTTTGCAGTAGTAGGGTCAAAATGAGTTTCTATAAATAATCCGTCTACGTTATTTACGATACCTGCTCTAGCAATGGTCTCTATCATTTCTGGTCTTCCACCAGTAACTCCAGAAGATTGGTTCGGCTGTTGTAAAGAATGCGTAACATCTAGAACTGTAGAAGCATAACGTCTCATAGTGGGAATCCCTCTAAAATCGACAATTAAATCTTGGTAGCCAAACATAGTACCTCTGTCTGTAATCATCACTTTATCATTACCAGAATCTTTAATTTTTTGAGCAGCGTGTTGCATGCTTTCTGGGCTCATAAATTGTCCTTTCTTAAGATTGACAACCTTTCCAGTTTCTGCAGCAGCGACCAGAAGATCGGTTTGTCTAACCAAAAAGGCAGGAATTTGTAATATATCCACATATGCTGCAGCCATAGCGGCATCGCTTTCCTGATGAATATCTGTAACCGTAGGCACATCAAAAGTTTCACTTACTTTTTTAAGAATTTTCAGAGCTTTTTCATCACCTATTCCAGTAAAACTATCTATTCTACTTCGGTTTGCTTTTTTGAAAGATCCTTTAAATACAAAAGGGATTTCCAGTTTATCAGTAATTTTTACAATGCGTTCTGCAATTTTTAAAGCCATTTCCTCTCCTTCAATGGCACAAGGCCCGGCAAGGAGGAAGAAATTAGAAGAATCAGTATGTTTTAACTTAGGAATGAGATTAAGTTTCATTTTGAAATTTTTTACAAAGATAAGTATTTACAAAAGGTTATTCTATTAGTATTTTTTAATGATGATAGATTTTCGGAATGCTTTAATCCTTATCTTTAAGATTCGAAATTAATTATAAAAATATTCAGATATGAGAACAATTTTTACCGGGCTAGCATTAGTTTTGACAGTTTTTGCATACTCTCAAATACAGACTCCACAACCAAGCCCCAATTCTAGCCTAACACAAGTCGTAGGCCTTTCAGAAGTTAGTGTTGCCTATTCAAGACCTTCCGCAAATGGAAGGGTTATCTTCGGCAATCTAGTTCCTTTCAATAAACGATGGAGAACAGGCGCCAACGAAAACACTATTATCACATTTTCTGATGATGTTGAAGTTGGAGGTCAGTTGCTATCCGCCGGTAGTTATGCGATTTACAGCATTCCAAAGAAAGGCAGCTGGGATGTTTTTTTCTATGAAGAAACTGAAAACTGGGGATTACCATCCACCTGGAATGAGAATGCAGTAACTGCTATGATTAATGTTCCTGTAAAAACTCTTAATCATCACGTGGAGACCTTTTCCATAGGATTTGATAATATCAGTCTTCAGAAAGCTCATTTGAAAATGTCCTGGGAAAAAACAATGGTAGAAGTTCCTGTTGAGTTTCCAACCGACGAATTGGTTATGGATAATATCAATTCAGTAATGTCAGGCCCTTCTGCAAATGATTACTTTAATTCGGCAATTTATTACTTAAGTGCCAATAAAGATCTTGATAAAGCTGAAGAGTGGATGGAGAAAGGAATGTCAATGTCCGAAAATAAACCTTATTGGATGCTAAGACAACAATCTTTGATTTATGCAGCTAATGGTAAAAAAGACAAAGCTATTGAGACTGCAGAAGCTTCTTTAGCTGCAGCTAAAAAAGCAGGAAACGCAGACTATATCAAGATGAATGAAGATTCCTTAAAAAAATGGAAGGCTAACTAATTAAAACGACAATTATATTTCTAAACCGATTCAACATGTTGAATCGGTTTTTTTGTGAAAAATTGTATTAGTATAGCAATACCAATTACAAGTGCACAGCCAAATAAATTCAACCATAAATATGGCATCCAATCTTCAAAATAGCCAAACAAAACAAGTGCTTGCGTTATAATTGCCGCAATAAACACTGCTCGGCTTTTCACATAGGTAATGAAAAAAGCTAACAGGAAAATCCCTAATACATTTCCATAAAATATAGACCCTATTATATTTACTAGCTGAATTAAGTTATCAAATAAACTAGCGGTACAAGCAAAAATGATTGCGAAGATTCCCCAACCAAGAGTGAAAAGCTTTGTTGAATCTACATAATGCTTTTCACTTTGTGCAGTTTTTTTGTTCCTTTTGTATAGGTCAATAGTCGTAGTAGAAGCTAAGGCGTTCAATTCTGAAGCTGTAGAAGACATAGCTGCAGACAAGATAACTGCTAGTAATAATCCAACCAAACCACGCGGTAGATTATTAATGATAAAATGGATAAAAACATAGTCCTTATCATTGGTTTCAATTTTTTCGTCTACTTTAGAGATGATGTCTTTAGCATCATCTCTAAGTTGAAATTCTTCTGTATTAAGCTGTCTAAGTTGGGATTGTAACATATCGCTTTTAGCTGGAGATAATTCGCTGGCAAACTGATTGGCTAAGACTGTTTTCTTATCCTGAACAGTTTTTAGTTGAGTTTCTAAAGCTTCAAATTCATATTTATATTCAGAAGTTGTAATGGCTTCTTGAGCTGCCGGGTTGAAATTTATAGGTGAATAATTAAATTGATAAAAAACAAAAACCATAACACCTATGAGCAAGATAAAAAATTGGAGCGGTACTTTTAAAATAGCATTAAAGATCAACCCCATTTGACTTTCTCTGAGGCTTTTGCCAGAAAGATAGCGCTGCACTTGACTTTGATCTGTTCCAAAATAGGATAAGGCAAGAAAACTTCCACCAATGATTCCGCTCCAAAACGTATAACGATTATCAAAGCTGAAAGAAAAGTCTAAGACATCAAGTTTGTTATTTGCCCCAGCAATTTTCATAGCCTTGCTAAATGTTATGTCGTCTGGTAAAAAGGAAAAAATAAGAACAAAAGCGGTGATTAGACCCAAAAAAATGACAGCCATCTGTTGTTTTTGTGTCACATTAACTGCTTGTGTGCCACCTGTTACAGTGTAAATGATCACCAAAACCCCAATCATTATATTGAGATAAAATAAATTCCATCCTAAAACTGCAGAAAGAATTATAGAAGGTGCATATATTGTAATCCCAGCAGCAAGACTCCTTTGAATAAGAAATAATCCAGCTGTAAGACTTCTTGTCTTTAAATCGAAGCGAGATTCTAAATATTCATATGCAGTATAAACTTTAAGCCTATGATAAATTGGGAGAAAAACCAAACAAATAATAATGATGGCAATTGGCAACCCGAAGTAAAACTGGACAAAGCCCATCCCATCATGAAAGGCCTGACCTGGAGTAGACAGGAAGGTGATGGCGCTTGCCTGAGTAGCCATTACAGATAAGCCAACTGTCCACCAGCGTGATTGGTTACCACCTTTTATAAAATCGTCAACATTGGCATTCTTTCTAGACTTTAAACTCCCATAAATAACTATAAATGCAAGAGTTGCAAAAAGTATAATAAAATCTATTGTCCCCATGAATTTGTTTTAGTTTCGGAACCAATTCATGAATATATAAAACCCCAGAATGTAAATTGCATTACAGATAAGTATCCAGGTGTAAGCAGATTTCCAAACGTATTTTTGAGGCTTTTCAGACATATTATTCTATTGAAATTAAGTTAGCGAAAAGTTTATAGGCTCCAGGAACTCCAGCAGGTAACTCTCTGAAAAAGCTTAAACCTGTATAAATATAATGTCCACTTCCGTAATTACCGATTAAAATACTACTGTCTTTTGGAGTCTCATTTTTATCATTCATGGATAAAACGGGTATCAATTCTTTAGACCATTGGTCAGGGAAATAAAGACCGCGTTCTTGTACCCAACCTTCAAAATCTTCTTTTGAAATTTTATTTGGCGAATTAAGAATTGTATGTTCTGAGTTGATGAATCTTACTTCTGCTTTTTCTTCAGTCACTCGGTCTCGAGAAATTCGCATGTTAAAAGGAGCTATATTTTCAGTTTTTAAGCCACGATTGGTGTTGTATTGTACAATCATTGTTCCTCCATTTTCAACAAACTCAAACAATACATTTTGCTTATAAGATAAGACATCATAGATATTATAAACTCTTATTCCCATGATAGCCACATCAAAATTCGCCAGCAATTCTCTAGTAATAGACTCTGGAGAAAGTTCCTCAACATCAAATCCAAGATCTCTTAAGTTGGAAGCTACGCTGGAACCAGCACCATTGATATAGGCCACTTTTTTATCACTGATTTGGATATTTAGATTTACTAGTTTAGCAGCAGATTCTTCAAGAAGATTATGAGTACCAATATGGTCGTAGTTGATTTTGGAAACTTTTTTACTAATTGTTTTTTCTGCCAATTTCAATTCTGGAGTGACTTCCATTTCTCCATAAGTAGTAGGTGTGATTTCAAAAGTAAAAGTTTTGCTTTCTCCCCTGTTCTCCAAATCTACCTGATGAAATCTTGGAGAGACCATCCAGTCTTCAGGAATATTTAGTTCTAGTTGCCCAGATAATTCATTTGTATAGGCTTTAACATCGACTTCAATTGTCTTTTGATTTGAGTTTTTAAAAACATAAACCGACTCTTCCAAACTTAAAGAAGCTTCCGGTAGGATTTCAAAATCCTGATAAACTTCACCCTTTACCGGGTCATTATATTTGTAAATAAGTGGTTTCTTGATTTTGAATGGAATTCCATCAATATCAAATTCAAAAGTGAATAATAAGGGTTTCGGTGATTCTGGTAGACCAATAAGCTCTCTATCGTTGACAGTATAGAGTCCCAATTTTGGCTTCTTTTCAAGCCAGTAGGGTGTTGTGAAATTTTCTTCGGAATTTAATACTAACTGATTTGAAAATTTATAATTCATATTATTTTCTAACAAAGTCGAACTGATAGCAAAGGATTGACCAGTGTAAGAAATCGACTTGAGTTGAATCTTTTCTGGACTTCTGTTGATTACTTCAAACTCAATTTCAATAGCATCACCTGGATTTGCATAAGGATCATTACTCCTTGCTTCTGTAAAAAGTCCCAGGGAAGCAGTTATGATAGATTTGATTTGTTTACTCTTTTGAGTTCTCCAAAATTCATCTTCAATTTTATCAATTAACATTTTAGCTTCAAGTAGTTTTGGAATAGATTTCCAAGGATGTTTAAAATCATAGTCTTGTTCTACCTGATTTAAAATCTCACCAATTTCTTTTCCTTCTGGGATACGGTTCCAAGAGGTGTCTATACCTGAAAATGGATCATTTCCTTCAAGTTTATTACCTTTTATAAGCTCAATATATTCAATTTTATCACCTCGTGAACCAGTGTTGCCAAAGCCTTGAGACTTGTGCTGACTTCTACTTAGAGCAGAAATTTCATTGTTGGACAAACCTTCCAAAGGATAATACTTATTGATTTCCAATTCAATAAGGTTGGATTTATCTGCCTTTTCAAAAGCCTCTTGACTACCGTAAAACCACCATGAGGTATTAAAAAAAGCTCGTTTAGGAGACCAAGGGTTTACGAATTCTAACTGAGAAGTAAATTTATCTTTTTGTCTAGCAAGTTCAAAAGCCTCTGTGCTTAATAGTGCAGAAGAAGTATGATGACCGTGAGTGTTTCCAGCAGTTCTATGGTCAAACCTATTGATGATGACATCGGGTCTGTGTTTTCTAATTGCCCAGACTACATCGGAAAGGATCTTATCTTTATCCCAAATTTCTAAAGTTTCTTCTGGAGTTTTAGAATAACCGAAGTCAATAGCTCTAGAGAACCACTGCTGTCCGCCATCAATATTTCTGGCCTTGAGCAATTCTTGAGTGCGAATCATTCCCAGTTTTTCGCTTAGTTCAGAGCCGATGAGATTTTGTCCGCCATCTCCTCTGGTCAAAGAGAGGTAGGTGGTTTTAGCATTGATTTCTTTGGAAAAATAAGTAATTAAGCTTGTGTTTTCATCATCAGGATGTGCAGCGATATAAAGCACATTCCCAAGAAAATTCAAGGCTTTGAGTTGTTGATAAATTTCAGAGGAAGAGGGTTTTTTAGGTTCTTGTGCATTACTGATTATGCTAACCAATATTAAAAAACTACAAATAAAATTTCTTATCATTATAAAAAAAATTTGATCAAATATACAAGCCTAAAAATTTTAATGCCCTGTGTTGAAAGCTTTTTAACGATCGATGTTTTCACCACGTTCTAGCATTGCGTCTTTTTTGAGTAAGCTAACTGATTTTTGCAAAAAAAGATTATTAGGATAAGTTACTAATTCTCCTTCATCTGTCCTCAAGTGGAGCTGAAAGGCTTTTATGTCTTCTATTATTGCAGCCAAAGGAAAATCCTTATCGTGAATTTGGATTTTATCGCCAATCTTATAAGGAAAATTGAAAAACATAATCACCCCTGAAGTGATGTTACTTAGTATAGACCATACAGCAAAAAGACCTATACCTATCACTGCGAAAACTGAAGAAAATATGACTGTTAATTCTCTAACTTCGACACCCCAAATGAGAAGCAAAGAAAAGATGGCGATAAAAGAAACCAATACATTTATATACTTAAAAATAAGTCTAGTTCTTGCAAAGTTAAGTTCATCTCTTCTGGCAATACGTTTAGCGGATTGCTTGAGTCCAAATCTTAGAAATAACATCCCCAAAACAACAATAGTTGTCCAAATAATTTGGTTTTCAAATTCATAGAAGATCGTTTCTATCATAACATTATAAGCTTAAACTGTCACGCAAATGTAGATATTTACTTGAATTTTGTTCCCAATATTTTGTTTTCAAAGTTTTAATTTTTCTAGCTTTAGAAATAAGCGTATCTGTTGGGGTGATCTCAGTCTCTTCCCATTTTTCAATAGAAAAAGGGAAGCTTTTTTGCTGATATATACTTACAGTTCTTCCTAAACCTTTATAAGTGATGTTGGTTTTAAGATATTCTCCTTCAGATTGCTTCAACTCTGCTTTATAACTTTTGAATTTTTTATGATTGAGTTGAAGGTAAGAAAAGTCAGGAAGAACTTCTTGTTCTCCAAGCTCTAACTGCTTTGGATTTATTCTTAACTGTATCCATATTTGGTTTTCGGACAGTGTGGGATGAATTTCGAAAGTTGAATCTGCTTCCCCTTCAAAATAGGAATGAGCTTCTATTTCAAAATCTCCTCTGTGGTTTAGTTGAGCGTAAGATTGACCACACCATTCTTGAATACTAGACGTTAATTTCAAAACTGGTACTTGGTTTTTTAATGGTAAAAAAGCACTTTGCATAATGCTATAAGGATAAATGCCAGTATTGAACTTTTTTGTAGAATTCAATTTCATTACAGAAATAGTATTTTCTGATGGAGAATTGGCCTTCACCTGAGCGTCTTTTAGAAAATCTTCGGTTACAAAAATCAGCATGGCTTTACCTTCTCTCTTTTCACCGTAGCGGTAAAATTCCAACTCATAACTACTCAATTCAGCTTCACCATTATACCAATAAGACTTGAAGGTTTCAGATAAATCTCTTCGCTCAGCATCTGCATTAGACCTAGAATCAGTTTGAGGTTCTGTCTTGCAGCTGCAAATGCTTACTAGTATTAAAATCAGAATATATTTCATGTGTTATTAGATTTCGGATAATTTTTTATAGACTAAATGAATTGGAAATCCCATGACCGTGTAAAATGATCCTTTTATTTCTGAAATGCCTATTTGTCCAATCCACTCTTGAATGCCGTAAGCTCCAGCTTTATCAAAAGGCTGGTAGTTGTTGATGTAGTGCCAGATCTCATCTTCTGAAAGTGATTTGAATTTTACTTGAGTAGAATCAAAAAAAGTTTCTGTTTTTTCTGAAGTTTTAAGGCAAAATGATGAAATGACTTCGTGAGTTGTATTAGAAAGGGATTGCAGCATTTCAAAAGCTTCCTCTTCGTCATTTGGCTTATTAAGTGCTTTGCCCTGGTGCCAAACAATAGTGTCTCCAGTGATAAGGATATCGTTTGGTTTTAAATCATCAAACTGTTCGGCTTTGAGTTGAGCCAGATAATCACTGATTTCATGATGTTTCAATTTATCGCTAAATACTTCATCTACAGATCTAAGTTCAACCTCAAAATTTACGCCTATGGATTTCAGAATTTCCTGTCGTCTGGGCGAACCCGAAGCTAAAATAATGCGTTTGTTTTTTAAAGTGTTTAAAATCATAGAATTAAAAATGTAAGCATGGAACAAATACCGGTTAAAAATACGAGTTTCAAATGGAAACTGATTTTTTTATAATCTTTTTCGGAAGTTGCTTCCAAAACTTTTTTTGAAATTAGGATTAAAGGTAAGATAACAAGTGTGAAGACATAAAATATTACCACGTTCAAATTCAGGAAATAGCTTAAAACAATGGATAGCAAAACCAGAATAATGAAGGTTAGCAATCCAAATATGATGTAATTGGTTCGTTTTTTCCCAATTAAAATGGGTAAAGTTTTCATTTTACAGAAATTGTCTCCTTGGATATCTTCAATATCTTTAATTAATTCTCTGCTCAAATTCAGTAGAAATGCAAGAAAAGCATAAACGACGATGGTAAAGAAAACCACCGGGTTTTGGTCTTCATTTATCAAGGCTGTTCCTAGACAAAATATACTTAAACCTACAAGTAAACTTACAAGGACATTTCCAATAACTGCTAATCTTTTAAGCCAGATAGAGTAGGCGATAAGCGCCAATGGAGAACATAAGATAATGTAAAAAATTAATCCAATTTGCTCAAAAGGATTCGTCAATAAAAGATAAAATGCTAGACCAAGGCCTAGCACATTGATTACAAAATAAAGCTGTAAAGCACTTTGTCTTGTGATAAATTTATCAATCAAAAGTTTATTGGGTTTGTTGATACTATCTGTAGTGATATCAAAAAAATCGTTGATGATATTTCCACCGGCAGCGATGCAAAGTATTGAAAAAACAAGAAATGAATAGTGAACAAAGTCCATTTGGACACGAGTTTCAAAACCAGTAACTAAAGCAAATCTTATAAGTATAGCCGAAAAAATAAGGATCAGTAAATTTTTCCATCTTATAAGATTGAAGATATGCATAAAAATTAGAGGTTTAGGCTTAGTACTTCCATTTTCCCTGAGTTTTCATCACTTGCTCGATGAGGTCTCTCACGCAGCCTTCTCCGCCTTTTTTGTGAGAAACATATCCAGAAACAGCTTTGACTTCTGGAACTGCATCTTGTGGACAAGTTGGGAGTCCTACCATTTTCATAGGATAAATGTCTGGAATATCGTCTCCCATATAAGTGACGTGTTCAGGTTTGATGTCATAAACATCCAGAAATTCTTCTAGACACTCTACTTTATCCGCAACACCCAAGTGGATGTTGGTTATTCCTAAAGCTTTGAGTCTTGTTTTTACCATTTCATTGGTACCTCCAGATATGACGATGATCTCGTAACCAGCTTTCAAAGCTTCTTTTACGACAAAACCATCTTTTACATTCATGGTTCTTATCAAGTCACCAGAGGTAGAAATTTGAAGTGAACCATTGGTAAAAACGCCGTCAACATCAAAAGCAAAAGTGGTGATTTGGTTAAGCAGTTCCTTATAATTTGTCATGTTTTTGTTTAATTGATTGTGTAAGAAGTTGATAAATTTCTTTGTGATTTTGATCTTTAAGTTGACTTAGATGTCTTTTTATAGTGCTTTCATCTTTTCTTATGGCAGGACCTGTTTGAACTTCGGAAGGTGGATTGATTTGAACTTTAGCAGAGGTTTCCTGAATCAAAGCTTTCAAAATATCGAAAGGCATGTCATCTTCCTTGCAAATGCTTTCGCCAATCGCATACAGATGGTTGGTGAAATTGCAAACAAAAACAGCTGCAAGATGCAGAGTTTGACGCTGAGCAGAACTGATCTCAAAAACTTCAGGAGAAATGCAGCTGGCGATTGTTTTTAAAATCTGTAAATTTTCTTCTGAATTGGCCTCGAGGCAGAAGGGGATCTCAGAATAATTGAGCTTAGAGCCTTTAGAAAAGGTTTGAAGCGGATAAAATACAGCTGAATTTGAAGATCTTAAAATAGATTGACTTCCAGAGGTGTGTGCAATGATTCCAGACTTAGTTTGAATTTGCTCAGCTATAGATTCGATTACATCATCCTTTAAGCAGAGCAGATACATGTCAGCTTCTATCAATTCTGATAATTCTGTGGTCGTAGCGGTTAATTTTTCAAAAGCTTTTAAAGATTCAGGTCGATGATTATATACTTGAACAACGGAGCAATTGCCTGATGCTTGAAAAGCTTGAAACATATGAGTTGCTACATTACCAGCGCCTAAAATAACTATTGAAAACATCTAGAAAACTTTTAATCTAAGGAACAAAGGTAAGGTTCATTTTTAATAATTAAGAGGGAACTTCTGTCATCTATAACTTTAAAATTATTGCAATTATTAAAAATAATAGAAATTGTTAGTAAAATGTTTTTAACTGAGTTTATTATTCAAAATATTAACGTCTAAATTTTTAAATTCAAATCTTTTAATTAACACAACTTCAACGTTCGTAACCGAGGCTAAGCTTTACAAATCCTCCTATATTGAGTATCTTCGCACCCATTATAAAAGAAATTATGTTAGAGAAAAAAATCAAAGATATATTGTTTTCTACAAGGCTTATGGCGGTCTTATTTATAGTTTATGCTGTCGCTATGGCTGTGGGAACTTTTGTTGAGAATTCTTATACTACAGTCACTGCCAGAGAATGGATTTACAATGCGTGGTGGTTTGAGGTGATTATGGTGTTTTTTGTCATCAATTTCATCGGAAATATTTTCAGATACAAACTATTGCGAAAGAAAAAATGGACAACGCTTTTGCTTCATTTGTCGTTTATTTTAATTTTAGTAGGGGCATGGGTGACGAGATATATTGGGGAAGAAGGTATTATGCCTATTCGTGAAGGTGAAGTTGAAAACACTATGCTTTCAGAAAAAACCTATTTGTCAACTTATATTGATGGTGAAATTGATGGTGAACCTTTGAGGAAAAAACAAGATTTTCAAATCAATTTAGGTCCTGCAATTACCTCAGGTAAAAGCATTAAGACAGATTATAACGGAAATCCAATTAAAATTGATTTTTTAGAATTTATACAAGGAGCTGAAGAGGGTGTTGTCGAAGCTGAAGAAGGAGAATACTTTTTAAAGATAGTAGAGGCTGGTGACGGTGAAAGACATGAGCATTATTTGAAAGCAGGTGAGGTTGCCAATGTTCACAATGTGTTGTTTGCTTTTAATAAACAAACTGATGGAGCCATAAATATTGTCGGGAACAATGAAGTTGGATTCACCATTAATTCACCTTTTGATGGGGATTGGATGCGAATGGCAGACCAGGCTAGAGGAGATTTAGTTCAAGATTCTATACAGGAATTGCAAATGCGCTCATTATACAATCTTGGTGGAATGCAATTTGTAATTCCAGATCCGGCAATAAAAGGACGTTATGACCTGGTTCAAAAGGAAATGGTCAATAAAAATGACCCTGATGGAATTTTTATTCAAGTTACAGCGAATGGAGAAACTGAAAAAGTTGGATTACTCGGCGGTAAAGGTTTTCAGATGGACATGAAAAAACTGAGTGTTGGTGGTTATGAAATTTATATGAACTATGGGAGTAAAGATGTCGAGCTTCCTTTTGCACTAAAGTTGAATGACTTTATCGCTGAAAAACATCCAGGCACCGAAGACAGAAGACAACCAAGTTACGAATCTTTCATGAGTAAAGTAGAGGTGGTAGACGGCAGTAATTCTTATCCTTATGATATTTATATGAATCATGTGTTGGATCATAAAGGTTATCGTTTTTTTCAATCGTCTTTCGATCCTGATGAAGGTGGAACAGTTTTGTCTGTTAATAATGACTGGTGGGGGACTTGGATTACTTACATCGGTTACTTTTTACTTTATATAGGATTAATGGCAATTATGGTGGATAGAGGTTCAAGATTTGGAGAATTGAGAAAAAAATTAGAGAAAATTAAACAGAAAAAAGCAAAACTAACCAGTATTTTGATTCTGCTTTTTGGAATGTCGGGTTTTGCTCAAACCGAAAACGGAAATGTGGTTGACGAGCCAAGTCAGGTTCAAGATAGTGTTGCCAATGTTAATCATGGTCATGAAATGATGCCTGAAGTCAATTATGACAAGGTCATCAAGATGATTCAAGCCAACAAGGTAGATGAAAAACATGCTGCCAAATTTGGTGAATTGATTATTCAAGATTATGGTGGCAGAATGAAACCTATCAATACTTATTCTTCAGAATTACTGAGAAAACTGGGTAAAAAGGATGATTATAATGACTTGAATAGCGACCAGGTTTTGCTTTCCATGATCGAGAATCCGCAGATTTGGTATTCTGCACCACTTATCTCTATAAAAGCTGAGAATGATAGTATTCATCATGTATTAGGTGTTGAGGAAAATAAAAAATACGTATCCTTAACTGACTTTTTTGACCCAAAAACAGCAGAATACAAATTAGGTAAATATTTAGATTTAGCTTACAAAGCTGCTGTACCCAATCAATTTCAAAAGGATTTTATTAATGCAGACGAAAAAGTCAATCTGATTTATAACACTTTACAGGGTAAACAGTTTAAAATATTTCCTATTCCAGATCACCCCAATAATAAATGGGTAGCTTATCCAGAACTGGATGAAGAAAAGTATTTTGCAGGTGTAGATACGCTTTATACAAAGCAAATTCTTCCATTATATATGCAATCCTTGAGAAGTGCAAGGCAGACTGGAGATTATGAACAGGCAAACGAACTTCTTTTAAGTTTAAAGTCTTTTCAGAAAAAATATGGTTCAGAAGTCATGCCAGCAGACGAAAAAGTTAAAGCTGAAATTCTATACAATAAGATTGATATTTTCAATCTCTTATTTCAGCTCTACCTTTATGTGAGTTTAGTTATGATTGTTTTCGTCATCTTAAGGATTTTCAAAGAAAACAAACTCAATAAATATGCAATTAACTTAAGTAAAGTTCTTCTTGTTATCTTATTTACAGTTCATACCGCTGGACTTGCAGCCCGTTGGTACATCTCTGGTCATGCTCCCTGGAGTAATGCTTACGAAAGTATGATTTATGTAGCTTGGGCAACTATGTTTTTTGGTCTGGCTTTTGGTCGTAAAAGTGATTTAACCATGGGGTCAACAGCTTTCGTGACTTCTATTATTTTAATGGTAGCTCACTGGAACTGGTTAGATCCCACTATAGGAAACTTACAGCCTGTTTTAGATTCATATTGGTTAATGATTCATGTAGCTGTGATTGTAGGCAGTTACGGCCCTTTTGCTTTGGGAGCTATCATAGGTTTGGTGTCACTTATGCTTATTATTGCCACGACTAAGTCAAATTTTAAAAAGATGAAACTCAATATTCAGGAGTTAACCATCATTAATGAATTGGCTCTGACTGTTGGTTTGGTGATGTTGACTATTGGTAATTTCCTTGGCGGTCAATGGGCTAACGAAAGCTGGGGCAGATACTGGGGCTGGGATCCAAAAGAGACCTGGGCTCTGATTAGTATTTTTGTCTATGCCTTTGTCATCCACATGCGACTCGTGCCTGGCTTGAGAGGATTGTTTGCTTTCAACTGGGCCGCTGTGATTGCTTTTGGGTCTATTTTAATTACTTATTTCGGTGTGAATTTCTATCTAACAGGTTTGCACTCTTATGCTAGTGGTGATCAAATTATCAGTTATCAATTCATCATTATAGCTCTTGTAGCATGGGTCTTAATCGGAGTTGCCGCCAAGTATAAATACAAGAAATATTATTGATTATCATTCTCGATAATTTAGCTGACATAAGAGGCTAAGATTAATAAAATACCCCGATGGCTTGGCTTCGGGGTATTTTGTCTTACTGAATTGTTTTTTTCTTTGGTCTATTTATATCATTACTCATCTAGATATTATTCGATCAAGATTATTACTTCACCAAAGAGGCTCAGAAAATATTGAGTTTTGCAAGTGATATTTATCTTTTACTCATTCCAAATTTCCCAGGCTTTTTCAGCTTGAGCGATGAGCATTTGCTCTCCATTAATAATTTGTGCCCCTTTTTCTTTACCTTGAGCTAGAAAACTTGTGATAGATGGATTGTAAATGAGGTCGTAAAGTAGATGTCTTTCATCAATAAATTCATAAGGTATGGGTGGAAATTGATTGACATCGGGATGTGTTCCAAGAGGTGTACAATTCACTATAAGCTGGTGACTTTTTATAATATCTGAGGTTAAATCATCATAGGTATAGTCACCTTTTTCTTTATCTCTTGATACAAAGTTTATATTATATCCCATCGAAACTAATGCATGTCTTATTGCTTTAGCTGCACCTCCAGTGCCTAAAATTAAGGCAGCTTCATGATTTGGTGCAATAAGAGAAAAAATTGACTTGGTAAATCCAAAAACATCTGTATTGTAACCAATCAATTTCTTATTCTCTATTTTGATTGTATTTACAGCTCCTATTCGCTCTGCTTGTGGATCAATTTCATCTAGAAAAGGAATCACAGCCTCTTTATATGGTATTGTAACATTAAGCCCGGCCAACTCTATGGAATTGTTGACGATCTGTTTTATTTCTTTAATGTTTTCAATATCATAATTGATGTATTTAGCTTTTATAGCTTCATTGTTAAATTTGGTATTGAAATATGATTTTGAAAAAGAATAATCTATATTTTTTCCAATAAGTCCGTATGTTTTCATATGTTATCTAGATTTACTTTGCCTGTCGTACCAAGCAAGACTCAAAACTATTAAAATTCCTAGTATAATAAAAGTGAAGGCAATCCATGTACTTGTTTCTGCTAAATCTGGCCAGAATCTAGAGTAATTATCCAAAACAGGGTCTCCACTGGTGTCTTTTATAATATCTCCAGCTTCATTTGTTTTGAAAATCTTTTCTTTCCAGGGCCAAACTACGCCTAAACTTCCAGTTATAAAACCGATGATGATTGAAAAAGTAATTTTTCTATAATTTTTAAGCACAAAATTGAGTAAGTGAGATAGAGTTATCAAACCAAATAAAGACCCCGCTGTAAAAGAACTCAATACTTGAAGTAATCTCATTCTTTTAGTGTTTTCAGTAAAAGAAAAATCAAATTTCACTAAATCTGCAATAGTATCATAGAGTGCATTTACAGAGTCTACCAACAATAAAACGTAATTGCCAAGTAAAATAAGAATGAAAGAGCCGGACAATCCTGGAAGCGTCATCCCAGAAACGCTTATGATGCCGCAGAAAAAAACAAAGAGTAAGTGATCATTTTCTGTAGCAGGCTTTAAAAAACTGATGCTAAGACCAGCCAAAATTCCCAAAACAATAAAAACAATAGTTCTAAGTGATCTTATTCTGAAATCTTTTCCAATATAATAAATCGAACCTACAATCATTCCGAAAAAAGTAGACCAAACATATAATTCGTAGTGCTTTATAAAGTAGTCCAGTAACTTGGAAACACTAAAATAACTGAATATCATTCCTAAGATGAGAATGAAAAGAAATTTTGCATTGATGTATTGAAAAAAGCTTACAAACCTTGCATTAAGAAGTAGCTTTAAAGACTTTAGATTAAATTTTTGAAGTGAATAAATAAACTCCTCATAAAAACCAGCTACAAAAGCAACTACCCCTCCAGAGACTCCAGGAACTTTATTTGCAGCTCCCATCGCGAGTCCTTTAAGAAAAAGAAAAACTTTATCACTAAATGTTCTAGTGCTTTGCATTTGAAAGAGGGTGTTGGTCTGCTACTTTCTCTAATAATAGGATAAGTAAAAATCCTAAAATAGCTGCTACGATAGCAAACAATAGTTGTGGATCGCCATTAAAATTTTGAGGTAAGACTGAAGTCTCATCTAAGATGATGACTTTATTTTTTATGATTTCCGAATCTAAAACATTTTTCCAAGGCCAAATTTTGTTTAAAGAACCTGCAATGAAGCCTGTAAGAATAGCCAGTGTAATCAATCTAAAGTGATTGAAAAGCCATTTAAGAATCTTAGAAAAGCTTAATATGCCGATTATAGCGCCCAGTCCTACAAGTCCAATCACTTGAAAATTAAATTCCGAAACAGCTTCAGTAATGGATTTGTAACCTCCCATTAATACAAGAATAAATGCTCCAGAGATACCGGGTAAAATCATAGCACATATAGCAACAGCTCCACATAAAATAAAGTATAGTGGATGGTCTATACCTTGAGCAGGTGTCATTAAAGTAATCCCAAAAGCGACGAAAAAACCTATAAGCGCAAAGACGATCAGCTTTACAGTCCAGCGATCAATTTGTTTACCAACATACCAAACGCTCGCTAAAACTAGCCCAAAGAAAAAAGACCAGACAATGACTGGATAAGCTTCAAGCAGGAAATTAGTAAGTCTCATCAAAGTGAAAACACTTATAGCAATACCAATGAGCAAGGCCAAAATAAAATTCCCATTCAATTGCTTCCACATGTCTCCAAAACCTTCTTTTTTCCAAGTTTTTAGTAAATTCAAGTCTACATTGGCTATGGTAGTCACCAGTTCTTCATAAATACCTGTTATAAAAGCTATGGTTCCTCCAGAAACACCTGGTACGACATCAGCGGCTCCCATGCCAATACCTTTTAAGCTAATAGTAATGTATGATTTTAAATTTCTTTTCATATAAAATTTGAAGTTTTCAAGAGTGGTTTCAAAGGGTTTATAATGTTTTTTTCAACTTAAGAGTCCTTTGTTAAATCGATAAATAAACTCTCGAGGTTCTTATTTTTTTTGTGAAGCTCTATGATTTTTAACCCTTTATCGTGAGCAAAATCAAAAACATCAGGACGTTTGTCTATCGAAGTATTAAAAGTAATCTCATATTTAAACCTTGTGGTATTTAGAACATTAATCACTTTTCCAATTTCTTTTAATGCAACTTCTTCGATTCTGTAATTGAACTCTACTTCAATAACTTGCTGTGAAGAATCGTTGAGGTCTTCAAGTTTTTTGTCTGAAACTATCTCACCTTTATTGATGATAATGACTCTATCACAAATTGCTTCAACTTCTTGCATAATATGGGTGGATAAAAGAATTGTTTTGTTCTTACTAATGGATTTTATTAAGTCTCTTATCTCAATAAGTTGATTTGGATCTAGGCCTGTTGTGGGCTCATCAAGAATGAGAATATCTGGATCATGTAATAAGGCAGCCGCAAGGCCAACACGTTGCCTGTAACCTTTGGACAACTGGTAAATCCGCTTTCCAATTTCTTTTGTCAATTTTGTTTGTTCTATAACTTGATCAATCCTTTCCTTTGGAGTTTTAAAAATCTTTGCGTGAAAATTAAGATACTCTTTGATATACATCTCCAAATAGATGGGGTTATGCTCTGGCAAGTATCCAATCTGTTTTTGAATTTCAGTTTTTGCTTCTGTCAATTTTAAATTATTGATGCTGGCTTCACCAGAACTTGGACTGATAAAGCCAGTTAAGATTTTCATAAGTGTAGATTTCCCAGCACCATTAGGTCCAAGTAGGCCAACAACTTCTCCTTTAGAGATCTTAAAATTGATATTTTTTAAGACAGTCTGATTCTTGTAAGATTTTGAAATAGACCTAACTTCAATTGACATTTTAAAACTTTTGTTCAAAAATACAAATTATATCTCTTTACAATTTCAGAATAGATTTAGTATTGCAAGTATTTTAAGAACTTTTCGAAACTTAAAAGCAATTAAAATGCCTTTGTTATCTGACATTAAAAGTTAATTTTGTGGATATGAAAAATGATAAAAATCTAAGAAATTGGTTAACGGAGATGAATTTGGATCATCCGTTAGTAATTGCAGGGCCTTGTAGTGCAGAAACAGAAGAACAAGTTCTTAATATTGCTCATCAACTCAAAGATTCCGACGCTACTGTGATGCGTGCAGGTATATGGAAACCTAGAACACGCCCGGGTAATTTTGAAGGCGTTGGCGCTATTGGTCTTGAGTGGCTAAAAAAAGCAAAAGAAGAAACTGGGCTTATGATTGCTACTGAAGTTGCCAATAAAACACACGTTGATCTGGCACTTAAAGCCGATGTAGATGTGCTTTGGATTGGTGCCAGAAGTACGGTAAGTCCCTTTATCGTTCAAGAAATTGCAGATGCTCTTCAGGGAACAGATAAAATTGTATTGGTGAAAAATCCAGTCAATCCCGATTTAGCTTTATGGCTTGGAGGAGTCGAGAGACTTTATAATGCCAATATTAAAAACCTAGGGGTCATTCATAGAGGGTTTTCTACCTATGAAAAAATAAAATACAGAAACAATCCTGAGTGGCAAATAGCTATTGATTTGCAAAATCAATTTCCAGATTTGCCGATACTGGTAGATCCTTCTCATATTGCCGGGAAAAGGGATTTGGTTTTCGATATTTGTCAGACTGCTTTAGATCTCAATTACGATGGTATGATCGTAGAAACTCACCACACGCCAGATAAAGCATGGAGCGATGCAGCTCAACAAATCACACCAGATTTCTTGAAGCAAATGACAATAGATCTTCGTATAAGGAAAAAGGAGGGAGCAGAAGAATTCAATAAAAAGCTTAATGTTCTTAGATCAAAAATTGATGTAATTGATAATCAAATTATTGATTTTCTTGGCAAACGAATGATTGTTGCTGACGAGATTGGTGAGCTGAAAAAAGAAAATAATGTAGCAATTCTTCAGCCTGAACGCTGGAGTAAAGTTTTAAACAGGTTGACAGAAGACGGAGAAAAAAATCAATTATCCAAAGATTTTGTAGAGCGACTTACAAAAGCAATCCATGAAGAATCCATTGCGCACCAGCACAAAATTATTAGCCAATAATGATAACTGAAGCTCATTTAAATTCATTAGTATGAAAGCTGTGGTTTATAAATCTACAGGAAGTTGGTACCACGTCAAAGCTGAAGACGGGATGATTTATAATTCTAGGATAAAAGGGAAATTTAGGATGAAAGGTATTAAAAGTACTAATCCTGTTGCTGTCGGAGATCACGTAGAAATTGATACTGAAAAGAAAGGAGATGATACCGTTGGTATCATAAAAGAGATTTACGATAGGAGGAATTATATCATAAGAAAGTCTGTGAATCTTTCAAAACAAACTCATATTATCGCAGCTAATATTGATTTAGCCTTTTTACTCATTACGCATAACAATCCACCCACTAGTACAACTTTTATAGATAGATTTTTGGTTACAGCAGAAGCGTATCATATTCCTACTGTTATTTTGATAAACAAGGTAGATGCCTATAGTCTTGAAGAATTTGCTGAGATGAAATTCCTTGCAGAACTTTACAGAGATATAGGATATATGTGTATTGGCATATCTGCAGAAACTGGTGAAAATATCGATAAGGTTAAGGCCTTAATGAAAGATAAAGTGAGCGTTTTTGCAGGGCATAGTGGTGTTGGAAAATCTACTTTAGTGAATTCAATTGAACCCACTCTTAATATTAAAACTTCAGAAATTTCTGAACAACATAGACAAGGACAGCACACTACAACATTTGCAGAAATGCATGAGTTACATTTTGGAGGTCAAATTATAGATACTCCTGGAATTAGAGGTTTTGGTGTTGTAGATATAGACAAATATAATCTTGATAACTATTTTCCGGAATTTTTCAGACTAAAAAATAATTGTAAATTCAATAACTGTATACATGTAGATGAGCCTCATTGTGCCGTAAAGGATGCTTTAGCAGAAGATAAAATAGCATACTCTAGATACAAGAGTTACTTGCAAATTATGGAAGGTGAGGAGGATGAGAACTTTAGAAAAGATCCATATCAAGATTTGAGATAATATGAGAATAATACTACAAAGAGTAAAAGAAGCTTCTGTAGAGATAGATAACCAAATAGCTGGAAGCATAAATCAAGGCTTTCTCATTTATTTAGGTGTTGAAGGAGAAGACCAGCAAAAAGACATAGACTGGTTGGTGAAAAAGGTTTCTAATCTTAGAATTTTTTCTGATGAAGATGAAAAGATGAACCTAAACATAAAGGATGTGGAAGGTGAGATTTTGATAGTAAGTCAATTTACACTCTATGCTTCTACCAAAAAAGGGAACAGACCAAGTTTTACAAAAGCAGCAAAGCCAGATTTAGCTAAAGAACTATATCAATCTTTCATTGATTCAATGAATGAAGATTACCATGGTAATATTCAAACAGGAAGATTTGGCTCAAATATGCAAGTAAGTTCTATTAACGATGGTCCTCTGACTTTTATTTTGGACTCAAAAGAAAAGGATTGATTTAAAACTACAATTATGAATATAGAAGATGCTCAACTTGCTGTTGATGAATGGATAAAAGAACATGGAGTTCGATATTTTGACGAGTTAACCAACATGGCACAACTAACAGAAGAAGTAGGTGAGGTAGCCAGAATTATTGCAAGGCGATACGGTGAGCAAAGTGAAAAAGAAAGCGATAAGTCCAAGGATCTTGGGGAAGAACTTGCAGATGTAGTCTTTGTTGTTTTATGTTTGGCAAATCAAACAGGAATCGACTTGCAATCTGCTTTTGATAAAAAACTTGATTTAAAATCTAAACGGGACCATGATCGACATAAAAATAATCCAAAACTTAAGTAAATGTTTCAAAGAGTAATTTCTACCAAAGGCTTTTGGAGATCTGTAATAATTTTAGCAGTTGGTTTTATATTCATATATAACATTATCGATGTATGGTTTGCTTATGATTTTGACTGGACGTTATATGCAGAAAATAGATTTGCAAAAGATAATTTGTTGAGATTTTTTGTAGCTAATATAATGAGTGGATTTGTTTATGGTTTTGTTGTTACTTTTCTGAAATTTAGAGGTAATATAAAAAAAAACGATTCTAAATGAAACTGAGCTATAAACCAGTAAAAACAAATCATTTCCAATTTGATATTACGGGTTCCAAAAGTATTTCCAACAGATATCTGATTCTAAAAGCATTATTTGCAAATTTAGAATTGAAAGGATTATCCAATAGTGATGATACCCAAGTGCTTCAAAAAGCATTATCAAAACCACTTAAGGAAACAAAAGAAATAGACATTCATCATGCAGGAACCGCCATGCGATTTTTGACGGCATATTTGTCTACTAATGCTGACGCAAACTTGGTGCTTACTGGTAGTCAGCGCATGCAGGAACGGCCAATAGGCATTCTTGTAGAAGCGCTTAGGTCTCTCGGTTCATCCATAGAATACGTCAAAAATGAAGGTTATCCACCATTGAAAATTTCCGGAAAATCACTTCAGAAGGAAGAGATATCTATCTCGGCAGATGTAAGTAGTCAGTATATTACAGCTTTGATGCTCATCGCTCCATCATTAAAAAATGGTTTAAAAATCACCTTAGAATCTAAAGTTACCTCAAAACCCTACCTCAAGATGACAGCTCACGCTCTTGAATCTGTTGGAGTTAGGGTTGATTTTGACAGTAACTCGATTAAAGTTTATTCTAAAACTGAGATTCAACCCACTCAAATTTCAGTAGAATCCGACTGGAGTTCGGTGTCTTATTTTTATAGTTGCTTAGTGTTGATGGATGCTGGAACTATGGAAATATCTACCTTTTATAAGGATAGTCTTCAGGGAGATTCTCAAGTTGCTGAATTTTATAGACATTTTGGTATCGAGACTATATTTGATAAAGAATCGATTCAACTTTCAAAAGTTGATAATTTTGAACTTCCAAAGAAAATAGAATTACATCTCAATGATACGCCAGACCTTGCTCAAACTATAGCCGTAACCTGTCTAGGGCTTGGAGTTGAATGTCTTTTGACAGGTCTCCACACATTAAAGGTGAAAGAAACAGATAGGTTAGTGGCTCTTAAAAATGAAATTGAAAAATTTGGTGCTGAGGTAATTATAACCGAGGAATCTCTTCACTTAAAACCTGGTTCGGGATTAAATTCAGAAGTAAAGATAGAAACCTATCAGGACCATAGGATGGCTATGGCTTTTGCACCTTTAGCTATAAAAAAGGATTTGGAAATCTTGAATCCCGAAGTGGTTTCGAAATCTTTTCCAGACTTTTGGGAAAAAATGAAAGTGATCGGTTTACAGTAAAAACGCTCGTTTGCAGGCTATAAAGGTAAATAAACTATAAATTACTTGACAACGCCTATCTCGCGGTCGTATATTTGCACTCTTTTAAAAAAATACTAGACTATGGGAATGAAACTTTCACAATTCGAATTTACTTTACCTGAAGACCTTTTGGCAGAATTTCCGTCGGAGCACAGAGATGAAGCTAAGCTAATGGTAGTAAATCGTAAAGATGGTTCTATTGAGCACAAGATGTTTAAAGATGTGATCAACTACTTTGACGAAAAAGACGTCATGGTATTCAATAATACCAAAGTTTTCCCAGCGAGATTATACGGTAATAAAGAAAAAACTGGTGCAAAGATTGAAGTTTTTCTTCTTAGAGAACTCAATCCAGAAACAAGACTCTGGGACGTGCTAGTTGATCCTGCAAGAAAGATAAGAATTGGTAACAAATTGTATTTTGGTGAAGACGAAAGCCTTGTAGCTGAAGTTATTGACAACACGACTAACAGGGGTAGGACTTTACGTTTTCTTTATGATGGGTCTTATCAAGATTTTAGAAATAAATTGACAGAACTTGGTCAAACGCCACTTCCTAAGTACATAAAGCGTGATGTAGTACCAGAAGATGCTGAGCGTTACCAGACGATCTATGCAAAAAATGAGGGAGCTGTTGCAGCGCCAACTGCTGGCCTTCATTTTTCTAAACACCTGTTAAAGCGTTTAGAAATTAAAGGAATTGACTTTGCAGAAGTGACCTTGCATATTGGTTTGGGAACTTTCAACCCTGTAGAGGTTGAAGATTTGTCTAAGCACAAAATGGATAGTGAGGAAATAATGATTGATAGCAATGCGACAAGCATTATAAATAATGCTAAATCCGAAAAAAGAAAAATTTGTGCTGTTGGAACTACAGTGATGAGAACTTTGGAAAGTGCTGTAAGCTCAAACCACAGACTGAATGAATATAATGGGTGGACTAATAAATTTATTTTCCCACCACACGATTTTAGTATTGCCAATTGTATGATTACAAACTTCCACATGCCAAAATCTACTTTGTTGATGATGATTTCTGCCTTTGCTGGTCATGACCTGATGGAAAAAGCTTATAAAGAAGCAATTAAAGAAAATTATAAATTCTACTCTTACGGAGATGCAATGCTTATTTTATAATAAGATAGTTTTAAAGTGAATAAGAAGCTGACTTGTTTTTACAAGTCAGCTTTTTTTATTCGTGATGATAGGGCAGATTACCTAAAATGGTAAAGGCTCTGTACAATTGCTCGGTAAAAAACAATCGAATCATTTGATGAGAAAAAGTCATTTTAGACAAGGATAATTTTTGATTGCCTCTGGCATAAACTTCTTGAGAAAATCCATATGGTCCACCAACTACAAAAACCAAATTTTTCAGCCCTGTATTCATGCGTTTTTGAAGCCAGCCAGCCAATTTTGTTGAGGAATACTCCCCGCCATTTTCATCCATCAGGACAACAAAATCTGATGTTGATATTTTTTTCAAAATAAGCTCTCCTTCTTTTTCTTTTTGAAGCTCGATTTCCATATTTTTCCTTTTCTTAAGGTCAGGAATAATGATAATTTCAAAATTTACAAAATGTGATAAGCGCTTTTTGTAATCGTCGATTAACGCTTCCAAATGGTGATTATCAGTTTTGCCTACAAGCACTAATGAGATGGTCATCCGTATAAAAAAGTTTAACTTTGTTTGAGACAAAAATAGATATCTAGATGATTAGTGAAAAGAAATTGGATGAAGAAATCCAAATCATTATTGAAAACGCAATAAGAGAAGATGTTGGTGATGGAGATCATTCTAGTTTGGCATGTATTCCAGAAGATGCAAAGGGGAAAGCCATGTTGCTTGTGAAGGAAGATGGAATTCTTGCCGGAGTAGATTTTGCGAAAAAGGTTTTAAAATTTGTAGATTCTTCTCTAGAAATCGAAAGCTTAATGAAAGATGGAGATTCTATGACTTATGGAGATATTGCGTTTTATGTTTCTGGTCAAAGTCAATCTATACTTAAGGCAGAGCGTTTGGTTCTCAATGCGATGCAACGTATGAGTGCAATAGCTACTAAGACTAATCAGTTTTCAACATTGTTGAAAGGTTATAATACTCAAATTCTAGATACGCGTAAAACAACTCCTGGCTTTAGAGCTTTAGAAAAACAAGCAGTAAAAATTGGAGGTGGTGAAAATCATCGATTTGCACTCTATGATATGGTTATGTTAAAAGACAATCATATAGATTTTGCGGGAGGAATATCAAAAGCAATTCAGAAAACTGTAAAATATCTGGCAAAAAATAAATTGGACCTTAGAATTATTGTAGAAGCAAGATCACTTTCAGAAGTAGAAGAGATTTTACATAATGAGGGAGTTTATAGAATCCTTTTAGATAACTTCAGTTTTCAGGATACTAAAGACGCTGTAAAACTTATCAATGGAAAATGTTTTACAGAGTCTAGTGGAGGAATTACTCTTGAAAATGCAAAATCTTATGCTGAATGTGGAGTAGACTATATTTCCAGTGGAGCGCTTATACATTCGGTTTATAATTTAGACCTTAGCCTAAAAGCTGTATAATATGGCAACTGAAATTAGCGATTCTCTTAAGAAAATTCCAGTAATTTGTAGCATTGCCTATTGGATGAACCAGACAAAATTACCTGGTTTTGATGGATTTACGCTTTACGATCTCTTCAGTCTCTATGTTATTGGGATTTTGAAGGGAACCTTTTCAACTCGTGCAGGTTCTATAGCTTTTAGTTTTTTCATGGCTATTTTTCCCTTTTTACTTTTTATATTAAATTTAATCCCTTTTGTATGGTTTATAGATAATTTTCAACAAGAATTACTAAATTACTTGGAAGAATTGCTACCACCACAAACCGCTGGCTTGTTTCAGGACATATTTTATGATATAGCTAACAATCCCAGGGCTGGCCTGCTTTCATTTGTTTTTTTACTATCAATTTTTTTGATGTCCAATGGAGTGAATGCTATCTTTACAGGCTTTGAATTTTCATATCACACAAGAATCAATAGAACAATAATTAAACAGTACATGGTTGCAGTTGGTGTAGCCTTAATTGTCGCAATACTTCTGTTGATAGCTGTAATTGCTACTGTTTATTTAACATTTGTCATAGATCAGTTCCAAAGTATTGGTGTAGTTGGAGATTCGCTGCTACTTGCTAAATACGGACGCTTTGCGATTTTGGTTTTGGTCTTAATTTTAGGAATTTCTACTTTATATTATTTCGGAACAAAAGAAGGTAGGAAAACACGCTTTTTTTCTTTAGGTACTTTTTTTACAACAATTTTAATTATTTTAACCACATATTTGTTTTCCATTTACGTTGAAAATTTCAGTGCATACAATAAACTATATGGCTCAATTGGGGCCTTGTTAATTCTCATGTTATATATTTGGTTAAATTCAAATATACTTTTACTGGGGTTTGAGCTTAATGGATCACTTTATAACCTTAAACGAAAATCAAAATATTAAAACTATGAAAACAACCTTTTTTATGATAGCAGCCCTAATAATGGCTACTACTACATTTGCACAAACTGAAATTGCTGGAGTTGAACTCCCTAACACTTTTCAAGTTGGCCAAACAGAATTGAGCTTAAATGGTGCAGGAGTGAGAGAAAAATTTTGGATGGATATGTACGCTGGCGGTTTGTACACAGATAAAAAAATGAAGGATTCTCAAAAAGTTATGAATGCAGATGCTCCAATGGTGATAAAACTTCACATTGTATCTGGATTAATTTCAAGCAGTAAAATGAGTTCTGCTGTTGAAGACGGTTTTGAAAATTCAACTAAAGGCAACACCAAACCTTATAGAGCCAAAATAGACAAATTCATTTCATTCTTTTCTGATGAAATTACCAAAGACGATGTGTTTGATATCACATACACTCCTTCAGAAGGTGTTGTTGTTTTTAAAAACGATAAAGAACTCGGTACTATTAAAGGTTTAGATTTCAAAAAAGCTCTTTTTGGAATCTGGTTTTGTGATAAGCCTGCCGATAAAAATCTTATGAAAGGAATGTTAGGATTATAGACGTATGAAATTTTTAATATTGCTTATGGGTTTCCTGTATGGAAACCTTATTTTTTCTCAAGAAGTTTTCGGAGAATGGAAAACAATAGACGATGATTCGGGTATTGCAAAATCTATTGTAGAAATCTATAAAAAAGAGGGAGAGGTTTATGGAAAAATAAATAGAATTTTTAGAGAAGACAAAAGAAACCTTCGATGTACAGAATGTAAAGGAGAATTAAAAAATCAGAAGGTCGAGGGTATGGTGATTTTGAAAAATCTTTCTAAAAATGGAGACAAATATGAGGATGGAACTATTACTGATCCTGAAAATGGAAAGGTTTACGATGCTAAAATTTGGCTTAAAGACAATAAACCAAATACGTTGATGGTAAGAGGTTATCTCTCTATATTCTATAGAACCCAGGAGTGGGAAAGATTTGAAAACTAACGGATAACAGTTGTTTTATGCCTTTTTTTATCGATGTAATTGTTCCCTTACCTTTAGAGCAAAGGTTTACATATTCTGTCACAAATAAGGAGCATGAGCTTTTGCAAATAGGGATGAGGGTAGCTGTGCCTTTTGGTAAGCGTAAGGTATATACTGGTATTGTTGCCAAAATTCACAATACTCCGCCAATTCGTTATGAGGCAAAGCCGGTTGAAGAACTTCTTGATGAAACACCAACAGTTACTTCATATCAACTTAAACTTTGGAAGTGGATTGCAGATTATTACTTATGCACGGAGGGTGAAATTCTGAAATCAGCCTTACCAAGTGCGCTTTTGATTGAAAGTGAAACTGTCATTGAGCCCCATCCTGACTATGATATTAATACGATTGATGAGGATGAAAGCCTTAACGATAGCGAATATTTAATACTACAAGCACTTCAAAAGCAAAGCTTATTAAAAATTAGTGAGATTACATTAATCCTTGATAAAAAAACTATTTTTCCTGTCATCAATGCAATGGCAGAAAAAGGATTAATTTTAATTAATCAAGAATTAAATAAACAATACAAGCCCAAGCTTCAGAAATATATTAAACTTTCAGACCACTATTCTTCAGAGATAGAATTACCAGGTCTGTTAGATAGTTTAGAAAGAGCTAAAAAACAAAAGCAAGCTCTTCTGAAATTGTTTAGTCTAAAAGCTCAAACACAGAAACCTATATCTGTAAAGATGCTAAAAGAGGAGGCCGGGGTCTCTGAATCGGTAATTAAGTCTCTTGTTGAGAAGTCAATTTTTGAAGAGTATTTTATCAAGAAAGATAGGATACAATATGATGGAGATTCATCTTCAAAAAAAATTATTCTCAATGAATATCAGTCTAAAGCCTTAGATGACATTGAAAATGGCTTCAACATACATCCAGTGTGTTTGCTCAAAGGGGTTACCTCTTCTGGTAAAACTGAGGTTTATATTAAACTGATTGAAAAAGTAATACTAGAAGAAAAACAGGTACTATACTTATTGCCAGAAATTGCGTTAACTACTCAACTCATTCAGCGTTTACAAGATTATTTTGGCGACCAAGTTTTAGTTTATCACAGTAAATACTCTGTCAATGAAAGAGTTGAGGTTTACAGACACGTCCTCGATGGGATTAAAGGTAAAATAGTGATTGGTGCCAGATCCTCTATTTTTTTACCATTTCAAGATTTAGGTCTCATCGTAGTCGATGAGTCTCATGAAAGCAGTTTCAAACAGTTTGACCCTGCTCCTCGATATCATGCACGAGATGCAGCTATTGTTTTGGCTTCTTTTTTTAAAGCTAAAACACTTTTAGGAACAGCAACTCCAAGTGTTGAGAGTTTTTATAATGTAAAACAAGAGAAGTACGCCTTTACAGAATTGACAAGGCGTTTTGGAAATGTGGTTCCTCCTAAAATTGAACTTGTTGACTTGAAAGATCAGCAGAGAAAGCAGAAGATGACTGGTCATTTTTCTGAGACACTTCTAAATGCTATCAAAGAAACTCTAAAAGAAGGTCAACAGGTTATTCTTTTTCAAAACAGAAGAGGGTTTTCACCAATTTTGGAATGTAACACTTGCGGCCATGCTCCGCAATGCCCTAATTGTGATGTGAGTCTTACTTATCATAAGCATAACAACACATTAAGGTGTCACTATTGTGGTTATCATATAGCGATGCAAACCAAATGTATGGCCTGTGGTTCAACAGATGTCACTACCAAAGGTTTTGGTACTGAGCAAATAGAGACAGAACTGCTTGCTATGTTTGAAGATAAGGTTATCAAGCGTATGGATCTCGATACCACTCGTGGTAAATATGCTTACGAAAAAATTATTTCAGCTTTTGAAAACAGAGAAATCGACATTTTAGTAGGAACACAAATGTTGACTAAAGGTCTTGATTTTAGGCATGTGAAACTTGTGGGTGTAATGAATGCAGATAGTTTATTAAATTTTCCTGACTTCAGAGCTCATGAGAGAAGTTTTCAACTATTGGTACAGGTTGCGGGTAGGGCAGGGCGAACTGATGAGCAAGGTCAAGTTCTTATTCAAACTTACAATCCTTATCACAGAATATTACAACAAGTAACCACCAATAGTTATGATGAAATGTTTAAGGAACAGTTAGATGAAAGGAGACATTTTAAATATCCGCCTTTATTTAGAATGATCAAGATCACTTTCAAATCTCGAGATTTGAACAAAATGAATGAAGCTTCAGATTGGCTTGCACTGTATTACAGACAAATTTTCACAACTAATGTACTTGGACCAGAATTTCCTGCTATATCCAGGATTAGAAATCAATATCATAAGAATATATTGATTAAAATTCCCCAGGAACAGTCTTTAGCAAAAACTAAAGCTTACGTGAAAGCTGGTGTCGATAAGTTTAAGTCTATCGCTCAATTTCGTGCCATAAAAGTAGTAGTGAATGTAGATCCTTACTAAGATTTTCATCATTAAATCATAATTACAGCTTATAGAGTTATATGAATCTGTAATACTATTGTATTTTTATAAAAAATTATTCAGCAATGACTATTACTCAACTTACCTATGTGCTTGCAGTAGCAGAGTATAAGAATTTTACTAAAGCTTCAGAAAAAGTATTTGTTACCCAACCTACGTTGAGTATGCAAGTTCAAAAACTTGAAGAAGAACTCAATGTGAAAATTTTTGATAGAACCAAAAAACCTATCAAGTTAACTCCAGTAGGTGAGAAAATAATTGAGCAGGCAAAAAATATAGTTAATGAAAGTGTAAGAATACAAGACATTGTCGATCAACAAAAAGGCTTTGTAGGTGGTGAGTTCAAGCTAGGAATCATACCTACAGTAATGCCTACTTTACTGCCTATGTTTTTGAAGAATTTTGTAAATAAGTATCCTAAAATCAATTTGAAAATTGAAGAGCTTCATACTGAAGTAATTATTGAAAAATTAATTGACGGACATTTGGATGCTGGCATTGCAGCGACTCCACTCGGAGATGAAAAAATCAAAGAAAAGCCGTTGTATTATGAGCCATTTATGGCCTATATACCAGAGCAACATAGATTATTTAATTCTAAAGATATTGTCGCAGAGGATCTTGATGTAGATGAAGTCTTGTTACTAGAAGATGGACATTGCTTTAAAGATAATATTCTTAATCTCTGTAAAAGCGTTCAAAATTTACCTGATCAAAGACGGTTTTATCTTGAGAGTGGAAGTTTTGAAACACTTATAAAATTATCTGATGAAGGTCTTGGTATGACTTTGCTTCCTTACTTACATACTTTAGACCTAAAGCAAGGCAAGCAAGGAAATATTAAGTTTTTCAAAAAACCTTATCCTTCAAGGGAAATAAGTTTGGTTCATCATAAAAATGAATTGAAATCCCATATCATAAAAGCTTTACACGAGTCAATCAACTCAATCGTTAAAGCCGCCATCCAATTTCAGGATATTGAAATTATTAGCCCGATAAATCAAAATAAAAAAAATAGTTAACTGATAATGAATTGATTGCGTGTCTATCTTAATCAATTTAAAAAAGTTGATTCAGCTTCTGTTTATTTTATTTTAAGCCATAAATTTGCAGACTTTTTACAAATGTCAATTACCGTTAGTTTATAGCAGAATTTAATATTCGTCTTTTCTTACTGTAATTCAAAACAGAGATTATTAAACCTTAAACAGACAGATGAAAAAGTTATTTAATTTATTCGATTTTAGACAAAAAGTAGATTACAAGATTGAAATCATGTCGGGTCTAACTGTAGCTTTAGCGCTTATTCCAGAATCCGTCGCCTTTTCTTTAATCGCTGGCTTGTCACCACTTACCGGTTTGTATGCTTCTTTTGTCATGGCATTGGTAACTTCTATTTTTGGTGGTCGTCCCGGAATGATTTCAGGGGCAACAGGCGCTATTGCCGTAGTCATAATTTCTCTTGCTAATAGTCACGGTGTTGAATATGTTTTTGCAGCAGTTGTTTTGGCAGGTATTATTCAGGCGCTTGCTGGTACTTTGAAACTCGGTAAATTGATGCGATTGGTACCACATCCCGTGATATTTGGATTTGTTAATGGACTGGCCATTATTATATTTATGTCCCAGTTAGATCAATTTAAGGATGCTTCCGGAGCCTGGCTCACAGGAAGTAACTTATTTATTATTCTTGCATTGGTCATTTTAACCATGCTTATCATTTGGCTGTTACCTAAATTGACTCGAGCAGTTCCGGCCTCATTAGTAGCTATTCTTGTGGTTTTTGGGATTGTATATTTCGGTGGAATATCTACCAACACAGTGGGAGATTTGGCTTCCATAAGTGGTGGGTTTCCTCCCTTTCATATTCCAGAAATCCCTTTTACACTAGAGACTTTAATGTTGATTTTACCCTATTCAGCAATCATTGCAGGAGTAGGACTTATTGAAAGTTTATTGACACTAAATATTGTAGACGAAATTACAGAAACACGTGGGAACGGAAACCGTGAAGCCATAGCACAGGGAAGCGCAAATGTTTTATCTGGATTTTTCTCAGGAATGGGAGGGTGTGCCATGCTTGGTCAGAGTTTGATTAACATTTCCAATGGTGCCAGAGCCAGACTTTCCGGAATAATAGCAGCTGTCGCATTGCTGGCTTTCATTATGTTTGGTGCTGGAATTATAGAACAACTTCCTATGGCTGCTCTTACAGGTCTTATGATTATGGTTGCCATTGGAACCTTTGAGTGGGCGAGTTTGAAGACATTGAGACGTATGCCAAAATCTGATATTTTAGTAATGGTTTTAGTTATGCTTGTTACCGTTGTTCTTCATAATTTAGCTTTAGCTGTGTTGGTAGGAGTTATTATAGCAGCATTAGTTTTTTCCTGGGATAATGCAAAAAGAATTAGGGCAAGAAAACGCATCGATGAAGAAGGTATAAAACATTATGAGATCTACGGCCCGTTATTTTTTGGTTCTACAACTGTCTTTGCAGAAAAGTTTGATGTTTTAAATGATCCTGAAGATATTATTATAGATTTTAAAGAGAGTAGAGTAGTAGATATGTCTGCGATTGAAGCTTTGAATAAAATTACAGAGCGTTACCATAAAGCAGGTAAAAAGGTTCATCTTCAAAACCTTTCTACAGATTCAAAGGCTTTACTTGTAAAAGCTGAAAAAATTATTGACGTTAACATTATTGAAAATTCAGAATATGATGTGGCTACAGAATAATCTTTGCTATATTTAATAACTAAAAAATCCCCGATTGAAATTTCAATCGGGGATTTTTTAGTTATTAAAAGAAGAATCTTAGCCGTTCATCGACATTAAAAACTCTTCATTAGATTTGGTGTCTTTTATTCTCTGGTTTAGGAATTCTATAGCTTCAATAGGATTCATATCTGCCAAATATTTTCTCATGATCCACATCTTCTGAATTTGATCATCACCTAGTAAAAGATCATCTCGACGTGTACTGGATGAAGTAAGGTCAATAGCAGGGAAAATTCTTCGGTTAGCAATTTTTCTATCGAGCTGTAGCTCCATATTACCAGTTCCTTTAAATTCCTCAAAGATGACTTCATCCATTTTAGAACCTGTATCTGTAAGTGCTGTAGCGATTATAGACAGAGAACCTCCGTTTTCAATATTACGTGCTGCACCAAAGAAACGCTTTGGTTTATGAAGTGCGTTTGCATCTACACCACCACTCAATACTTTACCACTAGAGGGTTGTACGGTATTGTAAGCTCTAGCAAGACGCGTAATAGAATCAAGTAAGATAACAACATCATGACCACACTCCACAAGACGTTTAGCTTTTTCAATGACTAAGTTAGCAACACGTACATGTTCGTGAGCTTCTTTATCAAAGGTAGACGCTACAACTTCCCCACGTACATTACGTTGCATGTCGGTAACTTCTTCTGGACGTTCATCAATCAGTAAAACGATTTGATAAACTTCCGGATGGTTCGCAGCTATCGCATTAGCGATATCTTTGAGTAGCATTGTTTTTCCAGTTTTTGGCTGAGAAACAATCATACCTCTTTGTCCTTTACCTATTGGGGAGAACAAATCGATAATTCTCGTAGAAAGTGTGCTCTGCTTTTCTGCCAATCTGAATTTTTCCTGAGGGAATAGAGGCGTCAAGTGTTCAAAAGAAACACGGTCTCTTACAATCTTAGGATCTAATCCGTTGATTTTTTTGATTTTAATAAGTGGAAAATATTTCTCTCCTTCTTTTGGAGGTCTTACTTCTCCAAGAACAGTATCTCCAGTTTTCAAACCAAAAAGACGGATTTGAGACTGAGATAAATAAATATCATCAGGGGATGATAGATAATTATAGTCAGAAGATCTCAAGAATCCATAACCATCTTGCATCAAGTCCAAGACTCCTTCACTTTCGATTATAGAATCAAACTCAAAGTCTGGATCCTTGTATTTGTTACGACTATCTCTATTCCCATTTTTATCACTCGACTTATTGTCGCTCCTAGATTTAGGATTTTGATGTTTTGGGTTTTGAGATTTTTGAGAAGGTTGATTCTTTTGGGAATTGTCCTTATTAGTATTCTTGTGCTCGGGCTTTTTATGTTCTGGTGCCTTTTTTTCTTTTGGATCTTTCCCCTTAGGTGCGGGTTTACTTTCCTGAGAAGATTTAGGGCTTGGTTTTGGTTTCTGGCTAGAATCAGGCTTTGAGTCTGGCTTTTCTGGAGCATTTACTTTGGATTGACCCTTGACTTCAGAATTATCTTTGTTCTCTTCTTTTGATTTATCATTTGCTTCAAAAGGATTCTTTGGAGCTTTTTTAGGCTCTCCTTTCTGAACTCTCTTCCTAGGTTTTTTTGAAGCTTGATTGTCTTTATCAGTTTCACTATTCTTTTCTTCAGAAGGTTTGTTTTCTTCTTTCTTTGGAGAAGAATCTGCTTCTTTAGATTTCGTTTCTGAGCTAGAAGACTTGCCTTCTTTTTCCTTACTAAGAATCTCTTTCATCTTTTCTGGGTTGGCTGCTTGGTAATCCAAAATTTGGTAAATGAGGTCTAATTTTTTTAGACTTCTAAATTTTGGGACTTTCAATTCTTTAGCAATTTCTTGTAAGTCTGAAAGTTTTCTAGACTTTAGTTCAATAATTTCTAACATTGATATTTTTTGAAATTAAATAGTTTCGAGAGAGATTCGAATTTAAGTTGATGATTTGTAACTGCTTAGGTAAGCAGTTGTCTTGAGACATTGCAATTATACAACTTTATTTTATTTATAAATATTAATTCTCAAATATTCTACTATTTTTGCTGTTCAATTATTGAAAGATGATACAAAGAATTCAAAGCTTATATTTGGTTATTGCAATTTTGCTCAATGGGATACTTAGTTTTTATTTGCCTTTGTGGATAAATTCAGAAAATACGGAAATTTATGCTCTATCTCAACCTGTAGCCATATCTTTGTTTTTATTATCAGTTCTTATTTCGATCATAACTCTATTTTCATTCAAAAAAAGAAAACGTCAATTCGTTTTAGGACGAATTAATATCATATTAAACTTTGTTTTAGTAGGTGTTTTTGCATATTGGACACTAAGTTTACCTGGAGAGATGGATATCTCAGAGAAGGGTATTGGGATGCTTCTTCCAATAATTTCTATCGTTTTTATTGCTCTAGCCAACAAGGCTATCAAGAAGGACGAAGATCTTGTAAAATCTGTGGATCGATTGCGATAAACCTGAAATCTTAGTAATGTTAGTGCATGAAAACCCCGAGCAGCCACTCGGGGTTTTTTGCATTCAAGATAGTTTTCTTTTTAGTTTCTTATTCTGATTTTATCTTCGTTAGCTTATAGTTATTTATAAAGTAAGCTTAAAACCTTTAAGTTGAATTTAATCTTTGGATCTCTTGTGGAAGATGGCTTTAAGAACTATTATTTATAAAACCTAGTGTTCATCGGATGGCTAATATATAAATCTCCTTATATTGATCTGCTCTATTATATACTCAGTTTTAAATCTTACAAGTAGACATAAACTTGTCTAAGAAGAGACAGACTTTCCTCTTTTCCCAAAGTCAATGACTTCTAGATCTTTTATTTTCCCATTATCAAGCACAAATTTCAGCATGGTTCTTTTTTGATGAAAACCATGAATGCCTACGGCTCCCGGATTCATATGCAGTAACCCCAGTTTTTTATCGTTCATCACTTTCAAAATATGAGAATGACCGCTTATGAATAATTTTGGAGGATTTAGTTTTATTTCATCTTTCACCTCTTTGCTGTATCTGTTAGGATAACCTCCAATATGAGTCATCCAGATGTCAACTCCTTCCAGCACAAAACGTTGATTCAGTGGAAATTCACTTCTCAGTTCGTGTCCATCTATATTTCCGTAAACCGCTCTAAGTGGTGTTGTAGCTTTTAAAGCGTCAGAAACGCTTTGGTCTCCGATATCTCCAGCATGCCAAACTTCATCAGCTTTTGATGTCCAATCCAGTATTCTTTCGTCTATATATCCATGTGTGTCGCTTAGCAATAAAATAGATTTAGCCATTCCTTTTTTAAGAGCAATATAAATAAAGCTTTAGATTTAGGTCTGTTCTCTATTGTTATATTTGTTGCTCAAAATTTTTCTATCTGTGAGGTACTTCATTCAACTTTCCTATTTGGGAACTCAATATCATGGTTGGCAAAAACAGCTGGATAGTATAAGTGTACAGTCTCAGGTAAATCATGCTCTTCAGACAGCTTTACAAGAGTCTGTTGATGTGGTAGGTGCTGGAAGAACTGATGCCGGTGTTCATGCGTCTGGATATGTAGCTCATTTTGATAGTGAACAAAACATTGTTGATTATAAGAAACTCATCTTCAAATTGAACAGTATTCTACCTGCTGACATAGCCGTACATGATTTTAAAAAAGTTCACAAGGATTTTCACGCCCGTTTCGATGCAATTTCTAGGTCTTACGATTATTCTATTGTTCAGTATAAAGATCCTTTTTCTTTAGGGAAAAGCTATTTTGTGAAAAATGAACTGGATGTAAACGCTATGCAACAGGCTTCAAATCTCTTATTTAATCATAAAAATTTCAAATCTTTTTCCAAAGTTAAAACTGATGTTTATACATTTGACTGCGAAATAAAAAAAGCGATTTGGCATCAAAATGGGCATTTTCTTCTTTTTGAAATTTCAGCCAATCGTTTTTTGAGAAATATGGTAAGAGCTATTGTTGGAACTCTAGTTGAAGTAGGACTGCATAAAATTTCTGTAGAAGAATTCAACGCAATTATTCTTGCCCAAGACAGGTCCAGGGCTGGAAAATCTGTACCAGCACATGCTTTAGTTTTGAAAAATATAGAGTATCCGGCAGGGTATCTTGATAAGTAAATAAATGGAAAAAAATAGCGGTAACGCCTTTGATACTAAACTCTTTAAGAGACTCTTAAAGTTTACAGACCCCTACAAAAAAACTTTTTATTTTGTAGGCTTTGCGGCTATTGCTCTTTCTGGACTTGGCGTGCTAAGACCTTATTTATTAAGATTAACTATCGATGACGGTATTACCAAAAGTGACGCAGATAGCTTAATTTTTTACGTCAGCACTATGTTGGTAGTGCTTATTTTTGAAGTGATCTTCCAATTCAGTTTTATTTTTTATGCCAACTGGCTTGGACAGGAGGTTATAACTGATATTCGGATAAAGCTTTACAAGTACATGATGAATTTCAAAAAGCAATATTTTGACAATTCATCTGTAGGTAGATTGGTGACTAGAGCTGTAAGTGATATAGAAACTATTGCAAGTATTTTTAGTCAGGGCTTATTTATGATAATAAGTGATTTATTAAAAATGATTGTGGTTTTAGGATTTATGTTCTGGCAAAGTTGGCAGTTGACACTGCTTGTTTTGACAGTTTTACCATTCATTATTTATGCTACGCGTGTTTTTCAAAAGAAGATGAAAATCGCTTTTGAAGAAGTAAGAACGCAGGTTTCAAACTTAAACTCTTACGTTCAAGAACACCTTACTGGTATGAAAATCGTTCAGATTTTCAATAGAGAAAAAGAAGAATACAATAGGTTTAAAGACATCAATAGAAAACATAGAGACGGCTGGATCAAAACGGTTTGGTATAATGCTATTTTCTTTCCTATCGCAGAAATGTCAACATCTATCACTATTGGTTTGATTGTTTGGTTTGGAGGTTTGCGTGTCGTTGAGTCGGACATGTTGTCTTTAGGTATTATCGTGATGTTTATAGAATTGTCTCAAATGTTGTTTAGACCGCTCCGGCAAATTGCAGATAAATTTAATTCGTTGCAGATGGGGATGGTTGCTGCCAATCGCGTTTTTAAAATTTTAGATACTGATTCTCAAATCGAAAATTCTGGTACTATTGTTCCAAAAAAAATGCGAGGTCATATTACATTTGAAGATGTGAGATTCAATTATATTCCCGATGAAGAAATTTTAAAGGGTATATCTTTTGAAGTTCAGCCTGGAGAAACAGTAGCCATAGTTGGGGCGACTGGAGCGGGGAAAAGTACAGTAATTAATTTATTGAGTCGTTTTTACGAAATAAAAAGTGGAAAAATAACTGTTGACGGTGAGGATCTCAAAAATTATGAGCTTACTGCTTTAAGAAGCCAAATTGCTGTAGTTCTTCAAGATGTATTTTTATTTGCGGATAGTATTTTGAATAATATTACACTTAATAAAGAAGAAATTACAGAAGAGCAAGTGATTTCTGCAGCAAAAGATATAGGCGTTCATGAGTTTATTTCCTCTTTGCCAAATTCATATCATTATAATGTAAAAGAAAGAGGAGTCATGTTATCCTCTGGTCAACGACAATTGATCGCTTTTTTAAGAGCTTATGTTACCAATCCCAGTATATTAGTTCTGGATGAAGCGACATCATCAGTTGATAGTTATAGTGAACAACTCATACAAGAAGCTACAGATAAGTTAACCAAAAATAGAACTTCAATAGTAATTGCTCATAGATTGGCAACTATTAAGAATGCCGATAAAATTATAGTCATGGATCTCGGAAAAATTGTTGAGACCGGGAAGCATTCAGAATTGCTTAATAAAGAGAATGGATATTATAAAAATCTTTATGAAGCTCAATTTCAATATGAAGAAAAAATTAACTAGCTTAAATCTTCTTTGATTTGATCGATTAATTTTTCTAAATCTTCAAAAATATTAAATTCTCCATTTTTTAGGTAAGAGATTTGTCCAGTTTCTTCACTAACTACTAGTGCCACTGCATCTGTTTTTTCACTTATACCTACTGCGGCCCGGTGTCTAAGTCCAAATCTCAAAGGTATATCTCTATCATTACTAACAGGTAAAATTACTCTGGTTGCTGTAATTCTTCCATCCTCAATTACTATAGCTCCGTCATGAAGAGTACTGTTTTTGTAAAAAATAGATTCGATAATAGGTCTGTTGACTTTAATATCCATATCATCTCCAGTGTTTTTTACAAAATCGAGTTTTGTGTTCCTTCTTATAACGATAAGGGCTCCAGTTTTAGTAGTTCCCAATTTTTTGCAGGCTTCAACTATAATATCGACATAGTTTTGAGTTTTATTTTCTCGGTTAGAGAAATTTAGCTGAAACCAATTATTCTTTCCGCTAAAGTTTGTTGAGCCAATCATAAGTAAGAATTTTCTTATTTCTTGCTGAAATACCACAATCAAAGCAAACATTCCTACTCCTATGAATTCTCCCAAAACACTACTCAGCATTTCCATCTTGAGTAATTGGGTGAGTTTCCAAATCAGATAAATGATAACAATTCCTGTAAAGATATTGATGGCAGCAGAGCCTTTAACCAATTTATACACATAATAGAGAAGTACAGAAACTAATATGATATCTAAAATATCTAAAAATCTAAACTCTAAAAAATCTAAACCTATCATACTTTAGTTTTCTTTCAATTTTTGGTACAAGATAATGCATTGCTTAGCTTCGAGCACATCATGTACTCTCAATATTGAGCTTCCATTCATAAGCGCTGCCATATTCAATGCTGTAGTTCCATTAAGAGCTTGGTCAGCTTCTATAAGCAAGGATTTATAAATCATAGACTTCCTGGAAAGTCCCGTAAGTATTGGGACATCAATATTTTTTAAGACTTCGAGATGATTAAGCAATTTGAAGTTTTGGGTAATATTTTTGGCAAAACCAAAACCTGGATCAATTATCAAGTCATTAATACCTTTTTTTCTTGCTTCAGCTATTCTTTCAGAAAAGTAAAAAACAACATCTTTCACTAAGTCATTATAATCTGTAAGCTCCTTCATGGTCTTAGGTGTTCCGCGCATGTGCATCATGATATAAGGGACCTGATATTCTGCAATTAAATCCAGCATTTTATTATCTAGATTACCAGCAGATATATCATTTATAATATGAGCACCTTGGTCTAAACTTTCTTTAGCTACTTTACTTCTGAAAGTGTCTATGGATATAATTAGATTTGGAAATTCGGTTTTTACTTGTTTCAGAACTGAACTTAATCTCTGCAATTCTTCGTTTTCACTGATGTCATCTGCACCAGGTCTAGAACTATATGCGCCTATATCCAAAATATCCATTCCATCCTGAATGTTCTTTTCAACTTGCAGAAGCGCTTCTTTTTCATTCTTGAATTTGCCGCCATCATAAAATGAGTCTGGAGTCAGATTCAAAACACCCATTACTTTAGGTAGTGATAAATCAAGTAATTGTCCTTTACAGTTAATTGTCATGGAAACAAATTTATAATTTTAAAAGGTTTACTAAACTCATTTTTCCAACTCCTTTTAGATTTATTTTAGTTTTTATATTAAATTGTCTCATCAAACATTTTAATTATGAACAATTCTACGCCAGATTTTCAATCCTTTTACGAAGAATATTCAACACTTATAGGTGTTGTGCTTTTCTTTATTGTTGTTGACGCAATTTTAAAGCTAATCACTTTATGGCAATCGGCAAGACGTAAGCAGGTAGCTTGGTTTATTTTCTTAGCGCTTATTAATTCTTTGGGTATTCTGCCTTTGATATATCTAATAGTCAATAGGAATAAGGATAAATTCAAGCGTTAATCCTTGCTGTATTTTCTTTTTCTCCAGATATGAAACGCAGCCCCGAAAGCAAACATGGAGAGGATAGGAACTGCTAAGTTGAAAATTTGCCAGGTTAATTTTTCAGCTTCAAGTTTTTTCAAATCCATTTCATCTAAGCTTATTGATTTGTTTCTTGTTTTCACTAAATCTTCATCACCAAGAAGATAATTAACTGTGTTTAGAAGAAAGGTTTTGTTTCCATAAGTTATTCCTGAGTATCTGTCAAAGCCTAATTCTAGTGGTTTTCCAGATTGAAGCTGATTTTTGATGACATCACCATCAGAAATAAAGACTTGTTGTGTCACAGGACTTTTGTCTAAAGTATTTTTTAGCTGAAATGGTTTTAGTTTAGCTTGAAAGGCTGAAGTAAACTCTCCTTCAACTAAAACTGCCATCGGAAATTTGCCTGAAGTGTATAGTTCTTGGTTTGGTTCTTCATTGATTTGGTTCAAATTGATTTCAGAAGGAACTCCAATTTTTCTTGAAAGTTCTGAACTTTCAAGCAATATTGTTTTATTGAGATCAGACTTTAAAGTATCTATCGGATTTGCAAACTCAAATTTTACTGGATTTAAATTACTTGTAATTGGGTGTTCGTCAGCAATGTTTCCAAGCGGATCGTAAAACCATGGAAATCTGGAAAGCTGAGTAGAATTACCACTACCTGAGGCTAAAACGATGGGAGCAGAATAAAGATCATTCACAAGTTGTGGATTGATTCTGATTCCATATTTGAAGAATAAATTATATAAGTTCAAATTTCTAGGTAAAGCCAATGCAGATTTTGAAGCTCTGTAAAGACTATCTTTTTCAACATTTACATGTTCTGTAAGCCAAAGTGCCTTCCCACCACTCATTAAATATTGATCTATCGCATAATTTTTTTCTTCACTGAAAGGCTGTGTTGCTTTTGCATCTATGATAAGATCGTAAGTTTTAAGCTGGTTGACTGTTCGTTTAGGATTACTTTTGACAGAATCTAATGTAAAAGGTGCAATAAGATAATATTCTTTAAGTGTAGTCAAAAAGTCTGAAATGTATTTATCCTCAAGCTCTCCTTGCCCTTTTAAAATAGCGATTTTCTTACTTCTTTTGCGATTCAGTTTTGTAATGGCATCCACAAAGCCATATTCTAAATTCTCTATAGATTTTTGAATTAATTCAGAATTACTTTGTGTCAAAGTTTTTTGCAGGAGTTTTATTGAAGCCTGCTTATTTTCGTAATTAGCCACAGCCCATGGAAATATGACGCGTTCGGTAAGTTTTCCATTTTCACGAATATTCAGTGATTCTGGAGGCATACCTTGCTCGTAGAAGAGGTTTGCAACTTCCATAGCCTCAAGGTTGCTATCTAGAGGATCTATAAATTCGAATTTAATATTAGAATTATAAGCTCGAAGTTCTTCCAGCATATAGCGAGTTTCTGTCTGTAACCTCTTAAATTCCGAAGGTAAATCTCCTGTAAGAAAGACTTGTATCAGAATTGGACTTTCAATAGATTCTATCAATTCTATTGTAGGTTTTGATAGAGTATATTTTTGGTCTGAAGTGAAATCTACACGTGTAAAAAACTTTGAAGCCAATACATTCAGCAGTAATATCACTATTACAGTTCCTAAAATCTTTTTTAGCATTGGACTTGTTTTCATCCTGAAATAGTTTTTAGTTGAAAACGTGTAAGTGCTAAAAATAGAATACTAATGCTAAGTAAATAAACCAGATTTCTACTGTCTAAAATTCCTCTTGAAATACTTTTAAAATGATAGTTAATACCAAAATAATCCAAAGTATATAATTGTGAATCTCCAATAGAAATTGAACTTAACCCATCAAAACCAAAATATAGAAATAAACTAATAACAGCTCCCCAAATAAAGGCTATAATTTGATTAGTACTCATAGAAGATGCGAAAATCCCGATAGAAGTAAAGCAGGAAATAAGTAAAACCACTCCAAAATATGAGCTAAAAATAACACCATAATCAACACTTACATCTTTGGCAGTAAGTGCAGATAAGCTTATTAAATATAAAAAAGTAGGTAAAATCGCGATAATAGTTAAGCAAAAGCATCCAAGAAATTTACCAAACACCAGTTGATTAAGGCTTAAAGGTTTTGTAAGTAAAAGTTCCATTGTGCCTTGTTTTCTTTCTTCAGAAAAACTTCGCATGCAGATTGCAGGGATTAAGAAAGCAAAAACCCAGGGTAAAGCTTCAAAAAATGGAATAAGATTAACATAGCCTGAATCGAAAATATTAAACGGTCCTGGTATTATCCAAATTAAACTCCCTATAGAAACCAAAAATAGACCAGCAACTATATAACCGATCGGGCTAGAAAAAAAACTGTTGAATTCTTTATTGAATATTGCTAACATATCAATCTAATTCTACAAGTTTATTTAAGCTCCAAGCTTCAGCTTTTTCTGAAAACCTTGCTTTAGTAGCTTTCCAGACTTCAGCAAACAAATCGGAGTTACGGTAAGCATTTAAATGAGACTCAGATTCCCAATAACTATAAGTGAAAAATATAGACTTGTCCTTTTGGTCTTGATAAAGTTCCAAACGTTGGCAGCCCCCAAACTGGCGAATTTTCTCTTTATTTTCTTCAAATAGATTCCGAAAGCCTACAATAGCTTCGGGGTTAAATTGCATTTTCACTATTCTTACTAGCATTCTATAAAAATTTAACGGTGAGGGTGTCCAAATATTTTATTCCGAATAAACTAGAAGCACAACCTACACTCAAGGGGTTACTTTTATAGATGGCAAGTTCTAAAAAATCTGATGAATTAAACAAAGCAATTTTCTTTCCTTCCATCTCTCTATTTTCTCTTGGAACATTGAAATTAATTGCATCGGAATAATTGGAGTATACATTTTTAAACTTAGTAGACCTAGCAGAGATTAATACTTCTCTTCCTTTTGCAACAGATTTAAAAAGCTTTTTGCTAATATTAGAAACTACATTTCCAAAATTATCAATGTAGATGATATGGCCAATAATCTGATCTTCCTGTTGATTCACGATTGGTTTCACATGGGTAAGCTCGTTCATATTTGGAATAGCCTTTCCGACTACATCTAAGTCACCACCTCTACAAATATGTGTGGCTACACTGATGAATACATCAAGGATTTTGGATTTCCTTTCAAATTTATTGTGAATATTAATTTCAACAATCTTATCTGGTTTTATTTCAGAAGAAATCAAAGATAAAATTCCATTATCAGCACATATAAAATAATGACCATCTAAATAAATAGCAAGGTGTTTATTCTCTGGAGTTAATTCAGAATCTACTCCTATGATGTGAATGGAGTTTTCTGGAAAATTATGATAAGCGTTTTTAATGATATAAGCTGCCTCTGTATAATTGAAAGGAGAAATTTCATGAGAAATATCTACAATTTGGACATTCTCTAGCTCATTGTATAAGGCGCCTTTAACAGCTGCCACAGAGTGATCTTTTAGTCCGAAATCTGTAGTAAGAGTGATGATAGGCATTTAATAGACAGTTAATAGTTGTGAGCTCATTTTCGTCAAAAAAATGCGTAAATTTGCTATGCGAATTTATTATTTTTAACCAAAAATCATCGCTTTTGAATGAACTTATTTTAGAACTCTCAGAAATAAACCCAAGAGAATTTTTTGGACATCATAATTTTAATATTGAACTCATTAAAAAATATTATCCGCAACTTAAGCTTGTAGCGAGAGGGAATAAAATAAAAGTTTTTGGTGATGATGAACGATTAGAAGAATTTGAGCAGCGTTTTGAGATGTTGACAGATCATTTTTCGAAATTCAATTCGTTAGATGAAAATGCCATAGAAAGAATTCTTACAAGTCAGTCTAAGGCAGATTATGACGCTCCAATTTCTACTGGAGATATTTTAGTACATGGAGTAGGAGGAAGACTCATAAAAGCGCAGACAGCAAACCAGCGTAAACTCGTACAGTTGATGAATACCAATGATATGGTTTTTGCTATAGGACCCGCAGGTACTGGTAAAACCTATACAGGTGTAGCTTTAGCAGTGCAAGCCCTCAAAAATAAACAGGTAAGAAGAATTATTTTGACTAGGCCAGCTGTTGAAGCAGGAGAAAATCTTGGATTCCTGCCAGGGGATTTGAGAGAAAAGCTAGATCCTTATATGCAACCGCTCTACGATGCATTACGAGATATGATTGCTCCAGAAAAACTTGAGAGTTACATTGAAAAAGGGACGATACAGATTGCACCTCTTGCATTTATGCGGGGAAGAACATTGGATAATGCTTTTGTGATTTTGGATGAAGCTCAGAACACTACTCATCCACAGATGAAAATGTTTCTTACTAGAATGGGGAAAAATGCAAAATTCATGATTACCGGAGATCCTGGTCAGGTAGATTTGCCAAAGCGGGCTATTTCAGGTCTTAAAGAGGCTTTATTGGTGCTTAAAGACATTAAAGGCATTGGTATGGTTTTTCTGGATGATAAAGATGTAATTCGTCATCGACTTGTTAAAAAAGTAATTTCAGCTTATAAAGCGATAGAAAATCAAGATTAAATTATGAGTAAAACACTTACATCTACTCAATTTCAACTACCAAACCAAGTTGATTTTTATAAAGGTAAAGTTAGAGAAGTATATACGCTTTCCAACGATAAAATTGTAATTGTAGCTACAGATAGGTTAAGTGCTTTTGATGTAGTTCTACCTCAAGGTATTCCCTATAAAGGTCAAATTCTTAATGAAATAGCTTCAGAAATGCTTAAGGCGACTGAAGATATCGTCCCAAATTGGCTAGAGGCAGTTCCAGATCCTAATGTAAGCATTGGAGTGAAATGTGAGCCTTTCAAAGTTGAAATGGTTGTTAGAAATTACCTGGTAGGTCATGTTGCTAGAGAATACTTAGCTGGGAAACGTGAGTTATGTGGTGTGAAGCTTAAGGAAGGATTAAAACTCAACGACAAGTTTGACATCCCAATTATTACTCCAACTACTAAAGCAGAGCAAGGCGATCACGATCAGGATATTTCTAAAGAAGAAATACTCATACAAGGCATTGTAAGCCAGGAAGACTACAAAATTCTAGAAGATTATTCACTAAAATTATTTCAAAGAGGTACAGATCTTGCTAATGAAAGAGGTTTACTTTTAGTAGATACCAAATATGAATTCGGTAAAACACCAGAAGGCAGGATCGTCGTTATAGATGAAATCCATACACCCGATTCTTCCCGCTATTTTTATAAGGATGGATACGGAGAAAGACAAGCTGAAGGAGAAAAACAAAAGCAATTGTCCAAAGAATTCGTTAGAGAGTGGTTGATGGATAATGGATTTCAGGGAAAAGATGGACAAGAGATTCCAGAGTTAACGCCTGAGGTTGTGTCTTCAATAAGTGAAAGATATATAGAGCTTTATGAAAAAATCACCGGTAAACCATTTGAAAAAGCGGATGTCATTTCCATAAAAACAAGAATTTTGAATAACATCAAAGGTTATTTAAAGTCTTAATTTCTTCGCATTTCTGCCTGTCGCATAGGCATGCTGTCTACTATTTCGAAGATTTCTCTGGGATCGATCACTTCTGAAAATGTTTGCTTTACAGTTTGATCAAGCCCGATTAAAAAAACGTGAATAGATGAAGAAGTTGGGTAACTTGTCTTGTTGTTTTCAACAAATACTTTACTCTTTTTACTAGCGTTAAAAATTGAAGTTAACTCTCCATTTACCAAAGTAAATACGGCTAGTTTTCTTTCTTCGAGTTTCATGGGGTTTTTCCTAAGTTTATCAATTTGTTCTTTGACTCTCGAATTGAGGTCTTCTGCAGAGAGGACTATTATTCTTCTATAATTAAAATCCTGTGACATATTCATAAAGTTAAAAAGTAAAAAAGCAATAATCGTTTTCATAATTAATTATTCGTTTAATCCATTAACCATTCAAAGAAAAAAATATTTATTTGAATGTTCCGCAAGTCTAAAGTTCAGATGTATTTCTAATAGCGCATTTGACTCCCGTCTATAGTTGCAAACAAACCCCGTAGCTGAAAAACGTTGTTATACTGTCTTAAAAGACTCCCATGCAAATCAATTAGATATGCTTTAGGATTTGAAGTTTGAGTATAATTCTTTTTGTTTCTTTCTAAAAATTTATCGGTTTGTTCACTGGAGTTTAATACAGCTGTAATCTCTCCATCTACTAACGTGTAAACAGCAGTTCTTCTTTTTTTCTATTTGCATAGAGTTACGATCTACCCAATTTAAATAATTTTGAAACTCAGTATTTTTTTCTGAAGCAGTAATGATAACAATGCGTCTGTCTATGTATACTTGTAGTAAGGTTGATAGACCAAGTATAAGTCCAATGAAAGTTAATTTCATGGTATATAAGTTTTATATTTAAATATAATAAATTAAAGCTTATTATGCTTTTGATTTATGATTTCAGCTAGTAACTTTTTGGCCCTCAGTAATCTCACTTTTACATTGGTGATGGGTTGTTCTGTTCGGACAGCAATTTCTTTGTAACTCATCTCCTTGAAAAATCTCAACTCGATTACCTCTCTATAATGTGGCTGTAATTCTTTGATTTGACTTAGAAGGTTACTTAGGTTTTGTTCTTTGATGATCTTGTCTTCTACTGTTGGCTCGGCATCTGCTATTTGCGAAACACCAGAAGTTTCAATCTCTGATGTTTTGAGTTTTTGTTTACGCGTTAAATCGATGTGAATATTTTTTGATATCGTTATGAGCCATGTTTTGAACTTAAAACTGCTTTCGTAAGTTTCTATTTTATCAAAAGCCCTTGCAAAAGTCTGCACAGTGACCTCTTCAGCTTCATAAGTATCTTTTGTACGTTTCAATTGAAACCTGTAAACATCATCCCAAAAATAATTTAACAAAGCTCTAAACGCTTTTTGATCAGCTTTTTTTGCTTTGTTGATAAGTTCTTGTACGTCTGGTGTTACTGCCACGTTTTTTGTTTTTGAAGTTTACCCTGTATACCTAAGCCCAATTGCAAAAGAAGTAAACTTACTTCTAAGATAGGCCAAAGAAATAAAACTTCTTTAGAAACTTTTAAAACCCTCATATATGCTATCATAAAAAGGCTTTTTATGAGTATTGAAACTACAAAAATCATCAATACTGTTTTTGAATATTTACTAAAAGCTAAAATCAAAAAGCCAATCCAGAATATTAAATGAGAAAAATGATAAGTACCTAAGAATAATTGACTCTTTGTATCGTAATGGGCGGCAGTAGAATAGTGCCTTAACTTTTGTTTCCACCAGGTACTCCAGGATACTTTAGGTTTACTCAGAACAAAACTTTCTGGACTTAAACATACAGAAATCTTTGATTTATCTTCAATATTTTGAATCAATAAGTCATCGTCTCCTGAAGTTAAGTCCTTTTCATAATCGAATTTTTCACTTTTTAGAAATAATTCTTTAGTGTACATTACATTACGACCAACGCTCATGTATGCTTTGTTATCGATAGCTTGAGCTAAGTACAATCCAGCTGTTTGTAATGTTTCAAACTGAATAATTAAATTCAAAAAAGAAGATTGACGGATGTGAGGAGAATAACCAAGGACGCAAGACTTTGATCCTGAGAGTTCAGCTTTCATTTTCGATATCCAATTTTTTGAAATTGGTCTACAATCTGCATCTGTCAATAACAGTGTGCTATGCTGTGAAGCTTCAATACCTTGCTTCAAAGCACTTCGCTTGGAATTTGAATATTCAGCTATTGATTTAAGCAATTTTAAATTTGAAAATTCTTTCTGAAATTTCTGAACGATATCTGATGTGGAATCAGTTGACTTATCATCCACTATAATAACTTCAAACTGAGGATAATCTTGTTCTAATACAGGAATCAGATTTTGTAATAGGTTTGACGCTTCATTTTTTGCGCAAATAATAATACTTACGGGATCAGTATTTTGTAATGAACATGAAGAGGATTTTTTTTGCTTTAGTAATTTAAAAGCAATATTGTATTGCTGAACTAAAATATAGAGGATTGAAATCAGAAATAAAAAGAGTATGAATTTCAACCATTGAAGATTTAAATTGCTATTTGGTTTTATCTACTCCACCACAATCCGTTTGTTCATCTGGCATTTTACCACAATAGCTACAAGATTCACCGCTTTTATTTAAAAAAGGACTTTGACTTGCGCATGTTCCAGCAAATTTTCCATCTTTTTTACCCCAAATTTTGATAGCTATACCTGCTACAGCTAATCCTAAAAGTACGATTGATATAAGTAATAATTTCATAGTGCAAATTTAATAAAAGTCCAACTTATCGAAAGTGAAATGGGATATTATCTTGTTTTTTTAACTTAAAATTGAATTATTGCATTCAAAAAATGTTGACTTCAGTTTCTAAGTCGATATTAAATTTAATTGCAACTTCTTTTTTAATAAGTTCTGCTAATTCTTGAACCTCCTTACCACTTGCATTACCATAGTTTACTAAAACCAATGCTTGTTTAGAATGAACGCCAGCATCTCCTTTTCTGTGACCTTTCAAACCTGTTTTTTCAATTAGCCAGCCTGCAGGAATTTTTACAGAGTTTTTATCAATCTTATAAAATGGGACATCAGGAAAATTCCTTTGGATATTTTCTAAAATTGAAAACGGAACTATAGGATTTTTGAAGAAACTTCCACTATTCCCCATTTCCTTAGGATCAGGAAGTTTAGATTTTCTTATAGCGATTATGGCTTTAGAGACATCTTGTATAGTAGGTGAAGTAATTTCTTGAGCGTTCAATTCATTTTGAATTGAGCCATAGTCGATATGAAGTTTATGATTCTTTTTGGTTAGCTTAAAAACAACACTAGTAATGATGTATTGATTTTTAAATTTTGATTTGAAAATTGAATCTCTGTATCCAAATTGACAATCTTCTGCGTAAAACCGTTTCTTGCTTAGTGTTTGTCTATTGATTGTATCACAATATGACATTACATCTTTTAATTCTACTCCGTAAGCACCGATATTTTGAATTGGCGAAGTTCCCACATTACCTGGAATTAAAGACAAATTTTCTAATCCTCCATAGCCTTGCTCCAGACAGTATAAAACAAAATTATGCCAGTTTTCACCGGCATTAGCTTTAAGTAAAACAAAGTCATCATTCTCTTCTACAACTTCGATTCCTTTCAAATTGACATGCAAGACTGTTTCATTAATGTCTTGGGTGAGGAGCATATTGCTGCCACCACCCAAAACAAATAATTCTGAAGCATAAAAACGTTTTAATATTTCTAAAAGCTCTTCCTCACTTTGAATAGAAATGAACTGATGAGCTTTTACATCAATTCCAAAGGTATTGTAAGACTTTAAAGAAATATCTTTATCAAGCTTCATTTATTTACTGTTATAAGCCAGAAGCGCCATTTTCAATATTGAAACTGCTTTCAATAAGTTTTGTTTTTCTAGAACGTAGGCTATTCTAATTTGATTAAGTCCTGTCCCAGGTGTTGAGTAAAACCCAGCAGCAGGAGCCACCATCACGGTTTCGCCATTGACATCAAACTCAGAGAGCAGCCATTTAGCAAAATCTTCTGTGTCTTCTACGGGGAGTTCTGCAACGCAGTAAAAAGCGCCTTTAGGATTAGCTACTCTCACTCCATCAATTGCCTCTAATGCTTCAATAAGTGTGTCTCTCCTGTCTGTATATTCTTTATTGACTTCAAGGAAGTAATCTTTAGTTGTATCTAAGGCTGCTTCACTGGCAATTTGTGCGAATGTAGGAGGGCTTAATCTAGCTTGCGCAAACTTAAGGGCAGTAGCCATCAACTCCTTGTTTCTAGAGACCATACATCCAATTCTAGCACCACACATGCTGTAACGTTTGGAAACAGAATCTACCATAATAGCATGTTCTTTTAATTCTGGCAATCCCATAATTGAGTGATGTTCAACTCCATCGTAAACAAATTCTCTGTAGACTTCGTCTGCTACTAAAAATAAATCATGCTTAAGAGCTAAATCTGCTAATTTTTGAATTTCATCTTTTGTATATAAATAACCTGTTGGATTACCTGGATTACAAATGATAATTGCTTTTGTTCTTTCTGTGATTTGCTCTTCGAATTCACTGATAGGAGGTAGGGCAAAGTTATTTTCAAAATGAGACTCTACAGGTCTTACAGTGACCCCAGAAGCAACAGCAAATCCGTTGTAATTCGCATAGAAAGGCTCTGGAATAATCACTTCATCACCAGGATCTGTAATGCTACCCATTGTAAATAAAAGAGCTTCAGAACCGCCGGTAGTAACGATAAGGTCATCGGATGTGATGTCGATACCATTATTCACGTAATAGTTAGCTAACTTCTTCTTGTAAGATTCAAAACCAGAGGATGGGCTGTAAGACAAAATTTCTAAATCATTATTCTTGACAGCATCTAAAGCAACTTTTGGAGTGGCTATATCGGGTTGTCCAATATTTAAAAAATATATTTTTTTACCTTCTTCAATTGCTTTATCAGCAAAAGGAGCCAATTTTCTGATTGGAGATTGAGGCATTTCAAGCCCTTTAAAGGATAATTTAGGCATAATTTATTTTTTTACAAATGTGGTGATTTTAAATACTAACTGCAAGATTTACAATGTTCAAAACCATGTAAAAAAGCATTAAAGAGTTACTAAAATTATTCCTGAAGCTTTAATTCATACTATATTTAATATTTTATGAATATGTTGAAAAATAAAACTTTCTTTCTTTTAATTTTAATACTCCTGAACTTTAATTTAGTTCACTCTCAGAGTGAATTCAAATTTGATAATCAGCATAAAAGAGCTTTGAATTTGAAGTTCAAATCCGTCAATAACTTAATTATACTTACAGCTTTATTGAATGGTGAGTTTATCAATTTTCTTGTAGATACCGGTGTCAATAAAACTAAAGTTTTTGCACAAGTAAAAGATTCAACAGTTTTGGAGCATGCCGAATTTATATCATTGAGAAGTCTCGGAAGTTCGGAGCCTGTGAAAGCGTATAAAACATCGGATAATACTATAGATTTTGGGCCAATTATTGGCAAAAACCAAGAAGTCTATTATATTATTGATCCAAGATATGACCTTGCTAGTAAGCTAGGAATTAATGTTCAGGGAATAATAGGTTATGATTTTTTAAAAGATTTTATATTCAGGTTAAATTATAATCGAAAAAGCTTAAGGATTTATCAGCACGAAAAATTCAATCGAAAATTAAGACGTTTTGATAAGTTCAAATTCAGATTTATACGAAATAAACCTCACCTGAAATTACCAGTAGAATTTCTTGATGGTTCAAATCAGGAGTTAGTTTTTTTACTTGATACGGGCTCAAGTGATGCCTTTTGGATATTTGAAAATGAAGAGATAAGAGCACCAGGAAATTCCTTTGAAGATTATGTTGGATATGGATTAGAGCTGGTTGTGAGTGGTAAGAGATCTAAGCTTAAATCAGTGAAGATTGGTAAGTTTGAATTAGAAGATACTCGGGTTGCTTTTATAGATTCGGCCTCGGCTAAATTATTTACAGCAGATCGATTTAAAAATGGAATAATTGGCAGCGAAATACTAAGACGTTTCGTGACTTTTTTTGACTACAAGAATCAAAATGTTTTTTTTAAACCCAGCACTTCATTTGAAGATAATACCAATTATGATCGTAGCGGTTTAATTTTAATGTTTGTTGGTGAAGAAATAAGATCAGTGAGGACACCTATCTTAGTTAAAATAGATGAAGAATCAAACTATAGCAAAATAAACACATCAAAAGATTTTGATATTCGATTGGAAGTTTCAAAAATTCTTGAAGTAATAAAAATAAGGCCAAATTCTCCAGCTTCAGAAGTTGATATTCAAATTGGGGATCGGATTTTAAAATTAAATAGCAAGAGCGTAAATAGAATGGACTTAGAAGAAATAAATAGCTTGCTCAGTAGCGAAGAGGGCAAACGTATCAAAATCGAACTTAAGAGAGGAAAGGTTATTCTAAAAAGGGAAATTTTCTTAAGCTCTCAGCTCAATAGACTCCCTGCCAATTAATCTAAAACTTTACCAGTAAGTTTTAATGATACTGTATTATCTTTTTTAGATGTAAAAATACTTAGTGTTTTACGAATAGGGCCCTTGCAGTCAGAATTGTATGTAACTATAATTTCGCCCTTTTCGTTTGGAGCATACTTTCTTACACTTGAAGAATCAATTTCAATACAACGATTTATACCATGAATTTTGAAAATCTCAATAGTTGTGTCTGAAGTGTTCGTAAAGTCGAAAATAGCTTTAACATTAGAATTTGACGTTATAGTCCCAAAATCGTGAGTTGTCTTTTTAAAGCTTAAGCCGTTGTTTTCTTGACTAAAAAAAAGCAAAGGCATGAACGTAAAAAATAGGATTAAAAGATTTTTCATAAAGTAAATATACTTAAGATTTTTAAAACACTAAATACTTGTCATATTTCAAATCTTAATTTTTTTAGTTTAGTGACTTATCAGTAATTTCGCCATTCAAAATTACTTAATCGCATGTCAAGCAAACTAGAATATAATTCAAAAGAATCAGAACAAAAATGGTACTCTTACTGGGAAGAAAATAACTTTTTTCATTCTGAAGTAGATGAAAGGGAATCTTATTCTATCGTAATCCCTCCTCCTAACGTCACGGGCATACTGCATATGGGACATATGCTCAATAATACAATACAGGATGTTCTCGTGAGAAGAGCGCGTTTGCTTGGAAAAAATGCATGTTGGGTTCCAGGAACAGATCACGCTTCTATTGCTACAGAAGCTAAAGTCGTTGCAAAACTTAAAGCTGAAGGCATTTCAAAATCAGATTTAAGCAGGGAAGAATTTCTTAGTCACGCTTGGGAATGGACTAATGACTATGGAGGAAGAATTTTGAATCAACTAAAAAAGCTCGGTGCTTCTTGTGACTGGCAAAGAACAAAATTCACACTAGATCAGGACATGTATGAGTCAGTAATTCAGTCATTTGTTGATTTGCATAATAAAGGTTTGATTTACAGAGGTTACCGAATGGTGAATTGGGATCCAGAAGCCCAGACAACTCTCTCCGATGAGGAAGTTGTTTATGAAGAGAAGCAAGGTAAGCTTTACTATGTTTCTTATAGTTTAGAAAATTCTGATGAGAAATTAACTATTGCTACAACAAGGCCAGAAACAATTTTTGGTGATTCTGCAATTTGTATAAATCCTAACGATGAAAGATTTACTCATCTTAAAGGTAAAAAAGTTATAGTTCCACTAGTAGGAAGAAGTATTCCAATTATTGAAGATGAATACGTGGACATGGAGTTTGGTACAGGTTGTCTTAAAGTAACTCCAGCTCATGATGAAAATGATAAAATACTTGGTGAGAAGCATCAGCTTGATGTTTACGATATTTTTAATCCAGATGCAACGCTTAACAGTTTTGGATTGGACTACGAAGGTCAGGATCGTTTTGAAGCAAGGAAAAATTTTGTAAGCGATCTTGATAAGCAGGGATTTTTGCTAAAGGTTGAAGATTATACCAATAAAGTGGGTACATCGGAGAGAACCAAAGCTGTAATCGAACCTAGGTTGTCTGATCAATGGTTTCTTAAAATGAAAGACCTTGCTCAGCCTGCAATCAAAGCTGTTCTAGAAACTGATGATATAAAATTACATCCAAAAAAGTTTGAAAACACTTATAAACATTGGATGGAAAACATAAGAGATTGGAATATTTCTCGCCAATTGTGGTGGGGGCACCAAATACCAGCTTATTATTTTGGCGATGGTGAGAATGATTACGTTGTTGCTAAAACAAAAGAGGAAGCATTAAAAATAGCTATTGAAAAATCTGGAAAATCTTTAAGCTCGCAGGATTTGAAGCAAGACGAAGACGTCTTAGATACCTGGTTCTCTTCTTGGTTATGGCCTATGAGTGTGTTTGATGGTATCAGAAATCCTGATAACAAAGAGTTTAAATATTACTACCCTACAAATGATTTGGTCACTGGGCCGGATATTTTATTTTTCTGGGTTGCACGTATGATCATGGCAGGATACGAGTATACTGATCAAAAACCTTTTGAAAATGTATATCTTACAGGTTTGGTGAGAGACAAAAAACGTCAAAAGATGTCAAAATCTCTAGGCAACTCTCCAGATGCCTTAGAATTAATAGATAATTATAGTGCTGACGGTGTGAGAGTAGGTTTACTTCTTAGTAATGCAGCTGGTAATGATTTGCTTTTTGACGAGTCTCTATGCCAGCAAGGAAAAGGCTTTGGTAATAAAATTTGGAATGCTTTCAAACTGATTACCTCGTGGGAAGTTAGCGAAGAGATTAACCAACCAGAATCTTCTAAAATTGCTGTAGAATGGTATCAATCTGTCTTTCAAGAAAAATTGAGAGAGCTTGAAGATCATTTTAGCAAATACAGAATTTCAGACGCCCTTATGACAAGTTATAAGTTAGTTTGGGATGACTTCTGTTCATGGTTTTTAGAACTTATAAAACCAGACTATAAACAGCCTGTTGATAAACTTACATTAGATGCTGCAATTAGACTTTTCGAAGATAACTTGAAGGTTTTGCATCCTTTCATGCCCTTCATCACAGAAGAAATATGGCATCAAATTGAAGAAAGGACACCTAGTGAGGCGCTTACAATCTCATCTTGGCCCGCTCAAAAAGACTACGATGAGAAACTAATAACTGAATTTGCTTTTGCTTCTGAAGTTATATCTGGAATAAGAACTATACGAAAAGAAAAAAATATAGCCTTCAAAAACCAAATAGATTTAGTGGTTATCAACAACGAATCGGCTTCTAAGAATTTGGATCCTGTGATTTTAAAATTGGGAAACATTGAAAATCTTTCTTATACTGATTCTCCAGTTGAAGGAAGTCTTACATTCAGAGTGAAATCAAATGAATACTTTATACCAGTAGAAGGGGCTATAGATGTTGAGGCTGAAAAAGAGAAACTGAAAGAGGAATTGAAGTATTATGAAGGCTTTTTAAGATCTGTTGAGAAAAAACTTTCAAACGAAAGATTTGTAAGTAATGCTCCAGAGAAAGTTGTAGATATCGAAAAGCAAAAGAAAGAAGATGCTTTAGCGCAAATTCAAACTATCACAAAGAGTTTGGAAAATTTGTAGATTTAAGATGATATAAGATTGAACAAAAAAGAGCGACTAAATTTAGTTGCTCTTTTTTTATTCTATTTGAAACTCATCTCCCAAATATTTATTTGCGAGTTTTATATACTTTATTTTAGATTCTTTTTGAGAAAATTTTTTTACTTGAAACATAGCATTGGCTTTGAAAGCACTAATTAATTCTTTATCATTTATTGGATTTTGAGTAACTTTTAGGTCAGAATCACTTTTTGCATGTTTATAAAAGGCATAGAAATAGAGCAAGACATCTTGAGGGAATTTTTTATTGGTTCCACTTACTTTAGAATATGCTACTTTGAAAAGACGATCTAAATCTTCTTCAGAATATTTTTCTAGATTCATTTAAGCCATTTTTGAAATAATAGAATTACCACCTCTTACCACATCATTTATATTTACTGTAATTTCAGCATTAACGGGTAAAAACAAATCTACTCTAGATCCAAACTTGATAAAGCCAGAATCTTCCCCCTGAACAGCTATATCATCTTTTTTTGCATAGTTGACAATTCGTCTAGCTACAGCTCCGGCAATCTGCCTGTAAAGAACATTTCCAAACTTTTCAGTTTCAACGACTATAGTCGTTCTCTCGTTCTCTTCACTAGATTTAGGATGCCATGCCACCAGGAATTTTCCTGGATGATATTTGCTGTACAATATTTTTCCGCCTATTGGGTAGCGTGTAACGTGAACATTGATAGGTGACATGAATATTGACACTTGCAATCGCTCTTCGTTTATAAATTCTGGTTCGAAAACTTTTTCTATAGCCACTACTTTTCCGTCTACTGGCGCTAGGATGTGATTTTCGTTTTTGTCAATTTTTCGTTTTGGATTTCTGAAAAACTGAGCAATCAAAATGAATAATATAAATGATATACCAAAAATCATAATTTTTAGCCATTGCTGGCTTTCATCGATAAGTAAATTGGATAAAAGATTGATGATAATTACACCAATCAAACTTGAAACAAGAATTCTGTAACCCTCTTTATGAAACATAATCTAAAAGTAAAATAAAAATAAAAACAAATGTACTAGAAAAAAGCATACTATCCATTCTGTCAAAAATTCCTCCGTGTCCAGGCATGATTTTCCCACTATCTTTTACGTCTGCTTTTCTTTTAAATTTTGACTGAACTAAGTCGCCAAGTGTTCCGAAAACACTCACTATAATAGCGAGAATTATCCAGGCCCACCATGACAATAAATCGATGTACATAAAGATGAAATAACTTACAATAATTGAAGCTATTGCTCCTCCTAAAAATCCCTCAATTGTTTTTTTAGGTGAAATTCTTTCAAATAACTTTCTTTTTCCAAAATTTTTTCCAACTAAGTATGCAAATGAATCGTTCGTCCAAATTAAAACAAAAGTTCCTACGAGAACATATTCGTAGTTTTCTTTATAAACAGGAATCATGGTTAGAAAAATAATTGAAGGTACTATATAAAAGAGGGTAAGTAAATGTTTTCTCCCATCAAAGATAGGAATGTCATTAAGTGTGTATAAGTCCTTCAATAAAAAAACCTTTACAACCAATGTCATTGCCAAATACGTTAGTAACAGTGGTAAGTAAACTTCTGTAAAGTTGAAATAATAGAGAAGGACTACCAAAGAAATATAAGATATGATATTCCTAAATCTAAGTAATGTCTGAAATTCTCTAAGACATATAAAACCAACAATTGTAAAAAATAGAAGGAGTAAATAATGGCTCAAAAAAGCAGTAGATACTATTATGACAATATATAAAGCACCAGTAATGCTTCTCTTAAGAATTTCAGACATTCGCTATAAATCTTCTAATAGAAGCAAATATAAATTTTTTGGAGTACTTCCATAGTTCATAAAATCAGAATCTTTGTTTTCGTCAAAAGTTTTTATTGTTGTGATGTTTGTAGGAAGATTTCTGTCATATCGCTTATTTATATTTTGAAGTCCTTCGCCAATGGTTTTGATAAGCTGACTAGTTTTAGCAATTATTATGAAGTTGAGAGGTAGGTCTGATAGCTTTTTATCACCTAACTGACATGAACTCATGAGTATAGCGCCAGTATTTGATATTAAAAATTCACAATCTGATAAGAAAAAGCAAGCCCCAAGATTTTTATTGAAAGTTAGATGTGTATGATCAAAGTCTTCGCAAATTGATTTATTGCTACAATATGCTTCAGTGTGATCCCATTTATTTTCCTTTAAAATTTCAGAAAAGTTAAGTCTTAATTCGTTTTTGTTTTCACAATATAAGAACTTCCCTCCATTGTTTTTAAAATTATGCATGAATTCGTCGTCGATAGGGATTTCAGGTTTGGGCATAAATTTACCTATCTCGTTCCCATTTTCATCAGTTACTTCTCCTATTTTGTCGTTGCCAAAGAGGCGCTTGAGAAAGTTCATAAAAATTGCATAAATTTCATTCAAATATACATTATTTTAAATATAAAAAAAACCTGAGATTGATAATATCAGAATCAGGTTTTTTTAAAAGATTTTATGATGATTAGATTATTTATTAGATTCACTTTCTACTTTATCATCTTTCTCTGAATCTTTTTCATCATCTAAATTTTCATCGTTTGAAGTTGAGTCTTTTTTCTTTTGTTCAATTTTTTTCTCGTAAGAATTAATCATTTCCGGCTTTTTAAAAGGACGTTCACCAAAAATTTCTACAAGATTGTCTTTGAAAATGACTTCTTTCTCTAAGAGTAATTCAGCAAGTTCATTTAATTGTTCCTTATGTTCTTCAAGAATACTTATAGCCCTTTTATATTGTTCTTCAATCAATTTTGAAATTTCTTCATCAATTAACTCTGAAGTTTTATCACTATAAGGTTTTGTGAAATTATATTCAGATTGTCCTGAGGAATCGTAGTAAGTTAAGTTACCTATTCTGTCATTTAAGCCGTAAATAGTTACCATTGCTTTCGCTTGCTTTGTAACTTTCTCTAAGTCACTTAATGCTCCAGTAGATATCTTATTGAAAATAACTTTTTCTGCAGCTCGGCCTCCCATTGTGGCACACATTTCATCAAGAATCTGTTCTGTCCTCACGATTTGTCGTTCCTCTGGAAGATACCAGGCAGCTCCAAGTGATTGACCTCTAGGTACAATTGTAACTTTTACTAATGGTGCAGCATACTCTAGCATCCAGCTTACGGTAGCATGACCTGCTTCATGAAAAGCAATAGCTCGCTTCTCTTCTACAGACATAATTTTATTTTTCTTTTCAAGACCACCTACAATTCGGTCTACTGCATCCAAGAAATCTTGCTTTCCAACAGCTTTACTATTATTTCTGGCTGCAATCAATGCTGCTTCATTACATAAATTCGCAATATCAGCTCCAGAAAAACCAGGGGTTTGTTTTGCCAAAAATTCTGTTTCCAATTCGTCAGCTACTTTCTTAAGAGGCTTTAAATGGACCTCAAAAATCTCTTCACGTTCTCTTACGTCTGGTAAGTCGACATAAATTTGTCTATCAAATCTACCAGCTCTCATCAATGCCTTATCAAGAACATCTGCACGATTGGTTGCTGCTATAACAATTACATTTGTGTTAGTTCCAAAACCGTCCATTTCTGTGAGGAGTTGATTCAAAGTATTTTCTCTCTCATCGTTTGAGCCAGACATATTTCCTTTACCTCTAGATCTTCCAATAGCATCTATCTCATCAATAAAAATTATGGAAGGGGATTTGTCTTTTGCTTGCTTAAAGAGGTCTCTTACACGAGAAGCTCCTACACCAACAAACATTTCGACAAAATCCGAACCAGATAATGAGAAAAATGGAACCCCAGCTTCTCCAGCTACAGCTTTTGCTAATAATGTTTTACCAGTTCCAGGAGGTCCTACAAGTAATGCTCCTTTAGGAATTTTACCACCAAGATTAGTGTATTTGTCTGGATGTTTGAGGAAGTCAACAATTTCCTGAACTTCATCTTTGGCACCTTCTAAGCCTGCAACATCCTTAAATGAGGTCTTGATGTCTTTTTTTTCATCAAACAATTTCGCTTTTGATTTGCCAATATTGAAAATTTGACCTCCAGGACCACCGCCACCACCTTTACTCATTCGTTTCATGATGAATATCCAGATGCCGACAATCAAAATTATAGGCAGCAAACCAATTAGTATCTCACTAAAATAATTAGATCTTGTCTCGTAATAAACACGAGTATTTAGATTTTGTTCCTCTTTAATTTTTTCAATAGTATTTTCAAAATTTTGAAGATCTCCAAATTCAAAAGAATAATCTGGAGTTCCTGAAGAAGCAAAAACCTGGTCTTCATTTGTGCCTTTGTGTTCTGGCTTTGATTTAGCTTCGTTTGTTAGGAATATTTCAGCTACCCTGGTATTTTTAACGATATTGACTTTATCAACATCCCCATCTTTTAGAAATTTCTCAAACTGAGCAGGACTTGTTTTTTCAGGTTCGCTGAAACCACTACCTCCAAAAAGCTGTACACCTAAAAAGATAACTATAATTCCTATGTAAATCCAGTAAGAATTAAATTTTGGCTTTTTAGGATCTTTATTTTCGTTTTTTTTCTGCGTTGCTTTTTTAGCCATTCTCTCTTTTGTCTTATTTAGTAATTAGATTCGATAGAAGTTATCTTAGCGTCACCCCACAAGCTCTCAATATCGTAATATTCTCTTATTTGTTTTTGAAAAATGTGAACTACAACATCAACATAATCCATTAACACCCATTGTGAATTTTCTAGTCCTTCTACATGCCATGGCTTGTCTTGAATAGCTTTACTCACCACTTTTCTTACGGAGCTTTCTATAGCATCTACTTGTGTATTGGAATTACCAGAGCATACAATGAAATAATCACAAACCGTGTTTTCAATCTCTCTTAAATCTATAATTTCAACATTATTGCCCTTAACGTCTTCTATACCTTGTATTATATGCGTAATAAGTTGATCTATTTGTTCTTTTTTTGTACTCATTAAAATTTTGAATTTTAACGCAAAAATAGGTTTTTAATCCCTTTTTTTGCGACAGTTAACAAAAGATTATTCGATATCTAATCCTTCATATGAAAGTAGTCAAAGTTGATGCCACAAGTTCTACCAATAGCTTCTTAAAAGAGTTTGTGAAAACACATTCTCAAAAACAATTGTACTGTGTAGTCGCCCGCCATCAGGTGGAGGGTAGAGGGCAGAGAGGAACTGCTTGGTCGAGTGAGCCAGGGAAAAACCTTACTTTTAGTGTTTATCTGCCAGGATTGAAGTCTATTTATAAAGATACCTTTAAGTTAAGTGCTCTCGTTGCTTTAGCTATCAAGAAAGTACTAAACACGTATGACATCCCAAAACTTTCAATAAAATGGCCAAACGACATCCTGTCACGTCAGTTTAAAATTGGTGGAATATTAATAGAAAACATGATTACCCAAAATAAAGAAGGTGCTAGCGTAGTTGGAGTTGGTCTTAATGTGAATCAAGATCAATTTTCAAATCTTCCAAAAGCATCCTCAATGAAAATTATGAGCAACAGGGTTTTTGATCTTGATGTTTTATTAAGTGATTTATTAATTGAATTCGAAAAAATACCGCATCTATTCAATGCTTTAAGTTTAAAATCTATTCTTTCACTGTACTACGATTCTTTATTTAAATTTGAAAAAGTAACAATGCTTCAATTTCCAAACGGTGACCTTGCTCAAGGTTTAATAAGAGGAATAGATAATTATGGTAGGTTAGTGGTTGAATTCGAAGAAGATAGATTAGAATCTTACGATGTAAAAGAAATTCAAATTAAATATTGAAAAATATGATTTTGATGCTTTATTAATGAATGAAATACCTATATTTGCAATTCAAAAATTTTAAGTCAACTGTAAATAATTAATCATTATATGTTAGTAGTTAAAGTAAAAGATGGTGAAAAAATTGAAAGAGCTCTAAAACGCTTAAAACGAAAGTTTAGAGATACTAAAGTTCTTCAAACACTTCGTGACAAAAAACAATTCACGAAAAAATCTGTTGAAAAAAGACAAAATCTTAAGAAAGCACAGTACATCCAGTCTTTGAGAGAGAAGGAAAATATGTAGTAGTTTTTTTTAGTTTTATTATAACCCTGTGATAGTTTTGTCACAGGGTGTTTTTATTTATGATAATATTTCAAAATCTATTACATAACCTTCACTATTTCTCACATTAAATACAATGTCATTCTCAAAAATCAGATATTGTCCTTTGATGCCTTTCAGTCTCCCCCTATAAGTATTATTTTTTTCTAAATTGAGGCTTTTCAATTTTTTCGGATATTCTAGAACAGGGAAATTTATATTACATTCATGACTAGATGATAAATAATAATCTCTCGCCTCATCTGGTATGAATTCTTTCAGTTTTTCTCGTTCTTCTTCAAGATTCTTATCTTGAATTTCATTTTTGAGCATTGTTCGCCAATTGGTTTTGTCTGCTACATGCTTCTTTAATTCAACTTCAGTAATACCAGCTAAATACCGGTTTGGTGTTTCCAGAATCGCAATAGCTTCATGCGCACCTTGGTCAATCCATCGTGTAGGAATCTGGCTTTTACGGGTTACGCCTACCTTTATATTGCTCGAGTTAGCCAAGTAAACAATATGAGGTTGCAATTGAACTTTTTTCTCGTAGTCCAAATCTCTGTTTTCTTTATCCAAATGTGCCTTGCTCAATTCTGGATGCATGATCCATTCTCCAGCATTTGGGATTTCTTGAAAGCAATCGTAGCAAAAGCCCTGTCTGAATATTTTTTTATTTTTTCCACAATTGAGACATTGATATTCTACAAAATAGATCGCTATTTCTTTATCCAGAAGTTGATTTAGATGAATCACATCATCTTTAAATTCTAAAAAATAATCAACCTCCTCATTATTCTCAGTTTTCATTTTTCTTAAGACTCCTCTATATTGCATTTTTTATTATGTTTGATGAATTCTTGATTACCTTATTAAACTTATTTTATCTATGCCAATACCAATTGTAAATTCTATAGCTTCTTGGATATTAAAGAAGCGTATTCATCATATGGAATTGTTTAAAAAGCATCCCAATGAAGTTCAAAATGAATTATTACTTGATTTGGTTTATAAAGCCCAAAATACGGAATTTGGAAAAACCTATGGCTTTGATGAAATAAAAAGTTACGAAACCTTTAAGGAGCGTGTGCCAGTTCAAACTTACGAAGATTTTGAAGCCACTTTTGAAAGGTGTAGACAAGGAGAGAAAAATATAATCTGGCCTTCCCCTATTACAATGTTTGCAAAATCTAGTGGTACAACTGGATCCAAAAGCAAATTCATACCTGTAAGTCAAGAATCTCTGGAAGATTGTCATTATGCAGCCAGTAAAGATTTGCTTTGTATGTATTTAAATAACAACCCTGATTCAAAATTATTTACTGGTAAAAGTTTAAGATTGGGGGGAAGTAAGGAGATCTATCAAGATAAAGGAACGTCTTATGGGGATCTTTCTGCTTTACTCATATATAATATGCCATTTTGGGCAAGTTATAGTAGTACGCCGGGAAATAGTGTGTCATTAATGAGTGACTGGGAAACCAAAATGCAAGCTATTGTTGATGAAACTATAAAAGAGCGGGTGACAAGTCTTGCAGGTGTTCCATCTTGGATGCTTGTATTACTTAATGATGTGCTGAAAACATCTGGTAAATCTACCATTGATGAGGTTTGGCCAGATCTTGAGGTGTACTTTCATGGTGGAGTAAGTTTTGAACCTTATGTAAATCAATACGAGCACATAATACCATCATCCAAAATGAGGTATTATGAAATTTATAATGCTTCGGAAGGTTTTTTTGCAGCCCAAGACCTGAATGATTCTAAAGACTTATTACTAATGCTCGACTATGGAATTTTCTTTGAATTTATTCCTATGTCAACTTATGGAACTCCGAAGGAAAAAGTAATTAGTTTAAGTGAAGTTGAAATTGATGAAAATTACGCAATCGTCATTTCTACAAATTCTGGTTTGTGGAGGTATAAGATTGGAGATACAGTACGCTTCACGTCTTTAGATCCTTTCAGAATAAGAGTAACGGGAAGAACGAAACATCATATTAATGCTTTTGGAGAAGAACTAATCATAGAAAATGCTGAAGCTGCAATTAAGAAAACGGCTTGTGAGCTCAATTGTGAAGTTATGGAATACACAGCAGCACCTGTTTTTATGAACGGTAAAAAGAAAGGTGCCCATGAGTGGATCTTAGAATTCAAAACGCCACCAGAAAATCTTTCTGATTTTCAAATTCGTTTGGATAAAAATTTACAAGAAATAAATAGTGATTATGAAGCTAAGCGTTATAATAATATGACGCTAGACTTGTTGAAAATTCATCAGGCCAAACCAAAACTTTTCCAAAACTGGTTAAAACACCATAATAAATTAGGTGGTCAACATAAGATACCACGATTATCGAATAATCGCGAACACTTAGAAGAATTGTTGGCTCTAAACGAAAATTGACCCTATCTTTGTTCCCTAAGTAAATTTTCTTTAATGATAAATACCAAGAAACAAGCCTTATTTACAGCTTTTATTATCATAGGAGCCATTCTTATCATTTATGATCTTACGGGTGAAAATGAAAATGTCTATCTTAAAGTGGGAGGATTACTCTTACTTATGATTGGCTTGTATAATGCTACAAAGCAATGGGCAAAAGATAACCCAAAAGACGACCAAGATTCTTCTGAACAATGAGTAGGAAAAGTTTTCAAATAGGCGATAAAGTTGAACTTTTAGATGACAATGTTGCAGGAATTGTCACTAAAGTTGAAAGAGAGGAAGTAACTTTTGAAACCTCAGATGGTTTTGAAATGAAAGTTCCTTACTCTCTTATTGTTAAAACTGAAGGTCGGCTGGATATTGATCTTCAAGATGACAACTTAATTGAAAAGTTAAAATCAGATTTAAATCCTAAACGAAAAGGACCTTCTCAAAAGCCTAAACGTCAACAGCCAGCAATGGAAGTGGACCTGCATATTCATAATCTGGTCGATAAAACCTCGCATTTAAGCAATTATGAAATGCTCAATCTACAGCTGGAACACAGCAGGCGAAAAATAGATTTTGCCATTGAGAAGCGAATAAAACGTATTGTGTTTATTCACGGTGTAGGGCAGGGGGTACTGAAAGCAGAATTACACACTCTTTTTAGACGTTACGATCAGATTGAATCCTTTGACGCAGATTATCAAAAATATGGTCTTGGCGCTACTGAAATTTATATATACGATCAATAACCATTTTCCACTTTAGATTTTAAACTGAATTTAAGCCGATCTAAATTAGATTTAATCTTAAATTTGCAAAAAAATATAAATCATGGAAAACGGAATATACGCGCATTTTAATACAGGAAAAGGTAAAATTACTGTACAACTTACCTTTGATAAAACACCAGGAACGGTTGGTAATTTTATAGGACTTGCTGAAGGCAAAATTGAAAATTCAGCCAAAGATTTAGGAACACCCTATTATGACGGATTAGTCTTTCATAGAGTTATAGATAACTTCATGATTCAAGGAGGAGATCCTAAAGGTAATGGAACAGGTGGACCTGGCTACCAATTTGATGATGAAATTCATCCCGAATTGAAACATAATCAGTCTGGAGTTTTATCTATGGCCAACGCTGGCGCTGGCACAAACGGCAGTCAATTTTTTATCACTCACGAGCCAACTCCATGGCTTGACGGGAAACATACTGTTTTTGGATATGTTGTGGAAGGGCAAGATGTGGTTGATAGCATTGAAATGAAAGACAAATTAAATTCAGTAGAAATTGAACGTGTCGGCGAAAAGGCTAAAGCATTTAATGCTGTTGAAAGCTTCGAAAAATTCAACTCTTCAAAAGCTGAAAGAGAAGCGGAGCTGAAAGCTGAAGCTGCCAAAAAACTGGACGAAATTTCAAAAGGATTCAAAGAAACCAAAAGTGGTTTGCGTTATCAAATCATCAACGAAGGTTCTGGCGCGAAACCAAATAAAGGTCAAACGGTGAGTGTACACTACAAAGGAAGCTTGGTAGATGGAACTGTGTTTGATTCTTCGTATAAGAGAAAACAACCTATCGAATTTCCTGTTGGCGCAGGTCATGTGATTGAAGGCTGGGATGAAGGTCTTTTGTTACTTAACCAAGGGACTAAAGCCCAATTTGTTATTCCACCGCACTTAGCTTACGGTGATAGAGAAGTAGGGGGTGTGATTCCGGCAAATTCTATTTTGATATTTGACTTGGAATTGGTAGATATTAAATAGGTAAATTAATATAATAATAAACACCCCATAATTTCAATTTGAAATTATGGGGTGTTTTGGTTTAACAGTCACTCATATTGACTTTGATGGCAAGTCCGCCTTCAGAAGTTTCTTTATATTTTGAAGTCATGTCCTGAGCGGTATCCCACATAGTGGCAATAACTTTGTCCAGAGGGACTTTTGCTTTAGTCGCATCAGATTCCATGGCGATTTCAGCGGCGTTTATCGCTTTGATAGCACCCATAGCATTTCGTTCTATACAAGGTATTTGAACCAAACCTGCAATGGGATCGCAAGTCATGCCCAGGTGATGTTCCATGGCAATTTCACTGGCCATCAACACTTGCTCTGGTGTACCACCCATGAGTTCGGTGAGTGCCCCAGCAGCCATAGCTGATGAAACTCCGATTTCTGCCTGGCAACCGCCCATAGCTGCAGAGATGGTAGCTCCTTTTTTAAACAAACTTCCTATTTCGCCTGCAACCAGCATGAATTGTTTTAAATCTTCAAAAGTGGCATTATGATTTTCAATCACCATATAATACATCATTACCGCTGGTAAGGTTCCAGAACTACCGTTGGTGGGAGCAGTAACCACACGGCCAAGAGATGCATTGACCTCATTTACCGAGATGGCAAAACAGCTTACCCATTGTAATATTTGTCTGAATTTTACTTCTTTAGTTCTTATAGTCTCCAGCCATTCTTGCGGAGTATCGTAAGTTTCAAATTTATGTTCGAGCAGATTTTTATTCATCTTTGCTGCTCTTCGGTTCACATTCAATCCGCCAGGAAGAGTGCCCTCAGTGTGGCAACCTATGTATAGCGACTCCAGCATGGTTTCCCAGATTTTCTCTAAGCCTGAATGAATTTCAAGTTCATTTCTGAGCGATTTTTCATTTTCGAGAACGATTTCAGAAATAATTTTTTGTTCATTTTTACAATGTTCAATCAATTCTAAAGCAGAATTGATTTGAAAAGGAAAACTTTTTAATTCTTCCTGTTTTTGTTTGGCGTTTTCTCGATCTTCTTTTACAACAAAACCACCACCAATAGAATAGAATGTAGATTCTACAGATTCACCGTTTTCTAAAATTCCGATGTAAGTGATTCCATTAGGATGAAATTCTTTAAAATCTTTTTTGAAAATGACATCCTTATGAAAATCAAAATCGATAAAGCGTGAATTATCTAAATTTAATCGGCCTTCATTTTTCACTCTGTCGATTTCTATATCTATATGAGTAATATCCATGGTTACAGGATCATGACCACAAAGTCCTAAAATGGCAGCAATATCTGTAGCATGACCTTTTCCTGTGAGCGATAAAGACCCATAAAGTTGAATTTCAATGTTTTTGATTTTATCCAAAAGCTCATCTTCTCTTAACTCTTCGATCCAACGTTGAGATGCACGCCAAGGACCAAGAGTATGAGAACTTGAGGGTCCTACACCGATTTTTAGCATATCAAAAACGCTTATACATTCAATTTTCTTCATTCGTTTTAAGCTTTGTTTATGAATTTACAAATATTCAAGTTTTTTTCGAGATTAAATTCATAATCATTCAAAATGATGTGTTTTGTATTAAAAGACAAGTTGTGTGACAGTCTGTCAGATGGTTTTTGATGGCATAAAGATTGACTTTTATGATTCGAAATCAAATATTAAGAACACAAAAATAAAAATTATGAGTAAGATTATAGGTATAGATTTAGGAACAACCAATTCTTGTGTCTCCGTAATGGAAGGTAATGAGCCAACGGTTATTCCTAATGCTGAAGGAAAAAGAACAACTCCATCTGTTATAGCATTTGTAGAAGGCGGTGAAATTAAAGTAGGTGATCCTGCAAAACGTCAGGCGGTAACCAACCCAGAAAAAACGATTTCCTCTATCAAAAGATTTATGGGAAACAAATATTCTGAGTCAACTAAAGAAGTAGATAGAGTACCTTATAAAGTGGTGAAAGGTGAAAACGATACGGCTAGGGTTGATATTGATGGTAGAATGTATACACCTCAAGAACTTTCAGCTATGATTCTTCAGAAGATGAAGAAAACAGCTGAAGACTATTTAGGTCAGGAAGTGACTGAAGCTGTGATTACAGTTCCAGCTTATTTTAACGATTCTCAAAGACAAGCTACTAAAGAAGCTGGTGAAATTGCAGGTTTAAAAGTAAGTAGAATTATAAACGAACCTACTGCAGCTGCTTTAGCTTATGGCTTGGATAAAAAAGATACAGATCAAAAAATCGCAGTATTTGACTTTGGTGGTGGTACACATGATGTTTCTATCCTAGAATTAGGTGACGGAGTATTTGAAGTATTAGCAACTGATGGTGATACTCACCTTGGTGGTGATGATGTTGATGAAGTGATTATCGACTGGTTGGCAGAAGAATTTATAAAAGATGAAGATATCGATCTTAGAAAAGATGCTATGGCACTTCAGAGATTGAAAGAAGCAGCTGAAAAAGCTAAAATAGAATTGTCTTCTTCAAATTCAACTGAAATAAATCTTCCATATGTTACTGCAACACAAAGCGGACCTAAGCACTTGGTAAGAACCTTTACAAGATCAAAATTTGAACAATTAATTTCAGATTTAGTCAAAAGAACAATTAAGCCATGTGAAAAAGCTTTAAAAGCTGCAGGATTAAAAACTAGTGATATCGATGAAGTTATCTTAGTAGGTGGTTCAACTCGTATCCCTGCTGTACAAAAAGCTGTAGAAGATTTCTTCGGAAAGAAACCTAGTAAAGGTGTAAACCCTGATGAAGTTGTTGCAATTGGTGCAGGAATACAAGGTGGTGTATTAACAGGAGACGTTAAAGATGTATTGTTACTTGATGTAACTCCATTGTCTCTTGGTATTGAAACTATGGGTGGTGTAATGACCAAACTTATAGAAGCTAACACTACCATTCCTTCTAAAAAGTCTCAAGTGTTCTCAACAGCACAAGACAATCAGCCTAGTGTAGAGATTCATGTCCTGCAAGGTGAGCGTCCAATGGCAACCGATAATAAAACGATAGGTAGATTTCACTTAGATGGTATTCCGCCAGCGAAACGTGGAGTCCCTCAAATTGAAGTTACTTTTGATATTGATGCCAATGGTATCATCAAAGTAAGTGCTACAGATAAAGCCACTGGAAAATCTCAAGATATTAGAATTGAAGCTTCTTCTGGACTAACTGAAGAGGAAATTAAGAAAATGAAGCAAGAAGCTGAAGCGAATGCTGAAGCAGATAAAGAGGCTAAAGAAAAAGTAGATAAGCTGAATGAAGCTGATGCTATGATTTTCCAAACTGAAAGTCAAATGAAGGAATTTGGCGACAAAATTTCTGATGATAAAAAGAAGCCTATTGAAGATGCTTTAGAAGAATTGAAAGCAGCTTATGAAACTAAAGAGCTAGAGAAAATTACTCCAGCTTTAGACAAATTGAACGAAGCTTGGAAAACAGTTTCTGAAGAAATGTATAAGGCACAAGCTGAATCTCAACAAGGAGGCGCTCAACAGCCAGGACCCGATGCTGACGATTCAAAAGGAAGCGACGATAGCGATGTTGAAGACGTAGACTTCGAAGAAGTTAAATAATTTTAGCTTTCTGAATAAATATTTAAAACCGCTCTTTTTAGAGCGGTTTTTTTATGCGATAAATTCATAGATAAGATAGCCTAGACCAAAGCAAATCAAAAAGAATAAACAGATTTTGGAAAAAATTAAATAATTTGAACTCAATGTAATTTGATTCTTTTTCTGGGTCATCAATTTCAAATTGAACCAGGCCAAAACAGGAGAAGCCAAGAATGACAATCCCGCGGCAAAATCAACTAAATCGGTAAAGCTGCTTTTCAAGAAAAAAAGAATACCCATAGCTACTACTGGAATGACAATGATAAACGTGCGATAAACAGGAGTTTCCTTTTGAGATTGATTTTCACTCTGTAACAATTTTGACATGACTCTAGGGAAGGCATCGGTTACTGTAAGAGTAGTACTAAACATAGTAACAAAAGCGATGAATGCAATCAAAATTCGGCTCCATTCGCCTAAAGTTTGAGTGTACATTTCAATCAATTGTTTTGAAAAAGCTACACTACCAGAGGCAAAGCTAATGTCGCTGCTATTCATGAGAAACAGACCCATTACAAAAAATAAAACACCAAGTAAAGTTGCTGAGAGGTATCCTAAATTAAAATCGAAACTAGATTGTTTAGAATTTGGTTGTTGTTCAGTTTCTTTGGTTTTTTCCTGTGTCCATATGGAATGCCATACCGAAGCATCAATAGGAATCGGCATCCAGCCCATTAAGGCTATAATGAAACCAATTCCGCTAAGTGTCCACAACTCAGGTGATTTATTGAAACTAATCGTAGAATAATCAACCTGAAAGGCTGCAATGATCACAGAAAAAAGCGTAGAAACGGTTAAAAGGCTAACGACGATTTTCATCAATACATCCAGTTTTCTGTATTTTCCAATTATTAAAATCAGAATGCAAAAAATCAATAATAATAGGCTCCAGGTGAAATTAGACCAGCCAAATCCAAATAAATATTCGGCTAAGCCAGCAGAAACTATAGTAACCGCAGCTTGAATAATAAACATCGTTGAAATGGTAATCAATGCAAAAGCTATAAGGTACCAACGTCCAAGAGTTCTATACCCGTCTATTAAATTCTTGCCAGTAGCACCGGCATATCTCGATCCAAACTCCATAAATGGATATTTGGTAAGACAAGCTATTAATATAGCTAAGATTAAAACTATACCATAGTCAGCTCCGGCTCGAGTAGCCTGAACTAAATGAGAGACCCCAATAGCGGCACCAGCTAATAAAAAACCTGGTCCGATGTGCTTAAGTAAATCTTTCAAATTCTAAGATTTTGATTAACAATTCTATTACTATTTTTTTGAATACTTTATAATTTCCAGAGTTAAATCATAAATTGAATTTACTCTTTAACAATACAGCTTATTTTAATTACTTTTGTAAACCAAACGAATTTCAACGATGAGCCAAAAAATGCTTCTTAATGCGAAGGAAATCAATATCATTCTTCAGCGCTTAGCTTGCCAACTTGTTGAAAACCACAAAAATTTTGAGAATTCCGCACTCATCGGCATTCAGCCAAGAGGTAGTTTTCTAGCCAACAGGCTTTACGATATTTTAAATAAAGATTACGGTTTGACTTCCTTGTCTTATGGAAAATTAGATATTACCTTTTATCGTGATGATTTTAGACGTGGGGATAAAGTTTTGAAAGCTAATGAAACGGACATTGATTTTATTGTTGAAAATAAGCATGTGGTTTTGATAGATGATGTACTGTTTACGGGAAGAAGCATACGTTCTGCCTTAACGGCTTTACAGTCCTTTGGAAGACCATCCAAAATAGAGTTGTTGACTTTTATTGACAGACGATTTAGTAGACACCTACCTATTCAACCCGATTATAATGGAAGAAAAGTGGATGCGATAAATAATGAACACGTGAAAGTCTGCTGGAAAGAAAATGATGGAGAAGATGCTGTATACTTATTGAAAAACTAATTATAAACCATGAAAGAACTTAGTGTTTCAAATTTATTAGGAATCAAATACCTTACTGCGGAAGATCTTCATCTCATTTTTGAAACTGCAGATCAGTTTAAAGAAGTCATCAATAGACCTATTAAAAAAGTTCCAAGTTTAAGAGATATTACCATTGCCAACCTTTTTTTTGAAAACAGTACCAGAACACGCTTATCTTTTGAACTAGCCGAAAAACGCTTAAGTGCAGATGTTATTAATTTCTCAGCCTCTTCATCTTCAGTTACCAAAGGCGAAACACTTATAGACACTGTCAACAACATACTAGCGATGAAAGTGGATATGGTAGTGATGCGACATCCTAATCCTGGAGCTGGAGTTTTTCTTTCCAAACATGTGAAGGCAAGTATTGTCAATGCTGGAGATGGTGCGCATGAGCACCCAACTCAAGCTTTACTTGATGTGTTTTCTATTCGAGAAAAATACGGAGATATAGCAGGGAAGAAGATAGTTATTGTTGGGGATATTATGCACTCTAGAGTAGCTTTAAGTAATATTTTTACCCTCAAAAAATTAGGTGCAGAAGTGAAAGTTTGCGGTCCAAATTCTTTAATGCCAAAGCATATTGAAAGCTTAGGTGTAAAGGTAGAGCCTAACTTGATAAAAGCTCTTGAATGGTGTGATATCGCTAATATGTTGCGAGTTCAAAATGAACGCATGGAACATTCCTATTTTCCTAGCACAAGAGAATATGTCCAACAGTATGGAATTAATAAAACTTTACTGGATAGTTTAAGTAAATCTGTTACCATTATGCATCCAGGGCCAATCAATAGAGGTGTAGAGATTACTAGCGACGTAGCAGATTCAGAACATTCCATAATTCTGAATCAGGTCGAGAATGGAGTCGCTATTCGTATGGCTGTCATATATTTATTGGCTTCAAAAATCAAAAATTATGAAAACTGAACATAAAGACAATTATATTATTCTTCGAGATGAAAAAGATAATGTAAAGGATTTTGCAGACTTTCTTACTCGAACTCAGGATCAATTTAAAGATGATAATGTTGTTATCGATATTCAGAAATATGGAAAACTTACTTTAGACGAGCTTTTAAAATTTTTGAAACTTTCTTTTACTCATAGGAAAGGCAAAAAGTCTTTAGTGATTGTAAACGATACTATTGATATTGACAACGTGCCGGAGGAAATTCATGTCGTTCCAACTATGCAAGAAGCAGCAGATTTAATTGGTCTAGAAGAAATAGAAAGAGATTTGGGATTTTGATATGATGCAATTGACCATTTTAGGTTGCCACTCTGCAACACCAAAAGCAAATGCGCATCCTACGGCACAAGTTCTCGATATGAATGGCGAACTTATGCTTATCGATTGTGGTGAAGGAACTCAAGTCCGCCTGAGAAAACAAAAAGTCAAATTTTCTCGTATCAGTCACATCTTTATTTCTCATTTACACGGAGATCACTATTTCGGACTTATTGGCTTATTGTCTACGTTTAGTTTGCTAAGTAGAACTGCAGAATTACATATTTACGCTCCCCAAGGACTTGAGGAGATTGTAAAGCTGCAACTCAAAATGAGTCATGCATTCACATCTTATCCTCTGATTTTTCATCAGTTGGATTCTTATAAGCCTGAACTTATTTTAGACAATGACAAGTTGACTGTTGAAACCATCCCTCTAAAACATAGAGTTTATACCAACGGATTTTTATTTAAGGCTAAACCAGGTGATCGAAAGCTGTTGATTGATAAAGTACAGAATTTAGATATTGACAAGGTTTATTATACGAGTATTGTAAAAGGTAAAGATGTGGTGACGAAAACTGGGCGACTAATAAAAAATGAGGAATTAACAGAAGACCCTAAGCCAGCTCCAAGTTATGCCTTTTGTAGTGATACAGTTTTCAAACCTGATATTGTTCCGCAGATAACAGGAACAACTCTGCTTTATCATGAATCTACTTTTTTGGAAGACCAGGAAGATTTGTGTGATAAAACAAAACATTCAACAGCCAAACAGGCCGGTATTATAGCTCAGAAGGCTAATGTTCAAAAATTAATTTTAGGGCATTTTTCAGCTCGTTATAAAAATTTATCATTATTTGAAGAAGAAGCTAAAGTTGTTTTTAGTAACGTTGAAAATGCCGAAACAGGTAAAATATTCAGGTACGAATAGTCTCAATCTTTTTACAAATCCATTGCTCTTGAATCTTTAATTTTCTAATTTGCTACCATGGAAAATAAATTACACGACTACAGAAAATCCTACGAGAAAGCTAGCCTAATTCGTGAAAATTTAAATGAAAACCCAATTCAGCAATTCAGAACCTGGTTTTATGACGTTGAAAAGTTTGGAGGTGTAGATGAAGCCAACGCGATGACAATTTCTACAATCGGTGAAGATGGTTTTCCAAAAAGCCGTATTGTTCTTTTGAAATTTTATGACGAAAATGGTTTTGTCTTTTACACGAATTATGAAAGTGAAAAAGGAAAAGCTTTGTTGAATAATCCCAATACCTGTTTGTCATTTTTCTGGCCCAATACTGAAAGACAAGTTATTATAAAAGGTGTTGCAGAAAAAGTGCCTGAGCATGTTTCAGATAATTATTTTGCATCCAGACCGAAGGGAAGCCAGCTCGGTGCTTTAGTTTCCAATCAAAGCAATGTGATCAAAAATCGACAAGTTTTAGAAGAAGAACTGAATGCTTTAGAAAAGAAATATGCTAATGAGGAAGTTCCACGACCAAAAAATTGGGGAGGTTTTCTGGTAAGACCAGAATCCATTGAATTTTGGCAAGGCCGGCCTAATAGGCTTCACGACAGATTTCTATTTACAAAATCAGATTCTGGTTACGACTGGAAGATTGAACGCTTAGCTCCTTAATATGAAACGATTAATTTTTGTAAGACATGGTAAGTCTTCGTGGGATTCATCCGTTGAAGATAAAGATAGACCACTCAAAGAAAGAGCATATAAAGATGCAGATCATGTAACTTCTGCTCTTAAAGCGTACCTAAACTTTCCGGTTGAGGTGTTTTCTAGTCCAGCAAATCGTGCAAAAACAACTGCTGAATTATTTAAAACTGAACTTAATATTGAGGATCAGCATTTTCATATTAAGCCTCAATTGTACACATTTGATGCTGATGAAGTCCTTCAATTCATAAACAATCTAGATGACAAACTAGATAATGTTATGTTGTTTGGTCACAATCCAGCTTACACAACTATGGTAAATAAACTTGGTAGTTTGCCAATCGATAATTTGCCAACTACTGGCCTGGTCAGTATTGTTTTTGAAATTGAGTCTTGGAAACAAATTCAAAAAGGAGAGACTCATTTATATTTATTCCCTAAAAAATTACGCTAATGCGCGAAAATAAATATGATAACAGAGAATTAAGTTGGTTGAAATTTAATCAACGAGTATTGCAAGAAGCTGCAGATCCTAGCGTTCCTTTGATTGAAAGATTAAGATTTTTGGGTATTTTTTCTAATAATTTAGACGAGTTTTTCAAAGTTCGTTATGCAACGGTAAAACGAATAGATCTTGCTGGTAAAGCCGGTAAAAAAGTTTTAGGAGGATTTAATGCTGGACGCCTGCTTAAAGAAATCACTCAAATTGTGATTAAGAAACAAGCGGAAAGTTTAGAAATTTTAGCTTCAATACAGAATCAGTTAAAAGATCACGACATTTTTGTAATCGATGAAAGTGAAGTCACCTCAGAACAAGCAAAATTCTTAAAAGAATTTTTTCTTCAAAAGGTAAGTCCGGCTTTGGTCACCATTATGTTGAACGAAATAGATAAAGTGCCAAACCTTAAAGACTCTAAAGCTTATTTAGCCGTGAAAATGGTTCAATTGGAAAAAGACAGACTTTCCAATCGATATATTTTAATTGAAATACCTTCGAGTGTAGAACGATTTGTAGAAATTCCATCTACAAATGGAAAGAAGTATATCATATTGCTAGATGATTTGATTCGATATAATTTGGATGTGATTTTCAACATATTCGACTATGATAGTATTTCTGCACATATGGTAAAAATTACAAGAGATGCAGAATTAGATCTCGAAGGTGACTTGAGTAAAAGTTATATAGAGAAGTTGATGGATAGTGTGAAAGATAGAATTGAAGGTGATCCCGTTCGTTTTGTATATGATAAAGAAATTGAACAAGACACGCTTGATTTTCTATTGAAAAAGATGGAAATCGATACTACAGATAGTCTTATACCTGGTGGTAAGTACCATAATAGAAGAGATTATATAAATTTTCCAGATCTTGGTGCTAAACATCTGATATATGATAAAATTGAACCTTTACCAATTCCAGGATTAGAAATACAAGGAAGTCTGTTGGAAAAGATATCTAAGAAAGATTTTCTTCAGCATGTTCCTTACCAAACTTTTTCTTATACCGTGAAATTCTTAAGGGAAGCTGCCTTAGATCCTAAGGTGAAATCAATAAAGATCACTATTTATAGATTAGCTTCAGTTTCTCATATAGCAAGTTCACTTATCAACGCCGTAAAAAATGGTAAACGTGTCACTGTTTCTATAGAGTTGCAAGCGCGTTTTGATGAGGCCAACAACATCAAGTATGCTGAGAAAATGGAACGAGAAGGCGTAAAGCTGATCTTTGGGGTAACTGGGCTCAAAGTACATTGTAAAACTTGTATAATCGAACGTTTGGAAAACCAAAAAATTAAATATTATGGTTTTATAAGCACAGGAAATTTTAATGAAAACACAGCTAAAATTTATACTGATTATACCTTGTTTACTGCACATCAGGGAATTTTAAAAGACATTGATAAAGTTTTTGATTTCTTTGAAGTGAATTATAAAATCAAAAGATATAAGCATCTCATTGTTTCACCTCATTATTCACGATCAAAATTTTCAGATTTGGTTGAACAGGAAATCATAAACCATAATGAAGGGAAAAAATCTGGCATTTATTTGAAAATGAATAGTTTGTCTGATTATGGGATGATTGATAAGCTTTATGAAGCGAGTAGAGCAGGAGTGAAAATAAAATTGATTATAAGAGGAATCAACTGTCTTATCCCTCAGGTGAAAGGGATGAGTGAGAATATAGAATCTATAAGTATTGTTGATAAATTTCTTGAACACCCTAGATTATATATTTTTCAAAATGAGGAGTATCCAAAAGTATTTATCTCTTCTGCAGACTGGATGACTAGAAACATAGATCATCGCGTGGAAGTCACTTGTCCTATATATGATGAAGATATCAAACAAGAATTGATAGAAACTTTTGACATTTGTTGGAATGATAATGTGAAGGCTAGAGATTTTTCTTCCAAAACTGAAAATGACTATAGAAAAAAATCTGGTCCAGCATTTCGAAGTCAGTTTGAAACTTACACCTATTATCAGAAAAAACTTAAGGCATCAAAAAAAAATAATTAATTATGCTATCCATCAAAAAATTTGCTGCCATAGATATAGGTTCTAATGCTGTGCGATTGCTTATTTCAACAGTAACTGAACCAGATAATAAGCCAGTAACTTTTAAAAAGACATCGCTTGTAAGAGTTCCTATAAGACTTGGTCAAGATGTTTTTACAAAATCTTATATTTCTGATGAAAATACAGAAAGGATGGTAGACACCATGAAGGCTTTCAGTTTGCTTATGAAATCCCATAAAATTCAAGAATATAGAGCTTGTGCTACATCCGCAATGCGAGACGCAAAAAATGGAAAAGCAATTGCAGAAAAAATTGCAGCAGAGTGTGATGTAACTATTGAAATCATTGATGGGTCCGATGAAGCTTCAATTATTGCTGCGACTGACTTACACACTTTAGTCGACGACAATAAGACTTATCTATATGTAGATGTAGGTGGTGGCAGTACAGAGTTCACTTTATTTTCTGAAGGAAAAACAGTTGAATCCAAATCCTTTAAGCTAGGTACAGTGAGAATTTTGAATAATACTATAGCAGATGATGTCTGGAAAGATGCAGAGCAGTGGATAAAAAATGTAACCAAGCCGTATTCGAGGATAGAAATGGTTGGTTCTGGGGGTAATATCAATAACATATTTAAATCCAGTAATAAAAAACCAGGTAAGCCACTATCTTACTTTTACTTGAGCTCTTATTTTCAATTATTAAATTCACTAACATACGAAGAGCGTATATCCGAATTAAGTTTAAATGAAGATAGAGCAGATGTGATTATACCCGCGACCAAAATTTATTTATCAGCTATGAAATGGAGTGGTTCAAAATCTGTACATGTACCTAAGATTGGTCTGGTTGACGGTATCATTAAGTCTCTCTATCAGAATTCAAAATCCTAATCTGAAATTTTAATTGAAAATGACTTATAAAAGATCATTTCTCTGGAGGATACTTTTGAAGAATTTTGCCAACTAGTGAACGAAAAAATTCTTCTCGTTCTTTTCCTTTCAAGTTTTCATTAAAACTCGCTTCTACCACACCTTGCCAAAATAAATTGTTTGTAAGGCCATCTGCAAATTCTACAGTTAATGCAATACTTCTCTTTGTGTTTTGAGGTGAAATTGTTCCACCTATGCCTCCGTTATATCCACCTATTCCTATACCAAAATTACTGTTAGAGGTCTGGTTGAATACTTCTGCATAAAAATTGACTTTAAAATCTGGGATCAATTTTTCTTTAAAACCCTTAGCTGTAAGAGTATCTTGTATTGCCACAAAAATTCGATCTTCATCCAGTTGTGATAATCCTGAATTTTCAATGGCATAAAAAGCAAAACTCTTGTGCTCTTCAAATTCTACATCTGAGGCGTAGTCGGTAAACACTTTGGGTGAATTACAGGACAATAGGATTATAGGAAGTAAAATTAAACTTAAGCTTGCTTTCATTTTTTTATTCGAAATTTAGAAATTAGATTACAATATGTAATCCTTTTTAGCTAAATATTAAAGGTCTTCTCTCATTTTCTGGACTTTATCTTTAAGCTGACTCATATAATCGAGAATTTTAACTTGTACTTTTTCATCTTTTACACCAAGTATTTGTGCTGCAAGTATTCCTGCATTTTTTGCACCGTTGAGTGCTACTGTTGCTACAGGAACACCACCAGGCATTTGCAAAATAGACAGAATGGAGTCCCATCCATCTATGGAATTGCTTGATTTTACGGGAACACCAATGACAGGAAGGGGAGTGATTGAGGCTACCATACCTGGTAAATGAGCTGCTCCTCCAGCACCTGCTATAATGACATCAATCCCGTTTTTGTGAGCATTTTTTCCGAAATCCATCATGTATTCTGGAGTTCTGTGAGCGGATACAATATCAACTTCAGTTTCGATTCCAAATTCTTTCAATATATCTATAGCATCTTGCATGACTGGGAGATCACTCTTACTCCCCATAATGATGGCAACTTTATTCATAATTAGGATTTTTTTGATATAACCTTAATTTTTGATTTTACAGTTTCAGCAATGGCTCTTGCCTCGCTCAATTCTGAATGTATAACATTCACATGTCCCATTTTCCTGAAAGGACGTGTTTCTCTTTTTCCATAGATGTGTGGGGTAACTCCTGGCATAGCCATAATTTTCTCAATACCTTCATAAATTACATCTCCAGTATGATTTTCGTCACCAACTAAATTAACCATCACAGAATTAGTTTTACTTTCAGTACTTCCAAGAGGTAAATCTAGAATTGCTCTTAAGTGTTGTTCAAATTGATTAGTGAAACTACCTTCAATACTGAAATGTCCACTATTATGAGGTCTTGGTGCAACTTCATTTACTAAAACATCATCAGTTTTTGTGACAAACATTTCAACTGCCAGTAACCCTACATGCTCAAATTTACTTGAGACTTTCTGTGCCAAATCTCTGGCTTTGTTAGTCACATTTTCATTAATCCTTGCAGGACAAAGCACATATTCTACCTGGTTAGCTTCAGGATGAAATTCCATCTCTACAACTGGATAAGTTTTGATTTCACCAGAAACGCTCCTTGAAACAATCACAGCGATTTCAGTTTTAAAATCAACTAAATCTTCTGCAATACATTCTACATCTGGGAGTTCACTGATGGCCTTTTCAGATTTAACTACACTTACACCTTTACCATCATACCCGCCTGTGCTGCTTTTCCAGACGAAAGGGAGGCTGATATTTTCTTCAGAAACTGCTTTTTTGAGTGCAGTTAAGTTTGAAAAAATCTCAAATTTGGCAGTTGGTATTTGGTTTGAGTGATAAAAAGTTTTCTGAACAGCTTTATTCTGAATTTTTTTTAAGGTGTCTGCTGAAGGATATACTTTTTTGCCCAATGCCTCAAGGTCTTCTAAAGCTTTCACATTAACGGATTCAATTTCAAAAGTAAGGAGATCAACTTTTTTTCCGAAAGCCATGACTTTGTCGTAATCCATAAGGCTTCCAACTTCAAAATGGTTGCAAGCAAGTTTCGAAGGTGCCTCAGGATTAGCATCCATTACGTAGGTTTGAATATCAAATTTGCGAGTATCATAAAGCATCATTTTGCCCAATTGACCACCGCCTAAAATTCCTAGTTTAAAGTCTGAAGAAAAAAAATGTGTCATGAGACAAAAATAACAGATTTAGGTACTGTTCTGTAGTAAATCTAAAATAATTTCATCTTTAATAAGTTTATAGTAGAGCAATTTTGTTTTCATTATTATTGTATAAATATTTCCTTCATGAAATTTTTTGAGAATACCGTAAAAGTCAGGCTTTTCATTCTTTTTACGTCTATAGTTGTAATAGGAGTTGTGGTATGGAATATATCAGTATTCTATGAAGGTGTCAAAAATGAGGAGCGGGAGAAAATGAGAATCTGGTCTTCGGCTCAGGCCTCTGTAAACAAAGCAGGGGAGGAACAAGATCTTAACCTAGAATTGGAAATATTAAATACAATTAATGATATCCCAATGTTTATCGTTAACGAATCTGATGGATTTCAGGAGGTAAACAATATCCCTCAGCCAATTACAAATGATTCGTTGCGACTGAAACAGTACTTCGAATCTATTAAGGATCAAAATCAGCCTATTATTATAGATTTAGGCGAAGCCGGGAAGCAATATTTATATTATGGAGATTCATCAATTCTTACAAAAATCAAGTACTATCCTTTTATTTTATTGTTGATTATATTTCTTTTGCTGGGACTCATTTATCTGTATTATGTAACAGCTAAAAATAGTGAGAAAAACAAGCTTTGGGCAGGAATGGCCAAAGAAACTGCGCATCAAATAGGAACTCCACTATCATCTTTGGTAGGATGGATGGAAATATTAAGATCAGAAAATGTTAATCCAGAGTATATTTTTGAAATTGAAAAGGATATCGATAGGCTGAAAACTATAACTGAACGGTTTTCCAAGGTTGGATCAAAATTAACTCTCGAGATTTCAAGTTTAAATAAAGCTGTAGAAAATACATTTAACTATATAAAGGATAGGAGTTCTAATCTGATTCAATTTTCAATCGAATTACCAGAGGAAGACTTAAAATGCAAGCTAAATCCAGTCTTGTTAAGCTGGACTATCGAGAACCTTACAAAAAATGCCATAGATGCAATGAAAGGTCGTGGAAAACTGAAAATATCTCTTTTTGAAGATAAGAACTTTTATAAAATTCACGTGAGTGATTCTGGTAAAGGAATACCTGCTTTAAAATTTAAAACTATTTTCCAACCTGGATTCTCTACCAAAGATCGGGGTTGGGGCTTAGGATTATCTCTTTCCAAGCGTATCATTGAAGATTATCACTTTGGGAAAATTAAAGTATTATCCAGCTCTGCAGAATCCGGATCAGTATTCGAGATTAAACTACCAAAAGCTACCTAGTTTGTAGCCTTATCCTTGTCTTCATTCAAAGTTTTCCATAGCAAATCCTTCAGTGGTTGTAAACCTTGCTGTGCTATAGAAGAAATGAATACGTGAGGAATATTATCGAACGCGTTTTCAATTTCCTGAGCCAACTCAGCTTTTAGTTCATCATCGAGCAGATCTGCTTTTGAAATTGCAATGACTCTTGATTTATCTAGCAGCTCTGGGTTGTAACGGCGTAATTCGTCAAGCAGAACCTCATATTGTTCTTTTACACTAAGAGCATCTGCCGGAATGAGAAATAGTAAGGTAGAATTTCTTTCTATATGTCTCAAGAAACGATAGCCAAGACCTTTCCCTTCAGCTGCGCCTTCAATTATTCCAGGAATATCGGCGACAACAAAGGTTTTATAATCTCGGTACATTACAATACCAAGATTAGGTTTCAAAGTTGTGAATTCGTAGTTGGCTATCTTTGGTTTAGCAGCAGTAATAACAGATAATAAGGTTGATTTCCCAGCATTTGGAAAACCTACAAGACCAACATCTGCAAGAAGTTTCAATTCTAGAGTAATATCTTTTTCTTCACCGGGAATTCCTGGTTGTGCAAATCTTGGAGTCTGGTTGGTAGAACTTTTGAAATGGGCATTTCCTTTTCCTCCCATTCCTCCTTCTACCACTATGTATTCTTCTTCATGTTCAGTCATTTCCTTGATGACCTCATTTGTATTGGTATCTCTTATAATTGTTCCGAGTGGCACTTCTATGTATTGATCCTCTCCATCAGCACCAGTACTAGTTTGCTTGCTGCCATGTTCACCATGAGTAGCTTTTATGTGTCTTTTAAATTTTAAATGAAAAAGTGTCCACAAATCTTTATTAGCCTTAAAAATGATATGACCACCACGACCACCATCACCCCCGTCAGGACCACCTTTAGGAATATATTTTTCGCGTCTAAGGTGTGCGGAACCTTTTCCTCCGTTTCCAGATTTTAAATGGAGTTTTATGTAATCTACAAAGTTTCCTTCAGTCATAGTATAAAGCTAAATGCAGTGTGTTATTTTAAAGAATCAATGACGTTACTGATGCGATCTGTAATTTCTGAAATAGAACCTACGCCATCTACACCGTAATATTTATCTTCTTTTTTATAAAATTCTTTGAGAACTTCTGTCTCTTTGTAATAAACTTTAATTCTGTTTTTTATAACGTCTTCATTGGAATCATCTTTTCTTCCTGATGTTTTTCCTCGCTCCAAAAGACGTTCAACCAAAACTTTATCTGGAACTTCCAATGCAATCATTGCATCAATTTGTGAGTCTTTGGATTCCATCAATTCATTTAATGCTTCAGCTTGAGCTTTAGTCCTTGGAAACCCGTCAAAAATAAAACCTTTACTATCTAAATGTTCTTCTACTTTCGCATTAAGCATCTTGATGGTGACTTCGTCTGGTACTAAATCACCTTTATCCATGTAGGATTTAGCAAGTTTTCCAAGTTCAGTTTCGTTTTTAATATTGTATCTAAACAAATCTCCAGTAGAAATGTGTTTAAGATCATATTTATTTTTAAGGTTTTCTGCTTGAGTTCCCTTTCCAGCTCCTGGAGGGCCAAATAACACTATATTAATCATCGAGCTTTGATTTTAATTGATATATTTCAGAGATATTTCTTCCTAATCCGTTGTAATCTAGGCCGTAACCTACTATAAATTTATTTGGTATTTCCAGCCCTATATAATCTATGGGGAGTGATTTTTTATAAGCTTCTGGTTTAAAAAACAGACTTGCAATTTTATAAGATGCAACACCTTCCTTTTCTAAAACTTGAACAATGTGTTCTAAGGTATTACCAGTGTCTACAATATCTTCAACAATAATAACATCTCTGCCTTTCAGATTGCCTGCCCCAAGAAGTGTACTGACTTCACCTGTTGATGAAGTGCCTTCATAGGAAGCCAACTTAGTAAAGCTAATTTCGCAGTCGCCTTCATAGTATTTCATTAAATCTGATAAAAACATGAAAGCACCATTTAATATTCCCAAAAAAATAGGTGTTTTAGAATCGTAGTCTGCAGAGATTTGCTCTGCAAGTTTTTTTATAGATTGTTGTAACGTATTTTGATCAAGATAGGGTTCGAATTCCAAATCATGAAGCTTCACCATTGTCATAAATTTTATGAGCTGCAAATATAAGGATTCAAAATCTATAAAGTACGTTCATAAAACTTAAATAAAAAACTCCCAATTTTGATCTTTAAAGATGGAGTTTCATGCTTTTGAAGGTTGATATATTTTTATCTAAATACGTAAGTCTTCTCTTGCCCATTAAGGCTTAAGAACGTTACAAGCATTGGATCATCAGGATCTTTATTATCAATAATAGCTCTTACGTCTTCAATAGAATTCACTTTCTTTTCATTTATTTTAGTAATCAATAAACCACTGATGTCACTTTTAGTGAAACTATTAGGTAATACTTTGTTTATAAGTACTCCAGATTCTGCTCCATATTTTTTTAAATCTGCTTCAGAAATTTCTGTTACTTCTACACCGATATCTTTTATTTGATATACTTTAAAAATATCTAGAGTAACATCAGTAGTTAGCTGTTTATCATTTCTTAAATAACTCACCATGACAGTTTCACCTGGATTTTTAGAATTTAAATATCCAGTCATATCTGCAAACTTTCTGATTTTAATATCATCAATTGAATTTATAATATCTCCTTCTCGTAATCCAGCTTCATGTGCTCCACTACCTTCTTCAACATCTTTGATATAAACTCCCTGGGAACTTTCAACTTCAAGTTGTTTTGCAAATGCACTATTCAATTCTATTACCTTGACGCCTAAAATTGCTTTTCTAACGTTTCCGAATTCAATTAAATCCTCAACAATCTTTTTTGCGTTATTACTAGGTATAGCAAAAGAATAACCTATGAAAGAGCCTGTTTGAGAGGTGATGGCAGTATTAATACCAATGAGTTCTCCTCTAGTATTCACTAAAGCTCCACCGCTATTCCCCGGATTTACTGCTGCATCTGTCTGTATGAAAGACTGGAAATTGCTGTCGGACCTTCCTAGATCTCTTGCTTTTGCGCTCACGATTCCTGCAGTTACAGTTGAAGTAAGATTGAAAGGATTGCCAACAGCTAAAACCCATTCGCCGACCTGTACATCATTGGAATCGCCAAAGGCTAAGAAATCCAGTTCTGTAGCATCAATCTTTAATAAAGCAATATCATTACCAGGTGCTTTTCCTAAGACTTCAGCAACATAAGTTTTGTTGTTATTTAAAGTAACTTGTACTTCAGATGCTCCTTCAATGACGTGATTATTGGTAACTATTAGTCCATCAGGACTTAGAATTACTCCAGAACCTGCCCCTCGTATGGCTTTTCGAGTTTCACCACTACCGTAGCTGTAGTCAAAGGGATTTCGTGATTGTCGAAATGTGGTTACATTTTTGACGTGAACGACAGCATTTACTGTTTTTTTAGCAGCTTCAGTAAAATTTAATTCTGAAGTTTCTCCTGTGTAGGAAGCTAACTGCGTCTTTGTATTGTTGTTTTGGTTTTGCCAAGGAATTTTATATTCCTGAGTTACGGATTCTGACTCTTTGTCAAAAATTTTGTAACCGCTTATACTTAATACGCTAGCAAATAATGCAATTGATAATAATTGAACATTTTTCTTCATAATATGTTATTATTTTAATTTAAAATTAATTTTAAGCTATCTTTTCAAAACTCCATTTAACCCATTTTTAACCCCTAAACTTCCTTTATTAATTCCCTATATTTGTGAATTATAAACCTAAGTGATGGATTTGCATTTTTATAAATACCAAGGCACAGGAAATGATTTTGTTTTAATAGATAACAGATCACTTAATTTCAAAAATGATACCAAAACTATCAAAAAGCTTTGCGACAGACGCTTTGGTATTGGTGGAGATGGTCTTATTCTACTGGAAGACTCCTCATTGGAAATGTGTGATTTTAAGATGGTATATTTCAATGCTGATGGAAATGAAAGTTCCATGTGTGGAAACGGGGGTAGATGTATAGTTGCTTTTGCTAAGCAATTGGGTATAATTGATACTGAAACTACTTTTGATGCTGTTGATGGTCTGCATTCTGCTATAATAAAAGGTAATTCTGTCAACTTGAAAATGGCAGACGTTCCAACTGTTAATTTGAGTCGAGAAGCTTCATTTCTCGATACAGGTTCTCCTCATCATGTTGCTTTTGTAGATGATGTTTACGATTTTGATGTCTTTACTCAAGGGCGTCGCATTAGAAATTTGCCTAACTATGAAGGTATAAAAGGAACAAACGTGAATTTCATACAGGTTTTGGATGATAATGTCCATGTAAGAACTTATGAGCGTGGAGTAGAAGATGAGACCTTTTCTTGCGGTACAGGGGTTACAGCAGCTGCTATTACTGCTAAAATGTCGAATAAGATCGATAAATTACCGATAAAAGTTATTACTAAGGGTGGTAACTTAGAGGTTGATTTTGAAATTGATGGCCCCAACGCAGTGAAAAATATTTGGTTGAAGGGTCCTGCAACATTTGTTTTTGAAGGTGACTATCATGATAAAACTTAAAAGTTCACATATCTTACTTAGAGCATTGACTCCCGAAGATCTAGATTTTTTAGAATTGGTAGAAAATGATGAGAATCTGTGGCACTTAAGTGACACTCTTCAGCCTTTTTCTAGACCAATATTGAAAGAATATTTAGACCATGCACATAAAGATATTTATGAAGCAAAGCAAATGCGGCTAGTTATTGCTCTTCATAACAAGCAACCTATAGGCTTTATCGATCTATATGATTTTGATCCCAAAAATAAACGCGCAGGTTTAGGCATACTCATTTTGGAAGACTATCAGTCAAAAGGATATGGGACAGAAGCTTTAGAGCTGATGCTAGATTATGCATATGATGTTTTAGATCTACACCAACTATTTGCTTCAATTATGGAAGATAATAAGAGGAGCCTGAAGCTTTTTAAAAGTTTTGGATTTGAATCTATAGGTTTAAAAAAAGACTGGAGATATAATTCCGGAAGATTTCAAAATGAATATTTGCTACAAAAAATAAATCATGTATATTAAAAAAGTATTAGTTATTGCTTCTGTGGTTGGGCTGGTTGTTCTTGGTGGGATAAGCATTTACATATATAACATTATTTTTACCCCCAATACTTCTTTTGAAACAGAAACTAAATCAGTGTATATTTCTACAGGTAGTTCTTTACAAGATGTAGTGAATCAGTTACACCCTTTGTTAAATGACACAGACGACTTTATTACAGTTGCAAATAAAAAGGGATACGGAAACAATGTAAAAGCTGGACATTTTGTATTGAAAAGCGGCATGAATAATAATGAAATTATCAATACGCTCAGGTCTAGAAATGTTCCTGTAAAAGTAAGTTTTAATAATCAGCATAGATTAGAGAATTTAGCTAGTAGAGTTTCTGAGCAGATAGAAGCTGATAGTTTGGAGCTTTTACAGGCAATGATTTCTACCGAGTTTCTAGATTCATTGAATATTACTCCACTTGAAAGTTTAAAATATTACATCCCAAATACTTATGAGTTCTATTGGAATACTTCAGGAGAAGCATTTCGTGACAGGATGGTAGGTTATTTCAACGATTTCTGGAACAACCAAAGAAATGCAAAAGCTAGTAAGCTTAATCTTTCGCCAACTCAAGTCATGTCTTTGGCAGCTATAGTTCAAAAGGAAACAGCTAAAGTTGACGAGCGCCCAAAAGTTGCCGGAGTTTACCTTAACAGACTTAAAAAAGGAATGAAACTTCAAGCTGATCCAACAGTTATTTTTGCGATTCAAAATAAAAATCAGGATTTTGAAACTCCTATAAAACGTGTGCTTTATAAAGATTTAGAATTGGATTCTCCTTATAATACTTACAAATACCAAGGAGTTCCTCCTGGACTTATAGCTATGCCCGATGTTTCTTCTATAGAGGCAGTACTCAATGCAGAATCTCATGACTATCTCTATTTTGCTGCAGATACAGAAAATCCAGGATACCATAAATTTGCAAAAACTTTGTCCCAGCATAATCGTAATGCTAGAGCTTACCAAAACTGGATCAATAAACAAGAAATATATAGATAATCTAAGTTTCTTCTAAATAGAAAGGCCTTAAGAAATTGATCTTAAGGCCTTTCTATTTAGAAGTGTAAGCTTTTTTTTTTACTTAAGCTTCTACAGCATACATTTTTTCGCGTTGCTCTTTTATTTTGGGGTCAGACATGTACTCATCAAAGTTTGAGAATTTATCGATTACTCCACTTGGTGTAAGTTCAATCACTCTATTACCAACTGTTTGTGCAAATTGATGATCGTGAGTTGTTAATAAAATATTACCCTTGAAGTTGCTTAAAGAGTTGTTGAAAGCTGTTATAGTTTCCAAGTCCAGGTGATTGGTGGGCTCATCAAGAATTAAAACGTTTGCTCTGGTCATCATCATTCTACTTACCATGCATCTTACTTTTTCTCCGCCCGAAAGAACATCACATGTTTTTAAAGCTTCATCTCCACTGAAAAGCATTTTTCCCAAGAATCCGCGAATGTGTACTTCTTCTCGTTCTTCTTCAGTTTTTGCCCACTGTCTTAACCAATCTACAAGTGAAAGTTTGCTTTCAAAGTATTCACTATTATCGTTTGGTAAGTAAGATTGATTGGTAGTGACTCCCCATTTGTAGGTGCCAGTATCTGCTTCTGCTTTACCATTTATGATTTCGTAAAAAGCAGTAGTTGCTCTAGAGTCTTTTGAATAGATAACAACCTTATCTCCTTTGTTGAGGTTGATGTGAACGTTGGTGAAAATTTTCTCACCATCGATACTCGCCGATAAATTTTCCACATGAAGGATTTGGTCTCCAGCTTCTCTTTCCTTTTCAAATATGATGGCCGGATATCTTCTGTTGGAAGGTTTGATATTTTGAAAATCTAATTTATCCAGCATTTTCTTTCTGGAAGTAGCTTGTTTAGATTTAGCGACGTTAGCACTAAATCGCTCAATAAATTGCTGAAGTTCTTTTTTCTTTTCTTCAGATTTTTTGTTTTGTTGTGCTCTTTGTTTGGCTGCTAGTTGTGAAGATTCATACCAAAAGGTATAGTTGCCACTATAATGTGTGATTTTTCCAAAATCAATATCAGAAATATGTGTACAAACGGCATCGAGGAAGTGACGGTCGTGTGAAACGACGATGACTGTATTGTCAAAATTTGCCAAGAAATTTTCTAGCCAAGTAATGGTTTCATAATCTAAGTCGTTGGTAGGCTCATCCATGATAAGCACATCCGGGTTTCCGAAAATTGCTTTAGCTAAAAGGACTCTTACTCGTTGTTGACCATCAAGATCTTTTACTAGAGTGTAGTGATGCTCAGAACCTATTCCAAGATTAGAAAGTAGGGCAGCAGCATTGCTTTCTGCATTCCAGCCATCCATTTCTTCAAATTCTACTTGCAAAACTCCAACGCGTTCTCCGTCAGCATCACTAAAATCTTCTTTAGCGTAAATGTCATCCATCTCTTTTTTAATTTTAAAAAGAGGTTCATTACCCATTATCACTGTTTCCAATACATTGAAATTATCGTACATGGAATGATCTTGTTCAAGAACGGACATACGTTTTCCTGGCTCCAAGTGAACGTGGCCAGAAGTAGGATCCATTTTTCCTGAAATAATATTTAAAAAAGTTGACTTACCGGCACCGTTGGCACCAATAATGCCATAGCAATTACCAGAAGTGAAACTCGTATTGACTTCGTCAAAAAGGACTCGCTTACCAAATTGAACAGAAAGATTTGAAACTGAAAGCATAATAAAGCTGTATTTTTTGCAAAAGTACTCATTTTATCATAATTCGTAAAGAATTTATTATCCTGGTTTTTTAACGGTGGCTTAACATGCTTTAAATATTGGTAAAGTTAGATTTGTCGCATCACAATCAATTTATGAAGTATTTCTTTCTTTGTATTCTAATGATTTCTATAGGCTGTTCTTCAGAGCAGGATAAAGAATTGACTTTTATTGGTGGTCGGGTTGTTAATCCAAATTCTAATTATGTTACTTTAGAGCATAAAAATAAGGTCATCGATACCATTCCTTTAGATAATCAAAACAATTTTGGTTACAGATTTTCTTTAGATGAAGAATCCATTTATACCTTTAAGCATTACCCTGAATCTCAAAGTGTTTACTTAAAGCCTGGTGACAGTACGGTTTTAAGGGTGAATACATTAGAATTTGATGAGTCCTTGAGTTTTGGAGGTAGCTCTTCAAAAGAGAATAATTTTCTTGTCGATATGTTTCTTATGAATGAGCAGGGCAATGACTTGATCTTATCTTATTATAAAATAACTCCTGAAAGATTTATTGAGAAAACGGATTCTATAATGAGTCTTCGTTTTAAAAATTTTGATAAGTTAAAATCAAAGTCAGATTTCACTCCTTATTTTAAAAATATTGCTGAAAATACTATTAAATATGAGCATTATGACATGAGAGAGCGTTATGCTTTTTTGATGAAGAAGTATGTTCCAAGCAAGTTTGAGGAGTTTCCTGAACACTTTTTCGATTACAGGAGTAAAGTGAATTTTAATGATTCAGATCTAGTTTCAAATTTTAGTTACATGCGATTCTTAGACAATTACTTAAGAAATAAGTCTATCGAAATTTGTAAAACTGAAAACAGAGATTGCTTTGATTTGAATGATCATCAAAATATAAAACGCCGATTGAATCTTGTTCACCAATTATTTGATAATGACTATTTAAAATCAAATTTCTTTAATCGGTTTATAAGGAGAGAAATTGTTTTTTCTCAAACTGAAGAACAGCTAAAAGAAACTTTATCCATTATTAAAAAGTTTAATCTATCTGATTTAGACGAAGAAGAATTGTATCAACTCACTCAAATTCAAAACAAATATTTAGTTGGAAAAAACTTGAGTACTATGAGTTTGAGAACTCCTTCAATGGATACAATCCAGCTCCACCAAATTTCAAAGTCCGAGCCAACCGTCCTGTATACTTGGTCAGCCTTGTCTTTTAAAAACAAAAAAAATAACCTAAACAAGATTAAAGAATTCAGAGAAAAATATCCAGAGATAAATTTTATAAGTATCAACTTAGATTTTCAAAACATAGGCATATGGGTGAATGCGCTCAAGAGATTTAATTATACTTCACAAACGGAATTCCAGGTTATTTCCGACGCACCTACCAATACATATGGTTTTTTTAAAAATTACCTCAACAGAGTTTATGTTTTAGATAAACATTATAGGCTTACTGATAATTCTTTGAGTTTATTTGACCCAGAACTTGAAAGTCAAATTCTTAATATTTTAAATTAGGAATTGAATTCAAGTGACTGATTGCTAGATATCTTATTCAAATTCTTTTCATTAAATTATCATTTTGATAAAGCGGTTTTTTATATATAAAATAAACCTACCTTTGCACACTTAAAATTACGCCTTTTTATGAATATCAAGAACATTGCGATTATCGCTCACGTTGACCACGGCAAGACAACTTTGGTGGACAAAATCATGCACTACTGTAAATTGTTTCGTGACAACGAATCAACCGGAGACCTTATTTTAGATAATAATGATCTCGAACGTGAAAGAGGGATAACAATCGTATCCAAAAACGTGTCTGTAGTTTACAAAGACACAAAAATTAATATTATCGATACTCCTGGTCACGCCGATTTTGGTGGTGAAGTAGAGCGTGTGTTGAATATGGCCGATGGGGTTTTACTTCTTGTAGATGCCTTTGAAGGACCAATGCCTCAAACTCGTTTTGTATTGCAAAAAGCTCTAGACCTTGGTCTTAAGCCTTGTGTGGTTATAAATAAAGTTGATAAGCCAAATTGTACTCCAGAAGAAGTTCATGAGAAAGTTTTTGACTTGATGTTTGAGCTTGGTGCAGAAGAATGGCAGTTGGACTTTCCAGCGGTTTACGGTTCTGCATTGAATAACTGGATGAGTGAAAGCCCAGATGAAAAGACAGAAAATATTGAGCCTCTGCTTGATATGGTTGTAGAACATATTGATTCTCCTGAAGTAAAAGAAGGGAATACTCAAATGTTGATTACTTCTCTTGATTTCTCTTCATATACAGGTAGAATTGCTATCGGTCGTTTACATAGAGGAGTTTTAAAAGAAAATATGCCAGTTTCACTTGTGAAACGTGATGGCTCAATTACCAAGACAAGAATTAAAGAACTTCATACGTTTGAAGGTGTTGGAAGACGAAGAGTAGAAGAAATTGAAGCAGGTGATATTTGTGCAATAGTTGGTCTAGAAGGTTTTGAAATTGGTGACACAGTTGCTGATATTGAAAACCCTGAAGGATTGAAATCTATTGCTATAGATGAACCAACAATGAGTATGTTGTTCACGATCAATGACTCACCTTTCTTTGGAAAGGATGGGAAATTTGTGACTTCAAGACACATCAAGGATCGTTTAACAAAAGAACTTGAAAAGAACCTAGCATTAAGAGTAGAAGATACAGATTCTGCAGATAAATTCAACGTTTTTGGACGTGGAGTTATGCACTTGTCTGTTCTTATTGAAACCATGCGAAGAGAAGGTTACGAACTTCAAATTGGTCAGCCACAAGTTATCATCAAAGAAATTGATGGTGTAAAGTGTGAACCTGTTGAAGAATTGACTATTGATTTACCTGAGAATATTTCTGGTAAATCTGTAGAAATGGTGACTATGCGTAAAGGTGAAATGCTGAGCATGGAAGGTAAAGGAGATAGAATGACAATTCAGTTTTTAATTCCTTCTCGTGGAATCATCGGTCTAAGAAACCAATTGATGACGGCTACAGCTGGTGAAGCGATTATGGCTCACCGTTTTAAAGAATTTCAACCGCTTAAAGGTGATATTCCACAACGTCAAAATGGTTCTTTGGTGTCTATGGAAAAAGGGAAAGCTATTCCTTATTCTATCGATAAGCTTCAGGATAGAGGTAAGTTTTTCGTAGATCCGGGAGAAGAAATTTACGAAGGTCAGGTGATTGGTGAGAACTCAAGGTCTGATGATATGACAGTTAACATCACTAAAACCAAAAAACTATCTAACGTAAGATCTTCTGGTGCAGATGATAAAGCTAAGATTGTTCCAGCTAAGAAATTCTCTTTGGAAGAAGCTTTAGAATATATCCAGAAAGATGAATATGTGGAAGTTACCCCTCATTTCTTGAGAATACGTAAAATCTATTTGACAGAAACAGATCGTAAACGTTTCAAAATCATCTAGTAGCTATTTGATTTATATAAAGTAAAAAAGCCTGTTCAAATTATTTGAACAGGCTTTTTCATTTGTTGAAAGTTAATTTATAACATTCAGTTTTAGTTTAAAAATTCAAGTTGTGATGAAAACTAAATTGTAGTTGATTTTTAGTAAAGCTTTCAGTCTCCTGACGCATCCAGCCGAGTTGGACCTTTGAGCTGTTACTTATCACATATCCCAGCCCAAAGTAAGTTCGATTTCTGTCAAAAAGTTCAACTTCACTCAAACCATTGTTTCGTTCTCCATTAATGAACAATTCATTGTAGAAAGAAGCATATAAGGTTTTTGGTTCAAGTTCTTTGGAGTTTAAGCCTACATTTATAGATAAACTATAGCGTAAGCGGGTTCTAAAATCCTGATTTTCCACCCAGCGCTGTTCGTATCTAAATCTGTGGGTTAGATGAACTATTTGTAAAATCTTTTGACCGAAAAGGGCTTCCTGATATATTCTGCTTTCGTTAATCGTCGATGAGCTTTCTCCCGGAGTTCCCGTTGTAATATTGGCGTAGCCAAGAGTAAACAAGACAGAAGAATTGTCAGCTCTGTAAGTTATTCCAGATCTCAGCATCAGTTGTTCTAAATCCCCAAGTGTGTTCCAATTTCTATACTGAATGTCACCCTGAACTCCGAAGTTGGATTCTTCAAAATTGACATTGTAAAAGTACATATACCAACTCCCTAGTTTTGATTCTTCAACTTGGGAAAAGGCATTAAACGATAGAAACAGTCCAAGACTGAAAAATAAATATTTCATTAAAATGGGTTTAGTTTTGAATAAAAATGAATTGGCAAATTTAGACAAATAAAGAGGTTTATACTTCTAAAAGACCGTCAAACATCAACTTTATATCTTCTGGTAATAGGATGATATCATCTACAAACTGCACATCAGTTTTATAAAAATTTGCTTCAGAAATGATGTTCGCTTTTTGAGCTTTAAGACTCATTTGAAATGATCTAAGAGCGTGTTCTCCACGTGGTGCTTTCGGTGTAAAAGTAATGGGGAGTACTTTTTTACTAAACAGTTCTCCAGAATCTGTCAGCCACTCCAGCATATTTTTGAGAACTGCAGGCACATTGTGATTATATTCTGGAGTAGAAATAATAATTAAGTCTGCGTTTATAATTCTATCTCTTAATAAGTTGATTTGCTCAGGTACTCCTTCATTTAAGCGCTCTGGAGTGAATAATGGGAAGTTATAAAGTCCTTCATAAACTTCAGTAGTATGATGAGCTGACAGATGATTAGCGATTGCGTTTAGAAATTTGACATTGCTACTAGTTTTGGAAGCTGAACCTGAAATGCATAATATTTTCATTTTTTATTTTGAATATAAGCAATTTCAGACGTCTAGAGGCTATTAACCTATCCAAGTTTTGAAGTCTTTGACCCGCTCCCGACTTACGATAACAGGCTGATCTAAAGCTTTCAGATTGATTTTAATTCTACTAGATGAATAACTTACCATATCTTGTATAGCCTGATAATGAATGATATGACTTCTGTTTATTCTGAAGAAATCCTGGGTTGAAAGTTTGGGTTCAAGTTGATTTAAGGACTCATCTATCACATAATGCTTCCCTTCTAAAGTGACCAGGCAAGTTGCTTTGTCCGAACTTTCAAAACAGGCGACTTCTTCAGCTGAATAGGTTTTAAGTCGTTCGCCTATTTTTACTGAAAATCTGGTTTTATAAACTTTATCTTTCTGTGGCTGTAACAACATACGCTTAAGCAAATCTGCATCTATGGATTGTGATGATTTTCTTTTATCAAATTTCTTTAAAGCGAGTTGCAGCTCTTCGTTGTCGATAGGTTTTAAGAGGTAATCTATGCTATTCAGTTTAAAAGCTTTTAAGGCATATTCATCGTAAGCGGTAGTAAAAATCAAATCTGCTTCGATATCGACTTGTTCAAAAATCTCAAAGGACAATCCATCACTCAATTGAATATCTAAAAAAATCAAGTCAACTTCAGGTTCTTTCTGAAACCATTCTATCGCTTCTTCTACCGAGTATAATTTTTTGAAAACTGCATGATCAAGTGCAGTAAGTAATCTCTCAAGTCTTCTTGCTGCCGGTTTTTCATCTTCTACGATAACTATCTTGCTCATAAGTTTTGAGTTTGAATGAGAGGTAATTTTACAGTAAAGGTATCAGAATCTTTTTCAATTTCGATTGGACTTTCAGTATACACTTCAAATCGTTTTTTGATGTTTATTAATCCAATTCCATTTCTCTCAGAATCATTTACTTTGGGGTTAACATTGTTTTGGATAACTAAATGATCTTTAGTCTTAAAAATTTTGATGTGTAAGGGATGCTTTTCTGTCACTTTGTTGTGCTTTACAGCATTTTCAATCAATAGCTGAAGCGAAAGAGGGACAGTATAATCAGATTCATCTAAAACATCAATACTGAAGTTTAAGCTATCTTCAAATCGAGTAGATAACAGATTCAAATAAACTTTGGCAAAATTCAATTCAGAAGAAATGCTCACTAAGTCTTCTCGCCTTTGATCGAGAACATAGCGATAGACTTTGGATAGGCTTGTGGTAAATTCAGCAGCACGTTTTGGATCTTCTTCGATGAGTGAAGCTAAGACGCTAAGGCTATTGAACAAAAAGTGAGGGTCGAGTTGATCTTGAAGAGCTTTATGTTTTGCTTTGGTATGTTCTACGATTTCTTTCTGAGCTTTCAGTTCTGCCTCAACTCCAAATTTGTAAAAGTAGTAGGCATGAAAAGCCAGGCTAACAACAAGCGCAATTATTGCTGCAAAAATATAGTTGAATAGGCTTTCATTAGCTATGAAATTTTGAAAAGTGGTTCCAAAAAGTAAAACACCCTGGATGAGTCTGGCCATAAAAAATCCAAGAACAGATAAAATCATAGAACCAGGGATGCCAAGAATAATCATTATGAATGGAGCTTTACGCCAGGAATATTTTTTCTGAATAAGTGTGAAGAAAATCATATTCAATCCACCTATAAAGAGGGCAGAGGAGAAATTCATGATAAATCTTTTATAATCTATTAAATAATCTATAGAATTTGCGGACAAAAAATTGATAAAGTTTATCAGTACAGCTATTGCTAAAGATATACCTGCTAATTTATAGAATTGTTCAAGTTGTATTGTTTTCATGATTTTGATTTTGAGTCAAAAATAACCTGAGCGCTAATTTTTAAAACTATGAATTTGATGAGTTGACGAATTCACAAGACGAATTGAAGTTAAATCATTTTAAATCTTTCACATAAAAAAAGCCTCGAATTCTCGAGGCTTTCTATTGATCTTATTTTGACTTTATTAGAATTGGTAACGAAGAGCTAGAGCAATATCAAAATCCAAATCATTATTGTAGTTTCCAGAACCAATTTCAGGTCTGAAGTCTAAAGCAATAAGCAACGGAATATCAAAATTATATTCGATACCAATATTACCTGCACCAAACAGGAATACTTCGTTGTCATCATCAAAATCACCATTGGTATAACGGTCATCATAACTTACACTACCAAGACCACCACCAACTCCTGCAAACCAGTTAAATCCTCCTTCAATATTCCAAACCCACTGGTACAAACCAGTTAATTTGAAAGCATCAAAATTGTCATCGTTTCTCCAGCCTAAATCAATTTCAAGACGATTGTTGTCTCCTAAAGCATTTTGGTAAGAAATCTCAGCTCCATAACCATTATTCCCGCCAAATCTTAATCCAATAGCATGTTCAGCAATAGATTGTGCTTGAGATTGAAATCCGAAGGCAACCATAAAACATACTGCAATAAGTAACTTTTTCATAAAAAAATATTTATATTATTTGATAGTAAAATTAGGCTTAATGCTCAGCACTTTTACAAGTGTTAAGCCAATGTTAAGCCAATCTTTTTTATTTGCTTTACACCTATCACTCATTTATTCTTTTTAATTTATATCATCCCTAAATTTTGAGTATAAAAAAAGCGCACCAAGATGATGCGCTCGTCGTAATAAAACTTTTTCTAATTAGAATTCAAAAGCTACATAAGCTTGGAAAGTAGAATTTCTAGCTTCTATACCAGTAAATTGAGCAAAATCATTATCGATGATGTTTTGTAAACCGTAGTAATATCTTACACCCACTACAAGTGGTGCTAAATTAACATTTGTACCTACAGCTAGACCATAATCAAAATCTTTGAAATTGTCTGTACTGATCTCATCAGAAAATGAAGAGCCGTCTCTAGTTTCTCCAGAAATATTAGCATCTAAAAGATAGGACGCGTAAGCACCACCTTCCAGGTAAAATAAGTCTGCAATACTAAGAGAAGCCATGATTGGCAATTCCAAGTAACCAAGACCAAGCTCAGCCTCGCCGGCACTACCTTCAATTTTGGCTCCTTTGCCAGAATAGCCAAGTTCAGTTTGCAGATAAAGCACATCCTCTATCAATGAACTTCTGGAATATACACCGAAATGTAGTCCAGTTCTTAAATTTTCATCATCTACATTTTCAGTAAAAAAGTTAGAAAAGTTAAGTCCGCCTTTTACACCAAATGCACTTTCTTGCGCTTGTACAGTAAATGTCATCAGGCCCAACACCAGGGCACAGGTTAATTGTTTCAATCTTTTGTTCATGTTGAAATAGTTTTAATGTTATTAAAAATTTAAAAGGGAGTTGAAGTCAAAGACTTCGGTAATGAATTTATAACTGTGGTTGAGATTCACCTATAAATGTACCATTTTTATCAAACTTTAGGATATCCATATTACTATTGGAAATAAAATAACAATTGAAGAAAAACTGACCTCGAAAGTTGATTTTTTGGATCTTAGCGAAATTGTCCGGGAAATCTGCATAAAGTTGACCAAGGTCCGTGTATTTATAATCTGAATCCAATTCAGATAAATTTTCTATTTCTAAAGGCTCCAGTCCCTCGGCGGTATTTACAGATAATTGCGATGTTCCTGCACTTGTAAAATTTGCAACCTCATCTATCAAATCAAATGTCTCTTTCATAATCCAAATTTTACTTAATGACAGCAAAGTTAATTCCAACACTATCTTATTAGCATTCATTTAATTCTAATTTGTGACGAAAACCTTACTATTCTTAAATATAATACAACGCTTTTCTCTCTTCTGAATTCGCTTTCGTCAGCTTATTGGTCTTCAGACAGTAAGCTTAGCTGTTTTCAGTCAGTCAACTCGAAGTTTCAGTGTTCACTTGTTATCTAGAACTGGAGTCTTGTGAACATCCTGAACAAATCAATATGAGTTAATCTGAAAGCAGACTAAGTAATAAGAGCTTTACTCATACGTTTTTATCGCTTCGGTAGCTTCTATAATGTTATACTCATTCCAATAGCTGGCATCGTATTTTTCTACTTCATCTATAAGTATATAATCTTCAAAACTTAGAGAATTTAGAAGGTCTGCAGAGACACTTTGGTATTCAACTCCAACATATTCTACAATTTCCATCAAATTGAACTCCATCTCAAACTCAAATTTCAGTTTTTTACGCTCGCTTCTATTGGGATTGTTTTCTTTGAAAAGAAGACTGCGGTTGATGTAAGCATAATTCCCCTCAGTTTGTTTTATGTATTTTGGGTAGTAGGTCTTGTCTTTGTTTTTAGAAAAAATCATAAAACCACTGTCTGCAAAGGTGTTTGCTTTTATTCCCAATACAAATTTTAAATTCACACTCATGGCTTTTTTTCCTTCTTCCAACTCATATTTATAACTCACCATCCCAAAATCCTGAGTATGGATATACAGATCACCCACGTATTTTCCTTTTCTCCGGTCTGGTGAAAATTTGATGTGGTAACAAGGTTCACCATACACTTTGGTCACCCCTACCAATTCATATGTATAGTATTTTGGCGAGGTTAAAAAATCATTATTAAATTGGGTAGCTCGTCTTTTATAAGCATCGCTTCGCCATGAGTTTTTATGGCGTACTGTATCAGGAACTTTCTTTTGATCTTCTTCCATGTCATCAATCATTTCATTAAGCGATAAATCCTTATCCAGTGGGATAATCCCTGTTTTGACTTTAAAGGAGTTAGGAGATTTTAAGCTTTTCAAAAGCTCAAAAAAGACTTGTTCCTGAATATCATCTGTATTAAATGTTGTTTCTCTATTGATTAAATTAAGAGCTTTTTGATGTTGATTAATCAAGGTATCTTCAAAAGCATAAATATCAGTTAAGCGTTCCTGATAAGAAGTCGATGAGGTTTGAGTAATTTTTTTACCCAGATTCTCCATGTTTTCATTCATTTTTTTACGTTCAGACTTACTGAGGAAGGACGCTTTTTTTATATCAATCCCAAATGTTTCAGCTTTGTACTCGTTATTAGATCTTAGAAATACCTGAATTTTAGCATTGCTGAGCTGATGATTTTCTTTAGCACTAGCGTTGAATTTTTCTAAAACCTCTTCAGCAGTCAATTCTTTGTCAAATAACAAGACTTCGTCCAGTTCGTAAGTTGCAGGCTTCAGACTTATCACCTGGTTATCTTCAAAATCTTTCAAAGGGATTTCAACAGACTCAAACCCCATAGAAGAGAAAATGACAGGTGTGATGCTGTCGGTGGTTTTTCGTTGAAGAACAAAATACCCTTCGGCATTGGAAATGACTCCATAATTATCTCCGAGTTGTACAGTCACAAATGGAATTCCTTGTTTATTACTGGCTTCAACTACGCGACCACGAAGGCTTTGAGCTGAAAACTGAATGCTTAACAAGAGGAAGAAGGCTAGAGTAAAACAAGATTTCATAAGATTGATTTTTGATGAGACGCTGAAATAATGATTTTGTTACATAATTGAAATACTCGAGAGTTATCTCCTTAATTAGTTTGAAAGCACTATGCAGTATGATATTTAACTTTTGTGTAATTAAGATATTTGAGTTAATAATTAAATTTGAGCTTTAATTTGTTTTAAATTCATAATTATTTGAAATTCATATATTTAAAATATTAGGTTTCAAATAAACTAAATTTAGCTTTCAAAGTATTTTATTAAACTTACACTTCGTATATGAATTTTTATGCCTGTCCAAAATCGTTCATAAAGTACATTTTTATTTTAGTTTTCGCTTTATGTTCCTTTCCACAGCAATTGATTGCACAAACAAATCCCTCTGCTTCTCCTGCTCAAGAAGATCTTATTCCAGATTCATCATTTCCACTTACCATAAGCGGTAAAGTAATTGATAAATTATCCGGAGAGCCATTACTTGGTGTTTCTATTGTAGCTATAGGCACTGCAAACGGAACCACTACAAATTATGATGGTGAGTTTGAAATCTATCTCGAAGAACCTACTCCAGGATTAACCTTTTCCTATATAGGTTTTAAATCAGAGGAAGTTTTATTAAAGGATGATGAGTTTCTAGAAGTACAGTTAACAAGTGATATCAATGCTTTGGATGCAGTTGTCGTCACTGCTTTGAACATCAAAAAGTCCAAAGAACGCATAGGTTATGCTACACAAAAGGTAGATGGCAAAGACTTAGTTAAAACACAGGAACCTAATGTTATTTCCAACCTTACAGGTAAAGTTGCTGGTTTAACAGTTTTCAATTCAACAGATTTTTTCGCAAATCCCGGTTACAGCCTAAGAGGAGAGCGGCCTTTAATAGTTATCGATGGTGTGCCTAATACTTCCACAAACTTATGGGAACTCAATGGAAATGATATTGAATCTATAAATGTATTGAAAGGTGCTCCCGCATCTGCACTTTATGGTTCCATTGGTAGAAACGGCGCCATTATGATTACGACCAAAAGAGGAAGTACGGATGGCGGTTTACAAGTTGAAGTATCTTCCAATACCATGTTTCAAACCGATTTTTTAAGAGTTCCAGAAACTCAAAGTCAGTATGGTTCTGGACGTAACGGAGTTTACAGATATACAGATGGTACTGGCTCAGGTCAGGAAGGAAGCGGATTCTCCTGGGGGCCACGATTAGACAGACCAGACCCTTCAACACCAAGTGGTTTTGTAGAACTGGTTCAATACAATAGCCCAACCGACCCTGAGACTGGTGAGAAAATCCCATTGCCCTGGATTTCCAGAGGTGAAGATAACCTGGATAATTTTTTTAGAACAGGAGTCGTTAGCAATACGACGGTGGCCGTTACAGCTGGAAATGCAGAACGCAACATTAGAGTTTCTGTTGGGAGTCGCTACCAGCGTGGGATCGTACCTAACACCGAATTGAACAACTCTAACTTTAGTGTTTCTGGTCGATTCAAACATGATAAGTTGACGGTAGATGCCTCTTTAAATTATAACAAACAGCAATCTGATAACATTCCTGAAGTGGCTTTCAGTTCACAAAGTTTTATCTATAACCTTGCACTATGGATGGGAGCCAATGTAGATGTGAATGATTTAAAAGACTACTGGATTCCTGGTCAGGAGGGTTTTCAGCAAAGACACTACAGTACTAGCTTCTACAACAATCCACACTTTTTAGCTAACGAATTTAATAGAGGTTACAATAGAGATGTGACCTATGGTCAAGTGTTTCTAACATATGATTTGGCCAAAGATTTAACAGTCAATATGAGAAATGGATTCAACTATTTTTCACTAGACCGAACAACTAAACAGCCTATCAGTTTTGTAAGAGATTTTAATAGAACTGATGGTAATTTTTCTCAGTCTTACAATTCCAGCTTCGATTTCAATACTGATGTTCTTATGAACTTCAGTAAAGTCATTTCTGAAGATTTTAATATTCAGTCGACAGTTGGTGTTTCCAATCTATACAGAAGCAATTCAGCTTCCAGTGTGAGCACCAACGGTCTAAACGTTCCAAATTTTTATAATATCGCTAATTCGAGAAACGCACTACAAGGCAGTAATTTTGAATCGGAATCCAGAATTAGCTCAGCTTATGCGACTTTAGATTTAAGTTTTCTGAATTCAATTTATTTGAATTTTACAGGGAGAAATGACTGGGTAACGACTTTGCCTAAAGAAAACAATTCTTTCTTCTATCCATCGGTATCGCTAAGTTATGTTCCCAGTAAAATGTTTGATTTACCTGAAGTGATATCCAACCTGAGAGTAAGAGGAAGTTGGGCTGAGGTCTCCAATGGAGATTTTGGCGGGACGTACTCTCATATTGCTTCATACAATAGTGGCATCAATTGGCAGAACAATGCTTCGCTCTTTTTTCCAGGAAATTTAATTAGTCCAGATTTGAGTCCGCAGACCTCATCAGCTTTTGAAGGTGGATTGGTCGTTGGTTTTTTTGAAAATCGACTGAGTTTTGATACCAATTTTATTTACGTAAGAAATTTCAATAACCTTACCAATGTTCCGATTTCAGTTGCTTCCGGGTTTTCATCTCGATTGATTAATGCAAATGAATTTGAAAAGAAAGGGTTCGAATTGATTACTCGAGCCAGCCCAATTAAAAATAAAACTTTTGGTTGGGATGTGACCTTTAACTTAAGTCAATACAGAACCTACATCAGCGAAATTGATAATCAGGAAAATATCGGGCAATTACAAGAAGGAGACCGAGTGGATAAATTATTCACTACCGTATGGCAGGAAACTCCCGATGGCCAGCCAATTATTGGTAATAACGGTATTAACATCAGAGACCCATACAATAGACATATTGGCTACAGAGACCCCGACTGGGTGTATGGGTTCCTGAATAATTTTAAATACAAAGACTTTAATCTTTTCGTAGGTATCGACGGTAGAATAGGGGGGCTGGCCGAAAGTAAAACCCTGAGAAGTATGTGGTGGTCTGGTTCTCATCCGGGTACAATTAATGAATACAGAACAGCCTCTGCTAGTGGTGTAAGCAATTATGTAGCCGATGGGGTTGTGGTTGTTGGCGGAGACGTGCAATACGATACAGAAGGACATATAATCAATGACACGAGACAGTATGCTCCAAACGAACAGGTTGTGAATTATGAAGACTATATGACGACCTATCACTCAAGGTCCTATGGGAATCACTATTATGACATGTCATTTTTGAAATTGAGAGAAGTGAGTTTGAGTTATAATTTTCCTTCCAAAATGCTTGAGAATACATTTTTAGAAACTGCAACTATATCACTTATAGGAAGAAACTTAGCCTTATGGGCAGAAATTGATTACCTAGATCCGGATTCTGGTACCGACCAGAATATGCAAACCCCATCCACGAGAAATTTCGGGATTCACTTTAATGCTAAATTTTAATCAGAAAACTTAAATCAAATGCAGTTTAATAGATCACATATAACTTTAATTCTTGGTTTATTGCTTTTAGTGAGTTGCCAGGACTACGATGAATTTCAAAACGACCCTAACAGCACTACTCAGGCTAATCCAGGTTTGTTACTTACCAATATAGAAGTAAGTACACTTAACTCTATCGACCTGAATGCCGCAATGGCTTCAAGACATTTGGTCAATGTCAATTTGGTAGAAGATGCTCAATACTATGGTTGGGATCGTGCCAGCTTTGGCTTTTACAACACCTTAAGGCAAGTAAAGAAAATGGAAGAAGAAGCAGAGAACTTCAATAATCAAAACTTTACGGCTATTGCCAGGTTTTTTGAAGCATTCATCTACGAGCAAATCACAAGGCAATTTGGTGATATTCCTCAATCTGAGGCTATGCAGGCGGAGGCTGGAACTTTTCAGCCAGTTTATGATCCTCAGGAACAGGTTTACTTAAGGATTTTTGAATTGCTGGAGGAAGCAAATTCACTTTTGGAGGTTTCAGGTCCAGCCATCAACGGAGATGTTGTTTTTCAGGGAGATCTGCTTAAATGGAAAAAACTAATCAACAGTTTTCACTTAAGAGTACTGATGAGTTTATCTGTAAGGGAGAATGATCCGAATCTGAACTTGCCTTCCCGATTCAACAGCATTTACTCAAATACTTCGGTTTATCCTATTATGGAATCCACAGAAGATAATTCGTTTTACACCTATTCCGAAGAAACAGGAAACGTGTATCCGTTTTGGAGAAGTGCATCTATCACGACGTCTTACATTTTAGAAGAAACTTTTGTTGAAAGGCTCAAAAGTTTTAGTGATCCACGACTGTTTGAGATGGCTTCACCAGACAGTAATTCCAGTACTGATGATCCTTTGACGTTCGATAGTTACTCAGGACTCCGGGGAAGTGCACCCCTTAATGTCAATGTGGCCAGGCTTACCAGTGGAGAAGGCTCATCGCTTAACAGCCGTTACGTCGAGGATGCCGAAGCCGAAGTTAACCTTTCACTAGGCTTTGCAGAGCTCAACTTTATCCTGGCAGAAGCCGCTCATCGCAATTGGATTTCAGCCGATGCGGAAAGCTTTTACCAGGAAGGCATCAGAGCTTCTATGGCATATTATGAAATTGATGATAATTTAGTTGAAGATTATCTAGCTCAACCTATCATCGTTTACCAAGCTTCCAAAGGTTTGGAACAAATCCTTACGCAAAAGCATACAGCTATGTTTTTAAATTCAGGCTGGGAGCCGTTTTATGATAACCGTAGAACAGGTTTGCCAGAATTTAATGTTGACGGTGGTGCTATTATCAATGACGAAGGTGTTCCTAAACGGTGGATGTATCCTTTTTCTGAAATCAATCAAAATGTAGAAAACCTCCAGGATGCGATTCAGCGTCAATTCCCTCAGGGTGACAATGTGAATGCAGTAATGTGGTCTATTCAAAATTAAAAATTATGCGATTATTTAATATACAATCTGTTCTTTTCATACTTCTAAGTATGATTGTTCTAACGTCCTGTAGCGATGACGATTCGGTGGCTTTGGTAAGTTTTTCCTCACCAGATCTTGAAGTAGTGACAGATACACTTACACCAGTGACTGTCAATTTCGAAATCTCACCCGCTTCTCCGCAGGATTCCAACATCAGAATTATTGCTCCACAATCTGCTTATGGTAATTCTTTTATTACCGAACCACCACTTAGCGCAGGAGAAATCAATGTTCCAGTGAGTGCTGGAGCAACTTCAGCTAGCTTTGAACTGATTTTACTTGAGTCTGGAATTGGCTTTGAAGATTTTATTCAGGATTTTGAAATTATCGCTGTAGGTCCTGGACTTGCCACCAATGAATTTGACGGGAGATATTTTAGTTTCAATTTAGTAAACGAGCGAGTGCAGGAAGACGACTTGCCTTTTGTAGAGAATTTCGGGGTGTGCGGACCAAACGGAAGTTTTGAGCTGCCACCTGAGGAGTGGACAATCATAGACGTCGCACAGAATTCTTTTGGTACAGGTGGTTTCTTTTGCTATACAGGTCAGGGGGTGACTGGCGTAGGGACCAACCCGTTTACGCCAGAAGGAGAAGCCACTTCTGGAGATGATTATTCGGAGTCCTGGCTTATTTCTCCCAGCATCAGTTTGGGTGGAGCGGAAGATCCTGTGTTAAGTTTTAATTTCGACAGGCGTTTTGATGCACCCATCGATGAAAACACACTAGCCTACGGACTTCAAATTTCAACCGATTATGACGGGACCAATTTCGAAACGGCCAATTGGGAAGTCTTTCAGCCTGCTGTAGATGCGATGACGGCCAATGATCCAGGCTTTGATGGGATTTCCAATACTGGTGAGTTAAGCCTGGCTCAATATGAAGGTGAAGACATTAGCATAGCCTTTATTTACAGAGCTGTTGATGCTTATTTTCAAGCAACGTCGATCAGAATTTCAGATGTTTTGGTGGAGTAGTTTTTGGTGATTCTGAAGCGGAGAGACATAAGTTGAAGAGTTTTGGACATGGAGCTTTAGTTTTGTGACATAGGTTGTAAAGGTAGGCGCAACCATGAGTTCAATTTTGGTCATTAAACGATCTGAAGTTTAAATTCATTTAAAGCTTTCTAAGAAGACTTGTAATTTAATAGCTGAGGCGTCATATTAATAGTGCTCAATATAAATGCACAACTTCTGAAACTAGAATTAGATTTTTTTGCTTGGGATAACAAAACTTTGGCAGTAAAGCCTTTGTCATTTCTTATTTTTGACAAAAAAAAGATGTTTTTACTCTTTGCCTATTTATTTTTGGCTCTTTTTGTGTCCTTTTTGTGTTCTATAATGGAATCGGTTTTACTTTCTACAAATCAATCTTTTCTGATAGTAAAAAAAGAAAATGGGCACCTCTGGGCCAATTCGTTTTTAAAATATAAAAGCGAGATAGATAAACCTTTATCTGCCATCCTATCTTTAAATACCGTTGCTCATACCATTGGAGCTGCAGGTGTAGGCGCACAGGCAGTAAAAGTATTCGGTGAAACTTACTTTGGAGTGGTTTCAGCTATTCTTACTCTTCTTATTTTGGTAGTTACAGAAATAATACCTAAAACTCTAGGAGCCAGGTATTGGAAAAGATTAACTAAGGTTTCATATCACATTCTTAAGGTGATGATTTTTTTAACATACCCCTTAGTGATCTTATCTTCAGTAATTACCAATATGTTGTCCAGTAATAAGGATGAAAATTCGACAAGTAGAGAAGAGATTGCAGCTTTGGCAAGTATTGGAAATAAAGAAGGCTTGTTCACTGAAAAGGAAAACAAAATGATTCAAAACATTTTGAGACTCAAAAACATAATGGTTAAACAAATTATGACTCCCAGAGTCGTAGTGATAGCAGAAGATGAACTTACTACTTTAAAAGAGTTTTTAAACAAACAGAAATACAACAAGTTTTCGAGATTACCTATATATTCTATAAGTGAAGATAATATTACAGGCTACGTATTTCGTCAGGAACTTCTGGAAAAGCTTGCAGAAGGTGAACATCAATTACAACTTAAAGACCTTAGACGCGATATTACAACTGTTTCGGGCTCAATGCCACTTTTTACCTTATGGGAGAAACTTTTAGAAAACCGAGAACACATTGCCCTTATTGTTGATGAATACGGAGGGATGGATGGAATTGTTACTATGGAAGATATTATAGAATCAATTTTAGGTCTAGAAATAGTCGACGAGAAAGATAAAGTTACCAATATGCAAAAATACGCAAAGGAGCTTTGGAGGAAAAAAAGAGAAAAACTGGATGCATTAGGGTTTAAGGTAAATAACAAAGACCAAAATAAAAGTAAATAAGGTTGAATTTTGTTCAGGGACTTTTAGCTTTAACTTGTCTTCATGCCTGGTATATAAATTTGACTACACTGATTTAAATTAATTTCTCAACCAGAATATATCAACTTGGATAAGTAAAGCTATTGAAATGGTTGGCTTCCATGCATTTCGACCAGGCTCACTATGTTGTAACCTTGCTTTTATTAAATTAGCTGACTTTGCCAGTACCGCAGGTAGTTAAAGTTATAGAAGCACAAAACACTATAAATAAACTTAAATTCAAGTTGTTTCCATTCATTTCCTTATTTTGCTTTATATTTTTTCTAAACTAATAAGCTTCAATCACTTAAATCAGTCATATGGAATTTCCAAATTTAACAGTAGAAGGCAAAATAAAACTAAGTGATTTTCCAACTGAACTCGATCACAAATTCAGCAATAAGTCTCTAAAAAAGCAACTAAGAAAGGAGAGGAGAGAACTCGGGGAGATGCAAAATACACTTTATGCACACGGGAAATACTCAGTGCTAATTTGTATTCAGGGAATGGATACTTCGGGAAAGGACAGCCTGATACGGGAAGTGTTCAAAGACTTCAATGTACGAGGAGTGATTTCTTATAGCTTTAAAAAGCCTTCAGAAAGAGAGTTGCAGCATGATTTTCTATGGAGGCATTACAGAGCTTTACCAGCCAGAGGCAAGTATGCTGTGTTTAATCGATCGCATTACGAAAACGTTCTTATTTCCAGAGTCAAACCAGAAATAGTTCTGAATGAAAAGATTCCACATATCAATTCATTAGAAGACATCACACCTGCCTTTTGGGAACAAAGGCTGGAACAAATCAATAATTTCGAAAAGACTATTCATCAAAACGGTTGTATTGTTTTTAAGTTTTTCCTTCATATTTCCAAAGGCGAACAAAAAAACAGACTCTTGAGGAGGCTAAATAAACCAAGTAAAAACTGGAAGTTTTCACCAGAGGATTTGAAAGATCGTGAGCTTTGGGATGAGTACACACACTATTACGAAGAAGCGATTTCTGCCACTTCCAAAGAACATGCACCCTGGTATATTGTTCCAGCAGATTCAAAACATCATGCGCGATTACTAGTTACTAAAGCTATAAAAGAACGTATGGAAACCTATACCGATATTCAAAATCCAAGTCTTCCAGATGAACTTCAGGATCAAATTTCTTATTATAAAAAGCAGTTGAAGGATTCCTGAATCTACTAATTTGAAGGTGAGATGTTTAGGGATTCACCTTGCTTTTCCTTGCATTTCATCGTTATCCTAAATACATTTGAAATTCATTAAAGGGGTGCCTCATATAAACAGGCTGAGAACATACTCTTAAAACTGATCTTGGTAATGCAAGCGTAGTAATAATGGATATAAAAATATATTTATGGAAAAACTAACACTGGCTCTGGACTGGACGCCCAACACTATTCATACTGGCTTTTTTGTAGCTCTAGAAAAAGGATTTTATTCAGACGAAGGACTTGAAGTGGACTTGCGGTCTCCGCAAATTGATAATTACAAATCCACTCCAGCGGGATTACTGGCCAATAAAGAGGTTGATTTTGCTATTGCGCCTTCGGAGTCTGTCATCAGCTATCACACCTTACCCAATAAACCTAATTTAACCGCCATAGCAGCTATTCTTCAGGAAGATACTAGTGCCATTGTGACTCTCAAAAGCTCAGGCATCAATCAGATGAAAGATCTGGATGGGAAGAGGTATGCCTCTTATGATGCTCGTTTTGAAGATACGATCATCTCAGAGGCGATCAAAAAAGATGGAGGAGAAGGCAAACACATCAAAATTACTCCAGAGAAACTGGGTATTTGGGACACCTTACTTAAAGGAGAAGCCGATGCAACCTGGGTATTTATGCCCTGGGAAGGCATAGAAGCTCAGAGAAAAGGAGTAGAACTCAATACATTTCACTTGGAGGATTACGATATTCCCTATGGCTATTCACCAGTTTTACTCAGTCATCCAGACCATTTCGAAAATAAACCAAAAGCCATGACTGGTTTTTTAGCCGCTACTGCCAAAGCTTACAGGTGGGCTGCCGAAAACCCTGAAGAAGCTTCACGGCTGCTTTTGCCTCACGTCCAGGATAAAGATTTAGAATTTTTAAAGGAGAGTCAGCGTTACATCGGTAAATATTACCTGACTGCCGACAAGAAATGGGGACAGATGAAAGGTGAGCGATGGACTTCTTTTATCAGCTGGCTGGCCGCAAATGATCTGATTACAGAAGATGAAACCAAACGCTTAAAAAAACAGACTATTTTCACCAATCAGTATCTTGCTGAATAAGTTTCAGCCGGTGATTAAGTCTGCCTGCATAACTTTGACTGGAAGGTGGTTTATGAATCGTCTGCCTGATAAATCCTTTTGGGATGTATTTACGTTATTGGCTTAAGATGAATTGAAATGTCTTCTAATTTTATTCTAAAAGCATGAATAAGACTAACTAAATTCAGATTGATTTTTTTAACCTGTCACTAATCAAGTCTTAAACGATTAAGGTTTTAATACATTAGCTATACTTAAGCTATACTTAAGCTATACTTAAAGCATATCTGACATGTTCTTGAGATTTACAGAAGATAAGATTAAAAAGCCAAGGATTGCTTGTCGATAAATTCAAGAATGGATAAAAATCTGGACTGCAGAAGTATGATTTTAAAATCTGAGTAAATCTCGAGATAAAACCACTTTTTTTAGATAGTTCAACTGATTGACATCAAAGTGACTTGTTGTCTGATAAATCTTTCTGCCTTATTCATTTCTTTTCAGTCCTGCTGTTTCATAAAAACAAGTTCAGTAATAAACATAAATTTATTCTGACTTTTTAAGCTTAGCAAGCTGTTTTTTGATGTTTACTTCTGTGATGAGTAAGCCATTTACAATAACGATAAGTCCCAGGATATCCGATATGAATACCTGGTCTCCAAACATGAGCCAGGCCATAAACATAGTGACTGGCGGTCCGAGATAAAATAAACTCGCCACTTTGGTAGCGCTCATCCGTTCAATAAGTTTCCACATGAACGCGTACGCCAGAAGTGAAACGGCGAGTATCAGCCAGACTTCAGTTAAAATAAATTCAGTTGTCCATTGCGTAGCTAAACTTTCGATAACTACTGCCGGAAAGAATAAAACTACCATCGTACCCAGACTTTGATAGAACAGTGATAAAAGAGAGGGTAATCTTTTAATACTTTTATTCAATTCCATGTGACGCTGATACAAGCTGGCTATGGTTATGGCGATGACAGATCCCAGGGGAATGAAATAACTCCAGGCAGGCGTAGAACTTTCTAAATCGACCCTAAAGGCAACGCTAAGCCCAACTCCCAGAAATCCTATGACTAAACCAATCCATTGTTGAGTTGAGGTGTGTTCTCCGGTGACCCAGCCAGATAGCGCACCTGTAGCCAAAGGCTGTAATGAAATTATGAGGGCTACGATTCCGGCGGGCACACCTTCTGCTATGGCCACAAGTGAACAGGTAAGCCATACGCCATGAGCCAAAACTCCAACCAACAAATGAGGTCTGGCTTGTTCCCAGGTTACCCACTTAAAGTGCCCTCTTAAGTTCAAATACACAAGAAGTAAGAGCGTTAATCCCAAATACCTCCAAAACAGCTGGGTATAAATATTCGCATACGGCAGCCCAAATTCAGCACCTACAAATCCTGAGTTCCAAAAAATCACGAACCCTACAATTAGCAAGAGTGTTTTTTTATTCATTATGCTCATATTCAATACATTGTAATTTAAAAAAGAATTTGCGCAACAGGATAAATTCAGCCAAAAATTTATTTTCAGGCCTGTTTTCTTCGGAAGTTAATACAGGTTAGTTATTTGCTTTTAGACAAACTTCTCGATACATCCGCCTGAGGCGGACACTCCTTTAGATTCGTTTTTTATAAAATGATTAAATTAAAAACGGAAAAGATACACTACCAAAGCACTCTAAGTTCGCAACTTATACTTCGATTTAGATCTTTT
>NZ_JBHTIV010000011.1:0-5110 GCF_042677225.1 Psychroflexus salinarum
TTTTTTTTTTAGCGGATGTATCGAGAGGTGATTTTATACGATGGAGCTTTAACAAGGTCTCGATACAAATTTTACTTTTTCTCAAAAGCAAAATCCACTCGACCTGACAGCGTTGTTACCCTAAATTCGCTTCAGGGTTTAAAATTAAGATGTCAGGGTTACACCCCTTCTTTTTTTCTTTCACGTGCTTTTTTATGAAGATAGCAGGGCTAGCGCCCCTGACTGAAAATTAAAGCACAAAGACCTCACAGAGGACTATAGAAAGATGATTTTGGGGGCAGCGACCACATATCTTAATAACAAAAATACATCGAGATGAAATGAAGGGGCAGCGCCCTGGAATCTGAATCATGAATTAAAGCTTACTAAACTACACCTTTGGTATTTCAACTCAAAACTAACATCTGCCCGCCTCAGGAGGGCTCGAACTGACAGCTGACAACTGCCTTCACTTTAATTCGATTTTCCTATCGTCGCTTCATCTGCGTAGCTCAAGCAGCAAATCAGGCAGGCTCAGCCACTTGAGTTCCTGTCGTCTATTGAGTCTTTTGTTGCTAGTTAGACTATTCATCAATTTGTCTCAGCAGAACTATCGGAATGGCCAAAATTCAGTTTTCAGATTCTAACTTGAGCTATCTTGACTTTCTTTCAGTTTTAATACACTCTCAATACTTAAGCTATACTTAAGCCATACTTGAAATAGCTTTGAGGATTAAAGATTTTCTGTTCTGCTTACAAGCTTTTGATTTTGGGTTTTGACAAGCCTAAGAATTGGAAATTATGTAGGCCATCAACAAGCAATATACAGCAATTCTGAGATATCTGTCCTAGCTAGGAATATGGCTTACCCGACCATACAGCGTTGTCACCCTGAATTCGTTTCAGGGTCTAGACTCAGGATGTTGGAGATGCTGAAATAAATTCAGCATGACACTATTAGTTTTACTTCGAGCCTATCTTTCAAGAAACGCAGAAAGGTGCGCGCCTTAACCGCATGTATTGAGAGGAATGTCACTTCGATTGCGCGCTTTTTTTTGCGCGTGTATCGAGAAGTGGGTTAATACGAAGAGCTTTAATAAGATCTCGCAATGTCTCCTCGAGTGTCCGCTTTTTTTTTAGCGGATGTATCGAGAGGTGATTTTATACGAAGAGCTTTAACAAGGTCTCGATACATCCGCCTTAGGCGGACACTCGACCTGACAGCGTTGTCACCCACAATTTATTTCAGGGTCTAGACCCAAGATGCTGGAGATGCTGAAATAAATTCAGCATGATACTATTAGTTTTACTTTGAGCCTGCCTTTCAAGTGAACGCAGGCAGGCTCGAACTGACAACAAAAAGCCCAATGAAATAAATTCATTGGGCTTTGATAGGTATTAGGTATTAGTTGATTAGAGTAAGGACTAGTCACTAATTAAAACGCTTTCATCTTCCAGCCGTGTGGATCTTCGACTCTGTTGTACTGAATATCCTGTAAGGACTTTTTGAAAAAGGTACCGTAAGGCTCGTCGATAGTAGGCAAGTCGTAATATTCTCCATCATATTCAAATCCTTCAACTCTCACTACGGTTGCAGCGGTTCCTGCTCCAAAGATTTCTTTAAGCTCACCGTTTTTGGCAGCTTTCACGATTTCTTTAACCGATACTTTTTCGACCACAACCTCAACATTGTTATCTTTAGCTAACTGGATTATACTCTTACGAGTGATCCCGTCCAGAATTCGGTCGTTTGTTGGTGCTGTCAAAAGTTTATCTCCAACTCTGAAGAAAATATTCATCGTTCCTGCTTCCTCAAGATATTCATGTGAACTCGCATCTGTCCAGATAATCTGGTCAAGCCCTTTAGCTTTAGCCAATTTGGTTGGGTAAAACTGTGCGCCGTAGTTACCTGCAGCTTTTGCATAGCCTACACCACCATCGGCAGCTCTACTGAATTCCTGTGCAAAAATCACTTTAATAGGTTTGTTATAGTAAGCTTGCGCCGGGCAAGTGATTATCATAAATCTGTACTGATCTGACTCTGATGCTGAAACTCCGTTTTCGGTAGCAATCACAAAGGGTCTGATGTAAAGAGAATTTCCGCCTCCCTTTTTAACCCAGTCTTTATCCAGCTCTAGTAAAGTCTTTAATGAATTAAAAAAATAATCTTTTGGAAATTCTGGAATAGCAAGACGCTTGGATGACTTGTTGATACGCTCAAAATTTTGCTCTGGTCTAAATAACCAAACCTGATCGTCTTCGTCTTTAAAAGCTTTCATCCCTTCAAAGACCGCCTGACCATAGTGAAAGACTTTAGCAGAAGGCTCTATTTCCATTGGGCCGTAAGGCACAATCTTAGGGGTTTGCCATTCGCCATCGATGTAGTCGCAGTACATCATATGGTCTGCATTTATTTTTCCAAATTTTAGATTATCAAAATCTACCTGGTCTATTCTAGAGTTTTCAACTTTAGTAATATCAAGTTTTATATCGGTGCTATTCATCGGTAATAAATTTTTGTAAATGTACTAAAATTTAATAAGGTTAAATCAGGAAGATTCCTAACTTTGATGTTATTCTTATTATAAATTTTTAATTATTATCATGAAAAAGCTTCTTTTATTACCAATCTTATTAATGTTTATCGCTTGCGGGACAAATGATTCAAAGCAAGAAAAACCAGAAACTGAAACCACTTCAGAAAATCCTTTGGAGGAAAAAGACTTAAGTATTGAAACTGACAGCCAATTTGGTGAAGAATTTGAATCCGCTGAAATTAAATCAGACTCTGAAATGCTGGCGGTTTACAAAGACCTCAAGCTCGGAGATACGCTCCAAGTTCAATTTCAATCTGAAGTTCAGAGCGTTTGCGCTAAAAAAGGCTGCTGGATGAAGCTTGAGCTACCGGAAGACCAAAATGCACATGTGACTTTTAAAGATTACGGCTTCTTCGTGCCTAAAGACAGTCAGGGACATCAAATGCTGGTCAGTGGTGTAGCCTTCATCGAACAAACCGATGTCGAAACCCTAAGGCATTATGCCGAAGATGCTGGCAAAAGTGAAGCTGACATCGCTAAAATCACAGAGCCGGAACTGAACTACAGGTTTATAGCTGACGGGGCGAAAGCCGTTGACTAGGTAGTACTTGGTTGTCGGTTGTCGGTTGTCGGTTGTCGGTTGTCGAATTTAAAATTCTTTATTCGATATTCAGTATTTTGTGTTAGGTGTTAGGAAATAGAAATAAGTCTTGAATCCTCTGTCAGGTCGAGTGTACCGACATATTTCGTCGGGGTGTATCGAGAGACCTCCACCCTATTCAAATTAAAATAGTATCCATATCAAACCTCTTAGCATTACAGCTTTATCCCGTATCCAAATTTTTTATTAGATATTCGATATTCTTTATTCAGTATTAGTTTTTTAATTTTCGTTTAATGCATATCAATGAGATAGTTTGGAGGCTATAGCCCATGAATTTATAAGTAAGTTGACTCCAGCTCACATGGAAATGTCAGGGTTACACCCCTTCTTTGCTCTTTCACATGTTTTTTATAAAGATAGTAGGGCTAGCGCCCCTGACTGGAAATTAAAGCACAAAGACCTCACAGAGGACTATAGAAAGATGATTTCGGGGGAGCAGAGCAAAAGCCTAAGGTTAAAAATAATCAAGATGCTGAAACCTTAAATGAGGCCTCGCAATGTCTCCTCGAGTGTCCGCTTTTTTTTAGCGGATGTATCGAGAGGTGGTTTAATACGAAGAGCTTTAATGAGGTCTCGATACAAATTTTACTTTTTCTCAAAAGCAAAATCCACTCGACCTGACATTTCCTCAGTTAACAAATCACTAGTCACCGATAACTGATGGTAGCTTCGATACATCCGCCTTAGGCAGATACTCAGCCACCAACTCACGACTCATAATTAACCAACATCCATAAAAAGTAGGTTTTTTTAATAGATTTTAATTTTAAACTTTAATGTCACTTCGAGTACGCCCTTTTTTTTCAGCGCGTGTATCGAGAAGTGGTTTAAAACGAAGAGCTTTAATGAGGTCTCGATACAAATTTTACTTTTTCTCAAAAGCAAAATCCACTCGACCTGACATTTCCTAAGTTAACAAATCACTACTCACTATTCACTAATCACCGAAAAACCGAAAACAGATAACTGATGGTAGCTTCGATACATCCGCCAGAGGCGGACACTCAGCCACCAACTCACGACTCATAATTAATCAACATCCATAAAAAGTAGGCCGTTTATTTTATAGATTTTAATTTAAAACTCTGATGTCACCTCGAATACGCGCTTTTTTCTGCGCGTGTATCGAGAAGTTTTTTACGAAGAACTTTTTCCAGGTCTCGCAATGTCACCTCGAGTGTCCGCTTTTTTTTTAGCGGATGTATCGAGAGGTGGTTTAATACGAAGAGCTTTAATGAAGTCTCGATACAAATTTTACTTTTTATCAAAAGCAAAATCCACTCGACCTGACAGCGTTGCCACCTTGACTTCTTTCAAAGTTTTTAATCCCTAATCCCGCCAGTACACCAACTCACGATTCACTAATCACTAAACACCGAAAAACCGAAAACAGATAACTGATGGTAGCTTCGATACATCCGCCTTAGGCGGGCTCAGCCACCAAATTACGACTCATAATTAACCAACATCCATAAAAGTAGGCCGTTTTTTTTAATAGATTTTAATTTTAAACTTTAATGTCACTTCGAGTGTCCGCTTTTTTTTTAGCGGATGTATCGAGAAGTGGTTTAATACGAAGAGCTTTAGTGAGGTCTCGATACAAATTTTACTTTTATCAAAAGCAAAATCCACTCGACCTGACATTACCTCAGCCAACAAATCACTAGTCACCGATAACTGATGGTAGCTTCGATACATCCGCCTTAGGCGGGCTCAGCCACCAAATTACGACTCATAATTAACCAACATCCATAAAAGTAGGCCGTTTATTTTATAGATTTTAATTTTAAACTTTAATGTCACTTCGAGTACGCGCCCTAAGCCTGTGTGTATCGAGAGGAATGTCACTTCGATTTCTATGACGTAACCAAACGATTTTGATACAAAGTTTGATTTTTTATAAGTGCAAAAACAATATGTATTATTTTGT
>NZ_JBHTIV010000012.1:0-2677 GCF_042677225.1 Psychroflexus salinarum
ATCTATTGACCACACATAGGATGCGGAGCAAGTTATTATTATTACATTTTATAAGCTATGAAGCAAGCTTCAAACCTTATAAAACGTGATTTAAAAATTAGTAATAAATGAGATAGGGCTAAAAGAAAAATATTATAAATTTGAACTAAGATCAGGACGATTGCTTTTCATAGAATGCGCTGTTGTGCAACGTTTTTAATCCCAAGTCCATTGATAAGGATACAATTCGTATATAGAATTTGCTTCATTAATTGTATTTCCTTTACGCCCATTCATTTCAGCTAAAACATCATATTTTTTCGCTTCATTATTTTTTCCTAATTTTCTTAAAGTTACAGCTTTATACAACTGAACTTCTGAAAAATTAGGATATATTTCTAAGGCTAAGTCAAAAAATTCTACAGCCTTTTGGTATTCTTTTAATTCATATTTTGTGATACCATAATAAAACAAGTCTAGATGATGTATCCAATCCTTTCCATTCTCTTTTAATTGATATTTGTAATCTTTTTGAAATATTTCGTCTGCTTTCTCGAATTCATTTAGTTGTAAATATGATAATCCAATATAAAAGTCAAATGAATGATCCATTACAAATCCATAGCCAAATCTATCTTTGTAATCTTCAAAATCCAAGATTGCTTCTCTATAAGTTTTTGCAAAAATACATTTAATAAAAGCTCTATAATCCTGCCATTTTATTCTATCATATTTAACTGCTTTATCGAGATATTCAATACCTATTTCATATTTTCTTTTTTTAAGTAAAGGCATTGATTTTTGTTGCCATAAATATGCGATAGTAGAGTCTTTAGCTAATCCTTTATCAATTTCAGACTGATATTCCTGAGAATATAGTTGATATTTCCAAGCACCGTTTTTTAAATGTTCATTTATGATTTCTTCTTGTCTTGCTTTATCAACAGTTAACTCAGAACTTTCATTTTTTGTTCCTTTATTAGAAGTTTTATCTTCATTCGAGCAAGAATAAATTATTACAAATGGTATAAACAGAAATACTTTAAATACAGTTCTCATTTCGTTTTAAATGTTGCACAACGGTTCTCTAGTATGGCCAGTAGCGTGCAAATACTAGCTTAATTTTCAGTTTATCTTTTACGTTTCTAAATATACAGAAACTTTCGGTTTAGCACATGAAAGCTATTGGCTATACTAGATGTTGTGGTGCGTTTTTTCATTGTTAAATTGTTTAAATCTCTGCTGATATAATTCAGCAAAATTATTTTTTATATTAGTTCGGTTGTAGGTTAAAACTTTTGTGATAAATCCTCTAACATTCTCACTATTTAGATAATACGGTATTTCATATTTTTCATCATTAGGCCAGATTTTCTTTACAAGATAGTCTAACCCCAAAATTATTATTATGATAGCAATAAAACCGATATTAAGAATTTCAGGATGTAGCATTGTGAAAAACGATAAGTCTTTGTTCGAGAAAATAAAATATAAACCAACTATTGATACTATCACTATAATTAAAAAATGAATGAAGTGTTTGTTGCTTTTTCGCCCTAGATCTGGAATATTTAGATTGGCTAGTTTTCTAAATTCATTCCATTTTTTTGCTATAACAGATTCTTTAAATATTGATTCTAAAGGTGAGTTAATTCCAAATTCCGTATTTTCTTTATCGAGCATTTGTAAATCAAAAAAAAGCGACACAAAAGCGAAATCATTTCGGAAAATTATATCATTCTGTGCCTTGTAAATAAATTCATCATAGGTCAATTCCATATTAATTAACTTATGTTTCTTTATTAACTCAGAAAATGTTTTTGGGTATTCTCTCATTTTTTTTTAAATGCACCACAACAACGGTCCGTGCATAACATAAGTGGCGACTTAAAATGCACAAGTTTTTCGGTTAAAATTTTAATTTCTAAAAATACACAAAACTCTCGTTTCAGCACCAAATCTCGCCATTTATGTTATGCTGTGTGCCTGTTGCACAACTGAATTTCTTGTAAATATATATAATTGATTGGCATTGAAAAGTTTGGAATTGATTATCTTTAGTAATGCAAGGAAAAAAGGAGTATCAAGAGAAACTGTTCACTCAATTCTTACTCAGTGAACGTGTCCCAGAACACAATTTTTATCGCAGATTAAAGTCGGTTTTGGATTTAGAGGATCTGTATAAATTAACCAAGCCTTATTACGGATCAAGCGGTCAAAAAAGTATTGATCCTGTTGTGTTTTTTAAGTTGTGCTTGGTGGGTTATTTGGAGAACATTATCAGTGATCGGAAACTGATTGAGCATTGCAGTATGCGCTTGGATATTTTGTTCTTTATAGACTACGATATAGACGATGAATTGCCCTGGCATTCTACAATAAGCAGAACTCGTCAGCTTTTTCCAGAAGAGATATTTGAAGAGGTCTTTACCAAAGTTTTACAGATGTGTATTGATAAAGGTATGGTGATCGGTCATACCCAGGCTATAGACTCTGCACCAGTCAAAGCCAATGCTTCTATGGACAGTCTGGAACTCAAAGTACCTAAGCAGGACCTGGAGGGTCATCTTGCAGAAGTTCGCCATATCAGCCACCGAGATAAAGAAGTCTATAGAAAAGCTAAGGAGAATAAAGCTAGCAAAGAGCAACAAAGCATCAGTGCTAATAAACAAGAGCTGGCAGCCCTAAAGTCCAGAAA